>JAQXKO010000028.1 GCA_029010495.1 Clostridiales bacterium | reverse complement strand
GGGACATCTCCTCCGGTGATGACGATGACATCCTATCGATGCCATGGTCGGATGTCGGATGGTGTCAGGACATGCAGGACGATGTGAACGGAAGGTTCTGCATCATCATCCTCATGAAATCGGTCCATTGGGGGCCCAACGGTGGCATACCGCATGTTGAACGGGACATAGGGTTAAAAAGGACGGTCATGTTGGTGCATGACATGTTGGACATCATCTCCAGATCCCAGAGGGGAAGGGTCTGCGAATACTCTAGGAACGGCGAGAAGATATTGACCCCTGCGGTCATAGGTTCGGACAAGGGCGACAGTGTCTGGATAGAACATGATGATTCGGGGAGGACACTCCACCTCATGGGCTCATCCATTACTTTGGAGTCGGGATTGAGGACAACGTCCTCGTCAGGTGTCCGGTCCGAGATCACTGTCCAGGATGGAGTGGCCGTCGTGAGGCTCCCGTTCCCGGAGGAGATTGTCTTCGGAGATGATGTCGAGGTCGTCGTGGTCCCTAATGCATACGAGCTCAGGAAGGATTCCCGTCGCACGGTGGATTCCATCATGAGGATAAGGGAGGCCGCGGGCTTCAACAGATTGGTCATGATGCTCGGTCTGGGTGAGCCCTCCACCGTGGCCATGCTCTCGTACATGGGTGTCGACCTATTCGACGATTCCCTCCCGGTCGCTGCAGGTATCAGCGGCATAAGGCTGATCCCCGAGGCCGAGGTCGTGACGGGGAAGGATGAGTCGGAGTACAATGTGTCCGCCATGGTCCAGGAGATCGAGAAGGTCAGGATGTTCATCGGTTCCGACCGTCTCAGGGAGCTTGTCGATCAGAGGGCCCCATCCACCCCCTCTTCCGTCGCGACACTGAGGATCTACGATGATGTCGGATACCGTTATTCGGAGGAGACATGCTCGACGGTCGGTTGCAGGTTCAGTTGCAACACGACACAGGCCCTCAGGAGGCCGGACATCAAGTCATACAAGGAGAAGATCTCCAGATACAGGAAACCCGAGAACAAGAGGGTCCTCGTGCTCCTCCCGTGCTCGGCCAAGAAGCCCTATCATATATCTAAATCCCACAAGGCCTTCGCATCCGCGATCCACACGGCATCCCATGACACCCTCGTCCACGAG
>JAQXKO010000027.1 GCA_029010495.1 Clostridiales bacterium | reverse complement strand
ACCTGCGGAAACAAGATACAGGACGCGCAGGTTTCCCGCATTGTGGTGGACTGCAAGAACGAACTGGAAAAATGCCGTGAACAGGTGCAGAACCTGGAATAGCGGAATATGTGGGAGGTGAGGTGAAGCATGAATATTGATATGGCCCCTGCCAAGGGGATAGCCCTTGTTCTCTGTGCGCCTTCCGGGGCGGGGAAGACAACGCTTGTGAACCGGCTCATGGCCGAGTTTCCGCTGGAATTTTCCATTTCCTGCACCACGAGAGCGCCCCGCGGAGAGGAAAAGGACGGCGTGGACTATGTTTTTCTCGATAGGGAGACCTTTCTGCAGCGGCGTGAGCGCGGCTATTTTGCCGAGTGGGCCGAAGTGCATGGAAATTTTTACGGAACGCCGCTTGAGCCTGTGCGCGAGAGGCTGAAGCAGGGGAAAGACATGCTGTTCGATATTGACGTGCAGGGCGCAGCCCAGCTTTCCCTTACCCTGCCCGAAGCCAGGTTCGCCTTCATTCTCCCCCCTTCCATGGCGGAGCTGGAACGCCGGCTCCGCGGGAGGGGAACAGACAGCGATGAGGCCATTGCCGTGCGCCTTTCCAATGCTAGGGCGGAGATCATGAACAGCCACTGGTTCGATGCCATGATCGTTAACGACAACATAGACAAGGCCTACGACCAGCTGCGCGCGTTCTACATAGCCTCGGCGCTTCAGCCTTCGGCAAGGCCGTTTCTGGCCAGAACCATCTGCATGGCATAAAGGAAGCCTGCTTTTTAAGAACGTTTGGGCCCGGCAGGGCATGGCAAAAGAGAAGCATGAACAAGAACTGGATATTTCGTACCCGCAAAGACGGCTCCTGTGTTCCCGAATCCTTCTACGACATGGCGCGCCGCGCCTGCGTTTCTCCAAGGCTTGCGGAACTTCTCTGGATGCGCGGCATTGAAAGCGCCGAACAGCTGGCGGAATATCTTTCTCCCGGGCTTCGCTACCTGGAAAAGCCATCGTGCTGGCCGGGCATGGCCGAGGCCGCCGCTCTTCTGGCCGAAGGGCTTCATGGCGGAAGGAAACTTGCCATCTGGGGCGATTATGTTGCCGACGGCGTGACCAGTACGGCGCTGGTGCTGGAAGTGCTGCAGCACCATGGCTATGGCGCCCTGTGGCACCTGCCCGACCGCCGAACGGAAGGCTACGGCATGAATGCCGCCTTTGTGGAGCAGCTGGCGGCAGAGGGCGTTTCCATGCTGCTTACCGTAGACTGCGGCATTTCCGAT
>JAQXKO010000026.1 GCA_029010495.1 Clostridiales bacterium | reverse complement strand
TCTGGACTTGATGTCGATGCTTTAAAAATGGTAGCTAGTTCAATTGAAGAAGTAATAAATAGAAATGGTAGTGCTTTAGTTGTTTCTCATTATGCAAAATTTTATCAAATGATAAAGCCAACACATGTTCATGTCATTGTCGATGGTAAAATCATTTTATCTGGAAATGAAGATATCGTTTTAAAAATCGATAAAGAAGGATTTGATTGGGTTAAAGCAGAATATGGAATCGACACTAAGAAAGTTGATTTAAGACCATCGTCTATTGGCCTTTGTGGCGTAAAGGAATCTTTAAAAAATGATAAGTAGAATAATTGATCTATCACCATCTTTGGTGTGTGAAGAATTTGATAAAAATACAAATACTTTTACCATTAAAAATGTTAATGATACAACTTATTATTTTAATATTTTTGAAAATATTGATATTACCATTAACGTTATTAATTCTAAGGTGACAATAATAAAAAACTATCAAAAAGATGTTATAAAGTGCCACATTAAAATCACAATTGATGAAAATTCCTATTTAAATCGTTGCTCTTTTATCGTAAGTAATAGCAACTCATTATCAATAAATAGAGATGTTGATAATTTTGGAGAATATCAATCGATGCAAATAGATTTGTCTAATACGAACGTTGATAGTATTGAAAATATTAATCTATTGAAAGAAAACGCCACTACAAATGTCATCGATGGTATCTATGCTGTTTTAAAATCAGCTAAAAAATATCAAACAAATTTGAATCATTTTGCAGCGCTTTGTACTTCAAAAGCAAAAATTTATGCTATTAATAATGATGAAGCCCATGTAAGTATCTATACGGATGCATATATTAAAAATAAAGCAAGTGGCAGCAAAACAAACCAAGAAGGAAGAATTATTAACTTGTCTAGTAGTTGCTTTGGCATTGTCCTTCCAAATTTACATATTGACGAAAATGATGTGGAAGCTTCTCACTCATGTAGTGTTGGCTCTATCAATCAAGATCATATGTATTATTTACAAAGTAGAGGTTTAAG
>JAQXKO010000025.1 GCA_029010495.1 Clostridiales bacterium | reverse complement strand
CAACCTCCTTCGGAAGCATTTCTTTACGATATATTCGCTTTCCTGCCGTAATTGACATATCCTTAAGTTCGTATGAAGCATATTTGTACATCTTATATTCCATAAGTCTGTTGGCAAGTTCCATTCTCGGATCCTCTTCTTCCGCTTCATCCTCATCATTTATTTTAGGCAGAAGCATTTCAGACTTTATTCTAATGAGAGTCGCTGCCATCACAAGAAAATCACTCATAATATCCATATGATTTTCCTTCATCATGGATATATAATCAATATATTGGTCGGTAATTATTGCAATAGGTATATCATATATATCGACCTTGTTTTTTTCAATCAGATGAAGCAGAAGATCCAGAGGACCTTCAAAAACCTCTAACTTTACTGAAATTGAATTCATCCTTTACCTCATAAATTTGAAAATTAAATTAAATCATATATTATTATTTCCGGTCTGTTAAAGACCCTGACAGGTATTGTATGGACACCAAGTCCGCGTGATACAATCATTCTTGAATTTTTATATTTATACATACCCGATACATATCTTCCTCTGAAAAAAGTCTGCGGAGATAATAATCCGCCGATAAATGGCAGTCGGATAATGCCTCCGTGAAGATGTCCCGACACTACAAGCTCGGCGCCGCACTCAGCATATTTTTCAAAATATACAGGGTTATGAGCAATCAGAATATTAAAATCGCCATCAAGAGGCGGTATATCCTTTATTACCTCTTCAACAGACAAATCATAAATTTTTTTAAATTTTGAATATTGATTCAGACTGTTGGTGTATCCCGTGATTTTAATATTTTTATAAAAGGAGCAGCTATTATCAAGAATAATAACATTATTGATTTTAAGCATATTTATAAAGTCATTATAGGCTTTCGCATAATCTCTTTTTAACTTAAGCTCATGATTACCCGGAGTAAAATATACCGGCAGACCGGTAGTCTTCAAACCAGCTATAAGCTTTTGGGTATTTGTATAACAAGGCTTATTGCCCACGACCAGATCTCCCGGAATAACAACAAAATCAACCTTTTCTTTTTTTATAATATCTATAAGAACAGAATTGTTTTTTCCGTAAGAATAATTATGCAAATCACTGATAATGACAAATCTTGCTTTTGCTTTATCAGTATGACTCTCATAATAAGATACACATAAATGCTTCACATGAAAAATTTCATAAATAACAAAAGCAAGACACAGTATCAGTAAAATACATAATATAAATAAAAGTGATTTCATATATACCTCTAAACAAATGCATACTCTCTAATTTTATCAAATTTTTGCATAATAGTCTAGCTAAAAAATATTTTTGAAAGATAATATCTGAATGAAGTGCTTTTTACCTCGTCCGAAATATAAACAGGTACTTTATATGATTCGTTCTTATCGTTATATATAATCATATCTCCGACCGGTTTGTTATAATTTTTGATATTTTTATTTAATTTAAATTCAACTGTAATATTATCTTCGAATACTGACTTGTCAACTAATATACAGCAATCCCGGGCCGGTCTGACTTTAACGTTTCTGTTAATTGTATTCCTAAGACGAAGGTCTGTCGAAAACCTGTCTTCGTCAATATTTATTACCTTAATTTTGGCAAAGCCGTAATCAAGAACCTGTCTGGCAAGCATAAATCTTTCCTTACCTGATTCAGCCCCCATTACAACCGCTACAAGGTACGTATTATCGCGTTTGGCACTTGCACTGAGACAAAATCCGGCCTGTGAAGTCGAACCCGTTTTTAAGCCTGTCAGCCCTTCATAATTGTTAATCAGCTTATTTGTATTTGTAAGACCGAACTCCTTGCTTCCGCGCCTTGTATTGTGAGTAATGGTATCCATCCATTTTGTAGTAAAAATCGTAACATCAGGATGATTACGCAACAGCATTGCAGACATAATTGCAATATCATTTGCACACGAATAATGATTATCATCATCAAGTCCGCAGCAGTTTACAAAATTTGTATTATTCATTTTAAGTTCGGCAGCCTTGTCATTCATGCGGTTAACAAAAGCTTCCTCACTGCCGGCTATTTTTTCCGCCATGGCAACGCATGCGTCATTAGCGCTGGAGATAATAATACATTTTATCAGATCCTCTACAGACATAATCTCATCAGGCTCCAGATATACCTGCGAGCCTCCCATTGAAGCAGCATGTTCGCTGACGGTCACCATATCTTTATATGATATTTCTTTATTATCCAATGCTTCATAAATCAGCAGTAAGGTCATGACCTTGGTTACACTGGCCGGAGGAAGTCTTTTTTCGCCTTCATAACAAAGTATAAAGCTGTCTGTATTTATTTCGTAAAGAGCATAGCTTTTTGATTTTATATCGGTTTGAAAATCATTTCCGATAACATTTACGCTTCCGGTCCGAACTTCCTTTGCGGCACCGGACTGAGTAATAATCATCAACACTGCCATAATAAATGCAACAAATCTGTTAAGCATATATCACCAAAACATGTACTAATAATAATTATGCCGTATATAAAAAATTATTCTATACTTTTATAATCTAATCCGTCAAAATATCCGTATGCATGTCTGTCGTTAATAGATGGCTTTTCTTTTCCTATCTGATATGAAGCAATGATTGTCTTTACTGCTTTATCAAGATTTTTTTCGTCATTTACATATAAAACCGCCAGAACATCACCGGAATTAACATATTCACCGGTCTTCTTTAAGATTTGAATACCAACATCAGGATCAATGATATCATTTTTCGTGGCTCGTCCTCCGCCGAGATACGTAGCGGCAAGTCCTATCATTTCGGTATTCATATGAGTGATATAGCCTTCCTGTCGTGCCTTAATTTCAATTGTTGATTTTACGTTAACAAATGAATCTATATTATCGATAAACTCAGTATTTCCCTTCTGAGCGCTAATAAATCGTTTAAATTGTTCAAGACCTCTTCCTGATTTAACAGCATCTTTAAACATTTCACGACCTTCATAAAGATTATCAGCTTTGGCTGCGCCAACGAGAATTAATGCAGTAAGATATTCGCACGCTTCATATAAATCATCAGAATACTCACCCTGAAGCAGTTTGACAGCCTCGTAAACTTCAAGCTTGTTACCGATATATTTTCCAAGAGGTCTGTCCATATCACTGATAAGTGCATACATTTTTCTGTCCGCTTTAAGACCGATATCAATCATTGTTCTTGCAAGCTCTTTGGAATCTTCGATACTTTTCATAAAAGCGCCGCTTCCGGTTTTTACGTCAAGAACAATAACCTTTGCTCCCGCCGCAAGCTTTTTGCTCATAATACTTGAAGAAATCAACGAAATGTTATCAACGGTTGCCGTCACATCACGCAATGCATACATCAGCTTGTCAGCCGGAGCCAGATTGGCAGTCTGTGCAATAATAGCGACTCCGGTATCATTTACGACCTCAATAAATTCATCTTCAGACAATGCAGTATCAAAGCCTTCAATTGATTCGAGCTTGTCTATTGTTCCTCCTGTATGTCCGAGTCCCCTTCCGCTCATCTTGGCCATTGCAACACCGTAAAGCGACGCAACAGGTGCAACTATAAGAGAAGTCTTATCACCAACTCCCCCGGTAGAATGTTTATCTGCCGTAATTCTGTTTATACTGTCAAGAGATAACATATCTCCGCTTTCTGCCATAGCCATCGTAAGATTATATGTTTCCTCTTCATCCATTTTATTTATACATATTGCCATTAGAAGTGCACTCATCTGGTAATCCGGTATTACACCATTTGTAAACCCTTTTACGACATAATCAATTTCTTCTTTAGTAAGCTTTAAGCCATGTTTTTTCTTTGTAATTATATTATACATAATAATCCCCCCATATAAATACCCAAAATATATGCGATAAATAAATATAAATATTAATTGATTTTATTATATCATATTTTATGGTAATAATAAAACAATTTATCAAAAAATAAAACCCGGCTGAATTATTCAGCCGGGAAAATATTTATTATTTACAATATTTATTTTTGTAAGCCAACAGACCGCATATGGTTTTGGAATCCTGAATTTTGCCCTCATATATCATATTGCAAAGCTCATCAATATTGTATTTTTCAACATTTAAAAACTCACCGTCATCAAGATGCTGGCTTGTTTTAACCAGATCCTTTGCAAGATATATTTTTATTCTCTCATCCATTAATGCAACAGTTGTAAAAATATCAACCAGTAACTCAGATGAACCGGCCTTATATCCTGTTTCTTCCTCGAGCTCACGAAGTGCGCAGACTTCAAAATCCTCACCTTTGTTTTTTCCGCCAGCCGGAAGCTCAATAGTATATCTGCCAAGTGCATTTCGATACTGTCTTACCATAAGAACATTGCCGTCATTATCAACAGGTACTACAGCCGAAGCGCCGGGATGCTCGATAAAATCCCAATGCTGAATCTGTCCGTTAGCCACCTGCATGGTGTCCTTATATACGTTTACGATTGTTCCGTCATAAACAAGTTCTCTGTTTAGTCTTTTATATTCTTCGCTCATAAATACTCCTGTCAGCAAACTGTATTAAGGAATTTTTCAATTCTGTCAAGTCCCTTATTAATCTGTTCAAGACTTATTGCATATGATAAGCGGATATGGTCTTCAAATCCGAAATCAGTACAAGGAATTACTGCAACAAGATATTCTTCAATTAATATTTTGGCAAGTTCAGATACATTATTGATTAATACATCCTTATGAGTTTTACCAAGTACACCGCTAATATCTACAAAAGAATAAAATGCTCCCTGTGGCTTAACGGTTTTAATGTAAGGCATTGACGATAAACGCTCATACATAACAATTCTTCTCTTGTCAAATTCAAGTCTCATTGCTTCAATAGAATCCTGTGGACCGTTAAGAGCCTCAACAGCCGCAACCTGAGCAATAGTATTTGGATTTGAGGTCTGATGTGACTGAATTGAAGACATAAGCTTTGCGACATCAAGCGGAGCACCGCAATAACCGATTCTCCAGCCTGTCATGGCATAACCCTTGGCAACACCGCAGCATGTGATTGTATGTTTGTAGATATCTTCACCAAGTGATGCAATGCTTACACATTCATTGTTATCATAAACAAGATTCTCATATATTTCGTCAGAAATAACAAAAATATCCTTTTCAACAATAACCTTTGCAAGCTCTTCAAGTTCTGCTTTAGAATAAAGCATACCGGTAGGATTACTTGGAGAAGTTAAAACAAATGCTTTAGTTTTATCAGTACATGCATCAGCAAGCTGTTTTGCAGTAATCTTATAGTCCTGCTCAACACCACACTTAACAAATACAGGCACACCGTCAGCAAGCTTAACCATTTCAGGATAACTTAACCAATACGGAGCAGGGATGATAACCTCATCACCAGGATTTAATATTGCCTGAAAGGCATTCATAAGAGTATGCTTTCCGCCGTTTGAAATTACAACCTGTGCAGGTTCATAGATTAAGTTATTAAACCTTTTAAATTTATCGCAAACAGCCTGTCTGAGTGCCGGCATACCTGCAGCTGCAGTATATTTCGTCTGATTATTATCAATTGCCGAATGACCTGCATTTTTAATGTTTTCAGGTGTCATGAAATCAGGCTCTCCTGCACCAAAACCTACTACATCAAGCCCTTTAGCCTTTAATTCATTGGCCTTTGCGGTAATAGCAAGCGTAGATGATGGCTTAACTCTTTTTGCTTTTTCTGATAGTGTTAAAGACATAATTTCCTCCTATTGTTAAAAGCATCGGCAATTTAAGATTTTAAAATCTTTATAAACCAATACTTATGATGTTCTATTTTTATCAATATATAATATAACCCAATAACAGGGAAATTGCAATAAATTGAATGCAAAAAATAGTCACAAAAAATACGTGTATACAATCTTATTTAATGTAAGAAATAAATAAAAAGGGCTGTTCAGACGAACAACCCTTTATTTTATTTAGCATAATCCGTAACTCTAGACTCTCTAATAAGACTTACCTTAATCTGACCCGGATATTCTAAGCCGGATTCAATCTTTTGAGCAAGCTCTCTTCCAAGAAGAACCATTTCGTCATCGCTAATCTGTTCAGGAATAACCATTACTCTTACTTCACGTCCTGCCTGAATAGCATATGACTTATCTACTCCCTTAAAGCTATTTGAAATTTCTTCTAACTGTTTTAATCTGTTTGTATAAGTTTCAAGCGTTTCTCTTCTTGCACCCGGACGTGCAGCAGAGATTGTATCTGCAGCCTGTACGATACATGCAATAAGCGAACCGAACTCTACATCGCCATGATGTGCCTCGACAGCGTTGATAACGATATTAGATTCTTTATATTTCTTACATAATTCAACACCAATCTGGACATGAGTTCCTTCAATTTCATGATCAATTGATTTGCCGATATCATGAAGAAGACCTGCACGCTTTGCAATACGTACATCCTGTCCCATTTCTGCAGCAAGAAGACCTGAAAGAATAGATACCTCAATAGAATGCTTTAATGCATTCTGACCGTAGCTTGTTCTATACTTCATACGACCAAGAAGCTTTACAAGCTCAGGATGAAGACCATGTACACCGGTTTTTAAAACAGCTGCTTCACCCTCTTCTTTAATGATTCCGTCGACTTCTTTCTGAGCCTTTTCAACCATTTCTTCAATTCTTGTAGGATGAATACGACCATCTACAATAAGTCTTTCAAGCGCTATTCTTGCAACTTCTCTTCTGATTGGTTCATAACATGATAAAATAACTGCTTCAGGAGTATCATCAATAATAAGATCAACACCTGTAAGTGTTTCGATGGTACGTATATTACGTCCTTCACGACCAATAATACGTCCCTTCATTTCATCATTAGGAAGCTGAACAACTGATATTGTTGATTCAGCCACATAATCGGCAGCACATCTCTGAATAGCTCCGATTACGATTTCTTTAGCTTTCTTGTCAGCCTCATCCTTAGCCTGAAGCTCGAGATCCTTAACAAGAACAGCCATCTCGTGTTTAACATCGGTTTTAACAGTTTCTAAAAGAATTTCTTTAGCTTTATCGGAGGTTAATCCGGAAATTCTCTCAAGCTCCTTAAGCTGATTGTTATAAGCTTCCTGAGCTTTAACATTTAATTCATCAAGCTCCTGTTCCTTTTTGTTCATTCGCTCTTCTTTCTTTTCGAGACTTTCCATCTTGCGGTCAAGATTTTCTTCTTTGGATACTAATCGCTTTTCGGAACGGGCAAGCTCAGCTCTCTGTTCCTTCTTTTCTCTGTCAAAATCATGCTTTGCCTTTAATGCTTCTTCTTTTGCTTCAAGCAAAGCCTCACGTTTCATTGTTTCAGCAGCTTTTTCTGCTTCTGACTTAATTTCTTCTGCAATTTTTTCAGCAGAACCCACTTTAGCTTCATATACTTTAATCCTATATGCAATAGCGGATTTCCAAACAATAAGTGCAACAATTAACGCGGTGACAACTACTGCGATTAAAATCTTAATCCATTCGTCCATAGTGACACCTCCATATTTAGTTATCAAATTTCAAAAACTCAACATTTATATACTATATCATCAATCAAAAAAAGTCAAGACATACAATGGCAAAAGTATATAAACAATTACAAAAGTTTCTTATAAACATTGTCAAGAAGCTTACGTAATAATCTGGTCTGTTCTGCCGTAAAATCTATCTTCATAAGGTAATCGGTTATGAATGAATCAAGACTGCCGCCATAAACCTTGTCAATAAGTGCATTTGTTTCAATCATCTGAACTTCTTCTTTTGTTATTATGGTTTTACAGATAAATCCGGGATCTTCACGCTTAATCGCACCCTTATCTATCAGTCGTTTGATAACTGTATATGTAGTATTCTTCTCCCAGCCGATATAATCCTTAATAATCTTGGCTATATCCTTTGCAGGAAGATTTTCATTTGACCATAACAGCTCCATAACATTAAGTTCACCTTCATGCAGTCTGATATCAGGCATATCTACCTCCAACATTTTATCATAAGTTAATAATACAAAATTTTGAGCAAGTGTCTTAATTCTACAACAATAGAATCAAATTGTCAAGCAATTATTTTGCTGTAGAATGATTTAAGTTGGTAACTCTACCATTGTAGACAAACACTTAACACTTATTTTGTTATAAATCCATTTTAACAATACTAGATATTGCGTAATAAGGAATTTTCCACTTATTATTTTCTTTTTTCAAATTTTCCCCATAAACTTCAATAAGTTCAGAATTATTATATTTTTTAGCAAATTCGGCTAATGATTTATCTTTTATTGATTCTTCTCCGGATACATTTATTGCTATCATTTTATTTTTCAGTTTAATGACAATATCTACATATGCTTTATACCTGGAACGCCAGAAATATATATCATAGCCGTTTTTTATAAAATATTGAACGAGATAATTTCTGATAACTATTCGCTCCATATCATCTTTATTCATTGAAAAACCACGTTTAAAATTATATTCATGAATTAATTCTCTCATAGTAGAAAAATCATATAAAAAGCAGCAAAAACTATTTGGATTATCTAAATTATATACTCTGTATATGATTCCGTTTTTTTCAAGAAATTCAAATGCTGCCTGATATTCTTTAAAGGAGGCACCCTCTCTGATGCCTGCAATTATGTATCTCGAATAATCAGGCTCTGCCATCTGTGCAATTACGGATGATAAAATCTGTTCGCACTGATATCTAAGCTTCTCTGAAATATTACTCCTTTTATACAATGTGGAAATAACATGATGATAACTTGTTTTAATTGCAGATGAAACCAATACATCGCCGTATTCGCATCTGAAATAAGTATTTCTCGGAACCGGCATGCCGCCGGTATAATAAAAATCGACAAAGCTCCTGTAAATACCGTCATGCAGATATAAAGGTATCGTATCAATTCCCTTTCTAAAATGAGCTAATAATTCAAAGGACAAATCATTTTCTTCAAAATATAAAAAATCCTCAAAGCTTATCGGTGTAAACATAAATGATTTGATTTCTTTTTTAATCATTTCAACAGAAGGTGTTACTGCCGTAGCAATCAAAATCTGTTTATATTTTGTCTTTGCCAATTCATTAAATAACTCATTATAATAAAAATCGGTTGAGTCAATATTGTCAAATATAAATATCAAATTATTCTGGAATTTATATGAAACACCAAAAGTATCATAAATATATTTTGCAAGCATTTCTTCATTTTCAGAATTTTTTGCAAGGCCGGCCAGATAATCATAATCATTTTCGCAGTCAATATATGTATTAGCCACATACTTATCCACGGAAAGCTGTAAAGAAAAAGCAGTTTTCCCTACTCCGGCAATACCATATATCAAAACACGATTGTCCGTTTTAAGCGCCTCATATATTTCAGAAGCAAATTCGTTTTTATACATTTTATTTGCAAACACGATGATTTAAATACTCCATTAGTTCATTCAATTTATCATTATTGCCAAGTTTACTGCATATATTGTAAAAATATTCAGGCAAAGCACTTCGGAATTCTATATATTCATTAGTTGCAGGATGAACAAAACCAAGAACAGCAGCATGAAGGAGCTGACCGTCAGCTTTAATCCCGGATTTGACATTTCCGTAAATCTTATCTCCGACCAGAGGGTGATTAATGGAAGCCATATGAACTCTTATCTGATGAGTCCTACCCGTTTCAAGTCTGCATTCAACAAGAGTATATTTATTGTCATAAATAATTAAAGGTTTGAAATGAGTTACTGCTCTTTTACCGTTTTCCCGGTTAACAGACATTTTCTTTCTGTCAGTTTTATGACGACCTATTGGTGCATCTACGACACATTCTTCCTTAAGAATACCATTGCACAGGCAGTAATAAATTCTGTTAATATCATGAACTCCAAACAGACCGGACAAATAATTATGGGCTTTATCATTTTTGCAAATTACAAGTATCCCGGAGGTGTCCATATCAATTCGGTGAACAATACCCGGTCTTAATTCACCGTTTATGCCCGATAAATTATCGCCAAAATGATACATCAAAGCATTGACCAGGGTGCCGCTGTAATGACCGGCCGAAGGATGAACAACCATACCCTGCGGTTTATTTATAATAATAATATCATCATCCTCGTAAACAATATCAAGATCAATATTTTCAGGTAAAATATCAACATCCTTTGCAACAGGAACGCACACTCTTATTATATCCCCGCATTTTACCTTTTCATGAGAATTAGTACATTGAATATTATTTACATATACATAACCCTCGCATAACAGCTTTTGAATTCTTGATCTTGATACATCCTCAAGCTCTCCGGCAATTAATTTGTCAATTCTTTCTTTACAATTACTGCAATCGACTTCTATTATGTATTCTTCTTCCACTGCAATTCCTCTTCTTTATAATAAAATAATATAAGAATAACCATGACAAAGCAGGCACATGTAACATATATGTCCGCAATATTAAATACAGGAAAGTTTATAAGTTTAAAATAAATCATATCAGTAACATATTTAAAATAAATTCTGTCAATCATATTTCCGATTGCTCCGGCAATAATGAAGCCCAGACATAGTTCAAGCCAGATTAATCTTTTATTGTCTTTGGACGGTAATTTAAAATAATATAATAAAATCGCCACGGTCATAACTAAGGTTAATATTATAAGTGCAGTAGTATTACTTGAAAATGAACCCCATGCTGCACCTGTATTCTTTAATAATGTAAGCTCAAGAACACCTTTAATAATTACAATAGTCTTTCCTGCAAGATATTCTCTCGTAAGCCATTTAGTAATCTGGTCAAGTATAATACCGGGTATTAATATCAAAAATAATACAAATATTTTTTTCTTCATATATGTCTCCCTATTAAAAAAGCTACATAATAATATGTAGCTTTAAAAGTATTACTGCTCTTCATTAGTTTCTTCAAAATTATCCGGTTCTTGTTCAGAGTCCTTAACAATACTTCTGTTTTCAAGATAATCTTCATATGCATCAAGCTTTGATGAGTCAATCTTAAAAACTTCACTATTTAATAACTGAACCTGTGCTTTTGAAGCAGATATAATTTGATTTCTGTATACTTCATACTGCTTTAATAAATCTAATGTGGCATCATAAATATAATTCAGCTGCATCTTTGCATCTGAAATGATAACCTGCGCATTTGCCCTGGCTTCTTTCTCGATTGATTCAGCATTTGCCTCAGCAGACTTTTTTGTTTCCTCTGCAGATTTTTCAGCCAGAACAAGTGCTTTATGTAACGACTTTTCCATTGAAGAATAATATTGAAGCTTATCATTTAAACTGTTAATTTTATCATTAAGGTCAAGATTCTGTCTGTAAAGGAGCTCGTAGTCCTTAGCAACAATCGCCTTAAATTCATCAACCTGAGCTTTATTATAGCCGTGAGTTCCCATCTTAAATTCTGTTTTTTGGATTTCAATAGGTGTAATCATTATATTTCTCCTTATATCATTTTATTGAAAGTCGGTACTCCGAAAGCATTTCCCTGTACCATATTTAAGTAATCGCCGGATACATCTATGCCATTCGGAGAAAACAAAAAAATAGTATTTGATATTACATGCAGGTTGCCGTCAATAACATAAATACATCCTGCAATAAAGTCCATAACACGTTGAGAATCTTCAGAAGCGGGATTTGTAAAATTGACAATTATCGGACTACCTTCAACAAGCTTATCACAAACCTCTCTCGCATCGGAAAAGTTTTCAACATTATATATTGATATTTCAGAGCCTTCGTTGATAATTCTTGTTTTTTCACTATATGACTTTCTTCCGGAATTTTGAGGAACATATCCTCCCTTGTCATATTCTCTGGCATCTTTTATTCTTCCGGGAGTATACGGGCTTCTGTCTGAATTATTATCTGACTTTGAAGAATATGATTTTTGAGGCTTCGTCGCCTCTCTGTCTTCTCTGCCGCCTTTGGCAAGTCTAATATGACCTTTTTCGTCCGCCCTGTCATTTCTATAAGATTTTTTCTGTTGCTTTTCGATTTCTTTTAAATACTCTTCTTCGTAATCATCATCAAAATCTTCTTCTTTTACAAAAATATTATCAACAATCTTCCTAAATATACCTGCCATTTTTCTCTCCTTAATGGATTATTGTTTTACATCCTATATTTTATTATAACATATAATTAATAATTATTATATAGAAAATTTTAAATATTGTAATTTCTTTCTCCGAAAATACCGGTTCCGACACGTACAAAGGTAGCACCTTCTTCAATTGCAATCATATAATCATTTGTCATACCCATTGATAACATATTCATATTGACATTCTCAATATTCATCTGATTAATCTTATTCATCATTTCACGAAGTTTAACAAAATACTTTCTGTTCTCTTCAGAAATCTCAGTATATGGAGCAACACACATAAGTCCACATATTTTAATATTTTGTAATTTTGATATTTCAATTAATAAATCAATTAACGAATCCTCATTCAGCCCGAATTTACTGTCCTCAGATGCAATATTTACTTCACACAATATCTTCTGAATCTTACCTGTTTTACCTGCTTCTTTATCAATTGCCTGAGCAAGAGACAGACTGTCTACGGAATGAATATATTCGGCATACTGAACAGCTTTTTTGACCTTATTTGTCTGCAAATGACCTATCATATGCCAAACGGTATCTTCAGGCAGAAGCGGTGCCTTTGCAACTATCTCCTGAACCTTATTTTCTCCAAAATTCCTCTCTCCCGCCTCATATGCATCAATAATCATTTCAACAGGCTTTGTCTTGCTTACACATATAAGCGTAACATCATTATCGAATTTTGATTTTGATAAGGCCTCATTAATATTCTTTTTAACAATTTTAATATTTTCAGCTATCATTTTTTATCTCTTAATACAAGAATTATTCCTTTCATAAAGTATTAATATATCTGAACATTTTCATTAATCAGCTCTGAATGAAGTACAATATGGTCATGTGCATTTAAGCCTCTTTTCGAACCACCCTTCACAATACAATAATCTTCATTTTTACTGATTATATCAATACGTCTGAACACAGCATATCCTTTATTGACATTATAAACGCCCTCAAGGCTTCCGACCACACTAACCTGATACAGTGTTTCCTCAGACATACTGTATATATACTGACCATAATCAAAAGTCTTCTGATCTACATATACAACACCTTTTTCCTCATCCTCATAATATATATCACAAGGAATAAATTTATAATGGGTTTCCTTGGTTTCAATATTATATTCCATCAGGGTAAAGCCATCAGCATCTGCCTCTTCGTTATATATATAATATGCTGAAGGAATCATATAAAAATCTTTGGTTGTAATAGAGGAATATGGTATTTTAAGTCCTTCCTCCGATGAAAGGTCAAGTTCAATATCAATAAATCGGAATTTAATATATCTTATCATATATTCCGTAAGATCCACTCTTGCAAAATATCCGCCGTCTTTCATAAAGAATGTACATGGCTTTGAAAGCTGCAATCCGTCATTTTTAATTTTAAACTTTAATGTATTATTTCCCGAAAGCTCATCATATTGTTCTTTTGTAAGCTTTATAACAATCGTCCAGGCTTCATCATCGATGATTTTATAAACAAGTGAATTATTTTCTTTTATTTCAGCCTCGTATAATGTATTTGATTTGTAATCAGTCTTATCAAATGTCTTAGGCGAAACATTTTCGATTGTCAGACCGTTGAGAGAATCATTAAAAAACGAAACGGTACCTGACTGTTCTGCCTTAAAAATATTGAAATTCAGATTATTGCTGCTGTCAACAATCAAATTCAGATTGTTCAGCAAATACGAATCAGCAATATTTGTAATTTCGGAATATAATTCATTTTTCAAATCATATACAAGTTCAAAATTATTGGAATTATATTTTTCATTAAATTCAAAAATATATTTTTTTAAATCTTCTATATCATCATCATTAATTTTGTACGTAATACCGTTTTCATTAAGATAGTCATATACCTTTTTGCTTTCATCAATTGAGTATATCGTATCTCCTACGGCAACTTTTGAACCGTTTCTGACATAATAATTGGTGTATCCGGCAGTATTAGTATAATAATTGTTTTCATTACGTATAATAACGCCTTCTGCAGAGCAGTTTTTCGACATGCTTATTGCCTGCACTTCATATATTGATAAATGTTCCTTTTTAAGTCCCGAGATTATATAAATGAGCAGATAAATAAATACCAATGCTACAATTACAACTCCGATATTAATGTTTTTAACATTTGAAGTTATTTTGGGAGCATTATTCTTTTTTGATAATCTGACAACCTTATTATCATTATTAACCGGTCTGCTCATGATTTCTCCTTTCCGTATAAATAACTATCATATATTATACTTTATTATCATAAAAAAATAAAGATAATCATGAATATTTTTTTGTTATTTGATAATAATAAATATAAAATCAGGAATGCCTGATAAATAAAATTACGGAGGCTTACATGAAAGTTGTAGATTATATTATTCTTGCACTTATTTTAATCGGTGCCATTAACTGGGGATTTATCGGATTCTTCGGAATTGATCTTGTCAGAATGATTTTCGGTAATATGACAATTTTATCAAGAGTAATTTATGCACTGGTTGGTATTAGCGGTTTATATGCCATTTCATTCTTTGGACGAATCCGTCAGGAAATGATGGATTAATGATAATTGTTTGATAAAAAAAAGAACTGCCGTTTGGCAGTTCTTTTAATTACATAATAAGAATTAAAGAGCAACAATTACCTTCTCTTTAACAATTGCAGATACATCCTCTGACTTCTGTGAGAGACTTATAATAATATCAACGTTAAATTTGTCTGCCACTACAGAAAGCTTTTCAATTATTCTGTCAACATCTGCTGCATTAAGGCAGGCAACCTTTAAAAAGCTGTCAAGATAAATCTTTTCAATGTCGTGATCCTGTGAAATAATACCACAAATAAAACCAACGAATTCTGATGCGCACTCAATACAATAATCTCTTACATTTATTAATCTGACACGTCTGTCAAGCTCATACATGTGCTGATTGTTCTTATCAAGATAAACAACAGTACCCTTTACTGAATTAATATCAGTATTAGCCTTGTCTAATAATATTTTAGTTTTTCCTTTTCCCTTTTCACCAACGATAATCTGTACCATGATAAAAATCCTCCTTGTGTGGGTTAATTCATATATCCATTATAGTATATAATCACCAAAAAAACAACTAATAAATTATTTTTTTTGTAAAAAACAATTAACAAATACCTCTCAGATATTATTCATCAGCCTTGTTATCTTTATTATCATTATCCGTTGCATCAGTCGAAGCCGATTTATTAACCTTATTCATCAAATAGGTCATTTTCTCATACAAAACCGGTATATTCTCGGCGCCGAAAATTGCTGCAATATACTCATTTCCGTCAGAATCAGAAAAATATTGAATAAGACACGGCCCTGCAGCCAAAGTATTACCTGTCTTTCCTCCGAGAATAGTCAGTCCTTCCGGAACCTCGCATAATCCCTTTTTAAATCTGTTCGTAGTACTTAATGATTTATTTGTATATTCACCATTTTCATGACGAATTGAAAATTCATAATCAACAGTCTGCGAAACCTTTCTAAACATCTCGTTTTCCATGCATTTATTCAATAAAATATACATATCATATGCAGTTGTATAGTGTTCTGTATCATGCAGGCCATGTGAATTTGTAAAATGTGTCCCCGAAAGACCGAGCTTTTTAGCCTCTTCATTCATCAATTCGCAAAATTTGTCTTCTCCGCCCGATATGTAATCTGCAAGAGCAACGGCAGAGTCATTGCCGGAATATACAAGAAGACAATATAACAAATCACTAACCTTTACAACATCACCCTTTTTAAATCCGATAAGCTGGGCTCCGGCTTCGTAAATTCCGCAATTATCCTGCTTAATTGTATATTCCTCTTCCATATTACCGTTTTTTAATACAACATAAGCAGTAAGAAGCTTTGTAAGACTGGCAGGATAAATCTTTTTGTATATGTCCTGACCCTGAATCAGTCTGTTATTAGTCACATCAATAAGCAGTGCTGCCTTACATTTAATATTTTCATCCTCAACGAGCTCATCAGAAGAAATATAACAAAGCTTATTTTCAGTAAGTAATGCAGATGTTTTACCGATAACATATTCACCTATATCAGTATTTACAACATTATCTGACGAAGCATAGTGACCATAAAGCTCATTTTCCTTAGATGCACAGCCTGTTAACTGCAAAAATAAAGTAAAAACTAATAATAAATATATTGATTTATGTGTGGTTTTTTTCATAAATACCTCAATTTTCTATGTGTATTCTTTTTTATGGAATTTGCTGAATATAATTACATCTTCTTCATAAGGCATTGTGCCTTTTCGCTGCAATCCGACATTTAATAATATACCGATTGTGGCAAAATTTGTCAACAAAGATGATAGACCGCTACTCATAAACGGTAAAGGAATACCTGTATTAGGCAAAACCGAAACAACAACACCGATATTAACAAAAGCCTGCAGTGTAATCATCGCTGCAATTCCGGCAGCAATATAAAAACCTGTTTTGTCTCTGGCAGATAAAGCTATTTTTAACGACATAAATAAAAATATAAGAAATAAAGAGATAACCGTCAATGCTCCGAGAAAACCAAGCTCCTCTCCGACTCCGCTGAATATAAAGTCTGATTCAACTACAGGAACATATCTTGTTAATCTTGGAGCAGAATTATCAGTAATCATCTTACCGAAAATATTACCGGCCTCCAATGCATCCTTTGCATTATTCTGCTGATACATTAAGTCAGGATACATTTCAGGATGAAGAAGCGAAAGGATTCTGTCACGCTGCCATGGTTTAAGAAGACCTTTTCCGTAATCCTGCTGAATATACCATATAAAACCGATTAGGGACGGAATGACGACCATTAGGACAGGTATTATATATTTGTAGCTTAATCCTGCAACAAAAAGCATAAATAAAAAAGTTGCTACAATAACAATACTTGTCGATAAATCAGGCTGTAAAAATACAAGAAAAACAGGTATTGCAGTTATTACACATATCATTATAAGTGATGACAGTCTGTTGATTTTGTGCTCTATTGTTGAAAAAAGTTTTGCCAGACATAATATCAAAACAATCTTTGTTATTTCCGATGGCATGAAATCAGTACCGCCGCCCGGTGGTCCGATATGTATCCATCTTCTGGCTTCATCAACGCTTTTTCCGTAAAAATACGGAAACATTCCCTCGTTTATATATCTGCAGATTAACATCAGAATTATATTTAAAAAATACAAAGGAATACAAAACTTACAAATAAGATGATAATCGACAAAGGATACCATTATGCATACAAATAATCCTGCAATAACACCAACCAGCTGCTTAGAAAACATATTCTGATTTGATGTTTGTGTCAGACTCTTCAATACCACAAGACCTATTACAGATAAAAGAGAACAAACAATTATTACAGAAAAATTGTAATTTTCTATTTTGTATCCTTTAGACTTAAACAAGTAATTATTCCTCCTTAACGTTTTCGTCAATGCTTATTGAAGCAATGATTTTATCAGCTATTTTTTCATATTCTTCATTTGACTGTCTGTTCGATTTAAAAATTGACAACCCCTTATTGCCGCAGCTGATAACATCCTCATCATAATAAAACAAATATGTATCCTTCACTCCGAGTATCCTCCTGATATCATTGACATCAATAGAAGCATTTTTATTATGCTTATGATACATATTTACTATTACGGAGTCACAGGTTATTGAATTTGAATTAAGTATACCCAATACTCTGTCGCCGTCTCGTATACTGGTCACGATAGGATTGACAACAAGAATTGCTTCGTCGGCATATTCGCAGGATGTCATAAAACCCTCATCAATTCCGGCAGGACAATCTATCAGTATCACATCAAAATACTCTCTTAAAACACATAATAAATTATAAAATTTATCTTTATCAATTGTAGCCTTTGTAACAGACTGGGCTGTGGGAAGCAAATACAGATTGTCGCTGTTACCCTTAACAAGAGCCTGGAATATTTTACATTTATCATTTAACACATCATACAGATGATAAATTACTTTATTTTCAAGACCCATAATTACGTCAAGATTGCGAAGTCCCGTATCCATATCAATTGCAAGAGTCCTTAGGCCTTTTTCTGATATTTTACCGGCAAGATTTGCAGTTATGGTGGATTTTCCGACTCCGCCTTTTCCTGATGTGATAACATATACTTTTGACATAACAAACTCCTCCGTTTATTTTATTTAACATTTAGCTGTAAACAACAGACAAAATATTATCTTACAAATAACTTAAACAAATAATTTACGTTTGTATGTCTTTTGTAATTTATTGTTCTTCAATATCGGCTTTGATAATTGTTGATACAATTTTATCATCAGCTACTCTTAAAAGCGCAGAATTATTAACTGCAGTTTTATTTTTTCTTCTGTTAAATATACCTTTTTTTTCGTTTATTTTAGGTTTTTTATAAGAAATATCTGCAATGGAAATTATATCGCTTTGCAAATCTCCTGCATATACACATGAATTAATATTGCCGAGTTCTCCGGCATACAGCTTTCCGTACGAGCAGCCCAATATAAAAATGCTTCCGTTAGAATGAATTTCTGAGGATTCGGGAACATCACCCAGAATAATAACACTGCTCTTAAATTCAAGACAGGAATCCTCACATACCGTCAACGGATATATTTCACAGGCATTATCATCAAGTTTCTGCATCAATTCGTTTAACGCAGACGTATATATTGTATCGTTCACCTCCTGATTATCAATAACTGCAAGTATTTCAAGATCAGACTCCTCATCAATAATATCAAGAAGATTGTTGATTTCCCGTCCTGAAAGAACCTTTCCCTCAATGGTCAGAGCCATACTGGCATTTCCAAAAAATTTTCTTGTCTCCCTGAGTTTGTTTCGTAGCTTTTCGCAAACTTCTTCAAAATCAAGCTTTTCATCAATAAAAAGACTTAATCCATGCTTATTTGATTTAATAATAATAGATTTATCCATAGTATTTTCCTTTAGTCTCCTACAACAAATGATTCCTGTTTGCCGGCATATACTTTTCCCGAAAGAAGATTTTCCGCATTAATATTTTTGAAATAATACGAATAAAATTCTGCTGCTGTTGCTGCAGCATTTGATGATGTATAACCATTTGGAAGAACCGCAGTTACACATATTTTCGGATTGTCATATGGTGCAAACGAAATAAACAATGCATTACTAGGCTGAGATTTACTTACCTGTGCAGTACCCGTCTTTCCTGCAACTATCTGTCCGCACGGACCAAACAGCTTCTTCATTGACGGAGAAGCATTAACAACCTGATTCATGCCAATATGAACGGCATTCCATGAAGTCGCGGCAACCTCTGAAAGTTCATTGTATACAGAAGGAGTATGCTGATAAATAATATTCCCATCCTTGCTTTTAACATTATTAATTAAGGTAAGATTGTAGCATGTACCCTTATTGGCAATTGTAGTAGCATATCGTGCAATTTGAACCGGTGCAAAATTATGATAATAACCGATTGATGTACGTATGGCATCCGTATTAGACGGAACAGGCATTGTTTCGGATATTTCTACACCGCTTAATGCATTAAAGCCAAACTTTTTAGTATATTTGTGAATAACACTTAAGCCTAATTCATCAGAATAATTACCATTTGAAGTTGTTGAAAATTTATAAGCCGTTTCAAAGAAAAAATAGTTACACGAATGCATAATTGCACCGGAAACATTAATTGAACCGTGTCCGTATGATGCCCAGCATGCAGGCGAAGGAGAAATCTTACTAAATTTAACATCATCATGAATATAAGTTCCTGTTGTAATATATCCTTCAGTTAATGCCAAAATCGATGTTAACGGTTTAAAGGTTGAACCCGTTGTGGTCTTTGACTGTGTCGCACTGCAGAGCATCGGATATGATAAGTCGTTTGAAAGCTTATTGTAATACTCATAGTCTATTGAATTAGTCAGTTTATTATTATCGTAGCCCGGATATGAACACATAGCTATGACATTTCCGTTTAACGGATCAGTTACAACAAGAGAGCCGGTATATGGTTTTAATGCAAGCATTGCCGGAGAAAGCTCGAGATTATTGATTTTTCTTTTTATGAAATCATAAGCTGATAATTTATAATTCAAAAGCCCGTTATAGCTGTCCTTATCCGGCTTCAGAACACCCTGGTCGTATAATATCAGACATAAGTCGCGACCTGATATTGAATTATCAAAAATCAATGTTCTGTACAGAAGCTTATCAAATCCTGTTTCGTCATATATTTTATCAAAAATATACTTTACGATAAACTCGTATATTTCTCCTGATTCATAATAACCGTCTTCAAGCTTAAATGCCTTTGTATTTACATTACCGTTTTCAATGCATTTAAGAATCCATTGTGCAAGACTGATTTCTCCGTCATTATAGCTTACAAAATAATCACTGTCATAATCAATATTAATATTAATGATTCCCCAGTCACCACGCAGCTTATCATATATATAATCACAATAGGATTTGTTGTAATCCGCAAGATTTTTATAAGGGATTTTATAATTAATATCCAGCATTTCCCTAAGTCGATTATCGATTTTATTCTTATAATCCGCAAATGCCTTATATACTCTTTTTTCGGCATCGGTATTATTATCAACATCCTCCAATGCTTTAATATCAATCAGATTATTTGCAATAAATGCATTATAAACTTCATATACAGGTATAGTAATACCGTCAGCACTGGTGCCTTTTGTACCGTAGCTGTAGGAATTTACAACTTTATTCAAAAGAATCGCGGCAACATTTTTTTCAACAATAAAATAACCCGCTATCTGAGCCTCCCTGTCAACACACAGATGAAGGTCATTTCCTTCAACCGGTTCACTGACAACCTCTTTTTTGACAACCTGTCCAAGCTTATTTATTGTGACCTTTATCTCTCCAAGGTCTCCCTGCAGATATGAATCATATGATTTTTCAACTCCTGATTTGCCGACATAGCTGTTAAGGTTATAATTTTCAAACCCTTCTTCCTTATATGAATTTAATTCATTTTCATTAATTTTACCGATGTAACCGATTATATGGGAAAAATATACAGCATCTTTATAAACTCTTTTATATGATTTTGAAATTTCAATACACGGAATTACCGCCAGATTCTCCATTATAACAACCTTCATGTCTTCAGGTATGTCAGATACAAGTCTTATGGAGCTGTAAGACGGATTGTTAATATACAGCTGGTAACGATAGCTCATGATTTCAAGAGCTTCTTCCCTTGTATATTTATCATCAATGCCGAACATTGAACTATATGAAGTACCGTGACGCAGATAATTGAAAAGCTCGTCCGGTGTAGTATTCTTCTGTGCCTCGGTAAGCATATTTGCCGAAGGGAGTGCATAACAATTCTTTAAAAATCTTAATAAAGCATTATCAGCTACGGTATATGTCAACTGTCCGTATTCATTGATTATCAGCGGAAAATCAAATTCCTTTTCCAGATTATTTTTTTTCAAAAGCTGAATCAGCTCATAAATTGCCGCATTTTTTTCTGCATTTGTTTTTAATGAGGCAGAATTGAAAAAATCCAGATTATAAACCGATTCATTATATGCCAGTACATCACCGTCACGATCATATATCATTCCTCTTACAGGATTCGTAAATAGCGATACGGTTCTGTACCCTTCTTCAAGTGAAACATTCATTTCCTGGTTTGATGCATTGTTATCATGCTCGATTATCTGAATTTTAAATAATCTTATTGTGATAAAAGAATATAAAAACAGTATAACGAAAAACGCTATTAAAAGACGATTTAATGAAATATCCTTAAGTTTTTCAATAATTCTTTGAATCATTATTCATCCTCATTTGACGGAGTAATTACACGCAAAAAAACATAATCAAATATTTTATATAATATAATGCCGACAATTGCCGTATATAAAACCTTGGGAAGCATTATTCTTTTTATATAATAAAATATCTCAAATCTTCTGTGAGTGAGCATGCCTGTAATATATGAATAAATCATAAATGTAAATTCCGACAAGGAAAGCATGCATAGAGGTAAAACAGTATCATTTTTCACATAATACTTTGCCAGAAATCCCACAAGATATCCTATAAACATATAACAGAGGGCATATACTCCCAAAAGCGTTCCCTGTGTAATATCAAGTAAAAGTCCTGCAATAATGCCCATAAAAAGTCCCGAAACCTTACCTCTTTCATAGGCAATGGAAACAACAAGAACTATGAGAAGGTCAGGAACTATGCCACCGATATTTAGTTTTGCAAATATTGTATTTTGTAAGAGAAAACATATTATTAACTCTACCAGATACACAACAAAAAAAAGCATACATTCCTCCGTTATTCTTCTGTAATATTTTCTTTGACGGTTGTAATTACAAGTACGGCATCAAGCCTTGCAAAATCCACAACAGGAGTAAGATAAGCAACCTTTGTAAGTCCGTCGCTGCTTACTGTCACGTTAGATATATATCCTATAAGCAGATTAGGAAGATATTTAGTACTTTCTTTCGATGTAACAACCTGAAAATTATTAGCAACCTCGCTTGACAAAGGAATATCATATACAAGTATATGTCCCTCATCCATAAGCTTAAGATCTCCTCTGACCATACAGGAATCCGATGCCTTTAATATTGTAGAAGCCACATAAGAATTGTCATCCACAATACTTCTGACTATCGAATAATTGCTTCCTACCTCGGTAACAATTCCTACCAGTCCGTTCTTGGCGATGACATTCATATCCTTTGTGATTCCGTCATTACTTCCTTTATCTATTGTAAATTTGGAATTATAGCCAATCGTGTCACTTGCAATCACATGAGCTCCGACCGTATCATAATCACTGTATTTGTTTTTAAGTTCAAATAATGCCTTAAGCTGTTCTAATTCGTACGAATCAGTCATTTTAGCGTTATATTTTGCAAGAAGCTCATCATAATCAGCCTGCAAAGCAGCATTTTCCTTGCGAAGTGTATCAGCATCTTTAAAATTATCTCTGATATTTACCAGATATTTACCGACAACGGTTATACCCTTTTGTACAGGTGTTATGGCACTATTGATACCTGTTTTAACAGGCATAATAAGATTACCGAATTTATATGATAAAAAAATCAAAAAAATAAGAATAATTGTACAAAACAAAAGAATATATCTGGGTTCCAAATTATATTTAAATCTGTTTTTGTTCACTTATGCCTCCGTTATTTATTATTAAAAAATGAATCATCTTCCATAATAACACCAAGCCCCAATGCAGCGATACCGGACGGATCAGATGTCAGGTGTACATTAAGTCTTGTAGCGTCTTCTATATAATCATCAATACCGGTAATTCGACTGCTTCCGCCTACAAGATACATTCCGTCAGAGAAAATATCAGCGGAAATTTCAGGCGGAGTCCTCTCTAAAATCTGTCTGATATTATCAATGATAATATTCAGAGGTTCACCGATGACGGGACGAATTTCCTTTGTGGTTACCTTCTTTTCCATAGGCAGCCCGGATACAACATCACGCCCGTAAACAGGAGCATATTTGTCAATCTCATTAAAGCTTGCAACCTTTTTCTTTAATGCTTCAGCTGATTTGTCACCGATTATAAGATTATGACATCTTCTTAAATGCGTTACGATTACTTCATCAAGAGCACGTCCGCCGACAGGAATAAGTCGGCTGATTACCACTCCGCCGTTTGCTATAATTGATATTTCGGTTGTATCTGCACCGATATCAACTATAAGCGTGCCCTTTGATTTATCAATATCTATTCCAAGACCCTTTGCGTTGGCAACAGGCTTATCAATCATATATATTTTTCTTGGTCTGATAAAAGATTTATCTATAATATCATAAAATGCTTTCTTCTCAACATCCGTAATATCAGACGGAACACATATATAAAATTTAGCGCCTCGAATTTTACCGTATTCTCTGGACATATCCATAAAAACGCAATTCATAAAAGCAAGCATTTTATCAATACTTGCAATTACACCCTTTTTAACAGGGAAATCAATATTTATATATTCCGGAGCTTTTCCGTACATTTCATAAGCTTCATTGCCGACTGCAATATAATTTTTGCCTTTCATCGCAAGGACGGTGCGCTGATCATACACCATGCCCAATCCTTTTTGATATATTTTCAAAGAATCTGTACCAAAATCTACTCCAAATAATTTGGTTGCCATCTTTATCTCCTTTTATATGTATCTTTCTTCCTTCAAACTGACATAGCAATGGTCACCTATCACAATATGATCAATAAGATTTACTCCTACTATACATGCAGCGCTGTCTATATTTTTCGTAAGTTCAATATCTTCAATGCTCGGCGCAGGGTCGCCTGTAGGATGATTGTGAATCAAAATAAAATTGACCGCTTCATATCTGAGGCATTCAATCAATATTTCTCGTGAAGACACAAGACAATGATTGACAGTACCCGAAGATAAGGTCAATTCCTTTATCAGACCGCCCTTTGTATTTAAAAGCAGCAGCTTTACCTGTTCAACCTTCAGGTATTTCATATCCTCATAATAATAATTTGCAATTTCAGAGGGATTATTGAATTTAACTGGTCTGTCTATTCTTATCTTCCACAGACGTCTTGCAAGCTCGAATATACATTCAAGCAGAATTGCCTTAATCTGTCCAATCCCCGGATATTGCATAAGCTCGTAGGCTGTCTTTTCAGACAATTTCATCAAAGCTTTGCCATCACTGTTTGAACCAAGCATCTTCTTTGATAATTCAAATACTGAAATATCTTTACTGCCTGTCCTTAATATAACAGCAAGAAGCTCCGAATCAGTCAGTGACGAAGGGCCGTACTCCTTACATTTTTCATATGGTTTTTCATTAATTGTCCAATTATCAATATTGCCCATAACATCCTCCGTAAAAAAATGTTGTGTGCCAGAACAATATATAATAATTTATTATATTACCATAAAATATCTCAAATTGGTATTAAAGAGTTATTAATTTTTCTTTATATAGCATTTCAAGCGACATAATAATACCATATTTTGCATGAAACCACGTTAATCCGCCCTGAAAATATACTGCGTAAGGTTCCGTAAGCGGTCCGTCTGCAGATAATTCAATTGATGAGCCCTGAATAAATGCTCCTGCAGCCATAATTACATCGCTTTGATATCCCGGCATAGGCCATGGTTCGGGAACAACAAAGCTGTCCACCGGTGCTGCCGCCTGTATTCCCTTACAAAACGCAATCAGCTTTTCGGGAGAACCAAGTACAACAGATTGTATAATATCATATCTCGGTTCAGTGGCATCAGGAACGCATCTGTAACCGAGCTTTTCATATACGCAGGCTGCAAATATGGCACCTTTAAGTGCTCCCGCAACAATTGTAGGAGCAAGGAAAAGTCCCTGATAAAAAGAAGTGTTTACTCCAAGAGAGGCTCCGACCTCTTTACCTAATCCGGGTGTTGTAAGTCTGTAGGCGCATAAATCAACCAATGATTTTTTACCTACAATATAACCACCTGTCGGTGCAAGACCGCCGCCAGGATTTTTAATAAGGGAACCGATGCAGAGATCAGCTCCGACATCACTCGGCTCAATAATTTCGACAAATTCACCGTAACAGTTATCAACCATAACGATTACATCCGGTTTTACACCCTTGACAAATTTAATAAGCTCACCGATTCTTTCAACCGATAAAGTCGGTCTTGTCTGGTAACCTTTAGAACGCTGGATTGTAATAAGCTTGGTTTTAGCATTTATGGAATCTCTGATTTTTTCATAATCAAAGCCTCCGTCCTCCAGTAAATCTACCTGTCTGTAGGTAACTCCGAATTCCGTAAGACTTCCCGGCAGAGGATTAATACCGATTATTCCCTCTAAGGTATCATATGGTTTACCAACCGGTGACAGCAATTCATCACCCGGTCTTAATATCGCAAACAAAGCAGTTGACAAAGCATGTGTTCCGCAGGCAATCTGTGACCTTACAAGCGCGCTCTCAGTATTAAATACCTTTGCATAAACCTCCTCAAGAGTATCCCTGCCCATATCATTATAACCGTAGCCCGTAGAACCATAAAGACAGCCTTCGCTAACCTTACAGCTTCTGAATGCATTTAATACCTTAAGCTGATTATATTCAGCGATTTTATCAATCGCATCAAAGCGATTCTTAAGTGTTGCTTCAATATCACTGCAGAAATCAAAAACCTCCTTATCAACACCAAGTTCATTATATATATTATTTAAATCCATCCCGATTCCTCTCATAAAAATTAATTTCCTGAAATTTTTCTGCGGTAAAGCTCAACCATTTCATTAAGTATTTCATTATCGTTATTATATCTGCTTTTATCAAACATAATAACGTTCTCTTCTCTTTTAAACCATGTAAGCTGACGTTTTGCAAAATGTCTTGTATCCCTTTTTAAAATATAAACCGCTTCATCTAAAGTGATTTCTCCGGAAAGATAACGGTATATTTCTTTGTATCCGAGTCCCTGCATTGATACATAGCTTAAGTCAAGACCACGGTTTCGTAATGAAGCAACTTCATCAACAAGCCCGTTATCAATCATAGTATCAACACGTCTGTCAATTCTTTCGTATAGCCTGCTCCGTTCATCATTTAGTACAAAATAAAGATAATTATAAGGCGAATTATCAACTGTCTGTTCCTTGTTGTGCTCAGATATTTTTTTGCCGTGCAGTCTGAAAAATTCCAATGCCCTGATAACACGTTTTAAGTTATTTTTATGAATGATTTCAGCAGACTCGGGGTCAACCTCCCGTAACATCTGATACAGAAACTCCGAACCTTTTTCATCAGCAGTTCTAATAAGCTCATCTCTGACTGACGTATCCTCTTCATTTGAAAAATCAACATCTTTTATCAAAGCCTGAATATAAAATCCGGTTCCGCCGGTAACAATAGGTACTTTTCCTCCGGCAACAATTTCATTAATCGCCTCTTTTGATCTTTTAACAAATTCGGTAACGTTCCATTCATCAAACGGTGAAATAATATCTATGAGGTGGTGTCTGATTCCCTCCATTTCATCAGCTGTTATTTTAGCAGTGCCTATATCCATACCCCTATATACCTGCATCGAATCAGCACTGATTATCTCTGCATTTAATGACCTGGCAAGCTCAATAGACAGTTTTGTTTTTCCGACAGCCGTTGGACCTGATAAAATAATTAACGGAATCATTTGTTCTCCTTAAATAATACGTTTAAATTTTTTCTCTATATCCTTTTTGGAAATTGAAATAATAACAGGTCTTCCATGAGGACAATTATATGGATTTTCAAGCTGTAACAATTCTTTAATCACTTCATTTGCTACCGAAGAAGAAATACTCATGTTACCTTTAATTGCTGCCTTACAGGCCATTCCGGCAATTTTATCAACGATAAAATCCATTTCCCCTTTAACGGGTGAGTCAAATAATGAATCTAACAGGGTATTAAAGAAGTCTTCCGGCAACAAACCAAATAAATCGGTCGGAACTGCACTAATGTTATATTCTCTTCCCCCAAATTCAGATATCTCAAAACCAAGCTTTTCAATATATTCCCTATATCGCTTCAGAACCTCAATTTCAAGTAAAGATAAAGTTACAACCACAGGCGGGAAAATCTGCTGTGACATGGTCTCCCTGTTACGATATCTTTTTAAAATACGCTCATATATGATTTTTTCGTGGGCAGCATGCTGGTCAATACAAAAAATAGTTTCATTAAGCTCAACAATCCAATATGTATTAAAAATCTGACCAACTATTTTATAATCAATTGCTTCTTTATCATTCATAAAGCTTTCCTTATCATCAAAAGAAAGCTGCGTAAAATCTGAAATTTCAGGCTGAATTGAGGCTTTCACGGGCACTTCACAGGTAACGATATTATTATCTTTTTTCAACTTAATTTCAGTCGGCTCATTATATGAATAATCCTTTTCTTTAAAGCTGTCCGGAACAGTAACATTAAATGAATTATTATATGAATAACCCGAAGGGATATTTGATTTATTATTTAGTTCAGAAGAATCATTAATTCTGGACTGTTCAAAAGGAAAAGGTTTACTGTCAAGTATGTTGTCGGAATCAGTATTTTTAGCTGTTTTCTCATAACCGGCATCAACAATCATATTGCTTGACTTAAGTGCATAAAGAATAGTCTGATATATTTTATTATAATAAAAGTCGCCGTCCAGTAAACGGACTTCCATTTTAGTAGGATGCACATTAATATCAAGCTTTTCTAAAGGAAACTCAAAATGAAGGGAGGTGAAGGGATATTTATGCTGCATTGAATAACCCTTATATGCTTCTTCGATTGCTTTAGTAATGATAACCGATTTACTGTATCTGCCGTTTATATAATAATTTTCATGAACACGATTTCCACGCATTATACAAGGCTTTCCGATATATCCGGTTATACTGCATTCAGGTGAATCACAGTTCACCTTGATAAGATTAGATGCAATATCCCTGCCGTATATTGAATACAGTGTATCCTTTTCGTTACAGTTTCCGTTTGTAAACAATATGGTCTTTCCCTGATTGATAAATCTGAAAGAAATATCAGGATGTGATTCAGCAAGCCTGTTGACTGTATCATTGATGTATCCTGCCTCAGTCATGGCAGATTTAAGAAACTTTCTTCTTGCCGGAACATTAAAAAACAAATCCCTTACAATAATAGTAGTACCGTTTGGCGTGCCTGCATCTTCAAAACTTCTGTTTTCTCCTCCTTCACAAATAAACCTGTGACCGAAGAAATCATCAGCTGTTTTTGTCAGCAGTTCAACCCTGCTTACTGCGGAAATACTGCTTAATGCCTCACCTCTAAAGCCGAGGCTCTTAATATTAGTTAAGTCTTCCTCGCCCCTGATTTTACTCGTTGAATGACGTAAAAAAGCTATTTCTATATCTTCCGAAGCAAAGCCGCAGCCGTTATCGGTAATTCTTATAAAGGTTCTGCCGCCGTCCTTTATTTCACAGGATATCATGGTAGCACCTGCATCAATAGAATTTTCAATTAATTCTTTTACAACCGATACAGGTCTTTCTACAACTTCACCTGCTGCAATTTTATTAATTGTATCCTTATCAAGAAGCTTAATTTTACCCATAATATCCTCATAAAAATTAATTCTTTAATCCTTTTTCAACTGCAAATTTTTCAAATGCATCTGCAGTCATAAGTATCTGTCTTGGCTTAGTACCCTCTTCAGGTCCTACTACACCGAAATCGGCAAGCTGGTCCATTATTCGTGCGGCTCTGTTAAAACCGATTTTAAATTGGCGCTGAAGAGCACCGATAGAAGCTTTTTCCTTAGAAATAATAAAAATTCCGGATGCATAGATATATTCATCATAATCATTGGAAGGACCTGACGACTGGGCGTCTAAACCGGTCTGTCCGTTGCCTTTGGAATTTTTGTTTTCGCTGGCAGCTGTATTCATCTTCTGCTCAATCTCGTCATCATAATCAATTTCATTGTTTTGTTTAACAAAGTTTACAATATCACTGACCTCATTATCAGAAACAAAAGCGCCCTGCACTCGAACAGGCTTGGTAAGTCCCTGTGGGAAGAAAAGCATATCACCCTTTCCGAGGAGTTTTTCTGCTCCGGCCATGTCAATAATTGTCCTTGAATCAATCTGAGAAGAAACAGCAAATGCAATTCGTGACGGTACATTAGCTTTAATAAGTCCGGTAATGACATTTACTGTAGGCCTCTGCGTTGCAATTACAAGGTGAATACCTGCCGCACGTGCAAGCTGTGCAAGTCTGCATATATGCTCTTCAACCTCACCCGGTGCAACCATCATAAGGTCCGCAAGCTCGTCAATTACAATTACAATTTGAGGAAGTTTGGTATATTCTTCACCCTTTTCATCAACAAACGGCTCTTTCCTGTTTTTAATACTTTCATTATATCCAGTCAAATCCCTGACGCCGAGCTTTGCGAATTTCTGATAACGCTCATCCATTTCATGTACAGCCCAGAAAAGTGCACCAGATGCCTTTTTAGGATCAGTTACAACAGGAATCAGAAGGTGCGGTATTCCATTGTATACCGACAACTCAACGACCTTCGGATCAACTAAAATAAGCTTAACATCCTCCGGTGATGCTTTATACAATATACTGACAATTAATGTATTGATACATACAGACTTACCTGAACCCGTAGCACCGGCAATAAGCAGATGAGGCATTCTTGAAATATCTGCTATCTTAACCTGTCCTCCGATATCCTTACCGACTGCAAATGTCAGCTTCTTATCTGAATTTCTAAATTCATTAGAGCAAATCAAATCCCCAAGAGTAACAATCTGGTTTACCTTGTTAGGCACCTCAATACCTATGGCTGATTTACCCGGAATCGGTGCTTCAATTCTGATGTCTGATGCGGCCAGATTAAGCTTAATATCATCGGCAAGGCCTGTTATCCTGCTTACCTTTACACCCGGCTTCGGAATAAGTTCATATCTGGTTACGCTTGGTCCGCAACTGATTGCATTGTAGTCAACATCAACATCCACGCCGAAGCTTTTAAGAGTATCCTCAAGTTTTTTGGCAACTTCCCTGTTTTCATTTTTAGAAGAGCCGGCAGCTGCCCCTGCTCTCTTAAGCAGACTGATTGGCGGATATTTATATGGTTTAGCGATCTTTTTAACCTTTTCTTTAATAAATGACTGCGAAGTCGCATCATTCACCGGAGAAGCTGACGGCTGATTTTGAAGACCGTTAATGCTGTGTGATAAATTTTCCGATGATGATGTAATCTTTTTATAATCTCCTCGGGCAAACACAGCCGGATTTGAAGATTTTGTAAGTGTTGACGAATCTTTATTTGCAGGCATACCGAAATTTGACGAAGCCTGATTTGAAATAACGTCTGATTCATCTGTTATAAACGGTCTGTCTGAAGAATCAACCTTCTTTTTATCTGCAAATACCTCACTGTCATAATTTGCATCCTTTGTTATCTCATTATTTATATATTCTTTTTCATCAGACGTACCGAACTTTCTCTTCAATTCGGAAACATATACTTCTTCATCATTTTTCTTAGCTTCAGCAGGCAAACCTGTAATTTCGATCATGTCAAGACCACTGTCGGGCTCATTTTTTGGAGCTTCAGCAACTGAAGCTTCATTTTCAACAGGCTTTTTATTTTCTTCAAAATTACCGCCAGTCTGTTTAAGCCTTTTCAAGAAGCTTTCATTAGTTTTCCTGGGAATAAATTCACCCTGCTTGTTTGCATTGTCAACAGGTACGGAATACAGCCCCTTATCAGTACCGGATATATAATTATTTCTGTTGTAGTTAGTACGGGCAATATTTTCCTCGTATTTTCTTTTAACCCTGGCCGCATCAAATTCTTTCTTTTTTTGAGTAATATTTTTATACTCCTGCTTGGATTTATTACCTACAATAGATAACAAAGCCTTACCGGTAAGTAACATGAAGGATACTATAATAATTACTATTTCAATAATAATTGCTGCTATTTTACCGAAAAGATGACAGAAAGGCCATGCAAGAAGCTCACCTGCAAAGCCGCCTCCGCTTTTATTTTTGAAGCCTTCGGCAAAGCTGCCGAAAAATGTAACATTGTCATAAACGGAAAGTATATGTATTATTGACGTTATGCATATTATAATTATTGCACAGAGTGTTATCTTGCTTCTGGACAAAGAGTTATACCTGTTTGCAAGCAGAAATAATACAAAACCGAAAAAGACAATCGGAAACACATATGCAAAGACACCCATCATACCAAACAGGATACAATTAAGCATTGTACCGATAATTCCGCACAAATCAAAATAAGACAGAACCATCAGCAGACTTAAAAGAAAGGATACGATAATTATAATCTCATCCTTAACTTTACGTCCGCGCATGGTTTCCTGAAAAGATAATTCGCCGCGACGGATTGTTTCATTTATTTCCTCAATGCTTTCCTCGCGGGGAGCAGCGCCCTTCTTTTTATTATTTCTGTATTTTTCAAACTCAGTAGAATTCTTCGTTTTTTTAGCTGAAGACTCTTTTTTTGAATTCTGTTCTTTTTTTACTGGATTTTTTGCGTTACTGTTATTTTTAACAGCACCGGTTTTCTTTGTTTCTGACATTTTTTCCTCCAAACTGTTATCTTAAAGAAAAATATAATAGAACAATTACACCAAGCACAATTCTATATATACCAAAGAATGAAAAATCATGTTTTTTAATATAATCCATAAAGAATTTAATAACAAAAAATGATACCATAAACGATACAATACATCCTGTCAATAAAATCACTATTTCATTTCCGGAAAACATTCCGTAATTAGAAATAAATTTGACAATTTTAAGAAGACTTGCTCCAAACATTACCGGAATTGCAAGGTAAAACGTAAATTCTGCTGCTACACTTCTGCTTGTTCCGATAAGAATCGCTCCGAGAATCGTAGCTCCGGATCTTGAAGTACCCGGAATTATGGCAAGAATCTGAAATACGCCAATTAAAAACGCAATTTTTATCGGCAGTCGATCAATACTGTTATATTTGGGAGTACGGGTTTTATTGTATCTTTCAATTACAATAAATAAAATACCGTAAAGAAGAAGTGTGGTTCCGACAGTATATGGTGCTGTTTTGTCCGTATAAAAAATTGCATCAATCTTATCTTCAAACAATAAGCCTATCACTGCAGCCGGAAGACAGGCAATAATTATTTTTATCCAAAGTACAACCTTTGGAATATTCAGGTAATAATCTTCTTTATTGTTGCAAAAAGGCCATATTTTATTGAAGAAAATCATTACTACTGCCAGAATCGCACCGAGCTGTATCACAACGAGAAACACATTAAAAAACTGCTCGGAAACATCTAATCTGATGAACTGGTCAACTAACAGCATATGACCTGTACTGCTGACAGGAAGCCATTCAGTAATACCCTCTACAATACCGAAGAAAATTATTTTCAGAAATTCAATAAAAGTCATTTCTTATCCTCCATCCCAAAGTTAATTAATCCATAGTCTTCTTCATTATATCACAATCAATTAAAAAATTAAACCTATATATTGTATCAAACATAAATTTTTCGGAAATAATAATACAATAAATATGTTTGCACGGAGAATATAATAATATGGACAGTTATGAACAGATTAAAGAATATGGATTTTCTTTTTTTCATGATAAATCAGGAGTGAAAATTTGTTACTTACAAATCATAGGCGAAATTGAAGGACATGTCGTTACTAATTCAGGCTATAAATCCACATGTTATGAACATCTTTTCCCTATTCTTACAATGGTTGAAACAGATCCTGACATTTCAGGTCTGTTTATACTTATCCATACAACTGGCGGAGACGTAGATGCAGGACTTGCTTTGGCAGAATGTATTTCAACAATTACCAAACCTGTCGTATCACTTACAATCGGCACCTGTCACTCCATAGGCATACCTATTGCCATATCTGCAGATATAAGCTATATTGCACCATCAGGCCTTATGCTTGCACATCCGGTACGCTTTACCGGAACAATGATCGGCTCAGAAATATCATATGAATATATAGATAAATTACAAAACAGGGTTACTGAATATATAGTAAAAAACAGTCTAATCAGAAAGAATGATTATAAACGGATAATAAACAATAAAAAAGAACTCACACAGGATGTTGGTTCAATGTTAGACGCAGCAACCTGTGTGAATCTTGGATTAATTAATAAGATTGGCGGATTGAATACCGCAATAAATAAGCTTTTTGAATTGATAATAAACAAAAGTATTAATTGAAGCATACTGTAAATGCTTCATCCCTGTTCAGATTTACAATATATTCTTTTTCATTACAAAACACCTTTGATGAATAATTATCAACAAGGGAGGAAATTGTAAATTCAATTACATTTCCGTCTTTAAAAACAATTGAAACTCGTCCGCCGCCCGGAATGCACAGATTTTCAATCTTACCTGAGCCGAATCGCTTTGATAAAGCCGGACATATAAATACCCTGTCTTTATTAGTCTGGACAAATGCTTCGCAAATGGCTGCAACGGAGCCAAAATTACCATCAATCTGAAAAGGCGGATGATTGTCAAACAGATTAGTCAGTGTAGACTGTTTTAATAAGAGCATCAGGTTATCATAAACCTTTTCTCCCTCCCACAGTCTGGCATACATATTCATTATCCACGCTCTTGACCATCCGGTATGACCGCCACCGAATGACAATCGCCTTTCAATAGTCTTCCTGCATGCATCGGCAAGTTCAGGAGTATCGAATACAGTAATCTGATCTGAAGGATAAAGTGCATAAAGCTGGGAAATATGTCTGTGACCGGGTTCAGCTTCTTCATAATCTTCAACCCATTCCATAATCTGACCGTGCTTACCGATTTTTAATTCAGGAAGCTTCTCAAGCATCATTTCAGTCCTGTGATAAAATTCTTCATCATCATCTCCGTATATTTCATATAATTTTAGGAAATTTTTAAAATGATCACGTAAAATCTCTACATCCATCGTTGAGTTGAAGCATATACTGCCTCTCTCACCATTAGGCAGGATATATGTATTTTCAGGTGATACAGACGGACATATACATAACATACCATTCTTTTCAACAAGAAAATCATGAAAAAACAGAACTGATTCCTTGACGAAAGGATACATTTTTTTTACGAATTCCTTATCAGAAGAATATTCGTAATGCTTCATGATATGCGTACACAGCCATGGTATGCTCATAACCCAGTATGTTCCCGGAATCCATAAATCCTGAGGTGCACAGTCGCCCCACAAATCAGTATTATGATGTGCAACAATTCCCCTGCAGCCATACATTTTTTCTGCTGTTTTCCTGCCGTTATCCAACATTTTTAACATTAGCTCAAACAAAGGCAAATGACATTTTCCAAGTCCAAGCAACTCCGCCGGCCAGTAATTCATCTGTGTGTTAATATTAATTGTGTACTTACATCCCCAAGGCGGATCAAGGTCTTTGCACCACACTCCCTGTAAATTTGCAGGAAGACTTCCTTCTCTTGAGGAGCTGATTAACAGATATTTACCAAAGTCAAAATAAGTATTTATAAGTCCGTTGTCACTGCCGCCCTCAATAAGCTTTTCAAGTCTTTCATCAGTCGGAACATAATCATATTGTTCATCATGCTGCAGGAAAAGCTTTGTATGATCATATAAAGCCTTATAATCCCTAAGATGCTTATCATATATACATTCAAAACTATTTTTTGATAAATTATCAAGAATATTTTTGACATATATCTGCGGATCAGGCTCTCTGTAAGAAGTTGCCGCAGTAAACAGTATTGTCAGATTAATTACATTTCTGCATACAATATACTGACCAATACATTCAACATTACCTGAATCGGCATATGCAGTAATACCACCGCAGAAGCTGTAATTGTCTCCCGGCATATTGCCGCAAAAATACATATTACGTTCATCGTGAAATGCCCTGTCATAGAAATTCATTCGACCGGCATCTATATCAGCATTAAACGGTTCATCATTATCTGTAGTAATATTAATTACAATACTGTTGTCAGGATAACTGGCTATAATTTTTTCGGTATATAATACATTATCACATCTTTTTTTAACGATATGAACGGAATTATCGATATCAAGCACGCGTTCATAATCTTCACACTCGCTCACAATATCCCTGTAGTTAATGTATAATTCCCCAAAAGGCTGATATGGTCTCATTGAAGGCGGATTGCCCGAAAAAGAATGAAGAATCAGATCTTCTGCAGCCTTTATCTTTCCGTCAAAAATTAGTTTTCTGATTTTTTCAAGATTTTTATATGAATCCTGATTAATTCTTTCCATCGGACCGCCATACCAGAGACTGTCTTCATTCAACTGAAGACGCTCATAAGACCGGCCTCCGAAAATCATTGCACCAAGTCTGCCGTTTCCGACCGGAAGTGCTTTATTCCAATCGAAACCGGCATCTGTCTTATATAATAATTTACTCACAATTTACTCCGTTATCTACTTTTTCTCAAGAGAAATATAATAGCTGAATTTAATATCTTTATCTGTAAGCTTATACTCATCCTTTGTCTGTGGTCCGCAGGCATTTGAACCTACACCCGACATAAAATAATCAATGTTAAGCTCTGTGAGAGCATTTGGGTTAAGTTTGTGTCTATGCTCTGTTGATGTAATATTTTCCTGCGTATAATGGCTTACATTGAAGCTGAATTCATCATCACAATTAATAATCATCGAATATTTCTCATCACTTATTTTTACATAAGATGTGCCGTAATGTGATGAATTCTCCTGAGGTCTGATATAAGGCTCATAATTATCGGTAACAGTTGTACTGAATAAGTCCACATAACTTGACTGATGTTTGTCAATATAGCTTTCCATCGGACCATATCCGTAATAGACGACATCTTCAAAGTTTTCATCAAGCTTATATCTCATACCAAATCTTGGAAGAAACGATATTTCTTCACTAATATTGCCCTCAATCGTGACCTTGACATCACCTGACGGGAAGAATTTGTAATTAAGCTTAATGTCTGCAGGATTAATTGAATTAATACATGTCAGTGAAAAATCAAATGTAATATTAATTTCTTCACTATTATCGACAATTTTATATCCGTACATCTTTGTAATCGGATTGTCCAGACCAAATTTTAACCATTCCTGCTTATCATTGATATCATTATCAATAGGTGATCTGAACAGATTAACGGAACCTTCCTCAGCAAGATATTCGTGAGCCGCTTTTTTTACAGATTTTAACATTCCTGTTTTCTTTAATAACCGGTACTCACAATCTCCTGCTTTAACAACAATTTCTCTGTCACTTTCTGAAGAATTAAGAAGCTTTTTACCCTTAATTCTGGCAGGCTTATACTTTCTGAAGCTCTCCATAAGTGTAATCTGATCAAATCCAAGCTCTGTATCCTTTTCCATCCAAGGGAGAGACTTTTTAAGCTTTATAATAAACCTGACACGTAAATTCTCTCCGGTAAGTGCCGTAAGCTTTGGAATATGGATGGTAGTATAAGCATGTGGAGCAATATCCACATCAATTTCACCTTCTTTTATTATTGAACCGTTATCCTTTACCTCAAAACAAAGCTTATAATAGTCCTTAAAATTAACAAAATCAAGTGAGCTGTAGAAACCGTAAATGCCCTTTGAAATATCCTCTGTATAAACACGAAGCGGTCTGTAAACATTCTTCATCTCATAGAAGCCCACATGAGGCGTCCTGTCCGGATACATCAGTCCGTCCATACAGAAATTATAATCATGCATGGTTTCACCCGAATCGCCGCCATAACCGTAAACCGGCTTACCGTCCTTTTCATCAATAATTACGGCATGATCAGTAAGCTCCCATACACAACCGCCTGCAAGCTTATCATTTGAATAAATAGCAGTCCAGTAATCCTCTAAATCTCCCGGACCGTTACCCATTGCATGGCAGTATTCACAAAGGAAAACAGGTTTAATATTATCCTTCTTGACTTCTTTATACAAATCAAGAATCTTTGGATACATATAACTTGTCATATCAAGACAGTCAAGACCTGAATTATCAACATTAAGCCATGTTGATTCATAATGAATCAGTCTGCTTAAATCAATTGATTTAATAAAATTAGCGGCCTTTACAAAATTTCTTCCGTATGCACTCTCATTGCCGAGTGACCAGAATACGATACATGAGCGGTTAAAATCTCTTATTACAAGCTTGTTTGTCCTGTCAAGAATGGCTTTTTCAAAAACCCCCGCAGAAGCAGACATAATAATATTATCTTTATTTTTAGCAGCCTGATAATAATCCATCTGTGCATGTGCTTCAATATCTGCTTCAGATACTACATAAAAACCAAGCTTGTCGCAAATCTTATAAAACTCAGGAACATCAGGATAATGAGATGTCCTTATTGTATTTACATTAAAATGCTTCATAATAACAAGGTCATTAATTAATCTGTCCATAGATACAACCGCACCGGTATCAGGATGTGAAGAATGACGGTTTACTCCTTTAAATTTAACGTTCTGTCCATTAATATAAATAACGCCGTCCTTAACAGTTACTTCTCTTAGTCCATAGTTTTCACCGATTATTTCATCATTTGTTTCAAAAATAATCTTATAAAGGAAAGGTGTTTCCGCATTCCAGAGTTTTGGATTATCAATTGTAACATCAACATATGATGAACCTGATGTATTTTCTTCCTTAATCAAATTATCGTCCGGGTCTTTGACCTTTATGGTAACTCCAACCTCTGATTTAAGGTCGATATGAAGCATAGCCTTGTCATATGTATCATTAAATGAAGCCGTGATTTTATATTCTTTAATACACTTTACAGGGCGCTTAATCATATAAACATCGCGTATAATACCCGTAAGTCGAAATTTATCCTGATCCTCAAGATACGAACCGTCACACCATTTAAGAACAACAACGGTTATATCGTTAAAGCCTTCGTGTAATGCGTCTGTAACATTAAATTCACTTACACCGTGAGTAACCTGTGAATAACCAAACAGCTGATTGTTTATCATCAGATAAAAGCAACTGTCAACTCCTTCAAATGTAAGAATTCTTTCAAGACCGTCATTAATATATTCATATTTTCTGTGGTATACGGCAACAGGGTTGTCATCCGGAACAAACGGCGGATTATAAGGCAACGGATACCTGACATTTGTATATTGCGCTTTGTCATAATCATGCATCTGAATACAGGACGGAACAGGTATTTTTTCAGAATATCTTTCTGACAAGAGCTCATCATCTGTCATATCATAAAAGCTTTTAAAAAATTTAAAATCCCATTCCCCGTTTAAAATTTCAAATGCTCCTGATTTTTCCCTGTCCTGAAATGGGTCTTCACCGTTTAAAAACGGAATAAAATAATTATGATCAGGAAGTGTATTTACATGCAGCTCCTGTAAATTTTCATGAAATTTAAATAATTCTTTCATTAATAAACCTCCAAAACATTTTTATATAAATAAAGGCATCAGATATCAGTAAATATATTTGATGCCTTTAACTATTTTATTATTTAACGTCCTTAATTGAGAAGCTTACTCTGCCCATCTTGTCCTTGCCGAGGCAAACTGCCTTCACTACATCACCAAGAGTGAGAACTTCCTCAACATGATTAATTCTATGATCAGAAATTTTAGAAATATGAACCATTGCCTCCTTGCCGGGAGCAAATTCGAGGAAAGCACCAAATTCTTTGATACTTACTACCTTTCCTTCAAGAACAAGTCCTTCCTCAAAATCAGTAACGATAATTTCAATATATTTCTGTGCTTTTTCCATCATGGCCATGTCTGTACCGCAGATTGAAACTGCACCGTCGTCAGTAATATCAATCTTTACACCGGTTTCTTCAATAATGGCGTTAATTGTCTTACCTCTCTGACCAACAACATCACCTATCTTAGTAGGATCAATCTGAATCTGGATAATCTTTGGAGCGTACTCATTTACAGTAGGTCTTGGAGCGTCAATTGCTTTCTTCATACATGTATCCATAATGAACATTCTTGCTTCACGACATCTTGCAATAGCGCCTTCAACGATAGGTCTTGTAAGACCATGAATCTTAATATCCATCTGAATTGCAGTGATACCCTCTGTTGTACCTGTTACCTTAAAGTCCATGTCGCCGAAGAAATCTTCAAGACCCTGAATATCAGTAAGGAGAATATAATCGTCATCTGTCTCGCCTGTAACGAGGCCACATGAAATACCTGCAACCATACGCTTAATAGGAACACCGGCAGCCATGAGAGACATACATGAAGCACAAGTGGAAGCCATTGATGTAGAACCGTTGGATTCAAATGTCTCCGATACTGCACGAATCGCATAAGGGAATTCTTCTACTGAAGGAAGTACAGGTAAAAGAGCTCTTTCAGCTAATGCGCCATGACCAATTTCACGACGACCTGGACCTCTCGAAACCTTAGTTTCACCTACAGAATAAGCAGGGAAATTATAATGATGCATATACCTCTTTGAAACAGTATTTTCGTCAAGACCGTCAATCTTCTGTGCATCTGATAAAGGAGCAAGAGTTACGATATCACATATCTGTGTCTGTCCACGTGTAAACATAGATGAGCCATGAACTCTCGGAATGATATCAACCTCTGCGGCAAGCGGACGAATCTGTGTGATTTCTCTTCCGTCAGGTCTCTTCTTGTCCTTTAAAATCATCTTACGAACAGTTTTCTTTTCGTACTGGTAAACAGCTTCATCGATTAGAGGAAGCCATTCTTCATTATCAGCAAGCTTTTCAGCAAGAGTATCCTTTAAATTACGGATTCTTTCTTCTCTTACCTGCTTTTCAGGAGCGAACATTACAACTTCCATATCAGCAGGAGGTACAATTTCCTTAATTGCTGCAAATAATTCTTCCGGAATTGCACAGCTTGTATATTCATGCTTTGCCTTACCAACCTCTGAAACAATATTATCAATAAAAGCAATGATATCCTTATTTACAGAATCACAAAGATAAATAGCCTCAATCATCTTCTCTTCAGGAATCTCATTTGCGCCTGCTTCAATCATGATTACTTTATCTCTTGTAGAAGCAACAGTCAGCTTAAGATCAGATACTGCTGTCTGCTCCGAATTAGGATTAACAATAAAGTCTCCGTCAATCATACCAAGCTGTGTTGTAGCGCAAGGACCGTCAAACGGAATATCTGAAATGGCTACTGCAATTGCAGAGCCGAGCATAGCCGTAAGCTCCGGTGAACATGCAGGATCAACAGAAAGCACAAGGTTATTAATTGTAACGTCATTTCTGTAATCCTTTGGGAATAACGGACGCATAGGTCTGTCTATTACTCTTGAAGTAAGGATAGCATTTTCACTTGCCTTTCCTTCTCTTTTATTAAAGCCTCCCGGAATCTTTCCTACTGCATACATCTTCTCCTCATATTCAACACTGAGTGGGAAGAAATCAATTCCGTCCCTTGGCTTTTCACTTGCTGTAGCAGTTGATAAAACTACAGTATCGCCATAGTGCATTAATGCAGCACCATTAGCCTGGGCAGCAACACGGCCGACATCTACGGTAAGTGTTCTGCCTGCAAGTTCCATTGAAAAACTTTTAAACATTTTTTTACTCCTTTTGTTATGTTATTTAAGCTGTCGTAACTACTGAAAAACATTTGATACAGACATTATTTATAAATCAGGTGCTTTTCAGAAGTTACGATAAACAGCTTATTCATTGTGTCACCGCCTTATAGACTTATAAAACCCATTATAATAATCTTATATTTCACCATAAAAATTATTAAATTATAATCGATAAAACAAATAATACAGGTCGGCATACACCAACCTGTATTATATCATAAAAATAAATTTCAATCAATATGTAATTGTTACATTCTTAATTTTAAAACCTTTTTCACTATGAATTATAAGACCGACATTGCTTAATTTTCCGTCAGGTAAATATTTATTATAACTTGCGGGTTTAATAATAATATTATTATTTTCGACAGAATAACTGCAGTTCCATCCGTTATTAACCGACACGGCAGATTCAAACTGGATTTTGATAGTCCAATCATCTACAGGAGAGCCGTCATTATTCTGAAAGCTTATGGCATATTGACAGTTGCCTTCCCAGGAATTCTCTGGCTTTAGTGTAACACCGTTTGCCGAAAAGCTTTCGGGTTTATCTACAGGTTTTACGGTCGGTGTTGCAACAGGCGTCTTTGTAGGAGTAGGCGTTGCACTTCCGGGTGACTTTGTAGGTGTTAACGAAGGCTTTGGAGCAACTATATTTTCGCCTGTACCGGACTTATATGCTCCCACCTTGTCCTGACTTATTCTTCCGCGCAGAACATCGACAAACCATTTTCCTTCATCCTTTAAATCACTATACGTCCATCCGCTGGTTTTTGATACGCCCGATTTTATCATGGCTGACGATTCGTTTTTATTAGCCAGGTTCCAGCAAATATAGCTTACGTTATAGCTGTCAAGCGTTTTTATCCAGGTGTTTGCTTCTTTAATATCGCATGCTCCGTTACCGGATGCATCTGTAATACCGAATTCAGAGACAAATATAGGAAGTCCTTTGTTGATTGCCGCAACCATTTTATCTCTAAGCCATTGTTTATGCGTTCCGGCATAAAAATGAAGAGTATACATGATGTTTTTCTGACCCTTAATCGGATTTGCAGCTGCCTGGTCAACATCCTGGCACCAGGTTGGAGTTCCGATAAGAATGACTGCATCAGGGTCATTAGCTCTGATAACCTTAATTACCGCTTCAGCATACCCCTTTACTGAGGACCAGGACGCTCCGCTGTTTGGCTCATTACATATTTCATATATAACATTATTATAGGATGCATATTTCTTAGAAATTTTATTCCAGAAAAGCTTTGCATCTGATAATGTATTGGCAGGATTTGAACCGGCGCCGTTAAGTGTATGCCAGTCAATAATTACATACATTCCCAATTCGGTTGCATACTGAACACCATTTGTAACAATTTTTTCAAGCTCAGCTTTATTGCCTCCCGCAAGATATCCGCCAGATTCATGAGTATACATTGCAAGTCTGACTGTGTTAGCACCCCAGTCATCTCGAAGATTTTGAAAAGCAGCCTTATTTACATAACCAGGGAACCATGCAATTCCGTGAGTACTGACGCCCTTGAGCTGAAATGCCTTTCCATTCTTATCAACAAGCTTTGTGCCCGATACACCAAGCTTTCCGTGAATTGAAACAGGTGTCCCTGATACATTTACAGGTGATTTTGTAGGAACCTTTGTCAGTGTTACCGCAGGAGCCTTTGTAACAGTCTTTGTAGGAACAGTCACGGGCTTTTTTTCAGGCGTAGGCGAAGCAGTTGCCGTTCCGCTTACATTTCCTGTAGGTGTAATTACCTCAGTAATTTCGACTGTCGGTTCTGATTTTGTCGGTTCATTTGTCGGTGTGACGTCCTCCGATGGACTGCCTGTTAATTCCAAAGATTCTTCATCATTATCTTTGCCTATCTCAGCAGTATTCCCGCCTGCAGGATTATCGTTGGCAGAATAAGTCGGTTTGTTACCTTTGCTGACATATTCGTTATCCAGCTCATTTTTGCTGCCAAACAAAAGATACCCGCCACTTCCGATAAACATCAACAACAATATAAAAATTATCAGATTTTTATAATTCTTTTTTTTCTCTTTATTTTCTTCCATAAACACCTCAAAATGTGAAATTAATATACTACAGTTATATAAAGTATTTTCAGATTTTCACCTGCTTCAATACTAAAGCCCGGATTTGACCCGGTAAATCCTGTAATAATAATAGTATTACCCGAATTAGTTACAGTTCCGTTCCAGGACTGAACAACATCGGTAATAGTCGTGGAAAATGTTACCGTAACCCTGGTTTTTGAAGTAACCTTATTTTTATTAAGTGCCGAACAGTCAAAATTGTATTGATAAATATAACTGTAAGAATTACTTGGCCATTTGGTTGAAAAATTCATCGAAGAATTTTTAACATAAATCGGAGTCGGCGTAGGCGTAGGTGTATTAACCTTCTTAGTCGGCGTAGGCGTATTAACTCTCTTCGTAGGCGTAGGCGTATTAACCTTCTTCGTCGGTGTAGGTGTATTAACTTTCGTCGTCGGCGTAGGCGTAGGTGTATTCACCTTTTTCGTCGGCGTAGGTGTATTAACCTTCTTCGTCGGCGTAGGGGTGTTAACCTTCTTCGTCGGTGTAGGCGTGTTAACCTTCTTCGTCGGCGTAGGGGTGTTTGTTGCGGCAGATGCGATAATCTGCTTTGTAGGCGTAACATATTTTGTATTTGAAGGTACAGGCGTTTCTGTAGACTTCAATTCCTCTGTAGGCTGAATCGTATTCTCTCCTCCAGGTTCAACTGCACCTATCTGCGAATTATCACCTTTCACTGTAGGGGTAGCAGTTTTAATGTTTGCCGACTGAGTACCGGTTCCTTTATTGCCGGTCTGTTTAGGTGTATCGTTATCTTTACCTCCATACATCAAAGCGCCAAATAACACAAATAAAAGAAGTAATAACACAATTGGCTTCCAATTTATATTTTTCTTCTGCTTATTAAACTTTCTGAGATTGATTATTTCATTTGCTTTTGATATGTACAGTTGATTACCCGTCATCTGCAATTCGTTCTGAAGTTTAATAATAAGCTTACCTATTGCATTAATCGAAGCCGGATCATCAGCTTCATTAAGCTTTTGCTGGGCTTTTTCAATTTTCAAATATAATTTTTCCGCTTTACTTGCAAATAATTGTTCTTCTCCCATTTTATTCCCCTGTTATAAATACTTTTCTATTTATTTGAGTTCTGATAACTTAGCGACTATCTCAAGATAATCATTTTCTTTATTTGAAAAATCGTTCAAATCAGTCTCATATTTACATTTTATTTCCATATAATCAGATGTTTTTTCAGCAAGTTCATTTTTTATCTGATTAAGTTCTTCTTCCAGCTTCTCTTTATTTTGAAGGAATTCTTCCTCTTCCAGCTGATGAGCTGCTTCTTCCTCATCCTTTCCGGCTTCAAGCTCCTCTATCTTCAGCATCATATCAATGAATTTATTTTTGGAATCATCAGCTTCATTCTGCTTTTCATTGTATAAATCAAGAATTTTTTGTTTATTAAATAATGTTTTCTCCGCACGTTCTTTTAATGCATCGGCAACATCCTGATAAACCTCCTGATTTATCTGTTCATTTTTCATTTCTTTTTTAAGATCATTCAATTCAGCTTTTCGCTTAACATGATTTTTAACTTTAATTTTATGGTCAAGCTCAAGCTTTGTTATCTGTTGCTCCATCTCTTCAATTTTTTTCATATATTCATCTCTTATCGGAGCAATCTTTTCTTCTTCCCTTTCAACTTCTTCACGAAGCTGTTCAAGCATTAATTTTCCCTCAAGCAGCTCTGTGTTTAGTGCCTCTTTCTTCTCTTCCAAATCTGCTGTCATAGCCTCATTTGCCGGGTTTGAAAATGCTTCCTGCAAAAATGCCCTGTATTTTTCTTCCTCGGTAAATATTTGATTTTCAGCAGATTCCAAAGCATCGTACTCGTTATCCTTTATGCTTCCTTGGGCAGGCTCTTCTATGCTGACACTTTCTCTTTCCTCAGCCGACTCTTCTATGCTGATATTTTCGCTTCCTTCAGTCGTCTCTTCTGTATTATCCTTTTCAGATAGTGATGTATCGGAATTATCGTCCGGTATAATTATCGCTTCTTTATCCGCAATAAAATTTTCATTATTCTCAGCCTTTTCAAAATCCTCGAAAGAAAATCGATTTTCTTTTCTTTTATTTGATAATTCTTTTTCAAGGCCGACATTATTTTCTTCCATTCACTCCTCCAAAATCAAACAAATTATATGCATCATTAATTTGGTACAGAGAACCGGTAATAAATATAACCGAATTATCATCATAAGCTTCTGTTGCCTTCAAAAAAGCCTCCCCCAACGATTCAGACACATCAGATAATATTTTATATCTATTTTTGATTTTAGTCAATTCCATAATGTTAAGAGAGCGCGGGTAATTTACCTGTGTGAGAAATATTTTGCTGCATTTTTCACATAACAGCTTAATCATCTCATCATATTGCTTATCCTTCATAAAGCCGGCTATAACTATTATTTTTCTTGATGGATAGTATTTTTCAAAAAATGCAAGTACATTTTCAATACATTGAACATTGTGTCCGCCATCGACATAACATAACGGATTATCTGATAATTTTTCCATTCTGCCCGGCCAAGAGGTTTTAGACAGGCAGTCGGAAATATATTCAGGCTCCATGTTTAACCTTTTGTCATTTATTAACGCTTCATAAGTTTTTATTGCAGTAAGAGCATTTAATTTCTGGTAATCTCCGACTAATCCAATCCTGTATCGATAATTGTTATATACAAAACTGTCATAATCAACTGATGATATTTCCTGCTTATCTGCAAATATTACATTGGATTTCACTGTCTTTGCCTGATTAATAATTACATTGACTGCCTCTTCCTCCGAAGGATATACAACAACAGGTACATCCTTCTTAATAATACCTGCCTTTGCCTTTGCTATAGAAGAAATGGTATCACCAAGCACGGCAATATGGTCCGGCCCGATATTTGTAATGACAGATACAGCAGGCTTGTCTACTACATTTGTCGGATCATAAGTACCTCCAAGACCTGTTTCAAGGATAACATAATCAGCCCTTTTTATTCTGTAATAAATAAATGCAATTAATGTAATTATCGCAAACTGATTTAAATCAAGCCCCATTATTGTCATTTTTTCCAAAACCAAACTGCCTATATAAGATAAATAAGCATCTTCAATCGGTGTGTCATTAAATGTGATTCTTTCATTGAATATTTTAATATAAGGAGACGTAAATAAGCCGACATTAAGATTATTATTTATTAAAAGTCCGTCAAGCATTTTACATGTTGAACCTTTGCCGTTTGTTCCTGCCACATGTATTATTTTGTAGGACTCTTCGGGATTATTAAAATAACGAAGCATACTCTTCATGTCATCAATCGGATAATGTGTCGAATAAAAGCTTTTGGACGTAAGTCTGTGAATCATATCAGCCGATGATTTCAAACAATACTCTGAGTCATAAAACAGCCTGACTGCTTCCTTAAATGAATCCGTCATATACAGAGTGCCGGCAAATAAAACAATTGTATTTTCCTCTGCATGATTATAAATATACTCTGCCGCATAAACAGCATCGCGCGCATCAATAATATTATCGCAGTAATTACGGCACTCCCTCGCAAGAAGATCACTTTTTAATGCTCTTGGAATATTATTGTCAATTGTAATTATTGTTTTCGCATGTACAGCAATTTTATTATAAATGGATTTGTAATCCTTATCCTTCATCACTCCTGTTACAAGAATATAATTATCAATTCCATGCATTTTTATCATATCGGCTATTGATTCAGCACATTCGGAATTGTGTGCACCGTCAACAATAATAAGAGGCTTTTTACAGATAATTTCAAAACGTGATTTAATATAAAATGTTTCAAACGCTTTTTTTACAGTTTCGTCAGCCACATTATCAAACAAACAGAGTCCGTTAATTATTTTTATTGCATTTATGACCGTAATACAATTATTAATCTGATAAACGGCTCCTGTATTAAGATTATATTCCACCCCGCAATACTCGAAGCAAATCCTGTCAATATATAGTTCCTTCACATTAACTGCTTTTGAGTCACCGATACATAGATTTAACTGATTATCCCTGCAATATTTTTCAATAATATCCTGATATTTATCAAAGCATGTAAGAACAGTTTCTCCTCTGCCGACTATTCCGAGCTTATTGCTTATAATACTTTCTATTGTATTACCAAGATATTCAATATGCTCTAATGATACTGTCGTAAGAATGGTTAATAAAGAATGCGGGAACACATTAGTCGCATCTGATGTGCCCCCCATTCCGGCTTCATAAATACATAAATCACAATTATTATCTGCGAAATAAAGCACCGACATAACTGTAATCACTTCAAAATGTGTCAACACAATCCCGCATTGTGACAGACACTCATAAACCTTGTTAAAATAGTAAGCAAAATCCTCTTCTGACATGTTTTTACCGTTAAGAGAAATGTATTCGGTTAATTCTGTAATATATGGAGAGTTGAATAAACCTACATTTAGACCTGACATGCCAAAGATTGACGAAAGCATTGTTGACACAGAGCCCTTCCCATTGCTTCCGACAACATGAATACAATTTATTTTATCATTTGGATTTCCCAATATTGATAATACCTTTTTAATCCTGTCCGTACCGGGCATGCTCAGATTAAACCTGTCAGATAAAAGTAACATTTTTGCTTCTTTATAATTCATTTTTCAACATATTCCTTTACTATGTTCTGCAAATATTTAAAAATAAATTTTGAAAATACAATAAGAACGACAATCTGAATCGGAATCATGATAAGCACCTGAGGCACTCTCGTACCGAATACTTTAAAATACTGGCTGATTCCGTAATACCATACGGAAAGAGCACCGGTTTTCAAAATAAGACTGATAATAAGCTGGTCAATGAGTACGGCTATTACAATTCTCACAATGCTCTGATTACAATATAAAATAAGACCATATGTAAGAGCCGATAAACACACACATATTGTAAGAAGCGGATTAGCGTTACCATAAACGATAATTGCGCCTATTACATCAGCAAGCACTGCAACGACTGCTCCTCTTAATGCGCCGAGTGAGACACAGCATACTGCGGTCATCATAAAGGTAAGCGAATATCTGGATGTATCACCTACCGGAATATATACCACCCTTTCAAATGCAATCGAAAGTGCTGTGAGCACACCCATCAGGGCAAGCATAATTGTTTTTGACATTGGTGTAGAAAGCCTTACACCAAAAAAGGACTTCTTAAAATCCAAAAGAAGTCCCTTTAAATTACGTGAAATGTAATCCATAATTACCTCCTTAAGTAGTATATTTATGCAAATAGCTACAAAAGGAAATCCTTATGTAGCAGCGGGATGCGAAACATAAACCGCAAGAATACTTTTCGTTTAACCGACAACTCCCCGTTCGGCTAACACTTAACGCATATGTTTCTACTCTGCATATTTTTTTTTGCGATGTAATTGTAGCATGAATTAACATAATATGCAATACTTAAGATAATTATAACCTTATATCTGTATTATTAACATTTACTATTTGAGCCAAAATAAAAAATCCCCCACTTTCATGAGGGATTTTATTAAAAGCTAATTTGTCAGTAACGAAATTACTTTCTGATACCAAGCTTCTCAATGAGATTACGATAAGCGTCGATATCCTTTGACTTAAGATAATCAAGGAGACCACGTCTCTTACCAACCATCATAAGAAGACCACGTCTTGAATGGTGATCGTTCTTGTTGTCCTTAAGGTGCTCTGTAAGCTCTTTGATTCTTGCTGAAAGTAAAGCAATCTGCACTTCTGTTGAACCTGTATCCTCAGGTGTCTTACCAAATTCTGCAATAATTGCAGCCTTCTGTTCCTTGCTAATCATATCTGATTACCTCCATTAATTAATATATTGCCGATTTCTAAGCTGTGGTCGGAGTGAGCCATCAACCGGGAAACGGTCAGTCATACTTAGATAATATAACACATAAATGCTGTTATGTCCAGCATTTTTTATCTGTTTCTATTTGTTTTTTTAATTCATCAAGTGAATTAAACTTATATTCAGGCCTTATATAATTTATGAGCCTGACGAAAGCTTTTTTACCATATACGTTACTGTTAAAATCAAGGATATGTGTTTCTATTGTAATTTTGTCATTATTCTCAACTGTCGGCTTTATTCCGATATTTGTAATTCCTTTATAACATACACCGTCTATTTCGACAATGGTTTTATATACTCCGAATGCAGGATATATTTTCCCGGTATTGTTTTCAATGTTAATTGTAGGAAAATTAATTGTTCTTCCCAGCCTGTTACCTTCAACAATATTGCCGGCAAAGAAATACTCATAACCAAGACACTCATTAGCCGATTTAATATTACCCTCGCTAATATATGCTTTTATTCGCGAGCTGGATATCGGTTTATCCTGAAAAAGCATTCTTTCAACCACATAAAGATCTATATTATATTTGCGGCATCTGTCTTTCAAAAATTCAATATTACCGCACCTGTTCTTTCCAAATGTAAAGTCATCTCCGACTACAAGTATATTGCAATTCCATTTTTCAACAATGTATTTTTCAAAGAAATCATCAGCCACTGTATTTATAAGCTTATTATCGAAAAGTAGTTCAAGATAATAATCAACTCCTGACCCGGTTGCAAAATCAGCCTTTTCTTCACTATTTAATAATAAGCCGTCAAATTTTTTACCTAAGACAGTACCCGGATGATTTGAAAAAGAAACTATAAGTGACTTGAGCGAAGAACTCTTTAACGAAAGCATTTTATCAATAATAAACTTATGACCTCTGTGAAAGCCATCAAACTTTCCTATCGTTAATATTGTTTTTTCTTTAAAAATATAATCTTCATCAATAATTATCATACTTCACCTGCTATAAGAACATTGCTTTAACCTTAAGCTCATCTCCCGCCCTTTCATATAAAGCCAGGAAACTGTTCTCATAATATACTCTAATAATTTCTTCCTCTTCAGGACAATAATCAAAATAGTCAGCCGCAAATTTATTACCGTTTAGCACAAATTTAACCTGTTCCTCAGAGCAGTCAATTCTGTGATAATTAAGAAAAAGCGTATCAGTAGGAATCAAACACGCATCTTCTCTGCCGGCATTGACAAGAATTTCAATATCCCGCAGTCTGAGGGCATTTTCTTCAAGAAAAATATCAACCATTGTACGTTTTAATTCAGTCATTGTTGCAAGACAGCCAAGTTTTTCACCGATATCATTGCAAAGTGTTCTGATGTATGTGCCTTTTTCACACAGAACCCGCATTGATACAGTCCTATCCTTCATATTAATAACAACATCTGAAATCTTTTTTATCGTAACTTCCTTTGTTTTACGCTCAACCTCCAAACCCTCTCTTGCATATTCGTAAAGCTTTCTTCCGTTTACCTTTCTGGCCGAATACATAGGGGTAAGCTGATTTATTTTACCGACAAAAGAATTAATAACTGCCCTGATTTCCTCTTCAGTGCAATTTACGTCAGCTTCATTTATAACAGTACCGGTTATATCCTGTGTGTCAGTTGAAAAACCGAGCTTAAAAGTAGTAACATATTCTTTATCCTTATCAGTTAACAGGCCGCACACCTTAGTAGCATTTCCGATACATACAGGAAGCACACCTTCAGCTAAAGGATCTAACGTTCCGGTGTGCCCAATTTTTTTTGTATGAAAAATTTTTCTAAGCTTAGCGACAACATCAAAGGATGTAAAGCCCTGTTCTTTATAAACATTTACAATTCCATTCATGTATGTTGTCCCATCAATAATTATTATACTCAAAACATATTTATTTATTATGTTTTTTTTCGGCAAACAGCTCACGCAGTTCTGAAATTACTGTATTGATAACATAATCACATGAGCCCTCAACAGAGAAGCCGGCAGCCATCTTATGTCCTCCACCGCCATGTTTAATGCTAATTTCCGACACATCAACAACACCTGTTTTGCAGCGTAATGATACTTTATATAATGCTTCACCGTCCTGACGAATAAATACTGCTGTTTCAACACCCTTTGTAAGCCTGAGCTGCTCGACAATACCGTCCGTATCCATTGAGGACGCTTCAAATTCGCATAAGTCATCAGCTGAAATTACTGTGTAAATCACCGGAATATCCTTAAGTAATACTGCTTTTGTAAGTCCTCTTGCCAGAAGCATATTCTGCTTATATGACTTTGAATAAAATGATTCGTCAATAAGATACGCCGTGTCAAGTCCCTTATCCATAAGCTCACCGGCAATATTCATTGTCCTGCTGCTTGTTGCACTGTATTTAAATACACCTGTATCATGAATGATTCCGATATAAATTGATGTGGCAACACGCCTAGAAATTTTATCAGCCTCAAGAAGCTCATATAAAACCTCTGCACATGAGCTTGCAGATGGCTCTACAACATTAATGTCTCCGAAATTTGAATTTGTCTTATGATGGTCAATAACAAATTTAACCTTAGATTTTTCAAATAACTGAACAGCATCTCCAAGCCTGTCCTTCGAAGAGCTGTCCATTGATACAAACAAATCTGCCTCATCAAGCTCCTCACTTACAGGACGTTCAATACATCTTGCGACGGAATCAGGAAATTTATCAAGTATAAAACAGACTTTTTTATCCTGAAAATTTTCTTTGATATAATAATATAATGCTGTTGTTGAACCAACACAATCGCCGTCAGGTCTTATGTGACCTGATATGGCAATTGTGTCAGCTTTATTAATTGCATCCAATAAAATACTATTCATGGATTCCTCCGAATCATTCATCTTCTTCAGGCTCTTCATGCTTTATGTCCAAAGAATCAATAAGCCTGGACATACGCATACCATATTCAAGAGAATCATCAATATAAAATTTGAGTTCAGGAGTATTTCTCAGATTTAAATTACGTGCAAGTGAGCTGCGAAGAAATGATGAGGCGCTCTTAAGACCTTTAATTGTCTCCTTTTTTGAATCCTCATCGCCTAATACGCTTATAAATACCTTTGCGGTTTTTAAATCAGACGCAACTTCAACAGCCGTTACAGTTGTCATAAGACCGATTCTCGGATCCTTAACCTCAGAGGAAATAAGAACATTTAACTCCTTTAATACTTCCTGATTAATTCTGGTGTTTTTAATACTGTTTTTTCTCACGACTTCTCGGAACCTCCTCAAGTACATAGAACTCTACGGTATCACCTTCAATAAACTCACCAAATTTGTCAAATACAAGACCACATTCGTAACCGGCGGCAACCTCCTTGACATCATCCTTAAATCTCTTAAGCGATGCAAGCTCACCTTCATGAATAAGCTCTTCACGACGGTAAATTCTTATCTTAGAATTACGGACAGCCTTGCCGTCTGTAATATATGAGCCTGCGATATTACCTACACCTGAAGCCTTAAATATCTGTCTGATTTCAGCGTGACCGATAACTTTTTCTTCATAAACAGGGTCAAGCATACCATTCATGGCAGCCTCAATATCATCAATTGCATTATATATTACATTATAGAGTCTTAAATCGACTTTTTCTTTTTCTGCACTTTCCCTTGCGGCATTATCAGGTTTAACGTTAAAGCCGATAATAATGGCATTGGAAGCACCGGCAAGTGTTACGTCCGATTCATTAATATTGCCGGCACCGCTGTGAATTACGCGGACAGCAACCTCTTCATTTGAAAGTCCGATAAGTGCATTCTTTACTGCCTCAACGCTACCCTGTACGTCGGCCTTAATAATAATATTAAGTTCCTTGACATTGCCGGCCTGAATCTGGTCAAACAATCCGTCAAGTGATAACTTGGCTTTTGTCTCAGCAATAAGCTTTTCCTTGCCCTGGGCAATAAATGCCTCTGCAATTGTTCTTGCCTCTTTATCAGTCTTGGTTACAACAAATTCATCACCTGCGTTAGGAACTGTATTAAGACCAAGAATCTCAACAGGCATGGAAGGAGTAGCCTCCTTGACATTTATACCACGCTCATTAATCATGGCTCTAACCTTACCGTAGGCAGAACCGATTGCAATATTATCACCTACTCTTAATGTACCCTTCTTAACAAGTACTGTTGCAACCGGTCCGCGACCCTTATCAAGCTTGGCATCAATTACAAGACCACGTCCGTTTCTGTTAGGATTAGCCTTAAGCTCAAGTAATTCAGCCTCAAGAAGAATTGTTTCAAGCAGGTCTTCGATACCCTCACCCTTCTTTGCGGATACAGGTACCATTTCTGTTGAACCACCCCATGAAACAGGAGTAAGACCATGCTCTGAAAGCTCTGCCATTACTTTGTCAGGGTTTGCACCTTCCCTGTCCATTTTATTAATTGCAACAACAATTGAAACACCGGCAGCTTTCGCATGTGAAATAGCTTCAACAGTCTGTGGCATTACACCGTCATCTGCAGCTACTACAAGAATGGCGATATCTGTTGACATCGCACCGCGAAGTCTCATGGCAGTAAATGCCTCATGACCCGGTGTATCAAGGAAAGTAATCTTCTTTCCGTTAATTTCAACCTGATAAGCTCCGATATGCTGGGTAATACCACCTGCCTCGCGGCTTGTTACATTAGTATTTCTGATTGCGTCAAGAATAGAAGTCTTACCATGGTCAACGTGGCCCATAACGCATATAACAGGAGGTCTTTCAACAAGTGTATCCTCAGGATCCTCAATATCCTTCATGAGCTCCTCAACCACATCAACAATCTGTTCCTTCTCGGCAATACATTCATATTCAAGAGCTATTTCCTCTGCCTCTTCAAATGTTATCTCTGAATTGATCGAAACCATCTTTCCGCTAAGGAATAACTTCTTAACAATATTTGAAGCATTCTGCTTTAACTTATCAGCAAGCTCTTTAATCGTGATAACCTCAGGAATGACAATTGTCTTAATCTCGTTCGGATCCTCCTCTTTCTTTGCAACAGGCTTAGGCATGATAAATGCGCCCTTTCTGTTAGGATCCTTTTTCTTTGGCTTCTTAAGACCGTCTTCATTTTCAAAATCGCGGTTCTTTTTATTAGCCTTATCCTTTTTACGCTCGTTAAATGCAGCGGCTCTCTGGTCACGGCTTATATCCTTTCCAAGCTCATTCTTAAGTGATGATGAAGAACTTGAACGCTCATTTTTCTTCGTAAAGCTCTTTCTCTCGCCGGCATCTTTGTCCTTATCAAAGCCTGCACCAAAGCCATTGCCGCCCTTTCCGAAGCCACCATCTCTGTTAGGACGCTGACCATCCTTATCAAAGCGTTTCTTACCGTCAAATGACTTGTTCTCAAATGGCTTTCCGTCCCTGTTCGGACGCTGGCCATCCTTATTATAGCTTCTTTCTCCAGGCTTCTTATCCCTGTTTTCAAAGGTTTTACCGTCTTTGCGCTTAAAATCACCTTTCTGGTCATCTTTACGCTTAAAATCGTTACGTTTATCTTCGCGAGGTGATTTCTTTTCAAAATCTTTATTATCGCGTTTAGGCAATGCATTTACCCCAGGCTTTTCTTTAGCTTCTGTAACCGACACGGTCTTTTCAGCTTCATTATTTACCTCGGCAACAGGCAGGGCAGGTTCTGAAACATCTTCTTCCTTAACTGTTTCAACTGTTTTTTCTTCAACTGTTTCCTTTGGATTATCATTTCTGACATTTTCAGAAACTGAAGCTTCCTTTTCATCTGTTTTTGCCTCTTCATTCTTGGCAGGCTTCTTTTTCATTACAAGCTGTTTGCCGTTTTCATCAAAAACAGGCTCCTTAATAGGTATAAGCTTGCCGTTTTCATCATATTGACGCTTGATTTCATTACCGTTTGCATCAAATAATCTGATTGGTGCTTTCTTCATAACAAGCTGCTTGCCGTTTTCATCAAAGACAGGCTCCTTAATCGGAATCAGCTTACCATTTTCGTCATACTGACGTTTAATTACATTACCGTTTGCATCATAGAGAACTCTCTTGTGTGCAGCGGCATTTGCGGCATTCTCTCTTGCCTTAATTACACTCTTTGGAGTGCCATAAAAATCATATACTTTCTCGATAGCATCACTTGAAAGAACTGACTTTGTATTTTTAGCGTCTACACTTCTTTCACGAAGAAATGACATCAATTCTTTGGCAGGAATATTACATTCCTTAGCTACATCGATAACTGTTTTACTCAATAAATTATACCTCCATTTTAAGTAATGAACTGATTGCTTCTGCAAAGCCCTCATCAGTTATTACAACACTTACTCTGTATTCCTTACCCGTTGCCTTTCCTAACTCAAATCTGTCAAATTCATAAAAAATCGGAATCTTTCTATATGTACACATATTTCCGAATTTCTTTTTTGTATTATCTGACGCATCGGCAGAAATTATCACAAGCTTTGCGGCGCCGGCTTTAATTGTTTTTTCAACAACAAATTCACCCGACAAAAGCTTGCCTGCTCTTGTGGCAAGACCTAGAAACGATAAAACCTTTTTACTGTCCATTGCATACACCGCCCAATTCTTCAAGCATTTTGGAATATACATCTTCAGATATATTTTTTTTGAATGCTCTATTAATTGCTTTTGTCTTAATTGCTGCTTCAAGACAGCCGATATTCTTACACAAATATGCTCCTCGACCGTTTTTTTTGCCTGTCATATCAAGAACAACGTCGTCCTCAGGTGTGTTTACTATTCTTATTAACTCCTTCTTCGGATACATTTCATTACATCCGATACATTTTCTGAGAGGAATTTTTTTCTGAATCATATTTACTCCTGTAATTACATTTCTGAAATCTGGCTCTCGCTCTTGATGTCAATCTTGTAACCTGTAAGACGTGCAGCCAGTCTGGCATTCTGACCTTCACGACCAATTGCAAGCGAAAGCTGTGAATCAGGAACTACAACATTTGCACTCTTTTCTGCAACATTTACCGAAACTGATATAGCTTTAGCCGGTGAAAGTGCATTCTTAATTAAGATTTCAGGATTATCACTCCATGCAATAATATCAATCTTTTCACCTCCGAGCTCATCAACAACGGCATTTACTCTCATACCGTTAGGGCCGACACATGCTCCGATCGGATCAACGCCTGCCTCATTTGAGCGGACTGCCATCTTTGTTCTGGCACCGGCATCTCTTGATAATGCCATGATTTCCACAGTACCGTTTTCAATTTCGGTAACTTCCATTTCAAATAACTTTTTAACAAGCTCAGGATGAGTTCTGCTGAGCGTAATCTTAGGTCCCTTATTGTGATCCTTTACATCAACAACAAATACCTTAACCCTGTCTCCGTGCTTAAATCTCTCACCTTTAATCTGCTCACCGTCGATAAGTATACCATCAACCTTACCGATGTTAATTGAAATATTATTGCCAAAAAATCTCTGAACAATACCGGATACTACAGTATTTTCAAGAACGCTGTACTGTTCAAAGAGAATTTTTCTTTCCTCTTCCCTGATTTTCTGTACAACGGTCTGCTTAGCCTGACCTGCTGCAATACGTCCGAAATTCTTTGGTGTTACTTCTACCGAAACAACATCACCGACTTCATACTTCTTGCCCGGGAACTTTTCATTGGCAGTTACAATACTCATCTCAAGAGCCGGAGTAACGACCTCTTCAACAACAGTCATATCCGCATACACTGCAACAGCACCCGTCTCACGGTTAATTACAACTCTGATATTGTCATTCTTACCGTACTGACTCTTGCATGCTGACATAAGAGATGTCTCAAGTGCCTCGAAAAGCACTTCCTTGCTGATTGATTTTTCCTTTTCGAGAAGATTTAACGCCTCGATAAGTTCCTTGTTTCCCTTTTCCATTTTTTTCATATTCCTCCTGTTTAAAAATCAAATGTCAATTTTACGCCTGATATGTCTGTTCTGTTAAAACTTAATACCCGGTCATCTTCATTTACTATTTCAATACTATCCCTGTTGAAGCCTGATAATATTCCAACATAAGACTTTGAGCCGTCAACCGGCTTATAAAGTCTGACCTCAACTTCAAGGCCAATACTGTTTTCAAAATGTCTGTCTTTTTTTAATGCTCTTCCCAGACCCGGCGAGCTTACCTCAAGAATATACTTTTCTTCGATAAAATCATCAGCATCAACAAGCTCAGAATATGCCCTGCTGACAATTTCACAGTCATCAATGGTAATACCGCCTTCTTTATCAATAAATATGCGAAGGTAATACATACCTGCTTCCTTTACATATTCAATATCATAAAGTGAAAAATTATTCTGTGTAAGAATCGGCATTACAAGATTTTCTGCTTTAGATTCATAATCTTCTTTTCTTGACATGATTACCACCTTTTTTTGTTTTTAAAATAATGCTTTGAAACAAACAAAGAAGTGGACAATTACTTGTCCACTCCTTTCCAAAACAAAATCTTACTACAAGCTATTATAATACTTGTAATCTAAAAAAGTCAATAGGTATTTAAAACTTTATTCTTCGGTTTTATTAGATTTTTTGTTACGTAAAAACTTTCCGATACAAATTCCGCAAAAGGCACAGCCGCCTAATACCAAAAAATAAATTAATGTTCTGCAAAATTCAACAAAAAAATCCATGATTACCTCCAATACTTACTTACGTCTGTTAGCCAGTTCCTTTACTATATCATTCCAGTCGAGATCACATTCGGCCATAAGAACCATCAGATGATAAAGGAAATCAGCTATTTCATACTTTAATTCTTCCGAATCCGGATTTTTGGCTGCAATAATAATCTCTGTTGCTTCTTCTCCGCATTTTTTAAGTATCTTATCAATTCCTTCTTTAAAAAGATAATTTGTATAAGAACCGTCCTTGGGATTGACTTTTCTGTCAAGAATCAGATTATAATCCTCTGTCAAAATATTCAGAGGGTTCAGATCACTATATTCCTTTTTTGCAAGCTCTGTATAAAAGCATGAATAATTACCCGTATGACAGGCTGCACCAAGCTGGTGAACCTTTGCCAGTATCGTATCCTTATCGCAATCAATCAGAAGTTCTTTAACAAACTGATAATGACCGCTGGTTTCACCTTTAATCCACAATTCCTGCCTGCTTCTCGAGTAATATGTCATCCTTCCGGTTTTAATTGTCATATTATAGCTGTCTTCATTCATATAAGCCACCATAAGCACTTCGGATGATTTATAATCCTGAACCACAACAGGTACCAGACCATTGGAATCTTTTTTAAATTCACTGAAAGGAACGGAGCTCTCAAGCGTTTTAACGTTGATTCCGTTTTCTTTAAGTGTCTGCTTGACTGCAAGTATGTCTTTCCCTCTGTAATAATTTGTTGCAACACCGTAAACCTTATCAATTTCAAGCAATGACATAATATCATTTCTTACAAGAGAATCCCTTACCACAAGCTTTGCCTCAAGCTTATCGAGTATTCCGATACTGTGCCTGGTAAGTGAAACATGCTTGGCAAATACAGTTCCTGCTCCAAATTCCGAAAGACGATTTACCGTTTCATCATCAATCTCAGGCATATCATCATGACCGAGTGAAAAATCAAAGCAGAGAGCAATATGCTCCTTACCGAATCTTTCAACACCCTTCTTTAATACATCTTCATTAAATAATGAATCATAATTTATTACTACTGCCTCGGCACCGGTGTATAAAGCCTTTTTTATATCCTCAAACTTTTTAACAACCACTCCCACATATACAGGAATATCAACTCTTTTTAAAATAAGTCTGACTGTTGTAAGAAAATCCAGCTGAGCCTTATCATCGTTATCATAATTATATATATACAGTCCGTCAGCACCCATGTGTTCATATTCGAGAGCCTGCTCAAATACCACATTCTGATATTCTGTTTCTGCATTGATGTAAGCAATGATATTTTTCTTTTCCATAAATACTCCTTAATCTTCAAAACGCACTGCTACGGAATTTGCATGAGCAGTAAGGCCCTCAGCATTTGCAAATGTGATTATATCTTTGTAAACATCTGATAATGCTTCTTTTGTATATGAAATAACACTTGATTTCTTAACAAAATCATCAAGATTAAGCGGTGAAAAGAATTTTGCAGTACCGTTTGTAGGAAGTACATGATTAGGACCTGCAAAATAATCTCCAAGCGGCTCACTTGAATATGAGCCGAGGAATACTGCACCGGCATTTGTAACCTTTGTCATGTCGGCAAACGGATCCTTTGTAACAATCTCAAGATGTTCTGAAGCAATATCATTTACAGCATTTATGGCATCTTCCATAGTGTCTGCAATAAAAATATAACCGAATTTTTCAATTGATTTACGAATTATCTCCGCTCTTGAAAGCTTCTCAATGAAACCGTCGATTTCAATTTTGACCTGATTTGCAAGCTTCTCAGAGGTAGTAATAAGTATCGCGCTGGCAAGCTCATCATGCTCAGCCTGTGACAAAAGATCAGCTGCGACAAATCTCGGATTTGCCGTTTCATCGGCAAGAACAAGTATTTCGCTTGGTCCTGCAATAGAATCAATGCTTACATTTCCGTAAACCCTCTTTTTGGCAAGAGCAACAAATATGTTACCCGGTCCGACAATCTTGTCTACCCTGCTTATTGATTCTGTTCCGTATGCAAGCGCCGCAATTGCCTGCGCACCGCCACATTTAATTATTTCTGTTATGCCGGCTTCATTTGCCGCAACAATTGTATTCGGACTTATTTTTCCGTCTTTTCCCGGAGGAGTTGTCATAATGATACGCTTTACACCCGCAACCTTTGCCGGAATTGCATTCATAAGAACAGAGCTTGGATATGCAGCTTTTCCGCCAGGCACATAAATACCGCAGCTTTCAAGAGGAATAATTCTCTGTCCGACTATTATACCCTCTTCATTATCAAACCAGCTGTTTCTTCTCTGCTTTTCGTGAAATTTTCTTATATTTGCAGCTGCTTTTTTAATAACATCAATGACTTCCGGCTTTACAAGTGTATATGCCTCTTCAATTTCGTCATTTGTAACATAAAGATTTGACTTATTTATATCAGCCTTATCAAATGTTTTAGTAAGACGAAAAACCGCCTCGTCTCCATTTTTCTTTACATCCTCAAGTATATCAATAACCTTAGCTTCATATTCAGAATACTGATTAGGGCTTCTCTTGAGTAATGATTCCAACAAATCATTTTTAGTTTCATTTGTAAGTCTAATTATCTGCATATTATACCTCTATTTCCCCGCAATGCGGTATTGCATTTTAAGCAAGTATCTCTTTCAATTTGTTAATCATTTCCCTGATTCGTTTCTGTTCCATCTTCATACTGACCTGATTTACAACCATTCTGGCCGTACATGGAACGATTTCTTCTATAACTTCAAGACCATTTTCCCTAAGTGTGGAACCGGTTTCAACAATATCAACTATCACATCACTAAGACCTACTATCGGAGCAAGCTCAACGCTTCCGTGAAGTTTAATGATTTCACATGTCTGATGTCTTGTGTTGTGGAAATATTCTCTGGCTATATTAGGATACTTTGAAGCCACCCTGATTACCTTGCCCGAGTCAAGAAGTTCTCTTGCACTTTCGGGTCCTGCCACACACATACGACATTTTGCCATATTAAGGTCAATAACCTCATATAATTTTCGTCCGTTTTCAAGCAGGGTATCTTTTCCCACAATTCCGATATCGGCGGCTCCGTATTCCACATAAGTCGGTACATCGTCAGCCTTTGCGAGGAAAAACTTAAAACCGAGCTCTTCATTTTTGAAAATAAGCTTTCTTGTATCTTTGTCATTGACCTCGTCACAAGTAATTCCGATTTGTGCCAGAAGCTCCATTGTTTTTTTTGCAACACGCCCCTTTGCTAAGGCAATTGTTAAATATTTCATATATTTACTTCCTTTTTGTAATAATATTACCTCGGATAAAAACTGTAATTTATGCCTGAAATAATTGTATGCATATCAATTAACAGCAGTAAACAATATCCGAAACATCATAAAACTCAAGTTCCTCCACAAAACGGTTAACCGATTCAAGGTCTCCCTTTTCAAATTCTTTAACCCTGTTTGTAAGACTTCCGTCCTTATCAAAACAAAGCTTAACCCTGCGGCCTTCTTTTCTGAGTTTATTTGATAAATTAATAGCTTCTGTATGCTTTGCTTCATTAAATATTATAAGTGCAGTATCCTTCGGAGTATCAAAATCAAGCTTTTGTCTGTCCATACTCTGAAGAATATAGTCAATGGTAATTGACATGCCTATTGCTGATGTTTCAAACCCGAACTGGGCAACCAGATTATCATATCGTCCGCCGTATGCAATAGGTTCGCCAGAACCGTATGTGATGGCCTTGAAGAAAATACCGGTATAATATGAATACTTGCTGAGCATTGAGAGATCAAATGAAACATAGTCTCCGTAGCCGTACGCTTCAAGCATATTATATAATTCATTAAGTCTTTCTACGGCTTTACGTGATTTTTCAGGAAGTTTAGCAACAAGAATCTCGTCAATAATTTCCTTTGAGCCGTAAAGCTCAGCCATTCTTTTAATTATATTGGCAAGCTCCTTATCCAGACTCCTGCTTGAAACAAAATTATCAAGTGCAAAAATATTTTTCTGTTCAAGAATTTCTCTTAATTCATTTACTTCATCTAAAGTTAAACCGGCTTCATCAACAATTCCGTTGTAAAAATCGGCAATACCGATTTCAAGCTGGAATTCCCTGATGCCGCTTGCCAGAATAGAATCTATTGTAAGTGAAAGCATTTCAAAATCACCGTAAACAGAATTATCATTATATAACTCGACGCCGACCTGAGTGGTCTGCTTGAGCTTACCCTGTAAGCCGGTATAATTAATAAACTGCTTTGCCCTGTAGCATAATCTGATCGGAAGTGTACAGTCCTTATAATATTTTGCTGCCGTTCTTGCAATTGCAGGGGTTATATCAGGTCGTAAAACAAGTGTATTTCCCTCTTTATCAAAGAACTTGTACATATCCTTTGACGGAACTGTACCTCTTTCTTTATTAAAAATATCAAAATACTCAAAGGATGGCGTTTCAACATCGGAATAACCATAACGGTGAATACAGCCGAGAATCGAATTTTCAATTTTAGATTTGGCAAAGCATTCCTTTCCGTATATATCCCGTACACCCTCAGGTATGTGAAGTAAATTAATCATATAACCTCCAAACAATTTAAACGTATCTAATTATTTTAAGCCATAAACATAATTATGTCAATTATCTGCGTCAATTTCCTCAAGCTCATCATTTACAAACTCAAGATAATTAATATACATGGATTGAGAAACCTGATAAAAACAACGTTTTCTTAATTCCTCGAATTTTATGCTCTTTCGACCGCCGTTCACTGCCCTGTCGTAAAATACACGCAGCTCGTCAACACTCATATAATATATAAGATTCTTTTTAGTATAATAAATCAAAATAAAGGCTATACCGCCCTGCGCTTTAAAATCAGACAAAAATTCCATCTGATGTTCATGGATGTTCTGAAGCGAAAATGTATCTGTCGCACATTCCTTTGCATCAAAGCAGATCGGTACTCCCTGTGCTACACCTATATAGTCAACCGTACTCTTCTTGTCAAAATATGCAAGCGTAATATGACTTGTTGCCTTGTCAATTTCAATAGGTGTGATAGGTGTAGGTATTTTCTGTATCAATGCAATATTATTGGTTCTGTAATATTCGTTTGTCAGATTAATAATCTCTTCTAAAAATGAACCCCTAAGTCCGCGTGATTTCCAGGACATAAGCTCTCTCCTTGTATAACCTTACTATATATTTCAGGAAGCTCAAGCCTTATGCTTTTACCTGAAAGCGCATAATCAAAATCAGTATTTTCAGGAAAAACAAGCTCATATGACAAAAGCAGCTGATGATTAATTTTATATTTTTCAGAAAGATAATCACCCGCTCCGTTTTTATATTTTCTGTCACCCACAATAGGGAATCCAAGATAAGCAAGATGAGCTCTTATCTGATGACTTTTGCCGGTCATAAGCTTTACCTTTAACAGAGTAATCCTCTCATTAGAACAGACAGGAACAAAACGGTTATGAATAATTTCTGCGTCACTTATGTATTTATCTGATATTTTTACTATATTGTTAACATTATCCTTAATCAGATATGCCTTTTCATCAATCTGCCTTGTGATTTTACCATAAACAACGGCAATATAATATTTATCAAGAAGACGCTCTTTAAACATTCTTGACAGTAACGACTGACCGCGAAGCGTCTTACCGGCTGTAATGAGTCCTTCGGTATTTCTGTCAAGTCTGTTACATACTCCGGGTGTAAATAATGCATTATTATTGTTATGAGTCAGATAAGTCTTAATCCTCTCATTAATTGAAACATCATCCGGCTTTGCCTTCTGCGAAAGCTCTCCGACAGGCTTATGAACGATTATAACATCTTCATCCTCATATACTATTTCTCCCCTTTTCAGAGAAGGATAATCTGTATTTTTCCCTTTTTCGGTGTTTGGGGTGCTAAATTTTATAAAGGTTTCATCTGATAAAAAGAATACAATCTCATCGTTTATTTTTAATACTTCTTTGCCCTCGGCTTTTTTACCGTTAAGGGTAATATTCTTCTTGCGCAGCATTTTATAAACAAATGAAGACGATGCATTTATCAATATTCGTTCAATATATTTATTGAGACGCTGTCCCTCGTTTCCTTTATCAACAATATACTTCTGCATATTTCACCTTTACATCATTAATGATTTAAAATAATCTCCCGCTTCCTCATTTGTAAATTCCCCTTTATAATCATAAGATTTAAGGAAATGCTCGTAATCTCCGAGAGTAACATATATTTTAACCTTACCCGGAATCATACGTTTTTTTAATCCGTCAGACAGGTATTCTTCTGCATATTGATTTTTTTCATTACTCATATGCGAGTATGCAAATAAACCGTTACCGGTGACTGTAAGATGCTCAAATTTCATAATATATTTTTCACTGGAAAATACGGGATCAATATAAGATAAAACATTATCTGTGAGCAGGGCTTCAATTCGGTCAAGCTCTTCATCTTTTATCTGTCTGAAGGGCAGCAGAACTATTAAATTTACAATTCTTTTACATGCGGGAAGCAGTAACAAAACCGCAAAAACAGTAGCAATATTTGCTCTTGTTTTATAAAAATATAAACCGAAAGCAAATATTGCAATTGAAATTAATGCTACAAAGATAATAAATATGATATCCTTCTTCTTTAAATAATTTAAATATCCTTTTTCGCCTTTTTTAACCTTCATATTATGTTATATTTCCTCAAAATAATCTTCAAGTACTATGTCTGATATATTGTCAACAAAATATTCAGCCACATCTTTAATTTTATCATTATGCAGAACGGCAAAATCATCACCCACGCCGCAGGTTCTCATACCTGCTGCCTTGCCTGCCATTACACCTATTGCAATATCCTCAAATACAAGACATTTATCATGGCATACACCCAGCTCATCCGCAACAAGATTATATATATCCGGGGCCGGCTTACCCTTTGCCACTTCACATGCCACATGAATACTGTCAAAATATGTACGTACCCCTAGTGAATCAAGCACTGCGTCAAGCAGCTCAATTGAATTACTTGTGGCAATACCCGTCTTAATATTGTTTTTCTTTAATACCCTCAGAAGTTTTAATACACCCGGCTTAAGACTGACTTTATGCATATAATACTCTTTAGCCATATCTATCCAGTCAGACTTAATAACATCAAGTGTATCGGGCAGATTGAATTTTTCCTTGAAATAAACCGCAGTTTCCGAAAAACTCATTCCCTCTATCTGCTCCTGCAAATCAACAGGCATTTCAATATTATATTTTTCAAGATAATCAATATCAATCTGCTTCCACATCCACATGGAATCAACAAGCGTACCGTCAAGATCAAATATTACTGCTTCAATATTTTTAAACATTTTTCTTTACTTTCTAAGAATACTTAATTCTGTTTCTGTTAACTTTCTATATTCTCCCGGTGACAACGTTTCATCAAGACAAACATCACCAATTGCTGTTCTTTTCAGGAAAGTGACCTCACATCCTATTGCACTCATCATTCTTTTAACCTGATGGTATCTGCCCTCAGAAATATAAACAAAGACTTCCGATTCATTATTTTGTACATCAGAAGTAATTATTTCAAGTCTTGCAGCCTTTGCCGTAAAATCACCTAAATCAAGACCCTCTTCAACTTTTCTGATTCCTTCATCATCCGGAATGCCGGATAATCGGGCATAATACTTTTTAACAATATTATGCCTCGGACTGGTAAGATGGTGACTGAGCTGTCCGTCATTTGTAATTATAATAAGTCCCTGTGTATCTATATCAAGACGTCCGACGGGAAACAGTCTCTTCCTTTCATTGGCTTCAAACAAGCTGATTACAGTAGGATTTATATCATCTACGGTAGCAGATACATAGCCTGAGGGTTTGTTTAGCATATAATAGAGCTTATCTTCATATGACACCCTTATTCCTGCACATGTCACATTATCCGATGCCTCATCAATTTTGATTTCGCCCTTTTTAACAACGATTCCGTTTACGCAAACTTTACATTCGGACAATAAATTTTTTGCTTCGCTTCTTGAAATTCCAAGAGCAAGTGTCAGATATTTATCAAGTCTTACCATCACATAAGTCTCCATCCGGGCAAATATTTATTTTTGAAATTACCCTTCTTAACCTTTGCAAATCCAAGACTGAATCCATTGCAGGTAATAAGCACATAACCGTCTTTTGCGTCAGGTAAATCAATGCTCTCACACTTAAGATATTTTATTACTCTCGGATCATCAGCAGATAAATTATAAACATTTGAATATTCATCGGCATTCAAGGCACATGCCAATGCCTGAGACGGTTCAAATCGATTCTTTTTATATTCGCCCAGTAATAACCCGTTTCTTAATATTCGAAGACCGTTAAGCCTTGGCGTATCATATGAAACATAATAATATCTGTCATCCTTTGATATGATTCTATTTTTATCAATATTAAACTTAATATTATCCAGAAATTCCGAAACCTCATTCGGAAGTCTGCATCCGTTAATCTTCTCAGTCGGTGACATAACAGCTAAAGCATCCGGATTTTTTTGTAATACACACAGAAAATGTCCTTCGCCTTCAACTTTATGAGGAAACAAACGAATGCATTTTGAAAAATCATAATCATCTCTGTTAATATATCTGCCATTGCCGTATGAAAAGCCGCATTTGTCATAATATTGCTTATCCTTTTCGTCAAAGACATCAATTAATGACATTTCTTTAAAGTTATCTAAAATAAATGCAACAGTCTGCTCATCTTCCTCGGGAGAAAAGGTGCAGGTTGAGAACAGAAGCTTGCCGCCAGGTCTTAGCATTCTGATTGCATCAGGTAATATTTCTCTTTGTATTTTAGCATAATAACCTGTGCCGTACTGTTCCCAATTTTTTATAATTGATGGCTGCTTTCTGAACATTCCCTCGCCGGAGCATGGTGCGTCAACAAGAATCCTGTCAAAAAATCCTTCAAAACGTTTTGCAAGATTCGAAGTTGTCTCAGATAATACCAAAGCATTTCTGACACCGAACAGCTCTATATTTTTAAGCAGTGCCTTTGCCCTTGAATTGCTTACATCATTGCTTACAAGCAATCCCTTTCCCTCAAGCTTTGCTGCAAGAGCAGTACTTTTTCCGCCCGGTGCAGCGCATAGGTCAAGTACTCTGTGGCCGGGTGCCACATCGAAAACCGAAGCAGGGGTCATGGCGCTTGGCTCCTGTATATAATACAGACCGGCATAATAATACGGATGCTTGGAAGGAATATCATTTTTACCGTAAAAATATCCTGTCGGAATCCATGATATGGGACTAAGCTCAAACGGAGATATTTTTTTAAATTCTTCAGGCGAAAGCTTAAGAGTATTAATCCTTATTCCTGATTTGTCCTTATACTCATAGCTTTTCAGAAACGAATCATATTCGTTTCCGAGCATGTCCTTCATCTGTTCTTTAAATTTTTCAGGTAATTCTATTGCCATAAAATCCTCTTATTTAATATTCGGTGTATATTCCTGTACTCCGAATCCTTCTGCAATAACATCCAGCTCCGCAGCAAAATGCTTAAGCTTTTCATAATCATCCAGCTTGTATATCTCAAGAAATTCGTTCTGTATTCTGATGGCCTCTCTTCTTGAAGAATTCTGGTATATATTAAGAATTGTAATGATTATATCACTAATAAGTGTTCTGTGTTCTGCCTTTGTAGCCTGTGCCGCCATAACATCATCTCTTACAGCAGATAATTCCTTTTCGGCATCAAGCATACGAATTGCTGATTCCGATATACTTTTTTTAATATCCTCAGGCATATGATCCTTGAATTTGTACTGAAGGGAATGTTCAATTGTTGACCAGCAGTTCATACCCATTGTTCTAATCTGTATTTCCGCATACAGCTTTTTAGGTCCGTTAAATAACTGGACTTCATAAAGCACCTTAAGATGATAACTTCTGTATCCGCTTGGCTTCGGATTGTTAATATAGTCAAGTTCCTCAACAATTGTTATATCCTTACGGTTACGAATAAGCTCAACAACCTGTATGATATCATCATGAAACTGGCAAATGATACGAATTCCGGCAATATCATATATACTCTGTTCCATCTCATCAAAAGGAATATGCTTTTTCATAACCTTCTCAAGAATAGACGTAATGCTCTTGACTCTTCCGGATACACTGTATATCGGCGAGTATCTGCCCATTTCCTCAGCAGAGCTTTTCAAATGATTAAATTTTGTTACAAGCTCATCTACTGCCAGATTATATGGCAATAATGTCTCTCTCCATAAGCTTATCTCCATAATTTATATATACACCCCCATGTGTATTAATTAATTTTTAAAGCTGTGAATTGGTGCAGGAATACGACCTGTTCTGTTTACGAATTCATCACATGAAAAAGTATTGACAGGCATAATCGGTGCATATCCGAGCAGACCGCCAAACTCTACGGTATCACCTACGTCCTTACCGATAACAGGAATAAGTCTTACTGCAGTAGTCTTCTGATTAATCATTCCGATAGCCATTTCATCGGCAATAATACCGCTAATCGTTGTTGCCTTTGTATTGCCCGGAATCGCAATCATGTCAAGACCTACAGAACAAACGCATGTCATTGCTTCAAGCTTTTCAATAGTAAGGCTTCCGGCAACAACTGCATCTATCATTCCCTGGTCTTCACTTACCGGAATAAATGCGCCGCAGAGTCCACCTACATATGAAGAAGCCATTACACCACCCTTTTTAACCTGGTCATTTAACAGAGCAAGTGCAGCAGTTGTTCCCGGTGCTCCGGGATGCTCAAGTCCGATACTTTTTAAAATATCGGCAACACTGTCTCCGATAGCCGGAGTAGGAGCAAGCGACAAATCAACAATTCCAAAAGGAACATTAAGCATTTTTGATGCTCTCTTGGCAACAAGCTGGCCTACACGTGTTATCTTAAATGCAGTCTTCTTTATTGTCTCACAAAGGAATTCAAAATCCCTTCCCTTTGCAATTTCAAGTGCCTTCAATACTACACCGGGACCGCTGACGCCGACATTTATAATGGCGTCCGCCTCAGTCACTCCGTGAAATGCTCCTGCCATAAAAGGATTGTCATCAGGTGCATTACAAAATACAACAAACTTTGCACAGCCAATGGAATCATTATCCTTTGTCAGCTCTGCAGTTTCAATTATTTTCTCACCGATAAGCTTAACGGCATCCATATTTATACCTGTTTTTGTCGAACCGACATTACATGAGCTGCATACAAGCTCTGTTTCGGCGAGTGCCTTAGGAATCGACTCTATTAAAAGTCTGTCTGCATTTGTCATACCTTTTGATACAAGAGCCGAATATCCGCCAAGAAAATTTACACCGACATTCTTTGCAGCTTTATCAAGAGTCTTTGCAATTGTAACAAAATCATCAGGAGTCTTACATGCAGCGCCACCTATAAGTGCAATCGGAGTTACGGAAATTCTTTTATTAACTACAGGAATGCCAAGCTCCTTTTCAATTTCCATACCGACACTTACAAGGTCCTTTGCAAGAGTTGTTATTTTTGTGTATATCTTTTCGTTAAGTCTGTCTAAATCAGAATCAATACAGTCAAGAAGGCTGATACCGAGTGTAATTGTTCTCACATCAAGGTTTTCCTTCTGAATCATTTCATTAGTTTCAATTACCTCTTTAATATTAATCAATTTGGTATCCCCCTTATATTCTGTGCATCATATCGAATATAGCTTCATCCTGAATTTTTATAATACATCCGATTTCCTTACCAAGATTATCCAAATCCCTCTGAACGGATAAGAAATCATTTGTAGCATCCTTAATGTCAGCAATCATCATCATATTGAAATAACCGTCAACAATTGTCTGTGAAATATCAAGAATATTAATCTTTGTATCAGCAAGATATGTACAAACTTTTGCAATGATACCTACACAGTCCTTACCTACTACCGTAATAATCGTCTTTTTCATTTTTGTTCCTCCAAATATTTAATCATGTATTGTATATGTTACGGAAGGCACATCTCTTTTGGCCACAAAAAGCTCCGGCTGTGCCTTGTCATATATCCATTTTTCATCAAGCATGTTTTTATGAGTCATATAAGCTATCTCCGGATAATTATTATCCTTAGATAAGTGCGCAAGAATTATACTTTGAAGCTTCGGACTTAAAACCTCACTTATAAGTTTTGCGGATAATTCATTCGAAAGATGACCCTTCTCACCGTCAATACGCAATTTCAGATAATATGGGTAAGTTCCGACCATCAGCATTTCAGGGTCATAATTAGATTCAAGATACAATACATCGGCTCCTGACAGATGATTTAATATTTCATCATCATATTTACCCAGGTCTGTTGCCATCGCAATGCTCCTGTTATTGTTTGTAAATCTGTAGCATACTGAATTTGCAGCATCATGAGAGGTTTTTGTAACATTAACCGTAATGTCGCCTATATCAAATTCATCGCCGGGTTTTATATAAATCATCAAATCGACAGGAATACTTTTGCCGTAAGCCTGATGCTTGACTGCCGCAAGTGTTTCAATTGTTCCATAAACAGGCACCTTATATTTTTTTACAAAAGAACCGATGCCTTTAACATGGTCTGAATGTTCATGAGTGATTAAAATCCCGCATATATCAGCTGCTGACTTTTCAAAATAATTTAATCCTTCTTCAATTTTCTTTCCACTAATACCCATATCAATAAGTAAATGTGTATTTTCACTACCAATATATATGCAGTTGCCGGAACTCCCGCTTGAAATACTTGATATTATCATTATTTTATTCCTTAATCTGTTTTATCCATAAAAAAGTATATAATATTTTATCATAAAAAGCTTTATACTTCAATAAATATGAATATTATTTGATCTTTTTGGCGATAAGCTGTCCAATATAAGAAACAAGCGATGATCTGTCACAGTCATTACTGTTAATGATTATTTCGTTACAGTTATCTCTGAAAAAGGCGTCATCATCCTGTGACATAAATATAGCAGCAATTTTATCATCGCTATAGTTTCTGGTATTCTTCAGTCTATGGATTCTGTCAGCTTCAGGCGCATATACATACCAGAATTCGTCGCAGAAGGAAGTATATCCTGATTTGTGGGCAATAGCCGATTCGACAACTATAATATTGTCATTTCTTCCCTTGAAGCCGGAGGTCTGCTTTTTAATAAGTCTTAAAGTTGCCGGATGAGTTATTTCATTAAGCCTTTTAAGGGCATCAGGATTATTAAATACTACTCCGGACAAGTATTGTCTGTCTATTCTGCCGTCCTCATCAATACATTTTTCGCCAAAATATTCTATTATTCTCTTATATACCTCACTGCCCGGCTCATAAAGACTCTTTGTAACCGAGTCAGAATCAATTACGGATATATTGAAATCATTTTTTAATATATCACATACGTATGATTTGCCGCTTCCCGCTCCGCCTGTAATACATACTACCATAACCACATTTTATTTAAGCTCGTACCAGTTATCGGCAATACCGCTTGTAACCTCAAGGGCAACTTTTAATTTGGCAGCGCTGCTCATTTCCTCCATAAGTATTTTTGATACACATTCCGCTTCTTCCTTTGGGCATTCAACAAGAATTTCATCATGAATCTGTAGTAACATTTTAGCCTTTAAATTATTTGATTTTAATGCATTATAAACTTTTATCATTGCAATCTTCATGATATCGGCAGCAGTACCCTGGATAGGTGTATTCATCGCAATTCTTTCTCCGAAGCTTCTCTGACTATAATTTGAAGATGTGATTTCAGGAACCGGTCTTACCCTTCCGAATAAGGTTTTGACATATTCATGCTCCTTACAGAAATTTACCAGACCGTCAATGAATTTTTTAACATCCGGATATTGTTTAAAATATGTCTCAATATATTTTTTTGCCTCCGAAACCGCGATATCAAGATCATTACCGAGACCATATGAGCTAATACCGTAAACTATACCGAAATTAACAGCCTTTGCATTGCTTCTCTGCTTCTTTGTAACCAATTCATACGGTACTCCGAATACACTGGCCGCAGTTGCCTGATGAATATCCTTTGAATTATTATAATCCTCAAGAAGCTTCTTATCTTCAGCCATATGAGCAAGTATTCTAAGCTCAATCTGAGAATAATCCGCATCTACAAACACATTTCCCTTTTCCGGAATAAATGCCTTTCTTATCAGCCTGCCCTGTTCTTCCCTTACGGGAATGTTCTGAAGATTCGGTTCTTCACAGCTTAATCGTCCTGTTGCGGTAATCATCTGATTAAATGTAGGATGAATACGTCCGTCAGTCCTTATACATTTTTCAAGGCCTTCAATGTAAGTTGAAACAAGCTTTGAAAGCTGTCTGTACGATAATATATCATCTACAATATCATATTCCGTCAATTTTGATAATACATCAATATCAGTTTTATAGCTGCCGGACTTAGTCTTTTTCCCTCCCGGAAGCTTAAGCTCCTCAAAAAGAACAACTCCAAGCTGCTTTGGCGACAGAATATTGAATTTATGACCTGCCTTATCATATATATTCTGCTCCAGCGTTGCGAGACAATTCTTTAATACCTGTCCCTGATGCATTAACTCTTCGGCAGAGCACTTGATTCCGTTACATTCCATTTCATAAAGAACTTCAATAAGAGGCTTTTCTATATTATCATAAAGCTCCTTCATTCCGAGGGAAATAAGCTTTTCACAGAGCTTATCAATAAAAGCGTGCGCCACATAAGCATTAAAAGTCACATTTATTTCATTGGCAGGATATACTCCGAATAAGTTGCAGATTTCACGGCTGCTCTGTTCCTTTGCCAGAGGATTGATAAGATAATACATAAGCGCAACATCTTCGAATTTCCTGCCTCTTAAATATTTGAAAAGCCTCTTAATGTTATAACCGATTATACATTCAGAAACGTTTATAACATCCTTAAGTAATTCTTCAAGCATGCCGCTCAGGATAAATCCCTCACTGACAATATGGAAAATCTTTTCATCCGTGCAGATTCCCAATGATTCAAGACATTCGGATTCCATACCTGTATCAATTGCAACTCTTTTACCTTTACAGCTAAGGATTATTTCATCACGGTACTCATCAAGTGTCATAAAATCATTTATAAGTACATAATTGCTTTTATAATATTTTGAAAACTCGTCTGTTGAATTATCTTTAAGCATTGACGGAACATTTAAGGTATTGATTTCAAGTTCTTTTAAAACCTTAAGACATTCTCTTACATCAATATTTAATTCAAGCTCATTTAATGACACATTTACAGGAACATCCTTAATAATCGTGGCAAGACGCGTAGAAAGCATTGCGGCTTTTTTCCCGGATATTTCTTCATCTGATTCTTTTATAAGATAACTGTATGGGCTTCTTGTGATACCGAGCTTTTCTTTCCACTTTGCATTAAGCATATCCTTGTCTACGGCTTCAATATCATCATAAAGCGCGTCAACAGTCTTATAATATGCAATCAGCTTAACTGCAGTCTTTTCACCCACACCTTTTACTCCCGAAATATTATCGGACGCATCACCCATAAGTCCTTTAAGAGAAGGTATTGATTCCGGATATACTCCGTACTCGCTGTTAACACCCTCCCTGTCAAGTTCAATGACCTTTTCCGGAATATTCAATGATGATTTATCAATATTGTTTTTCTTATAAAATTCATCTGCCTTTGTCTGGTCATTAACAATCAGCCAGAGTTTTGTATTATTTTCAACCAATTGGAGATAATCATGGTCCTTAGTAAGGATCCTTACATCAATATTCTTTCCAAATTTTGAAGCAAGTGTTCCGGAATAATCATCTGCCTCATAGTACGAGTCCATAAAAGTCGGTATATTAATACGCTTACATATATCCTGACAAAGAATAAACTGCTCCTTTAACGGAGCCATTGTTTCACTTCTGTTAGCCTTATATTCACTGTAAAGCCCACGTCTGAAAGTATCCCTGGTAACATCCCAGGTTACAGCGATATACTTTGGCTTCTGTTTTTCAATAATTGAAAATAACGTTCTCAAGAATCCGTAAACACCATTTGTATAAATGCCGGATTTTGTCTGCATTATTTTATGAAAAAATTTTTCTTTATCCTCCATGGTTTTTGCAAACATAATTTCCCTGGGAAGATTTCCGTAAAACTGTGTTGACAATAAGCTTGAACCGTCAATTATAAGTAAAAAATCTTTTTCCATAATGCCTCTTTCCATATTATTTATTATCGCTGTTTATATCGTGAAGATAGTTGATTACATCCTTGTTATATTTATCAATATTGATTTTAACAGGGTCAAATTCTCTTTCTGGCGATTTTATGTTAAAGCTGATAATATTATCATTCTTATTGCTGCTATATTTAATATTATCCGACATGGTAAAAAGAGAAAACACAAATGCAAAAGAAAATGATACAAGAAATATAAAGACTGCGGAAAACACAAGAATTGATGTCATGTTTTTTTTCTTCTGTTTATATCTATTAATTTTTTCATCGAGCTCTATTTCAAAATCCTCAGAAAAATCCTTGCCCTGATCTATTTGTTTTAATGCATTTACCAACGAATAATTAATTGATAATTCCTCATAGCAGGCAGGGCAGCTTTCAATATGTTTAATAAAATCATCAAGCTCTCTGCCGGTGAGACGATCTTCAATATAATCATCAATTAATGATTCACATATTTTATGATCCATACTTCCTCCAAAATTATCTATAAGGTATTGCTTTTTTAAATTATTTGTGATAAAATTATCCTGATGCGGATGTGGCGGAATGGCAGACGCAGCAGACTCAAAATCTGCCGGAGGCGACTTCGTGCGGGTTCAAGTCCCGCCATCCGCATAAAGGTGCAGATTAATATCTGCACCTTATTTTTATTTCAAAGTAATTGTTCCGATTTTTGTAAGATTATTAAATGTCATCATGGATGTATCACTCCATTGAATCATATAATCTCTGTCCTCATTTCCCTGAGAATCATTAATTCTGACATCAAAACCGATTTTTGTTCCAAAAGTAGGCTTTATTGCAGTAAATCTTACGGAAGCCTCAATCATATAACCGCCGTCTTTTTTTATTACACCATAGCTGATTATTTCCTCATTTGCATTATGGCCATATTCAACACTGCCTTCTCTGTTTATTTTAACATGAACGTCACCCTTACCGTATTCTTCAGGTTTTTCGTTATTTTCATTAATAAAGATTTCAACACAATCCTGTCTTGAAAACATTTCTGATGAACAATCCGGAGTATTATCTTTCACATCAACGAGAATATATATTTTTTCTTTATCCCAGTAAGTTTTGAAGCCACCGGATGCACCTGATTTACCCCATGAAACATTTTCAATATTTACGGTTTCAATATTGTCCCATACATTTTCATATATACCGTCAATCTTAATAACCTTTGGAGACCTGATTTCAACTTTTTTATCTGATGCCTTCTTAGGTCCCTGCGGTTTCTTGTCTGTCTGCGGAGGAATAACGGTTGCGTACGGTGTACCGGTAGGACTAACGGTTGCAGTAGGGCTTATATTTTCCTCAGGCTTAGGTGTAGCTGTTGCAATCGGTGTTGGAGTTTCTGTGACCTGGGGAGTCGGTGTCAGGGTCGGTTTCTCAGACGGTTCAGCACTTGGCGTTACTTCCGCGGACGGTGAAGGGATTACCGAAGGAGCCTCAGTTACTGTTGGTGTCGGTTCTTCACTTACCGTAGGAGTAACGGATACTGATGGTTCTTCAGTTTCATCTTCCACTGCCTTTACATATGTCACTGCACTAAATATAAATACAAGGCTGATAATTAAACATGTATACAAAGTAACTATTTTCTTCATTGTAATTCTCCCGAAATAATCATTTATAAATCAATGTGCCTACAGCCTTGAAATTCTGGTAAGTATAAATATAATTACTTGCCCATTTCCTGATACTGACAAGACCGCCTTTAACAGCATTATTGATCTGAATATCAAAGCCCATTTCATCGTTTTTATTAGGTCTTGTCGTCTGAAACGGTATAGCCATCTCAACAACATATCCGATTGACTTATCATTTTCAACAATCTCATACGTAACGGATTCAAATTTATCAGCTGCCCCGAAGCCGGTACTCTGCTTGTTTTCTCTGTTAACAATATAATGTGAATCTCCTACTACAAGTGTTTCATGCTTTTTCCCATCCTCATTAAGAAAAACCTCTACGCTGTCCTGGACATCATATTTTTTACCGCTTACATCAGGGGTGGAATCATATACTGTAACCTGAATATATAGATGAGTCTTTGACCAGATAACCTTATATGAAGCCTTTTCTTTTTCCTTGCCCAATGCAACTATATCAATAGGAATGCTTTCATAATCATCCCAAATTTTTTCGGGTTTTCCGCTGAATACCGGGTAAAGTCCCAGGCTATCTGCCTGCAAATCCTTAATTGTTGGTTCATTCGGTGTAACATTCTGAGTTATTACGGCTTCAGGTGTCAGCTCGGGCGTTACATCACCTGACTCCGTAACGAGCGGCTGATAAAACGAATCATTGCCGTTATTATTTAATTTATTCTGCTGTCTGTCATGTAAAAAAATACCTGCCGCAACCGATATTACAGCAATTACTATTACCAAAATAATAATAAAGTTTTTCTTACCCATACTTCCTCCGTGTAAACATATTTACATATCACAATATTTTCGAATTTTTTCCAAAGCCTTTTTTTCAATTCTGCTGACATAACTTCGACTGATTTTAAACATAGAAGCAATCTCTTTTTGAGTTAAGGGTGCTTTATTTTCAAAACCGTATCTTAAGCGGATAATGACTTTCTCGCGTGAAGTAAGACATTTTTCGACTGCTTCGGAAATCTTTCCCAGCTCCCAGCTGTGAATATATTTTTCCTGCGGTATGGGCTCTGTAGATTCAAGTACATCAAAAAGATGTATCTCATTGCCCTCCTTATCCGTTCCTACGGTTTCATTATATGACATTTCCCTGTTTAGCTTCTTTGACACACGCAGATGCATCAGTATTTCATTGTTGATACATCGTGATGCATATGTTGCAAGTCTCGTACCCTGCGAATCATCAAAAGAATCAATTGCCTTTATCAGTCCTATGGTTCCAATAGAAATATATTCTGCAGTATCGGCTTCCGATATATTATAGTGCTTAATTACATGAGTTACCAATCTCAAATTGTGAAGAATCAGTCCCTCCCTGGCCGAGACATCTCCCTGTTTCATCTTTAAAAATGCCTCTTTTTCCTCAGCTTGCGTATAGGGCTTTGGAAATGTATTCATTATAAAAACCAAGTCGTTTTTGTCACTATATGCAAAATATAATCAAAAAGTGCTATTCCACATCTTTTATTCTGATTAAATTACCTTTATTGACAATTTTGTCTCCTACAATTCTAATCTTCATAAGAGGATGAGGACATGAATCAACTGGCATGTTTTCATCATTATACATTTCCTTAACAGTTACCTGAATATTTTCAAAATCAGGTGTCATAACCTCTATCACATCACCAACACAGAATTTATTTCTCTGCGTTATAAGAAATGAACCGTCTTCAAATACCTCTTCAATTATTCCGAGATATGTGTAATTACGCTGATACACATTATTATCGTAAACAAGTGAATCAGGACCCGGTTTACCAAAGAAAAAGCCGGTTGTAAAATTTCTGTAGGTACATTTGCTTATTTCTTCCCTGTACCATTCCATATTTGATTCATATATATCTTTTGAAATAAAATAATCATCAATCGCTTTACGGTATGTTCTTGTAACACATGCAACGTAAAGTGCTGTTTTCATACGACCTTCAATTTTGAAGCTGTCAATACCTGCATCAACAAGCTCCGGTATATACTCAATCATACAAAGATCTTTTGAATTAAATACGTATGTTCCGCGTTCATTTTCAAAAACAGGGAAATATTCTCCCGGTCTGTTTTCTTCTACAACCGCATATTTCCATCTGCACGGATGAGTACATGCACCTTTGTTGGCGTCTCTTCCGGTCATAAAATTACTGAGCAGACATCTTCCCGAGTAAGAAATACACATTGCTCCATGGATAAAGGTTTCAATTTCAAGCTCATCGGGGATATTATCCCTAAGCTCCCTTATTTCCTTTAATGAAAGTTCACGTCCGCTTACTACTCTTGATGCACCCTGATTGAACCAGAATTTGTAAGTAAGATAATTGACATTATTGGCCTGTGTACTGATATGAATATCAATCGAAGAATCAAGAATCTCCTTTGCAATCATAAATACACCGGGATCCGATACAATAACCGCATCAGGTCCAAGCTCATTTAATTCATTAAAATAGTCATATATACTTTCAATATCTTCATTATGAGCCGTAATATTAGCTGTTACGTACACCTTTTTACCAAAGCTGTGTGCATATTCAATTCCACAGGCCATATCCTCTGCAGAAAAATTTTTGGCCTTGGCGCGAAGAGAAAACATTTCTCCGCCGATATATACTGCATCAGCGCCATAATCTATTGCAACCTTTAATACTTCAAGGCTGCCGGCCGGGATTAATAACTCAGGTTTTTTATTCATTATTATTTCCTTTTCGTACACTTAATATCATACCGTCACCAACCGGTATAATTACAGAGGAGTACATTTCACGTTTCATAATATAATCTATATATTCACGCATACGTATATGTATCGTTCTGTCTCTTCTTGTAACTGAAAATTTGGAAGCACATACGCTTCCCTCCTGAAGAACGTTATCCGTAAGAAGAATTCCGCCGGGTTTAATTAATTTATTAATACTTTTTAAATATTCCAAATATTGAGCCTTGGCAGCATCCAAAAACACAAAATCGTACCTCCTGCCCTGCTGTGCAAATTGTTTTAACAACACATCAGCATCACCCTCGTATACTTTTATCGTATCTGTTCTTCCGCATTTTTCAATATTTTCCCTGGCGATAATAATTCTGTTTTCATCTTTCTCCAGAGTATCAATATTCTCAATTGTATTACATATCTCACACATTAAAAGAGAAGAAAAACCAATAGCGGTACCAACCTCAAGAACTTTTTTAGGATTAGATATATTCAATGCAAATGATAATACGGACTGAGCATCCTTTTTAATGATTGGTACCCTGTTGTCGTGTCCGAATATTTCAATCTGTTCAAGCTTATCAGATAAGTCAGGAACAAATGCTTTTATATAACCACTAAGGTTCTCGCTGATAACCACTATGATTTCTCTCCTTTTTAAAAGATTAAGAAAATAATTTTAATTATAAATTGTCCGGATATTATCAGAGTCTATACTTTCTGAATTATAGGAATTATCATCGGCTTTCTTCCAATCTGTTTACGGAAGAAGTCCGCAAGATTATCCTTTATTACGTTTTTTGTTTTGTTAAAATCATATCCGCGTTCACAGCACAGATAATATGAATCATAAGCAACATTCTTTGCTTCCAAAAGTATCTGCTCTGCTTCCTTCTGGTATACGAAGCCCTTTGTAATAATATCAGGTCCCGCCACAATTTCACCGTCATCATAATACACGGCAAGAGATACTATTACCAGACCGTTTTCCGAAAGATATTGTCTGTCCCTTATAACAACATTACCAACATCACCCACACCCAGACCATCTACAAATACAGGCCCTGCCGGAACACGTTCAGTTACTACGGCTTCATCTTCACTGATGCTTAATACATCTCCTGATTTAAGAAGAAGAACGTTTTCCTTTTTCATTCCCAGACTGATTGCAAGCTCGCGATTGGCGCTTCGTTGTCTGAATTCTCCGTGAACCGGTATTGCATACTTTGGTTTAAGGAGTGAATATATGATTTTTAATTCGTCCTGACAGGCATGTCCCGACACATGAGTATCCTGGAAAATAACCTTGGCGCCCTGCATTGAAAGCTCATTAATAACCCTTGATACATTCTTTTCATTTCCGGGAATAGGTGTAGAGCTGAATATAACCGTATCTCCCGGAACAATAGATACCTTTTTATGAAGATTTGCTGCAATTCTTGATAATGCAGCCATTGATTCTCCCTGAGAGCCTGTTGTAATAATTACAAGACGGCTGTTTGGATACAGATGCATTTCTTCAGCAGTAATAAGAATATTGTCGGGAAGGGATAAATATCCAAGTGATGCCGCAGTGGAGATATAGCTTACCATACTGCGTCCTTCTATTGCCACCTTTCTGTCAAATTTTGCTGCGGAATTAATTATCTGCTGGACTCTGTCAACATTTGATGCAAAGGTGGCAATAATAATTCTGCTGTCGGCAGCCTCATGAAAAATAGTATCAAATGTATGACCGACCGTCTTTTCGGACATCGTCATGCCCGGCTTTAATGCATTTGTACTGTCACTTAACAGTGCGAGCACGCCTTTACGTCCAAGCTCGCCAAAGCGCTGAAGGTCAATTGCATCACCATATACAGGAGTAAAATCAACCTTAAAATCACCTGTATGAATCACAACACCTGCAGGTGATGTAATTGCAAGTGCGGCCGCATCGGATATACTGTGGTTGGTTTTTATAAATTCAACCTTCAATTCTCCTGCATCAATAACATCACCGAAGGAAACATCGAAAAGCCTCGTTGTTTCACTAAGCTGAAACTCAACAAGTTTATTCCTGATAATTCCGTTTGTAAGCTTTGTACCATATACAGGCACATCAATTTCCCTTAAAATATAAGGCAGAGCGCCTATATGGTCTTCATGACCATGTGTTATAAAAAAACCCTTTACCTTGTTAATATTATCCTTAAGGTAAGTAATATTCGGTATTACAAGGTCAATTCCCAACATATCATCATCAGGAAAAGCCAATCCACAGTCAACGACTACGATTGAATCACCGTATTCGAATGCTGTAATATTCATTCCGATCTGCTCCAATCCCCCAAGCGGAATGATTTTCAAACTCTGTCCCATTTCAAATAACTCCATTTCATTTATTCTATGTAAATGTCGTCAAGAATGTCATTTAAATAATCAGATATAATACTAAGCTCGTTATCATCATATACCATTTCATATATCATTTCATCATTATCATTCTTGACGACTTTTAAAATATATGCATTATCTTCGTCTTCACTTGCTTTTGTATCTTCGACAAGCAGATATGATGCTCCGTTAAGTTTAAATTCTTCAACTAATTTAAAACCTATTTTTTCACCGTCTTCGGTAGTAAAAATAATATTTTCTTCCATAATAATCCCTCATTTCATCTTTCAGTCAAGATTCTTTTCAAGGTTTGCTTTGTCATCCGGATGATTTGCAAGATAATCAAGATACGATTGTAAAATAATGCCTGCTGCAACAGTATCTACAACCTTATTTTTTTCCTGATAATCAAGTCCGGCCTCATTAAGATAATTATGAGCAGACACAGTTGTAAGACGTTCGTCCCACAATATTACAGGTAAGGCCGTACGTCTCTTTATTGTTTCCGCAAATTCTTCTGTTTTCCTTGCCCTTATTCCTATAGAATTATCAAGATTCTTCGGATACCCAAGAACGATAACATTAACGTTATATTCTTTAATAATTTCTTCAATTCTCTGCAGTGTCTGTCTAAGCTTTGTTTCATGCTTGCGTCTTATCGTCTCCAGGCCCTGAGCAGTAAGGAGCAATGGGTCACTAAGTGCCACACCTACAGTTACAGAGCCGAAATCAAGACCCATAATTCTAATCATAAATTTATCCTCATACATTCAATATTATGTCTGAACGTAAAAAACGTACAAAATATACAAAGGCTTATGCTTACCCGTTATTTATGATAAATTAACCTTTATATAGTCCTTTAAAAGTGTTTCAATAATTTCATCACGTTCAACCTTTGCAATAAGATTTCGCGCACCCATATGGCTCGTAATATATGTAGGGTCTCCGCTCATAAGGTAGCCTACTATCTGACTAACCGGATTATATCCTTTCTCAACAAGTGCAACATAGACTGTTGAAATAATATTTTTAACATAATGATCGTCTCTTTTTTCTACCTGAAAATATTGTGTAGCCATGTTTCCTCCAAAAAAATACCTAAAATACATAGTGAACCACCATGCTTTTATTTTATCATTTTATAAAGTAAATATCAATGTATTTTTCTATCTAAAGCCCAAAATACACTTCCCGAAACGTTCCTTTGACATAGTAACAGTTACTAAACTGTTAATTTCCTCAACATTGCCCTCGCATACCACCTTTACATACTCCGTTGTGTGACCTGTGACATATGTTTTCCCGTCTTTTTCAAAACATTCTTCTATAAGTATATCCTTTAACTCGCTCTCAAAACCCTCTTCATATACATTTTTATATATTTCCATGAGGTTTGACAGCTTTTTACCCCTGCTTTGCTTTGTTTTGTTGTCAAGCTGTCCATCCATGGCAGCTGCCTTTGTACCTTCACGCTTCGAATATGGGAAGATGTGCATATCACTAAAGGCAATGCTTCTGCAGAAATCACATGTAATATTAAACTCCTTCTCCGTTTCACCCGGGAATCCGGTGATAACATCAGTTGTAACGGACGGCTTATAGTAATAACGCCTTAACAGCTCTACTGCCTCTTTATATTGTGAGGTATTATATTTTCTGTTCATTCTCAAAAGAACAGTGTCACATCCGCTCTGCAGTGACAAATGAAAATGAGGACATACCTTGTTTAGTTCAGATAACCGTGCAACAAATTCCTCAGTAACAATTCTCGGTTCTAAAGAGCCTAGTCTGATACGCAATAATCCTTCAATTAAGCTTAGCTTTTCAAGCAGTTCAATAAGCGGAATTCTGCCGGATACTGTCTGTAAGGATTGTTTTTCACCGGCGCTTAAATCATCAAAGCCGTAACTTGATATATGAATACCTGTTAATACAACCTCTTTATAGCCTCTCTTAACCAAGCCCTCAACCTCATTTATTATATCTCCCTCATGCCTTGAACTGATGCGGCCTCGCGCATAAGGAATAATACAGTAGGAGCAGAACTGATTACATCCGTCCTGTATTTTAATATCAGCTCTTGTTCTCTCATAATTATTTACATGAAGAAGATTTTCATATTCATTTAAATCCTCCGCCATTTTTACTATAGTATCACTGCTATTATCATCAATATATGAATTTACGTATTCTGCAATCCTGCCTTTGATACGATTGCCGATTAAAAGATTAACTCCGCCCTCTTCCAGCAGCTTTTCGTGGCTTTCCTGAACATAACAGCCTGTAGCCACTATAAGTGCCGACGGATTATGGTTACGCGCCTTGTGAAGCATCTGACGTGACTTACGGTCAGCAATATTTGTAACAGTGCAGGTATTCACGACATAAATATCAGCGACATCTTCAAAATCAACCACTATCGAACCATAGCCGGTAAACTGCTCTTTTATCGCTTCTGTTTCATATGAATTCACCTTGCATCCGAGTGATAAAAATGCAACTTTTTTATTTAATAAATTATTATTCATAAATTACTCTCTTTTACGATTATTTTATATAATTTTCACTCCGTATATATTGACATTTAGACCATAAAAAAGTAAAATAATTATAGACTATTTATTTAGGAGGAATTACTTATGGCAACAGTACAGATTATGCTCAACTCTATTGATAAGGTTAAGAGTTTTGTAAATGATATTGTTAAATTCGATTCTGACTTTGATTTAATCTCCGGCAGATATGTTATTGATGCTAAGTCTATTATGGGTATTTTCAGCCTTGACTTATCAAAGCCAATTACTCTTAACATTCATGGCACGGAAGATACTGCAAAGATTCTTGAAACATTAAAGCCATATATTGCTGAGTAATTTTTACTTCAACTGATTAAAGAGTGTTCCATGCGGGACACTCTTTTTTGTTTCAGACAACTTATATAAAATCAGGCACACATGTACCTGATTTTATAATTCATCCGATTTATTTAATCAAAATCACTTCTCTTGTATTAAGCGCAGTATCTACCATCTCATCAATCTTTTCACTTAAGCGCTTTTCACTTTTTTCAATTATTGAAAGAACCGGCTTTGTTACCGGATGCTCAGCAACGAAGGTTGTACAACAATCCTCATACGGAAGGATACTTGTTTCAAATGTCTTTATTTTTTCTGAAATTTTAATTATTTCACTCTTATCGAATCCGATTAACGGACGAAATACAGGCATTTCACAGACTGCATTTGTACAATTGAGAGACTGCATTGTCTGACTGGCAACCTGTCCGATACTTTCACCCGTCACAAGAGCAATTGCACCGCTGCGGTTTGCAATTGTCTCAGCAATTCTCATCATATATCTTCTCATAATTATTGTTAATTCCTCATGAGGACACTTTTCATAAATATACATCTGTATGTCAGTGAAATTAACAATATGAAGATTAATTGGTCCTGTATATCTACTGATAATCCTTGCAAGGTCTATAACCTTCTGCTTTGCATGATCACTTGTATACGGCGGTGCATGAAAATATGTTGCGTCAATTGATACGCCTCTCTTTGAAATCATATATCCTGCAACCGGAGAATCTATACCGCCTGACAAAAGAAGCATAGCCTTTCCGTTGCATCCTACCGGCATACCTCCCGGTCCCGGCAGGCAGTCGGAATAAATATATGTTTTATTCCTTATTTCAACCGTAATTTTCTTTTCGGGATTATGAACATCTACCTTGAGCTTTGGAAATGCATTTAATAATACTTCTCCGACATCTGCACAAATTTCAGGGCTTTGTTTAAAATAGCCTTTGTCGCCCCTTTTACAAAAAATCTTAAAAGTAAAATCATGTTTGTCAAAATATTTATTGACATAATTGATTGCACCCTCAGTTACATCCTCCCATTTTGTAGAATCAACAACAAATACAGGCGCATATCCCGCAATACCGAATACTGTCGAAAGAGCCTCAACAGTATCGTCATAATCATAATCATCGGGACACATCACGAACACACGTCCCTGCTCACGATATATCTGATAGTCGCCTAACTTTGACAATACATTTCTGATACGGGTTACAAGGCATCCCTCAAAGTAACTTCTGTTCTTTCCCTTCAGACCTATTTCTGAATATTTAATTAAAAAAGCTTTGTACATATTTTTTCCTTTCAGGATTATTTTTTTATAAATTTTGAATATATAGGAAGCAATTCTTTAATCCTGTCAATTGTATATTCTATTTCCTTCAGTGTTGTAGAATATGTTAAACTGAATCTTAATGTCGACTCCAGATATTCATTTGCAACATTAATAGCTTTCAGGCTGCCGCTTATGGCAGGATGATTTGATGAACATGCAGACCCGCTCGAAACATATATGCCTGCCTGTTCGAGTGCATGGAGAAATACCTCGCTTCTGATTTTCGGAAAGCTTACGCTTATAATATGAGGAGCACTCAGTCTGATTCTATCCTCTAAAGGCAAATCCTCCCTGTCGGAATATACCGCATTAACAGTAACGCCGTCTATTTTACTGATTTCTTTTACAAAATAAGTTTTCAGTTCCCACATATGATTTACATAATCTGCTCTGTTTTCGATATACTCCTCCAGTGCAGAAGCCATCCCGACGATTCCCGGGACATTTTCTGTTCCCGAACGCATATTCTGCTGCTGCATGCCTCCAAAAATGATAGGACCGGCTTTTACTCCTGACCTCACATACAGAAAGCCGCATCCCTTTGGTCCGTGAAATTTGTGTGCACTGACACTCAGTAAATCAATGCCATCCTTTTTAGGGACAATCCTGTATTTCGGATATGCCTGTATTGCATCACAATGTACAATTATATTTTTGTTTACGGATTTTGCAGCCTCGGAAATTGCTTTTATATCAAGCTTTGAACCCACCTCGTTATTAACCATCATAACAGATAATAGTATTGTATCTTCCCTGACGGCATCTTTTACCGACTCTAACGATATCTGCCCGTTTTTGTCAGGCTTAAGATATGTCACCTCATAATTTTCCTTTTCAAGCTCTATCAGCGGATTATAAACTGATGCATGCTCAAATGCAGTTGTTATTATATGCTTCCCGTTTCGTTTATAATTTCTAGCAACAGACAAAATAGCCTGATTATTGGATTCTGTACCGCCTGATGTGAATATTATTTCCTTTTCTTCACATTTTAAATCTGAAGCAATTATTTCCTTAGCTTTTTTTATATACTGTTTTGCATCAAGACCTTTATTGTGAAGTGACGAAGGATTTCCGAAATCGTCAAAGAAAACCTTTTTCATCTGTCCGAAGGCCGATTCTGAAAGTCTTGTTGTCGCTGCATTATCAAGATAAACATTCATATTTAAGAACGAATCCTTTCATTTTCAAACATAATAAGTGACATGGCTGTAAATCCTGCTGTTTCAGTTCTGAGAATACGTTTTCCGAGAGAAATTACAGAAAAGCCGGCATCACGGGCCGCCAAAACCTCTTCTTCCGAAAAGCCTCCCTCCGGTCCGATAAAAATACCAACCTTTTGTGCTTCGGCTGCCTTTGCAATCTGATGAGATGAATATTCCATTCCGAGGGCGTTTTCATACGGCATAAGAATCATATCATATTCTCTGCACATGTCAATACATTCTTTAAAGCTGACAGGAGGCAGAACCTTCGGAATAATATTTCTTTTTGACTGTTTGGCTGCCGCCTCAGCAATTTTCTGCCAACGGCTTACCTTACTGTCGGCCTTATCTCCAAGCTTTACAACACATCTTGAGGTATTGACAGGAATGATATTATAAATCCCCAGTTCCACATTTTTCTGGATAATCAATTCCATTTTGTCTGCCTTAGGAAGACCCTGAAAAAGTGTAACCTTAACTGACAACTCGTTACTTCCTTCGTTTTTTGACAATATACAAAGGCGTACCATGTCTTTATCAACAGATACGATTTCACAGCTGTATTCTATTCCTTCGCCATCACAAACATCTACCCTGTCTCCGCTTTTTAAACGCAAAACATTTTTTATATGATTAACGTCATCACCCTTAATAAATATCTCTCTATCTGTTATATATTCATTATTTACAAAAAATTTGGACATATTAACCTCTGTTATCGCGCAATTATGCTGACCCAGTCATTCATCCGGATTACGTCAATTATTTCGAAGCCGTTTGAAATAAGTCTGTTCTTTACATCTTCTTCTCTTGTATAAAGAATGCCTGATGTAATAAATAAACCACCATCCTTAAGATTATCCTTAATCACATCAGACAAAGGCATTATAATATCTGCAAGAATATTTGCAACGACCACATCATATTTCTTTTTACCGACTTTATTTCTGAAGCTGTTATCATCAATTATATTGCCGCACATAAATGTCATTGTCTCATCATCAACAATATTTTCATCATATGAGGTTTTTATATTATTAATAAGAGAATTTTCTCGTGCAACCTGTACTGCATTCGAATCAATATCAGTAGCCAAAATAACACCAGCACCAAGCTTGCGTGCAACTATTGACAATATTCCACTGCCGCATCCGACATCCAGAACGCTGTCCTGTGCTTTAAGATATTTTTTAAGCGCCAGTATACATAATTTTGTTGTTTCATGCGCACCCGTACCAAAAGCAGAGCCCGGGTCTATTTCAATAATAATATCATCATCTTTTTTATCGGATAATTCTTCCCATGTAGGCTTAATTACGATTTTATCATCAACACGAAAAGGTTTAAAAAATTCCTTCCAGTTATTCATCCAGTCTTTGTCTTCGGTATCGCTGACTGTAATTTTTATCCCGGATACATCCATAAACATTGACATTTCGTCAAGACCGTTTTTGATAATGTCAAGCTTTTCGTCAATATTTACATCAGGATCCACATAGCAGTTGACAAAAGCGGTTTTATTTCCTTCATCAAGCTCAGGAGGAATATCAATAAACATTTTCGCCATGTCAGCTTCGTTTAAAGGAACATTATCTATCATTTCAACGCCATCAAACCCAAGCTCAAGAAGCATATCTGCAATTAGTGCTTCATTTTCACAATCGGTTTCAAGACTAATTCTTATCCATTTCATAAAAAACTATCCTTCCGTTATATACAGCACAAGGCAAAATGACGGAAAGCGTCATTTTGCCCTATTTTATGTACTGTTTACTTAAAAAATTTATTTTTCTTCTTACTGTCACCGGTCTCTTTTTTATTATCCTTAAAAGAGTCCTCGTATTTTTTAAGAAGCTCTTTCTGCTCGTTTGTAAGTTTAGTAGGAACCTGAACAACAAGCGTTACATAATGGTCGCCGCGATGATTTTTATCACGAAGCGAAGGTACACCCTTTCCTCTTAGTCTTATCTTGGTATCTGTCTGTGTTCCCGGCTTTACTTCATATAAAACATCACCGTCAATAGTAGATATCTTAACCTCACCGCCAAGTGTTGCAGTCGTATATGACATAGGAGCGTTGCTAAAGATATCTCTGTCCTGACGCTGGAAAATCGGATGTGAGCTTACTGCAACCTCAACAAGCAAATCACCTCTCGGTCCGCCGTTTACACCAGGTTCACCTTTACCTTTTATGCGAATGCTCTGACCGTTATCGATACCCGGAGGAACAGTAACCTTAATCTTTTTGCGATTTGTAATAAATCCTGTTCCGTAACAGTCTTTACATTTTTCTTTGATAATCTTTCCTGTTCCTTTGCAGTCAGGACAAACTCTCTGATTCTGCACCATACCGATAATAGACTGCTGTGTATATATAACAGTACCGCGTCCGTTACATTTTGCACAGGTGTCAACATTGGTTCCCGGCTTTGCTCCAGTACCGTTACAGGTTGGACAATCTTCTTTAATGTTAAGCTCCAATTCCTTTTCACAGCCAAAAACAGCTTCTTCAAAGGTGATTCTGATTGCTGTTCTGACACTGGCGCCCATCTTAGGACCATTGCCCCTTGAATTGCCGCCACGACTTCCGCCGAACATATCGCCGAAGCCAAACAAATCACCGAAGATGTCACCGAAATCAAAGCTTGAATAATCAAAGCCGCCGCCACCGCCGCCCTGTTCAAATGCGGCATGACCGAATCTGTCATACTTATCTCTTTTTTCTTTGTCACTGAGTACAGAATAGGCTTCGCTGGCTTCCTTGAATTTTGCTTCACACTCCGCATCGCCCGGATGCATATCCGGATGGTACTGTTTTGCTAATTTTCTATAGGCTTTTTTAATTTCATCATCTGAGGCGGTTTTTGCAATACCAAGCACCTCATAGTAATCTCTTTTATCAGCCATAATATCCTCCGCTAAAGCTTAATCTAAACGCCACAAAAGGAGCCATACGGCTCCCCTGCGGCTTTATAATAATTCAATAAAACTATTATACTTCTTTATATTCTCCGTCTACTACGTCTTCATAGCCTTCAGGAGCCTGCTCTGTGAAGCCACCCATATCAGGGCCTGCACCGGCCTGACCCTGTGTCTGCTCATACATCTTCTGGAAAAGTGCCTGTGCGCTTGTCATCAGTTTTTCCTTGGCAGCCTTAATATCTTCAACTTCACCCTCAGACATAACCTCAGGATTTGACTTGTTAACCAAATCTTTAAGATGATTAAGGTCTGCTTCAACATCAGCCTTTAATGATGATTCCAGCTTATCTCCAACCTCAGATAATGCTTTTTCTGTCTGGAATACAATTGAATCAGCCTCGTTTCTTACGTCGATGGCTTCCTTTCTCTTCTTATCCTGTGCTTCGTATTCTGCAGCTTCCTTAACAGCCTTTTCAATATCTGCGTCTGAAAGGTTTGAACCTGCAGTTATTGTAATATGCTGTTCTCTTCCTGTTCCGAGATCTTTTGCAGATACATTTACGATACCATTTGCATCAATATCAAATGTAACCTCAATCTGTGGAACGCCTCTTCTTGCAGGAGGGATACCGTCAAGACGGAACTGTCCGAGTGACTTATTATCCTTTGCAAACTGTCTTTCACCCTGTACGACATTAATGTCAACAGCTTCCTGATTATCAGCTGCAGTTGAGAAAATCTGACTCTTTCTTGTAGGAATTGTAGTATTTCTTTCAATAAGCCTTGTAGCTACACCGCCCATTGTCTCAATTGAAAGTGAAAGCGGAGTAACATCAAGTAAAAGAATATCACCTGCACCTGCATCACCTGCAAGCTTACCGCCCTGAATGGAAGCACCGATTGCAACACATTCATCAGGATTAAGAGATTTGCTTGGTTCATGTCCGGTAAGCATCTTAACCTTGTCCTGTACGGCAGGAATTCTTGTAGAACCACCTACGAGTAATACCTTTGAAAGCTCTGAAGCTGTAATTCCGGCATCACGAAGAGCGTTCTGAACAGGAGTAGCTGTTCTCTCAACAAGATCATGTGTAAGTTCGTCAAATTTAGCTCTTGTAAGGTTCATGTCAAAGTGCTTAGGACCCTCTGCAGTTGCTGTGATGAAAGGAAGGTTGATATTTGTTGTGGTCTGGCTGCTAAGCTCCTTTTTAGCCTTTTCAGCAGCTTCCTTAAGTCTCTGAAGACTCATCTTATCAAGTGATAAATCAACACCTTCAGCCTTCTTAAATTCATCAATCATATATCTTGTAATCTTCTCGTCAAAATCGTCACCGCCAAGATGATTATCACCGCTTGTTGCAAGAACTTCAATAACACCGTCGCCGATTTCAATGATTGAAACATCGAATGTTCCGCCGCCAAGGTCGTAGACCATGATTTTCTGTTCCTGTTCATTGTCAAGACCATATGCAAGTGCTGCAGCTGTTGGCTCATTGATAATTCTTTTTACGTCAAGACCTGCAATCTTACCTGCATCCTTTGTAGCCTGACGCTGTGCATCATTGAAGTAAGCAGGTACAGTGATAACAGCTTCTGTAACCTTTTCACCGAGATATCCTTCTGCATCTGCCTTAAGCTTCTGAAGAATCATCGCAGAAATTTCCTGTGGTGTATACTTTTTGTCATCAATGGATACCTTAAAATCCGTTCCCATGTGTCTCTTAATTGATGAGATTGTCTTGTCGGAGTTAGTTACTGCCTGACGCTTTGCAGGCTCACCGATAGCTCTTTCTCCATTCTTTGTAAATGCTACTACCGAAGGAGTTGTTCTTGAGCCTTCAGCATTTGCTATAACAACAGGCTTTCCTCCCTCCATAACAGCTACGCAGCTGTTTGTAGTTCCAAGGTCGATACCAATAATTTTACTCATATTTCTATACCTCCATAAAATTAATTTGCTACTTTAACCATACTGTGTCTTACAACACTGTCACGATCCATATAACCCTTTTGGAATTCTTCACACACAATGTTTTCTCCGAAACTATCATCTTCAACATGCATTACGGCATTGTGAATATCAGGGTTAAACTCTTTTCCGACTGCTTCAATGGCTGTAACACCCACCTCTGCAAGTACTGTCTGTAACTGCTTGTAGGTCTTTTCTATGCCTGCTGCAAACGGCTCTTCCAAAGCCTTTTCGTCAAGAGTTGCGAGACCTCTTTCAAAATTATCAATTACAGGAAGGAGCTTTTCAATCATTGTTTTTGCTCCCATATCAAACATCTGCGCTTTTTCACGCTCTGTTCTTTTTCTGAAATTGTCAAACTCGGCAAGATTACGTGTTATACGCTCTTTCAATTCGGCAATTTCTTCATCTTTTTTATCTTTTTTCTTTTTCTTTGATTTTTTATTTTCCTGATTTGCTTCTGCTACAGCTTCTGCTACAGTTTCTTCCGGAGTCTGTTCGCAGTCAGCCTGTTCACATGCTTCTGCAGCTGTTTCTCCGGCAGAATTTTCAGCTGTATCCTCTATTATGTCTTCTGTAACATTTTCTACTTCATCAGGAGAAATATTTTTTTCTTCAGACAAATCATACACCTCTTTTATTTATTAAATATTTTATCAAGCTCGCTCATGAGATTCTGTAAAGAACTGACTACTTTTTCATAGTCCATTCTCTTCGGTCCGATAATGCCAATCTTACCGTAAACACCCTCTTCAAGCTGATATGTTGCAGTAACGACGGCGCATTGCTTTGTTGCCTCAATAGGAGATTCATCTCCTATATAAACCTGAATGCTTCCGTTACCGCTGTTTATCGATTCAGAACAGATCAAATCCCTTAGCTGCTCCTTGTCTTCAATAACCGAAAGAATATTGGAAATTCTGCCCTCTTCATTAAGCTCCGGATATCTTAAAATATTAGTGGCTCCCGAAGTATACATCTCAACTGATTCACTTTCGGTAAATGTGATTGCTATTGCATCAATAATATCACTGACAACCGATGTATAACCAAGGCTTTCTTCCTTCATCTTCTGTATAAGTCCAAGACTTATCTCGTTTTGATCAAGACCCTGTAAAAAGGTATTAAGCATAATGTTAAGTTTTATAAGCGTTTCATTTGAGAGAGGCTCATCAAGCTTTAACATTTTGTTTTTAATTATATTGCCCTCAATGACAATGACAACGAGGAGTGTAAACTCATCTATTGACGAAAGCTGTATAAACTTAAGTTTCCTGGAACTGTAGGTAGGGGTTGTGATAAGTGAAGCATAATTGGTATTTGCAGCAATAAGCTTTGCCGCTTCCTTTAGTACGGTATCAAGCTTCTGCTCCTTCTTATCAAGCATTACCTTAAGGTTTGACAGCTCTTCCTCCTTTTCCTGCATCATGAGGTCAACATAAAAACGATATCCCTTATCCGTAGGAATGCGTCCGGCTGAGGTATGCGGCTGGATAATAAATCCAAGCTCCTCCAAATCACTCATCTCATTACGGATGGTCGCCGAACTGAGATTAATATCAGCATATTTTGAGATGGTTCTTGAACCGACAGGCTCGCCGGTCTCAAGATAATTTCTGATAATTGAAATTAAAATTGTTTTTTTTCTTAAATCCAGTTCGTCATACATAACCTTTTCTCTTTCTTGTTAGCACTCAATAAGTAGGAGTGCTAACATCCATGACATAAAGATACTACTATTTGATAATTTTGTCAATAGATTATAGAAAATTTTTTTAAATAAATTCTCTTAAAAATACATTACTTGTCAAAAAACCCTTTGTTGTAAAATAGTATCTTCCGTTTTCTTTTTTCAAATATTCATCCGGTATATTATTAAGAACCTTCAAATGCTTCGCAGGAAAGTCAAAGCCGAATTTCTTTTTAAATTCATTAATATCGATTCCCTTTACGGTCCTCAATCCCAAAAAAATATATTCGCTTATCAGCTCCTCCCCGTCAAGTCTTACAGTTTCAATAACGGATGGATTATCAATATATTTATTTATATTATCTTCCTTCCTGTATCTGTTTATACCATCATATCCCGAAGCGCCAAGACCGCAGCCGATATATTTTTCTCCCTGCCAGTAACCAAGATTATGCTTTGATTCATAGCCTTTTTTCGCGAAATTAGAAATTTCATACTGAATAAACCCTTTTTCAGCAAGCCGGCCGACCGTATCAATATATATATCCGCCTGAACATCCTCATCAGGCTCATAGCCTGATTCCGGACCATAACAATCATAAAACTCAGTTCCCTCTTCAATTATAAGCTCATAAGCAGATATGTGTGTAACAGGAAGCTTTGTTGCCTTTATAATATTTTCGGCAAACTTTTGAACAGTCTGGCCCGGCACTGCCTCAATCAAATCAATACTTATATTATCAAAACCGGAATCTGTTAAAATATCGATTGCTTCATATATTGATTCCTCATCATATATTCTTCCGAGAAGTCTGAGCTCTTCATTATCAAAAGACTGGACTCCCATGCTGATTCTGTTAATACCCGATTTACGGTAAATCTCTGCTTTATCCTTTGTTATTGTACCCGGATTAATCTCCAAACTTATTTCAGCATATGCATTTATCCGGAAGCATTCCTTTACCTTATTCATTATCTTCTCAATATATACGGGACTGATGGAGGACGGTGTTCCTCCTCCGATATATATGGTATCAAGTGTTTCCAAACATCTGCTTCCTTCTTTTTCAATATCACAAAGTAAAGCATCAATATATTTATCCGTCTTATCGTAGCAGTCTGAAAAGGATAAGAAATCACAATATCTGCATTTTTTAATACAAAAAGGTATATGAATATATAATTCCATGTTTTTACCTGTAAAAAGTGCCAATACATAATGCATTGGCACTTATAATCAAATTATTCTTCATCAAGCTTAAGCACACTCATAAATGCCTTCTGCGGTATCTCAACATTGCCAATCTGACGCATTCTCTTCTTGCCTTCCTTCTGTTTTTCAAGAAGCTTCTTCTTACGTGTAATATCACCGCCATAGCATTTTGCAAGAACATCCTTTCGCATTGCTTTAACAGTTTCCCTGGCTATTACCTTTCCTCCAACTGCTGCCTGGATAGGTATTTCAAAAAGATGTCTCGGAATTTCATCCTTCAGCTTTTCACACATCCTTCTGCCACGCTCATAGCTTGAGTCAGAATGAACAATAAATGACAAAGCATCCACTTCTTCTCTGTTGATAAGTATATCAAGCTTAACAAGCTTACTTGGAACATAGCCTTTAATTTCATAATCGAATGAGGCATATCCTCTTGAGCGCGACTTAAGTGCGTCAAAGAAATCATAAATAATCTCATTAAGCGGAAGCTCATATTTCAATAATGCTCTTGTCTGCTCAATATATTCCATGCCGAGATACACTCCGCGTCGTTCCTGACAAAGTGTCATAATCGAACCGACGAATTCTGTAGTAACCATTATTTCGGCATTAACGATAGGCTCTTCCATATGCTCTATTTCTGACGGATCGGGCAGATTAGACGGATTAGTAATATCAATTATCTCTCCGTCGGTCTTGTACACCTTATATATTACGCTCGGAGCTGTTGTAACAAGATCCAGATCATACTCCCTTTCAAGTCTTTCCTGAATTATTTCCAGATGAAGAAGTCCAAGGAAGCCGCATCTGAAGCCAAAGCCGAGTGCTATACTTGTCTCCGGTTCGTAAGTTAATGCCGCATCATTGAGCTGGAGCTTCTCGAGAGCATCACGAAGGTCCTCATACTTTGCCCCATCTGCAGGATACATACCGCAGTAAACCATTGAATTAACCTTTTTATAGCCCGGGAGAGGCAGAGCGGCAGGATTATTGGCATCAGTAACAGTATCACCAACTCTTGTATCCTTAACATTCTTAAGTGAAGCCATAATATAGCCAACCATACCTGCAGATAATTCATCACAAGGTATATATTTACCGGGAGCAAATGTTCCAACCTCTACAACATCTGCCTCGGCGCCGGTTGCCATCATTTTTATTCGTGTTCTGTTTGTAATGGTTCCTTCCTTAATACGGCAGAAAATTATAACTCCCTTATATGGGTCATATACCGAATCAAATATCAATGCCTGCGGAGGCGCGGTAACATCTCCCTCCGGAGCAGGTATTTTTTTGACAATTTGTTCCAATACGCCTTCAATATTAATACCATTCTTAGCCGAAATAAGCGGTGCATCGTCTGCTTCTATTCCGATAACATCCTCAATCTCATTAATCACACGCTCAGGTTCTGCACTCGGAAGATCAATTTTATTTATTACAGGAACAATTTCAAGATTATGTTCTAAGGCAAGGTATACATTTGCAAGCGTCTGTGCCTCAACTCCCTGTGCGGCATCAACTACAAGAATTGCCCCCTCACAGGCCGCAAGACTACGCGAAACCTCATAATTGAAATCAACATGACCGGGAGTATCAATAAGGTTTAATATATATTCCTCCCCATCCTCTGCCTTATATACTGCTCTGACTGTCTGTGCCTTGATTGTAATGCCTCTTTCTCTTTCAAGCTCCATATTGTCAAGAACCTGACTCTGCATTTCTCTGTGGGTAAGCACACCTGTTTTTTCTATGATTCTGTCGGCAAGAGTCGACTTACCGTGGTCTATATGGGCAATAATACAAAAATTTCTGATTTTATCCTGGGAAATAGCCATAATCCCTCCTAGTATTTTCAAATATTTTGATTATATCATAGTAAAAAAGCAATTACAAGACATTTCATTTTACTTATATTCTATTCAAGAACAGTACCTAATACGTCTGCAAAATAATCCATTGCTTTACAGGCCTCCTCAAAGCTATTCCTGTCAGTTCCCGTTTCAAGCAGAATCGCCCGTTCCGTAAGATGCATGTTATATCGGTAATTACGTACATAAATTCTGCTGAACAGACCCTCATACATCTTGTCTCCGACTGTTTTCAGCTGCAGAGAAAATGCGAGATTTCCTTCTCTGTTAGGGTTTGGAACAGAAGAAATATCTTTTTTCCCGTCATAGGACAGTCCGTTAAACAGCATCAGCTTTGCAACCGGCTCACTGTCTATTACTGCAACCCTTCTTTCACCGCTGTCTCTGTGAAGATCTATAATAACATTTATATCAGGATGCTCTGCCAATACTTCATTAAGTCTTATAAGGGCCCTTTCATATGCTCCCTCGCGACATATTCTTCCATCCACCCTGTCAAAATATTCCCTGAGATGAATAACCTCATAATTTCTGTCTAACAGAAGCTTTTCCAGATAATCACCTACACCTATTACCGATTTATCCATGCTTCCGTAGCTGTCAGCATATGCTTCAGAACCGTGTGTGTGATAAATAAGTATCTTCTTTGTACCATTTATCGAACAGTTTCTGTTAATAAGTATTTCGGGATTAATGATACTTTTATCTGCTCGCGTGGAGCTGTCAACAGTATAGAAGCTTTCAACAAATGCCTTATACGACAATCCGCTTAAGTCATTTTTTATATTGTCAAGCAAAACTGATGAGCCGCTGTTTGCCATAATCGAATCATTTTTCACCTTAATTACCGGTAATATTCCGGTATTTACCTCGTATTTTAATTGCTGCTGCGAGAAATCATTATAATAATGCATATCATATCCCTGCAATAGCCAGGCTCTTGAATCACATAAGGAAGCGTCATCCATACATGCACCTTCCGTGTATATTATACTGTCGGCATAACAGGCCATATCATCTTTTTTAAAAATGCGATTATAAATATATTCTGATTCTTCACGGGCAAGATAAATAATACCGGAAGTAATTTTCCCCATAACAGGCATTGCAATATCAGATTTGTAATAAAGAAGTCTGGCTGTTATTATCAATACAAATAAAGTTATAACATATATTATTTTTTTAACAGAGCACCATTTATTGCCATACTCACTATTTCCGACAGACATGAAACCTCCTCATCAATATTTTTAGTCGTCACATATTTGTCTTTAAGTACAGAATTAAAGTTGCATATATCAAGCTTGTCAATATCAAGCCTGATACTGCAGGCATTTTCAAGCTCCTCTAGATAATTTCTTACAAGAGTAACGGCTCCGACAACTGTGGGAACACCGACGGTAATGACCGGGACGCCCATAGTATCGGGATTAATTGCATTCCTAAGATTACCAATGCCGGAGCCGGGTGATATACCTGCAGTGGACAACTGCAATGTCGTACAAATACGCTCCATACTCTGAGTGGCAAGGGCATCAATGCAGATAATCAGCTCCGGCATAAGCTTATCCGTAATACCTTTTACAATTCCGGCCGTTTCCATTCCGGTCTGTGCCATCACGCCCGGAGCCAAAGCATAAATTGAATTAAACCGTTCAAACTCCTCCGGAAAATTTTCTTTCACATGACCGGTAACCCTGAGCTTATCAATTACCCTCGGACCTATCGAATCTGATGTTATCTCTCTGTTTCCCAAACCGACAACTAATATTTTTTCGGGCTTCTTTTTATAATCAAGATATTCTATAAGCTTTTTTATTTCCCTGCCAATAGTGTCGGAAAGACTGTCTGATAATCCTCTGATGTCAGGTCCGGTTTCTATTATTACATACAGTCCCTGCGGTCTGTGAATCAAATCAGAGCTGTGCTTATCAATTTCAAATGATTTAACCGTAATATCACCGTAAACCATTTGTGCGTTTTTTATATTGTTTTTTTCTCTGCCCATAATTTTTGAAATAAACTCACTGGCCAAATCCGTATATATATTATCCATAAATATGCTCCCGACGTAAAATTATTACATAATCAATCATATCCAGAATAATTAAACTGATACCAAATTATTTACATCAAAATTTTTTAAAAAAGGCAAAAAAAAACTGCCGGCAGATACCGGCAGGTTATTTATTATATTAGTTCATAGCATTAACTGCTTTTGCAAGGCTTGATACTTTTCTTGCTGCATTGTTCTTGTGGAAAATGCCCTTAGCACATGCCTTATCAATTGCTACAGTTGCTTCCTTTAAAGCTTCAGTTGCTAAAGTCTTGTCGCCGGCAGCCACAGCAGCGTCAACCTTCTTTACTAAAGTCTTAATCTTTGATTTAATCATCTTGTTTCTTAATGTCTTTGTCTCGATAACAAGAATACGCTTCTTAGCAGATTTGATGTTAGCCAATTTAATTTCCTCCTGAAAAAGTCTGTTTTTAAATTGCATGAACAGCTTGTGTAAATCCGGACACGGACGCTCTACACAAACATACCTCATATATATTAATACCTTAATTTAAAAAAGTCAATACGAAATTACCATTTTTTAAAACTATTTAATAAATATAAAGCTTTCCATATCAAAGACAGTTCTGTTTTTTACCATGTCGACAAACCAGCCTCCGAAATCACGTTTAATTGTAAGATATACCGCATGATATCCTGTAACGCATTTAACCCTTGTACGATATACTCCGTCAGCAGTTCCTGTCTTACATATGCCGATAGGTTCACTGTTTCGGTCATCAATTCTGATTTCAACAATACCCTTCATGCCAAGCCCTGTGATTTTCACGGCAAATTCCATTGTTTCAGAACTGTTATCCTCACCAAATTCAAAATACTTATAACCGAGCACACTTCCGTCATTAATGCATGTTACAACTCTTGTAAATACATCCTTTTCAGTAACTATAGCTCCCCCTGTCATAACGCATGCGATTTCTGCGGGAGTAGCTTTATATGGATTAAGCGCTTTTTCGAATCCCAAAGATGTCATTTCCACCTGAGGTATTGTTCCGTCAGGCAGAATTTCAATTTTTTCAACACAGGCTCTTCTGCTCATAATTGTGCCGTTTGTCATCTTATGATAAAAAATATACCACTGATCCTTTATCTTACAGATGGAGCCATGATTATTGCCTCCGGGATAATCCACACCGTTATCAATAATGGTGCCCCTGTATGTAAATGGTCCTCTCGGAGAATCACTTGTTGCATAACAGAGTCTGCTGCCGCCGCCTTCGTTAGGAAGAACATTTCTGCATGGTGAATAAATCATATAGTATGTATCTCCCACTTTTCGGAGCGAGCATGCCTCGAAGAAATTAAAAGGCTGTTCAACAGGTATGATATCCGTCATATATGTATCGTTTATACATTCATACATATTATCCTTAAGCTCAACCATATAACTGCCCTGGTATCCGCAATATAAATATACACGTCCGTCATCATCCACAAGTACCCCGGGATCAATGAAAATTCCGTTATCATAATGATTCGGTATATCATATACATACTGTGAAAGAAGCTTAAACGGTCCCTCCGGCCTGTCTGCAACAGCAACGCAGCCCTTTGCACCCATTATATAGGCATAAAGATAGTATTTGCCGTTTTTTTCGACCACATCAGGTGCATATAAATCATTTTCTGCTGAAGTCCAGTCTGTATCTGACTTATGGTCTTCATCATCTAATGTATGAAAGGAATCACCATGACATACCCAGTTGTTTAAATCATCTACACCTGCAGACCAGACCTTGAGCTTATGGTCGCAGAATTTATCTGATGAAGCACTGTCATGTGAACCGTAAATATATACCCTGTCTCCAAATACTCTTGGCTCTCCGTCAGGTATATATTCATTTAACGGTAAATAAGGATTTGGCATAATACACCTCCTATAATATATATAATAATAAAAAGCAGTCTGTATCCAGACTGCCTGACGGAAGCGGTGGGATTCGAACCCACGAGCCCCGGAGGACTACCTGATTTCGAGTCAGGGCCGTTATGACCACTTCGATACGCTTCCAAAATATATAATAAGCATAAGCTTATTTTTTACAATATTTTACAATGAACATTTCTACAGCTATCTGTTCATTTATGTCGCCGGTCTTTATTTTATTTTCCAATGACAGGCCATAATCAACAATCTGATTAACAACGGACGGTGAATAGCTTTTTCTGTAACGAAGATATTTATCAACCACAAAATCCCTAAGACCCGTAACTGATACAATATCACTGCGTCCCATTCCCTTGTCACTTAACTCAAGCACCTGATACAGCTGTGTAAAGGTCCTGGTCATCATATAAAGTATGCCTGTAGGCTTTTCATGAAGTAAAACCATTTCATTATAAAGACCTATAGCCTTATTATAATCGCCATTTATAATAAAATCAAGCATTTGAAACATTCTGTTTTCAGGAATTTCAAAACAAATTGTATCAATATCATGTGAATCAACCGATTCTTTTCCGTAACAGTATGCACAAAGCTTATCCACTTCACTCTGAATACGGGCCATGGATAAGCCAACCTTATCAACAAAATACTCGCAATCAGCTCTGCCGATTAGCAGCCCGCGACCCTTTAATACAGCTGCAACCTGACCGACCACTTCATCCTTGGACTGAATTTTAATTTCACAGCAATAACCATTTGATGATACATATTTATAAAGCCTGTTACGTTTGTCGATACTATCCTCGACAAAAAGAAATGTAGTTGTTTCGGGAGCTTTATCAAGATAATCCGCAAAATCAGTAGATTTTGAAAACCATCCTGACTTTATTATGACAATTAATCTTCTCTCTGCAAAAAACGGAAGAGTTTCCGCTACAGATACAACCTCAGAAACATCTATCCCCTTATCTTCAAATATGGTCAGATTAATATCATCATTTTCCGGGAACATTGATTTAATAATCTTGTTCTTGTAACTGTTTACCAGAAATGAATCATCGCCATATAAAAGATAATACTTTTTAAAATTCCCGGTTTTAATATCATCCTTTAAGATTTTCAAGATTATACCTCAAGCCTAATTCTTTCGGGCAATTGCATTTCCAAGCTTTACTCTGGTCTCATAGCCCTCTTTTGTATTATTTATAAATCTCTCATCAACCTTGATTCCTTCTTTAGGGAATAACAATATTACAGAGGAACCGCCAAATTCAAACATGCCCTTTTCGTAACCCTTTTTCACTTTGCCGTCAAGAAGCTTGAAATTTGTAATCCTTCCGACGCCGAGGGCACCTATCTCCGCCATGGTAACCTTGACGCCCTCATCCGTTGTGATAACACAGTATTCGCGTGCATTCTCCGTATAAACAGGCATATAATCATAAATCAACGGCATGACGGTATGAAGTACACCGTCAACTCTCCTGTTCGGAGATTTATGCCCTGAAACAGGATAACAGAAATGATGGAAATCGTCAACACTAAGACGCACAATTACTATTGTGCCGCCCGCATAATATTTTGCAAGCTTTTCACTTCTGAGCAACGAAGCAATACTGTAAATACAATTTTTAATTTTAAATCTCGAACCCGATGAAATCTTGTATGCGGTTATTTTCCCGTCAGCCGGCGAAATAACGGTTTTATCGTCCGTCTCAAAGGTTCTTTTGTACGGAAGTATGTCCCTTGTAAAAAATTCATTGAAGGAATTATACTTTGAAGGAATATACTCCGACATGTCAATGTCATTTTTTTTGATAAATGAATCTATAGCCAAAGCAGAGACCGGAGTATCAAGAACAGCACGCTCAATATTGGCAAATGTCTTGTTACATACAAGCTTTAACATAGCTCTTCCTAAAGCATTTGAATAGAAAAAGTCAAGAATACTCCTGTCCGTTCCTTCTTTGTATATTATTTCGCCTTCAAGGGTTTTATAACAACCTCTTTTTATATCCATATTTCCTCCGATTTATTAAACAATCAAAACAGCAGCAAAAAGAAGTAATGCAAATGCAATTATGATATAATTTGCTTTACCATATATTTTAGGCACATTAAAATTATAGATAAATAAAAATGCCGTTAATAACAATGCGCCGCAATAAAAATATGAAAGCGGTAAAGGTAATATTTTACCAAGACAATATGCAAAAGGAGCAATTACAGCGGAATTAGTAACAGGAAGACCTTCGTAGCTGTGACGCTTTTCATTAGTCTTACTCTGTCTCTCCTCCTCCATCACATTAAAATAAGCGAGTCTGATTACTGCAGCAAGTACTATTGCTGCTCCTGCAACATATCCCAGGATATCAGATGATGAGCCCCTGAAAAAACATATACCGATAACTGCAGGCTGTACACCAAAGCATACAAGATCACAAAGGGAATCAATCTGAATACCAAACTTTTTCTCAGCATCATTTCTTTTAATTTTCCTGGCTATAGTACCGTCAAACATATCGCAAAGACCTGATAACATAAGACAGAAAATAGCCCACTTGAATATATAATGAATTGCAAGATAAATTCCAAAAACAGCAGAACATAGTCCGATATATGTAAGAATTACCGAAGGATTATAGAAACCTACAAATGTTTTCTTTTTCATAAATAATAACTCCCGGATATATAAAATATTATTATTTCATAATATTAATAAACTGATTACTTGGAATATTATATCAAACAATCCGAAAAAATACAATTAATTTTATTCTTAAATATATCTTAATTAATGTATCACGGTTTATACTTTATAAAATATTCACCACTCTCCTTTGTTATCTTTAAATCAATACATTTATTTTTCAGTTTTTCCAATACAACAGGCGAAGGATGATTATACATATTGTTTATCCCGCTTGATAATACTGCCGTATCAGGTTCAAAATAATCAAGCAGCTCGTCTCCCGTAGAAAACCTTGAGCCGTGATGACCGATTTTTATGATGTCAATCTTTCCCAAATTCTTATTTTGGGCTGCAGAAATTACATTTTTTTCATAATCCAACCCCAAATCCCCCATAAATAACATGTCAAGTCGGCCGCAAGTAACATACAGAACCATCGAAGACTCATTGTCAGTTTCGGAATTATTATCTTCATTTGGTGATAAAACAGTTATTTTTATATCATCAACAGTAATCTCATCTCCCTCAATTAAATATTCAATTTTTTTGAAATGCTCTTCATCGTCTTTATTTTCAAGTGAGGCATTCATTTTACCATAATCATCAAGCTTAGGAAGAAACAGAATTGAATCGCGGCATTTATTCTTTGAAACCATCTCATTAATTCCTGAAACGTGATCCTTATCGCCGTGACTTACAAATATATAATCAACCTTATCGTAACCCATATAGTTTAAATAGGGCTTGACGGTATTTTTATAAAGCATATCATTGTCACTGCTTCCGCAGTCAATCATAATAACCTTATCCTCTTTTAAAATAATACAGCAATCTCCCTGACCCGCATACAAAAACGAAACCTTTAAGGCTTTACCATGTATCGGAATAATTATTACTAATGTAAGAAGCAGCGGTATAAAATCGTTAACCCCTGTTATTCTTTTCCCTGAACACATCCCAATAAAACAGATTATGCATATTAACCACATTACAAACTTAACCGGCGTCAGTATACCGCTCGCAATTTGCGCCCCCGCAAAGCCGTTAATTATCTGACAAACACGTTCAAAAAGATTAAGAATTGCTTCAATCGGTATTGCAAGTATACGCACACCGCAGAACATATAATATAATACAGGGATTAACATGCCTCCCGATATCACGACAGGCATAAAGACAAGCAATAACACATTGGCAATAAAAGAATACGGACTGAATGTACAGAAGAACAATAACTGGACCGGCAGAAGAAAAACATTTACGGATAATGAGAAAATAATTGTTCTCACAAACCTTTCGACAGCTTTTTCAAGCCATTTAGATTTACAATGAGCTAATATCAGTGAAGGCTTAAGACAGTTAACCGGTCTGTTTATGACAGCTATTGCAAAACCGGCCATAAATGACAGCAGAAATGATACGTCATAAATATATAACGGCTGATTTGTCAGTATGACAAATGCGGCAACCGCAAGTCCGGTCAGACTATCCTTATTTCTTCCGAGAGTCCTTGCAGTCAGAGAAAACATCATTGAAATAATTGCTCTTTCACATGTTATGTGGCCTCCCGAAAAAGTATTATATATCAAAAGAAAAACAATTGTAAATATTGCGGACGGTGCATAAGAAAGCTTTTTTCTTCTTAAAAAATTCAGTATGCTTAATCCAATAATTGAAATATGAAGTCCCGAAATACTGAGTACATGAGCAAAGCCGGCAGTCTGATACAGTTCCTTTATATCACGATCAATATATTGGTTACAACCGGTTATCATAAGAATCAATGCACCGGCACTCTTTGGAGTGAAAACCTCATTTGCAAGACCGATATATTTTCTTCGTAAATTTATTATTATTCTTTTGTAAACATACAGAGGGGTATTATATTTTTTTAGAATTGATACTTCGTCAATATAAGAATACGCATAAATATTACGCGCTTTTTGATATGAATAATTATCAAACTCTCCGTGATTATGAGGTTTGTCATAAAATTGAATTTTGTTTTTAAATTTGATTTGGTCACCGATTACAAGCTTCTGACCGGTGTATATATAAATATTCTCATTATATTTATCAATTTTACAATCATCGATGTAATTAACATGTATCAGAACCTTAGTACCGTTTTGATTATCATAGATATCTTCTACCGTTCCGATAATACCCGATACCGTTCGTTCGTTTTTTTTCATATGGGTTTTTATAAAGGATTCGTTATCACTGTCTTTGGATATAAAAAATCCAAAGCAGTAAAAAGAAAGGAATACAACCAAAATCATTATGGTATTCAGAAAAAGTGCCTTATGTTCATGGCGCAGATATAAAAAATAATAAAGAAGAAATATTACCGGACCTGCCAATACTGCAGGCCCGTATCTCTGACTAACGATTCCGGCAATAAAAACACATACCATCATACATAATGGTCTATTCATTTTTATCCTCCAACAGCTCGAAATTAAAAGTAAGCTTATCATTTATCGGAACGGACTGATAATAGTCCAGTGTTTCACCATCTACGGTTATTACCACGGATCCGATGCTTGACAATTCTATAAGCGAATTTACGATAGAATAAATCGTCATCTCCGCCGAAACATCATCCCTGTATTTAAGAAATTCCCTGGAAAGATTGACATAGCATACCATTTCCTTTGTCACTACATTTAACAGTCGTGTATCATCCGGCAGCGATTTGTTCAGATTATTATTGCCCGGTCCGGCAATCAACTCCTCTATGACAGTCTGTTCATCGGTATACATATTGTTTGACGGTACATTTTTAACAATTTTCATAAGACAGTTTTTTTCAAGGTTGGGAAAATATAGTGTTACATTTGCTGTTGCATTTGCTATTTCCGTATCCTGAAGGAACGAATCCGAATTCATACTTCCGATAACCTTATCCCTGATTTTTAACGGACTGCCGTCTACCCAAAATGCCACATCCTTTACCTCATCAAGCTGACATAATGTATTTACAATTGCAGCCCTGACAAGTATTTCGTCAATTAAAGGCAGATTATAATATTCATTTTTAAATGATAATACTACTGTATTTTCGTCAAATTCCCATTCTTTAATAATACTTATATCCGGAATCGGAGACGCATATTTGTTATCCTTATATGCATAAAGAGCTTTTAGCAGCTCGTCAACCTTATTTTTTCTGTCTTTTTCCGAAATATTGTATTTTTCTCTGATAAGCTTTGAGTTAACCTTATCGATTACAACAATATAATCGCCGTTATATACTGCCTCGGAAGTTTTTTCCTTATTGCCGCAGCCGGCAAGTGATAAAAGCAGAATTACTGACATAATATAAGATAATACTCTCTTTTTCATGCGTCTCCTTTCCTGAATATTAATTCATATTTTTATAAATATCATAACAGAAAACCGCTTCCTTTGAATCAAGCTTCTCTCTGGAATAAATTGCTTTCTTTACAATCGAATAGTATTCACCCCACTGCTGCTCTGATATTGATTTAAAATTTTCAACCAGCATATATAAATATTTTTCATCATTCATCTGACGAAGCTTTATTCCCTGTTTTTTTAACAGTCTTCTGTAAATACGCTTATTTATCCGCTTTATTGCATTACGATATCTCTTAGAATTAATTTCAATAATAATATAGTTAATATATTTTTTCCGGAGCTTGATAATTATCGCAGCAAACAACGCAACACCTGCCGCGCCCGAGATAATATAAATAAATCCTCTTAAAATCCCCGATTTGTTTGTATCATCTCCCGGGGCTGATGCATCACTGTCATTACCCTGAGAATGATTGTCGCCGCCTCCTGTTACGGTAATAATCGGAGTGGCTGTATTACCCGGCTCTGTCGTAGGTTCGGGAACAGGCGTAAAGGTTGGCGTAGCTTCCGGAATTGATGTAGCCTCCGGCGAAAAAGTCGGTGTATTAGTCGGCTCATTATTTGTAGGTAACCAATTTGACGTATCATTATACCCCGGAGTCATTTCCACGGGAATCCAGCCAAGCTTATCGATATATACTTCTACCCAGGCATGCGCCGTCTTGTCAGAAACAGTGCTTTGATATTTACCGTTTTTATAAACAAAAGAATCTGCTTTTGCAATATATCCCGATACATAACGGCACGGAATGTTCATCTCACGAAGAATAAGTGCTCCGGCAGTAGCAAAATGAATGCAATAGCCTTTCCTGCTGTTATCTAAAAAGTATGATATCGGTTCAGTATTTTCTTCAATTTCGTCAAGTTCAAGAGAATATGTGTATTCATTCTGTAAAATACCGGCAACAGCTTTTGCAACTAAATAATTATTGATTTTACATTCACTTCCATACGGCTGATCTGAGCTCGAATAATCAAAAGCAGGCATTTTTTCATAAAAGCAATTATAATAGTATGTTATGTTTGAAACAGATTGCAGTCCGTATGCCATGTTCTTAACTGAAGAAATATATGTATTAGACATATTATACTTATCATTGACATAATTCAGATAATCATTCCAGCATAACTCTTCATTACCCCGGGAATTATTATAAATTGAAATTAACTCTTCATCACCATATATGTTTGCATTAATACCTTCAAATGAATATTTATATTTTCGACCGGTATATTTTGCCAAAAAATCAGATTCAAACTTATAATCGGAGGAATTTTTGTGATTTACTCCATACGGAATTGCGAGATAATCTCCTATATTGGCAATATAATTGATTTTAATACCTGTTTTTTCTGCGAGATTACATTCCAGAGAACTATTATATAATTCATTTTCAATTATTTTTTTCTGTTTTTCGGAGCAGTCAAAATTTTTCCAGTCATTATTTATGTCCACCCATTTTGAATCTTTATATACGGCACCGCAGAAATTACGAAGATAAATATTAGAAACCGGCTTTTTATCCATGGTAATTGTCATAATCTCCGCGCCGGAATATTCAGGCTTTTTATTTGTGATTTCGGGATTAGTCCTTGCAACCTTTTTAGCCCCTTTGTATTTTAATTTTGATTCCAGATTTTTCTGCAAACGTATAAAAGCCGGACTTGCGGAAAGCATCATATCTCCCGGCTTTTCAAAAAACATGTTCGACACCAATAATGACAAGCATAAAATAACAAACGTAAATATATTTGAAAAAGCTTTGTATCTGTAACTTTTCTTACTATCATTCGTTGTAATTATACCTTTTTTATGCTTAAGTCCGCCTATAAATAATAGTATTATCAAAGCTGAAATTGATAAAAAGTCCGGACTTTTACCTACATACATTATTGAAACCAGAACCAATAAAGGCATTGCTGCATATAAAAAAATACAGTGTGTTACAAAAGAAAGTAATGATAACAACTCAATTGCAATCAAAAATACGAAACGCCAGGCCCCGTCTGCCTCAGCATATATTCCGGATTGTATATTTATATTTTTATTAAAGGCCCTGTTATAGTCTTTTAAGAATGTTTCAGAAAAATATAAAAAACCGTCTTCCAGTTCAATATGGTTTATTTTCCAATATGCAATTATTATTTTAAATAATATATAAGCGAGAATCAGTACACTGCCAAGTCTTAAGAAAAAACTCGATTTCTTTTTTTTTAAGCGCAGTAATGCATATTCAAAAACAACAAAAATTATTAAATTTGACACAATAAGGAGCTCGACATAAAATATTGTTATCATTTCCAGTCCTGTATCCCGGAAATAACTTTTCAGTAATATGATTGTACTGAAAAAACAGGCATTTATAAATAAAACAATCCATATAAGATTCCAAATGTCAATTTTTCGCTCATCGTAACCTGCAACCCAGTCAATAAAATTGTTTTTATTATTAAATTTCATCAACCAACTCCCATAAATATCAATTAAAAATCAGCTCTGATTCCTCGAGCCTGTCAAATTCATATGTAATATTATTAATAATGATTTTATTGTTATCAAATTCCACGGTATAAAGAAATACTTCACTTCTGTATTTGCTTTTGTATAAATCAATCAGATTATCATGGGGCTGTTTATCAATATCACAAAGAAAGCTTGTAATAAAAAGATAAAAGCTTTCCTCATCATCTATTCTGGCCCTTATTATTTCCTTTTGCTTTGCCGAAAACCATGCCGCATAATGCGGCTGCTTATTATCCATCAACGAAAAAGAAACACTCGCAACGGCATCCATACTTTTCTGTGAGTTCATAACATTTCTGTCAATAATAAGTACAATAGGACATGCTTTCGGAAAACTGTTTTCCTTTACGATAAAATCATTATTTTTAGCTGACAGCTTCCAATGAACATTCTGCAGTCTGTCACCTGCCCTGAATTCTCTGATTTTAAAAACCTCATTAGGGTCATAGCCGGGTCTTAATTCATCATAATAATCAGTATCAGAAAAAAAGTTAATTATATTCTGTCCGATTGTAATACCTACATCATAAATGCCAGGCAGGATAATCATGTTTTCACCGCTTACATTTCTTTTTTTCAATCTCCAAAGACCGAATATGTCATATATTGTATAATCTTCTGTCGAAAAATGAAAATTACCGGACATGTTTATCTTCACAACGCATTTATATACGGAAGTCCCCGGTACTATATCTTTTATAATAATCTTTTTTGTCGAAACCAAATTATTATTTGCAATACAACTAAGCTTTATCTTTAGCTTCTTAACAATAAACCGATTATAATTTATTGTTTTAATTATCACTGATGATTCCCTGTTTATTTCCGACAGCGTAATCGGAACCATGACAATCACTTTAACTTTCTTTGATACAATAATTGTATATATAATACCGGATAATAATTCTAACACCAGGAGTATTACAAGCATGGTCAAAGCGGTGCTTTTAAAAATCATTGCAATGTACAATATTATAAAAACGGTTACGGCAGATAATATACAATTAATTATCATACTTTACCCTTTCCCTGTATGTCACCGGTGAAACGAGATTATCAACAATCTCCTTTAATACCGTCTCCTCGCTGATATGAGTGACTCTGGCCTTTGTATTAAGCACAATTCTATGCTTGGTTACGTCTGAAAATACATCTGTTACATCCTGCGGAGTAACATAATTTCTTTCATTAATATATGCCCAGGCTTTAACCATACGTGTAAGGGCAATTGTTCCTCTCGGACTGACGCCAAGCTCGATATAAGGATTTTCACGCGTAAGTGCAACAAGCTTTGTTATGTAGCAGTATATATTATTATGAATATATACGTCTGCTGCCTCCTCCTGCATTTTGACGAGAGCCTCTGATGAAATCACTGCAGACAAATCCACATCATTTTTAACCGCCTTACCCTTTGCGATTTCTACCTCATGCTTAAAGTCCGGATAACCCATGCTCATGCATATCATAAAGCGGTCAAGCTGAGATTCCGGAAGGAGCTGTGTTCCCGCACTTCCCTTCGGATTCTGTGTCGCAATTACAATAAACGGTTCAGGGACCTTTCTTGTCACGCCGTCAACCGTTACCTTTCCTTCCTCCATTACCTCAAGAAGTGCAGACTGTGTTTTAGGCGAAGTACGGTTTATCTCATCAGCAAGGAAGAGATTACACATAATTGTTCCATTATGATATACAAATTTACCTATATTTTTATCATACATGTTAAATCCCAGGATATCAGCAGGCATTACGTCAGGAGTAAACTGTACCCTGTTGTTTTTTAAGGACATTACCTTTGAAAAAGATGTTGCTAAGGTTGTTTTTCCGACACCCGGAACATCTTCAATCAGAATATGACCTCCCGCTATAATTGCAGCAAGAGCTTTTTTTATCTGAATTTCCTTACCTGTTACAACCTTAGAAACCTCATTTATAATATCCTGAGTTTTATTAATTGACATTTTTCTTCTCCTTTAATTGGACTTTACAGAATCTAAATTAGTGCTCTTTTGTGTTAATGGCAGCTTAATAACAAATTTTGTGCCTTCTCCCAGCCGGCTTGTCACTTTAATGGTACCGCCATGAAGTCTTACTATATCACTCACAATATAAAGTCCCAGACCACTCCCGCCTGTCTCTCTGTCTCTGGCTTTATCAACACGATAAAAGCGGTCGAATATATGATTCAACGATTCCTCCGGAATACCGCGTCCGGTATCCTCTACAGTTATATATGCATGCCTTATATCAGAGGTCAGAGCTACCCTTACTCTTCCGTTATCCTTATTGTACTTTACGGCATTTTCACATATATTTGTAAGAGCCATAATAATCCTGTTGGAATCAACCTGCATTATTACCTCTTTATAGCTTTCATAAATAATTTCAATATTTCTTGCACGGGCAATCGGTGTGATTCTTTTTAATACAAGCTCCAATATTTCATTAATACTGCACCTGGTAATATTAGGAACAATATTTTTATCCTTAAGCTTAACAAGCTCCAAAAGATCGTTAATAATATTATTTTCCCTGTCAATTTCCTGATTAATATCAGACAGGAATTCACGATACATCTCTTCCGGCGCACCCTCCTGCATAAGAAGCGTTTCAGCAAGCACTTTCATTGAAGTCATAGGCGTTTTAAGCTCATGTGAAACATTTGAAACAAATTCCTGCTGGGTCTTGTCAGTCGCACGAACCCTTGTCAGCATGCCGTTAACGGATTCTGATACCTTTTTAAACTCGTAAATACCCTTTTCGTCAAGTTCGACCTCCATATCGCCGTTTGAAATTTTATCAAGCTTCTGCTGCATTCCCTTAAGAGGTTTTGTAATTACAAGTGAAATAATTATCCCAAGAAAAAGCATGGCGATAATGACAGCAAGAGAGATAACATTAAGAGTGTGTGTAATATTATTAAGTGATTCAGATTCCTTATCAAGGGAATAAATAAACATAATACAGCCGTTAATTCGATTGCTCTCAGTTATACCGTGACATAATGTTCCCTTTGCATTTTTCCAATCAACATTGCTCACATTGTTTCCCTTAAATGTACTGAGGATTTCTGTCATCAGGGCAGTCTTATACTTATCCCTGCCATAGCTGTCATATATGATTTCAAGAGTAGAATTAACGACAAGAATACGCCCCCCATATAACTCTGCAGCAACATCCAGCTCATTGTCAATTGTATCATTGGTGGATTTAAGATAATCCGTAACCAATATCTGATTGGATATACGGGTAGCGTATGCAGATACTTCTTCTGCTTTTTTTGAAGATACCGATTCCTTATATTCTGAAACAGTACTATTAATACATATTTCAGATACAAAAATACCGGAGATTAGAATAGTAGATATAATAATAAAGTATAAATTAAATATACGTAAAAGAGTTTTCTTAATCATCGAAATAATATCCTACTCCCCATTTTGTGTGAACATATTTAGGTTCACTCGGATTAGCCTCAATCTTCTCCCGCAGTCTTCTGATATGAACGTCAACCGTTCTTGCATCGCCCGGAAAATCAAAGCCCCAGATAAGATTCATAAGATTATCCCTGGAATATACCTTTGAAGGATTAGATACCAATAATTCAAGCAAATCAAACTCTCTTACGGTAAGATTAATCTCAACGCCGTCAACAAATACTCTTCTTGACTCTTTATCAAGAACAAGACCTTTTTTATTGAGATTTTTCTTTTGAGACGTACCCTCCTGAGCACGGTTGTTACGTCTCATAATAGCCTTAATACGCGCTTTAACCTCTAAAATATTAAATGGCTTTGTAATATAATCATCGGCGCCATATTCAAGTCCGAGAATTTTATTAATATCCTCTCCCTTGGCAGTAAGCATGATAATAGGCACTTCCGAAAACTCCCTGACCTGTTGACAAACCTCAAAACCGTTTTTCTTAGGAAGCATTACATCAAGCAATACTAAATCATATTCATTTGACATAATCATCTCGACTGCAGCTTCTCCGTCATAGCAGCAGTCAACATTTAAGCCCTCCTGTTCAAGACTGAATTTAAGTCCTTTAACAATAAGCTTCTCATCATCAACTACTAAAACCCTGCGCCCCATTATATTTTCTCCTTAATTATTTAACCGTAATAAAATCCTTAATATTATTAAATGTAGCATTTCCTATGCCACTGACATTCATAATATCTTTGACATCATTAAATTTACCATGCTTTATGCGATAATTTACAATGGCATTTGCCTTGGTCTCTCCGATTCCCGGCAATGTCATAAGCTTTGATGTATCGGCAGTATTAATGTTTATCTTACCGTTTTGAACAGACGAAGTACCGTTTCCCGAATCCGGCGTTGACAATGGCGAAGTTATACCATTCTCCTTTATCTCCTCGACAGACGGAATATATATCCGTTCACCATCATTTACAACTGCGGCAAGATTAACATATTCGCCCGCAGCTCCTTCAAGAAAACCGCCGGCCATATCAACAAGATCTATTATTCTGCTTCCTTCTTTGAGGCTGTAGACGCCCTGTTCTTTAACTTTTCCGCAAATGTAAGCCCTGATAATAACATCGGCAGCTTCGTCACTATCATTATTATCGTCGATGGCAGTTTTATCAGAATTCTTATTATCAGCAGAATTTTCACTTTCGAGAATATACTCGTCTTTTTGCTCTTGCTTTTGCTCATAAATCTTAACAACCGAAATAATACTTAAAATAAATATAACTACAATCAATGTAAATTTTTTCACCAATATACCTCCATTGATTGTAATCATGCCTGTGTCTTTATTATTGTAGCTCAAAATACCAATCTTTACAAGTGAAAAGTGTTTATAATTATAAAGTTCATATTTTTGTAATAAATTAATAAAGCTTTTTTGAACTCACATCAAAATCCCATGAAAGTTCCGGCTCGTTATATATTAACTGTTCTTTGAACAGTAGCTTTCAGGGCATAAAAAAAGCACCTAAGTTATTACTTAGATGCTGTTGGGGTTGTTTCTGCCTCAATGCGGATAATTCCAACGAGCAAAGCAACGATGCTTAAGATTGTAATCATTCGATTGAGTTGTTTTCTTTTGCCAATCGCTTTTATATGTCCTACTGTGTTCTCGCCTCATTTGAGGCTGTTTTTTTTCTTTTTTTGGATTACGCATATATTATCGCAAAAAATTGCAAAAATAAAAGCGATTTTTTGTATTTTGGGATATTTTTTTTATTTTTTTTGTAAAAATTCAATATCTTACTACTCTTCCATCACTGTAAATGCAGCCAACTGTGTTATTCGCTTTGTATACGTCAATGTTTCCTCTTGAATTTACAATACCATAATATCCATTAGGATAAACATAATCCACATCCACAATAATTTCCTCAGTGCCGATTACATAATACTTGTCATAGTGGTAGGCAGATGGGATAGAGTCACATGCATCTAAAAATATAGTTCGCATAGGTTTTCCTTTTTCCAAATGACTTTTAACCATTTCGGCAGTATAATTTGTATGACTTGTAATATACGGATAATCCGGAGCTGTATCATGTTCAAAATAATAAAGCACAAGTGATCCGTCATTAGACAGCTCTGTTGCCACCTTCTTATCTACCACTAATATATAAGAAACGACATGTGGTGTCGGTGTAGGAGTAGGTGTTGAGGTTGCTACGGGAACCTTTGTCGGAACCTTTGTAGGAACCTTGGTTGGTACAGGAACCTTTGTTGGAACTCTTGATGGAGTTGGTGATGCAACTACCACTGGAATTTTTGTTGGTACAGGTGTTGCTGTAGCACCTGGCATCCTTGTTGGATCCGGGGTATGACCTGAAGGGGCCTTTGTCGCAACCGCAGTTGGCTTTTCTGTGATATTCGCTGCTGGTGTTAATGTGACATTTGCATCAGGTGTTAATGATGGATTCTCTTCCTTTGGACCTTCTGTAACAGCACCTGTTGGTTCTACTGATGGATCCTCAGGAGTAACTGTACCTGTAGGGGCTTCCGATGGGGTAGTCTCCTCTCCCGGTTCCGTATCCGGTTCCGTGTCCGGGTCCGTAATGGTGTTTGTGATTGTATTGTCTGCATTGGCTGAATTATTTTTGTTTGTGCTTATGCTGCCGGTTGGTGTGCCGTTGCTCTGCTCAGCCTTATTACCGCAGGCCGTGAGTACAACCATCATTACAACTACAACTAATGTAACTAAATTAAAATTCTTCTTCATGACTGATTCTCCTTTTCTGTTTTTTTTTCTAAATCAAGTATTCTCTCTATCATGTACAGGACGTATGGAGGGGTGGGACGGGTGCCTTGTTCCCATGTTTGCAGCGTTCTCACATTCAGATGATAGTATCACTTTTTTCACGAAGTTCTCTCAAAATCTGTTGTTTCTGCCCAATTGTCATTTGATTGTCTTTATTATATGCCATAGTTTATTTGACCCCCTTTTTTAGTATAGTAATCCTCACAGATAAAGTCAACAATTATACAATTATTTATTTTATTATTCTCCTTTGATATTATTTCGCAAAAAATAGTGCGCTTGATATTATTCAAACGCACTATAATACTCTTCACTAATTATATTTTGGAGACCTTGTCTCACTTAACTCTTTACTTTACCTTGTTTATTCAACTGACTGATAACGAATTACTCAATACCGTCCAGCACTCCGGTAAGAATCACAATCATATCATCTACGTTCTTTTTTGTAATTACAAGAGGAGGTACGAATCTTATTATCTGCGTTCCTGCCGATATAAGCATCAGACCGCTGTCAATACATTTTGCGACAATATCTTTTACAGGCATTTTAAATTCAAGACCCTGCATAAGACCTCTTCCTCTATGCTCCGAAATAAAATCATATTTATCTGCAATCTCATCAAGCTTTTCAAAAAGATAATCTCCAACTTCTTTAACATTGGATAGAATGTTTTCCTTTTCAAATAATTCAAAAACCTTATTAATTGCAGCGCATACAAACGGATTTCCGCCGTAGGTCGTACCATGGTCACCCGGTGCAAATGCAGCAGCTACCTTTTCATTGGCACAAAATGCCCCAACAGGAACACCGCAGCCGAGTGCCTTTGCAGTAGTTACGATGTCAGGCTTAACTCCATACTGCTGATAAGCATACATGGTGCCTGTACGTCCCATACCGCACTGAACCTCATCAAAAATAAGTACAATATCATTTTCGTCACATATACGTCTTACTTCCTTTATAAAATCCTCGTCAGCAGGATAAATACCGCCCTCACCCTGAATTGTTTCCATAATGATTGCGGACGTCTTTTCAGAAACGGAAGCTTTTACGCTTTCAATATTGTTAAATTCAGCCCATTTGACACCTCCGATAAGCGGCTCAAATGCTTCTCTGTACTTCTTTGTTCCGGTTACGGAAAGTGAGCCGATGCTTCTGCCGTGGAATGAATGATTCATTGCAATTATTTCACTATCTGCTTTACCGTGATTGATATAATAATATTTTCTGGCAAGCTTTATCGCTCCTTCATTTGCCTCAGTACCGGAGTTTGTAAAGAAAACCCTGTCCATACCCGTAGCGTTTTTGATGTTTTGCGCAGCAAGAGCGGCAGGCTCACTGTAATAATAATTTGATGTATGTATCAACTTGTCGATTTGAGCCTTAAGGGCGTCATTGTATTCCTTATTGTTGTATCCGAGAGCAAATACCGCAATACCGGCACAGAAATCAAGATAAGTCTTTCCCTCCGTATCATAAAGTGTAACACCGTCACCCTTGTCAAGAACAATTTTGTAACGTCCGTAGGTCTTCATTAATGAAGACTCCGCAATTGAAATTATTTCCTGTGTATTCATAATAATCTCCTTAAGCAAAATGAGTGAATATCTCAAAATGATTTCACACTGTTTACATATTAATGTGATTCGCAGAAGCTGTCACGCTTAGTGCCCGTAATCAGATTATCATCATCGGCAACGATTGCCGTGCCGATACCGTTCTTAGTGAAAATTTCAAGTAACAGGCAGTGAGGAACACGTCCGTCAAGAATATGAACTCTGCTTACGCCTTCTTTTATTGCCGAAGTACAATTACTGAGCTTTGGCAGCATTCCTCCGCCAAGCGTACCGCTGTTAATCAGCTCTTCTGCCTGTGAAGATGTAATTCGCGAAATAAAAGTTGATTTGTCAGAGAAATCTCTGTAAAGGCCTTCAACATCAGTAAGAAAAACAAGCTTGTCCGCACCTATTGCCTTTGCAATTGCACATGCGGCATCATCTGCATTAATATTATAGGAATCATAATTGTCATCCATTCCGATAGGACAGACAATAGGAAGAAAATCTTTATCAAGCATATCGAATAATATCTTGGTATTTACCTCCTTAACCTCGCCCACATAGCCGATATCCATACCGTCCGAGTATTTCTTATCAACCTTTAAAAGACCGCCGTCCTTGCCGCTGACACCTACCGCATTTACGCCAAGCTCCTGAACCATGGATACAAGACTCTTATTAACCTTATTAAGAACCATTTCGGCAATTTCCATTGTCTCGGCATCCGTTACACGAAGTCCGTTGACAAACTCGGCTTCCTTGCCAACCTTATTAACCCACTTTGAAATCTCCTTGCCGCCGCCATGAACAATAATAGGCTTGAATCCGACAAGCTTCAGAAGAGTAACATCCTTAATCACATTTTTCTGTAACTCGGGATTAGCCATGGCACTTCCGCCGTATTTAACAACAATAATTTTACGATTAAATCGCTGAATATAAGGCAGGGCTTCAATAAGAGTTTCAGCCTTCTGCATAACTATTTCCATATTATTTTTCATAATAATCTTCCTTTCAAAACCGTCATTGTAACATTTTATATATCAGCTTCTGTAATCACCGTTAATTTTTACATAATCATATGTCAAATCACAGCCCCATGCCGTAGCCTTTTCATAGCCTGCCTTTACATTGATTTTTATTATAATTTCCTTCTGAGAAAGCATTTCAGTTGCAAGCTCCTCAGAATAATCTGTAGCAACACCGTTTTCAACAAGAAGAAGAGTCTCCTCTTCGTCATCATTTTCAACCTTAAGCGCCACATCAACCTTTTCCGGATTAAAGTCAGCTCCGGAATAACCGAGTGCGCAAAGAATTCTGCCCCAATTGGCATCTGAGCCGAAAATAGCTGTTTTTACCAGATTTGAAGTAATAACTGATTTGGCAAGCTTAATTGCATCTTCCTTTGTTTTGGCATTTTTAACTTTACATTCAACAAGCTTTGTGGCTCCCTCGCCGTCTGCAGCCATCTTCTTTGCAAGTGTCTTACACACAAGCTTTAATGCAGTTTCAAAATTATCATAATCCTTATTCTTTTTAACAATTTTTTCATTTCCCGCCGCTCCGTTTGCAAGCACTATAAATGTGTCATTTGTTGAGGTGTCCCTGTCAACACTTATCATATTGAAGGTTTCGCTTACTACCTTTGAGGTTGCCTCCTGTAAAAGTTCCTGAGAAATATTGATATCAGTAGTAACAACACTGAGCATTGTCGCCATGTTCGGATGAATCATACCGGAGCCCTTTGCCATACCGCCGACATGAATTTCAATCTCTTCATCTTCAATATTGAAATCCGCCGCTGCTTCCTTTGCACAAGTATCAGTTGTCATAATAGCCTCTGCAGCACTATGTCCTGCTTCAAGAGTAGAATCAAGTGCAGCAACAAGTCCCGGTATACCGTTTTTAATCACATCCATCGGAAGAGGCTGTCCGATAACTCCGGTAGAACCCACAAAGAAATTTTCAGGTGAAAGCTTAAGCTCATCTGCTACCGCTTTTGCAAATTCATAATTATCCTGTTCTCCCCTTGCACCCATGCATGCATTGGCAATGCCGCTGTTAAATACAATACCGTGCTTAGGTGCATCGTCCTTAAGTATAGACTGACACCACTTTACGGGAGCCGCCTTAACAAGGTTAGTCGTGAATGTGCCTGCGGCAACACAAGGTGTCTCACTGTATACTAATGCCACATCCTTCTTTGGTTTTCTGATACCTGCATATATTCCCGCAGCTTTAAATCCCAAAGCAGTTGTAACACCGCCCTTAATCTTTCTCATAATAGTTACCTCCTATAACATCTATAAAATCATCGGAATCATATTGAGACCCAAATCTTCTTTTAAACCAAACATAATATTCATATTCTGAACAGCCTGGCCTGCTGCTCCCTTGACAAGATTGTCCATGGCACCCATCATGATAACACGGTTTGTTCTCTCATCAAGCTTAAAATTAACATCTACATAATTGCTTCCCGCCACACATCTTGTCTGAGGAGTAACATCCTTATCAAGTACACGTACAAATTTTTCGTGATTGTAGTATTTGTCATAAACTGCTTTCACTTCTTCATATGTACATCTTCTTGTAAGATTAGCATATGCAGTAATAAGTATACCCCTGTTCATAGGTACAAGATGAGGAGTAAAATTAATTAATACCTCCCTGCCGCATGCATATGAAAGCTGGTCCTCAATTTCAGGTGTGTGACGATGGGTTGTAACACCGTATGCTTTTATTGATTCATTTACTTCACAATAAAGATTTGCGACCTTAGCACCGCGACCTGCGCCGCTGGTTCCGCTTTTTGCATCAATAATGATTGAATTAGGATCTATATATCCCTCCTTTACAAGCGGATATATACTGAGAGTTGAGCATGTTGGATAACAGCCCGGATTGGCAATAAGTCTTGCTTTGGCAACAGCTTCACGATTTATTTCACAAAGTCCGTAAACTGCTTCTTCAAGAAATTCAGGACTTCCGTGTCGGATGCCGTACCACTTTTCGTAACGGTTAACATCTTTTATTCTGAAATCTGCCGACAAATCAATTATTTTAACTTTATTAAGAATTTCCTCGTTTACAAGATTAGAGCATAAACCCTGCGGAGTAGCCGTAAAAATAACATCAGCCGTTTCAGCAAGCTTTGGCATATCCTCACCGAGACACTTCTCATCTACAATCTGAAACATATTCGGAAATACATCTGCATATGCTTTGTCAACATAGCTCTGTGAACCGTACCATACAATTTCAACCTCAGGATGATTTATAAGTATCCTTACTATTTCTTCTCCGGCGTAGCCGGTTGCACCTATTATACCTGCTTTAATCATTAATATATCCTCCGGTAAATTTTAATTATGTCATTTTTTATAATATGCAGTATATTCATAAATAATATGCGGAATATGTATATTTATGCATTTATAATGTAATTTTATACACTATTATAATCAATTTAAAAAATATTGCAATAGTAATTTAATCATTTACATAAATTTTCCAATTCTTTAACAGCCGTATATACTTTATGAACAGGAAGTCCCACAACATTGTGATAACTGCCGTTAATTTTTTCTATAAATTTCGAAAAACCGCCCTGAATGGCATATCCGCCGGCCTTATCAAAGCTTTCTCCCTCATTTATATAAGAATAAATTTCATCATCCGACATATCCCTTACATAAACATCGGTAGTATCGCTAAATATTCTTTCAACCTGCTTTCCGTTTATCCTGCCCTTTATATACACACCCGTACATACCTGATGAACATTTCCCGAAAGAGACCTTATCATCTCATAACATTCCGTGCGCTCAGACGGCTTTCCAAGGCGTTTATCCCCTATAGACACTATAGTGTCCGAGGCAATAACACAGACATTATCTTCCTTATGATTAAAAAAAACTGCCTCGCCCTTAAGTCTTGCCAGCTGAAGAACAATCTCTTCCGGCTTTATCTTATCATATATTTCTTCAACATCGCTAACCTCAATTTCAAAGTCATTTATGACCAGGGAAAGCAATTCCTTTCTCCTTGGAGATTTGCTAGCAAGTATCCACTTAATGTTTTTCATATATACCTCTTTTTATTCCTTAAGCATTCAAAACCATATCCGATTTATTATATCAAAGCTTTTTAATAAACACAACTCAAAAATTATACAATATTTTGTTTAAAATACAAAAATAAAGCTTGATAAAAAATACAGAATAGTGTATATTTATAAATCGAAGACAGGTTTTACCCTAAAATAATTTATAAAATCAAATTTGGAGGTATAAATATATGAAAGAAAAAGTTATTCTTGCCTATTCAGGCGGACTTGACACTACTGCCATCATTCCATGGTTAAAAGAAAACTTTGATTACGATGTTGTATGCGTATGTATTGACTGCGGTCAGGAATCAGAGCTTGAGGGGCTTGATGAAAGAGCAAAATATTCAGGTGCATCAAAGCTTTATATTCTTGATGTTAACGACGAATTTGCAGAGGAATACATCGCTCCTTGCGTAATGGCTAATGCTACATATGAAAACAAATACTTACTCGGTACATCAATGGCTCGTCCGCTTATTGCCAAAAAGCTTGTTGAAATTGCCAGAAAGGAAAATGCAGTGGCAATCTGCCATGGTGCAACAGGAAAAGGCAATGACCAGGTACGTTTTGAGCTTGGAATCAAGGCTCTTGCTCCTGATATCAAAATCATCGCTGCATGGAGAAGCGATCTCTGGAAGATGGATTCCCGCGAATCAGAAATCGACTTCATCAAAAAACACGGTATAGATCTCCCGTTCTCATCTGAAGACAATGCATATTCACGTGACCGTAACCTCTGGCATATCAGTCATGAGGGACTTGAGCTTGAAGATCCTGCCAATGCACCAAACTATAATCATCTCCTTGTTCTTAGTACAACTCCTGAAAACGCACCGGATGAAGGTGAAGAAATTTCTATTTACTTTGAAAAAGGTATTCCGACAAAGCTTAACGGCGAAGCAATGAAATATGCCGATATTATCCGCGCTCTGAACAAGCTTGGCGGAAAACACGGTATTGGTATTATTGATATAGTTGAAAACCGTGTTGTAGGTATGAAATCACGTGGTGTTTATGAAACACCGGGCGGAACAATTCTTCTTGAGGCTCACCAGCAGCTTGAGGAGCTTATTCTTGACAGAAAGACACTTTCCTGCAAGAAGGAGCTTGCAAACAGATTTGCAGATGTGGTTTATGAAGGAAACTGGTTTACACCTCTTCGTGAAGCTATTCAGGCATTTATGGTATCAACACAGGAATATGTTACCGGTGAAGTTAAAATGAAGCTCTACAAAGGTAACATTATCAAAAAAGGTACAACATCTCCATACTCACTTTATAATGAATCAATTGCATCATTCAAGACAGGTGATATGTATGATCACAAGGATGCCGAAGGCTTTATTAATCTCTTCGGTCTCTCACTTAAGGTTCGTGCAATGAAGATGACAGAGGTTAAAAATAATACAAATTAATTATGGAAAAAGATAATTTATCGACAGTTACATTAAAAAAGGGTGAAGGCCGTACAATTAAATCAGGCGGAATGTGGATTTACGATAATGAAATTGACACAATAAAGGGTCATTTCAAAAACGGAGATATTGTCAGGGTCTGCGACTTTGACGGATATCCGATGGGCAAAGGATTTATCAACCAAAATTCCAAAATACGTATTCGTATGATGACACGTAATGCTGACACCGTTATTAATGATGATTTTTTGCGCTTACGTCTTCAGGATGCATGGGATTACCGCAAAAAGACAGTTGATACCGGCTGCTGCAGGATTGTATTCGGTGAGGCTGACTTTCTTCCGGGAATTGTCATTGATAAGTTTTCAGATGTACTTGTTGTCGAATCTCTTGCTCTCGGCATAGACCTTATGAAGGAGGATATAATCAGAATACTTAAGGATATTCTTCTTAAAGACGGTATTATTATACGCGGTGTTTATGAACGCAGCGATGCCAAAGTCAGACTCAGTGAGGGTATGGAAAAATATAAGGGCTTTATCGGTAATGAATTCGATACAAATGTAGAAATCATCGAAAACGGCGTACGTTATCTTGTTGATGTTAAAGATGGTCAGAAAACAGGCTTTTTCCTTGATCAGAAATATAACAGGGCAGCAATCGGTAAGCTCTGTAAAAATGCCACGGTACTTGACTGCTTTACCCACACCGGTTCATTTGCCTTAAATGCAGGTATCAACGGAGCCGCAGAGGTTCTCGGTGTTGATGCCTCTGAAACAGCAATAGCACGTGCAACCGAAAATGCAGAGCTTAACGGGCTCTCCGATAAGGTGAAATTTATTTGCGAGGATGTATTTGAGCTGTTACCAAGGCTTGAATCGGAAGGCAGAAAATTTGATGTGGTCATTCTCGATCCGCCTGCTTTTACAAAGTCACGCAATGCAATCAAAAATGCAATTAAGGGATATCGTGAAATAAACCTGCGAGGCATGAAGCTTGTTAAACCCGGCGGATTCCTTGCGACATGCTCCTGCTCACACTTTATGGATTACGAAACATTTACCAAGACAATCCATCAGGCTGCTTCAAATGTTCACAAAAGACTTCGTCAGGTTGAATACCGTACTCAGGCCTGTGATCATCCTATCCTGTGGGCCGCAGATGAAAGCTATTATTTAAAATTCTATATTTTTCAGGTTGTTGATGAAAAATAAATTAAAAAAGGAGTTTCGTATTTAAATACGCTAACTCCTTTTTTTGTTATGCTGCAATATGACGGCAGCAATATTTTAATATTCTACTTTCTGTTCACGGCACACGCAATGACATAATCCTCAGCATTCAGAAAACATATGTCACAACTGTTTATGATGCCTGCATACATATCTTTGTTATATCCGCAAAAACCTGTCCCTTTAAGCTTAAGCGCACTTTCAAGCATAGCAAATTCTTTTGTAAAAGCAAGCTCACTATCTTCTGCTTTTAATATAGCTTCACAGCTTTCATCATCAAAAAGCCGGGCTGCGACATTAAAAGAAGCTTGTTTTATCTTCTGAATATCGATACCGATTTCCTCATCTGCTACTGCCACAGCCACATAGCCGTCGGAATGACTGATATTAAAATAAATACCTTCGTATTTTAAATAAGGCTTTCCGAATTGATTTGTATTGAATTCAAGCTCTTCAATGGATATATCAAAGCATCTGCATATACAAGCCTTTGCAAATTCCTTTGCAAAGGCACTGATAACGCATCCATCCTTGTTCCTGTCCTCATACTGTACCAAATCCAAAATACTGTCCGAATATGGCTTTGAAATTCTTGTAATATATATATGCTTCATATAACTTACTTCTGAAAAATAAATACATAAGAATTTTCCCTGGCTGAAACAAGCACTTCCTTATGGGTATAATATCCGTACTTTTCGGAATACTTGCGGGCAAAATCCGGATTTCTTGAATAAATAATAACATACGAGCCGCGTTTCAGAAGCTTTCTTGAATAATCAAAAAATCGTTTATATATATCTTCTATCTTTTTATAATCTTCACTGTCAAGTGAAAAAGGCATATTGGTAATTATCTCATCAAAGCTGTAATCATGCTTAAAATCAAAATAATCCTTATTAATGTAATAAGCCTCCACCTCAGCCTTTGTGGAGTTAATCTTTGCCTTTTCAATAGCTTCACCAAATGTATCAACACCATACATCGGCGATGCCTTTCTGTATTTATATCTTTCAATGAGCATAGTGCCAACGCCGCAGAATGGGTCTAACACCTGAATATTTGATCTGAGATAATCTGCCGCTATGCTAATAACATTGGCGGCAAGCTCAGGTCTGATGCTTGCTGCAACAGTTTCCTTTCGGTATTCAAAACGTTTGTCCCTGATTGTAGAGAGCTTAACCATGGTGGTAAATGAGCCTTCTTTATTTTCAAGAAGACGAATTTCAAGCTCATAATCAGACGGCTGGTTAACAAAATAACCATTTGAATGTCTTTCAAGTTCACCGCAAAAGCGCTTAATAAACAAGCTTTTCTTCTTATCGTCAAAATTTCCGACAAGATTTAATCTGAAGGCCCACGGAGTATTCTCTTTATGTCTCATGCATAAAAATGACTTTAATTCGCCGCCTGCAACTATTTCAGCAGCCTTATATGGGTCATTTGGAAGTTTCTTCATATTTGGTACGAAAAAAAGAAGTTCCTTATATGTACGAATTTTTTCTATTTCGTCCAAATTACTGATACGGGCACATACACCTATGCTTAATACTCGTTTGAAGTTAGTAATCATAGCTTCTGCAGTAACATTACCAAGACCGTATGGTGTAATAAGTATAATCTCACTCAATACCTCTTTACCGCAAAAGGTATGTCTGCCGACATTTGCACCGAGTATTTCATTGTAAGCACTAATCTGGTCATTATAATGCTTTTTGTTTTCATCGGAAACACCGGTATTAATCAGTGATTCCCTGAGCTTTTTAAGGCTTTCTCTGATGCGACTGATATCAATATCCTTAAGCGCAATAATATAAGCACTTTTAACATATTCAACATTTTCCTTTTCAAGTGCTTCATATAAAGGTGACGCCGCACGCTGAACCTTTAACATACCGAGAATCTGTGCTACATTTTTACGTGATTTTGCATCCTCCAATGACAAAAGCTTTAAAAGATAATCAATATCCTCGCTTGTAGGAAAATACTCACCCCTTTTAATACAGTTCTTAAGTTCAATAAGAGATTCTCTGGAATTATCATCGGAAGCAACTTTTTTTAAATACTCTGTCATATTTTTACCAACCAATTATAATATAAAACCTTCTCTGTTTTTAATTGCATCAATATAGTCGCCAATGGTTATTATATTTCTTTCAAACACCATTCCGCCAAACAAGCTGTCACATCCGTGTATGTCAGAGCCGCCCGTAACGGCCAAATCATATTGCTTTGCATACCATGCAGCTCTTTCATTTTCTTCAGGCTTATTACTTTTATTTACAAGCTCTATTGCATCACAGTATTCCGGATAAAGAAATATACCTGTCTGGTATGAACGAAGTCTGAAAGGATGAGCCTGAACCACAAATCCGCCTGCCTCATGCACAATCCTGTAATGTGTGGCTGCATCCCATGTGCGTATATCGGGATGCCTGTATAAAAAGCTTTTATCAAGACCATACACAAGCATCTCTGCACCGTTAAAATTATCCTCCCATCCGAAGAATACATCCAGCCCGATTTCATCACCCTTTTTCTTTGCATTTTCATAGCCTTTACAAAACAGGTCTACATATTCATGCCAGGGAAGGTTTCTGTCCGGTCTGGTATTTCCTTTGAACAGATGATCAGTCACAATAATACCGTCATATCCGTCCTCCTTGCGACAGACAGCCTGTATTTCACCGCTTGCAGTGCTGCACCTGCTGCCTTCGTAAGTATGAAGATGTGTTTCAAGCTTATAGCTCATATAAACCTCTCTTTATAATATCAATTTATGCCATTTCATAGCCTGTCATAAATGCTTTTTTATTGATTTCAACTGTCTTTGCAGGAACAGTATTTTCAATAACACTAATCCAGTCTTCCACAGGGAAATCCATATGCTTTGCTGCCATACCGAGAACAATAACATTAAAGGTTCTTGTATTGCCGAGATTCTTTGCAACAGACATTGCATCAATGCTTAATACATTATATCTGCTGCTTAGATTTTCAATAATATTTTCAGGATATTCAGCCTTGCCGATAACGACAGGCATAGGATCAATCCTCTGGTCATTGACGATAATTACGCCATCCTTTTTAAGAAAATGTGCATAACGTAATGCCTCAAGGCGTTCAAATGCAATAAGCACATCTGCCTGACCTTCTTCAACAATAGGCTCATTAACCTTGTCGCCGTATCTTACATATGTAACTACGCTGCCGCCTCTCTGCGCCATACCATGCACCTCAGAAAGCTTTACATCATATCCTGCACGAAGAGTAATGCCGCCCAGTATTCTGCTTGTAAGCAGAGTTCCCTGACCGCCTACGCCTACTATCATAATATTCTTTACTGCCATATTACACCTCCACAAGGTTAAGCGCACCGAATTTGCAAAGCTGAGCACAGAGACCGCAGCCATTGCAAAGTGTATCATCAACCTTCACAAAACCATCAGCAGTCTTTGTTATCGCAGGACAGCCCGGCTTCATGCACATGCCGCACTTTTTACATTTTTCATTATCAACTTTATACTGTTTTGTAATCTTTTTCTTGTCAAGAAGTGCGCAAGGATACTTAGCAATAATTACACTAAGCTCGTCCTTTGACACCTCTCTCTTTAATAATGCTTCAAATTCATTTATTTCAAGAGGACTCTGAACAAATACGTTACTGATACCCATTCCTTCACAAAGCTTTACAAGGTCAATCGAATTTACTATATCACCCTTTAATGTCTTACCTGTGCCGGCATGGTCCTGATGTCCTGTCATGCCGGTCGTTGAGTTATCAAGAATAATAACAGTTCCCGTTGACTGGTTGTATACCATATTCATAAGTGAATTAACACCCGTATGCATAAATGTGGAATCACCTATTACGGCAACCCAGTTCTTCACATAATCCTTACCCCTGGCCTTTTCCATACCGTGAAGTGTAGATATTGAAGCTCCCATACATACCGTTGTATCCACTACTCCAAGAGGATCAACTGCTCCAAGCGTATAACAGCCGATATCACCTGCCCCGTGAAGTCCGAGCTTCTTCATAACGTGGAATGTTGCTCTGTGAGGACATCCCGGACAAAGAATAGGAGGTCTTACGGGTACATTGGCAGGTTCATTAACAGACACACTCTGACCCAGAACCTTTTCCTTTAACATATTAGAGGAATATTCGCCCTGAACGGTAAGCAGATCCTTTCCGTGACATTCAATACCTAAAGCCTTAACCTGCTCCTCAATAATCGGATCAAGCTCTTCAATAACATAAAGTACATCAACCTTTGAAGCAAAATCCTTTACCATATCCTTTGGAAGAGGATATACAACACCTAATTTTAATACGGAAGCATCAGGCATGGCCTCTCTCACATACTGATAAGGAATGCCGGATGTGATAACACCGATTTTCGTATCACGCATTTCAATGCGGTTTATCGGGAAGGCATCTGCCTCGGCAGACATTCTGTTTTCCCTTTCTTCCACATAAAGATGACGAACTTTAGCATTTCCGGGCATCATAACATTTTTTCTGATATTTTTTTCATATGGAATATCTTCTTTTTCCACTCTTTCGTTAAGTTCAACTACGCCCTGCGAATGTGCAAGTCTTGTTGTTGTTCGGAAAATGACCGGTGTGTCATATTTTTCACTAAGCTCAAACGCATACTTAATATATTCCTTAGCCTCACTACTGTCTGAAGGCTCAATAACAGGAACCTTACAGGCACGCGCAACCGCTCTTGTATCCTGCTCATTCTGCGAACTGTAAAGACCGGGATCATCTGCGACAACCACAACAAGACCTCCTGTAACGCCAATATATGACATAGTAAAAAGAGGGTCAGCAGCCACATTAAGTCCTACACATTTCATTGAGCATACTGATCTGACACCTGCAAGGGAAGCTCCTATTGCCACTTCCATTGCAACCTTTTCATTCGGTGACCATTCTGCATAAATTTCATCATATTTTACGATATTTTCACTGATTTCCGTACTTGGAGTGCCGGGATAAGCAGCTGAAACCTTTACGCCGGCTTCATAACAGCCTCTGGCAATCGCTTCATTTCCAAGCATAATTTTTTTCTCTGCCAAGATATTTCCTCCTAATAAAAGCCCATAAGGGCATAATTACAAATATTATAACAAAAAGAACTGAAAAAAGCAATAAATCAGGATAAATTCCTTGACTGAACCGGCTATATTTATATATTTTTTTTACAAATATTCAGTTTTTTATATTTTAATTCCCAAAAATGCATAATTTGACATTTATTATTAAATTTAAAGTTTAAAATCTCATATTTTCTTGACAAAGAACATGTAAAATAGTTTAATATATTTGATAATTGTATTAAGTAGAATTATATTTATCAGAAAACCATTCTAATACCAGGAGGAATATTATGGCTAAATTATGGGGAGGACGTTTCACCGAAGAAACAGATTCACTTGTATATAATTTTAATGCTTCAATTTCATTTGATTCCAGATTTTACAGACAGGATATTTGCGGAAGTCTCGCCCACGTTAAGATGCTTGCCAAGCAGGGAATACTAACCGAAGAAGAAAAGAACCTTATTGTTGACGGACTTACGGGTATACTAAATGATATTGAGAGCGGAAAGCTTGAAATTGATTATACAGCCGAGGATATACACAGCTTTGTTGAAGGAACACTTACCGACAGAATAGGAACAGTCGGCAAAAAGCTTCACACAGGCCGCAGCCGAAACGACCAGGTTGCCCTTGACATGAAGCTTTATACCAGAGATGAAATCAACAATGTCAAGGCTCTTTTAAAGGAGCTATTAACAACCATTCACAGGCTTATGAAGGAGCATATCAACACATATATGCCCGGATTCACCCATCTGCAGAAGGCTCAGCCGTTAACACTTTCACACCATCTCGGTGCTTATATGGAAATGTTTAAGCGTGATTACGAAAGAATGTGTGACATATACAGACGTATGAATTACTGTCCTCTCGGAAGCGGTGCTCTTGCAGGTACCACATATCCTCTTGACCGCGCTTATACTGCTTCACTGTTGGGCTTTGACGGTCCTACTCTTAACAGTATGGATGGTGTGTCCGACAGGGACTACTTAATTGAATTTTTAAGTGCCTTATCCATTATCATGATGCATCTGTCACGCTTCTGCGAGGAAATAATTATTTGGAATACTAACGAATATCAGTTTGTGGAAATCAGCGACACATATTCAACAGGCTCATCCATAATGCCTCAGAAGAAAAATCCTGACATTGCAGAATTAATTCGCGGCAAGACGGGACGAGTATATGGCGCCCTCAACAGTATTCTTGTGACAATGAAGGGTCTTCCTCTTGCGTATAATAAAGATATGCAAGAGGATAAGGAGCTTTCCTTTGATGCATTTGATACTGCAAAGGGCTGCATCCGGTTATTTGACGGAATGCTTAAATCAATTAAATTTAATAAAGACAGGATGTATTCTTCCGCAACCGGCGGATACACAAACGCTACCGATGCTGCTGATTACCTTGTCTTAAAGGGAGTTCCTTTCAGAGATGCGCACAAAATTATTGGTGAAATTACCGTATACTGTATCAATAAAAACTGTGCAATTGATGATTTGACACTTGATGAATTTAAAAAATTCTCAGAAGCTTTTGAAGAAGATATTTATGATGCCATTTCTCTTGACACATGCGTCAGGAAGCGTCTTACCATCGGTGCTCCGGGTCCGGATTCCATGAGCAGGGTAATTGAGATAAATGAAGAATGGCTTGAAGAAAACTAAAATAAATAATAAAATTAAGCCCTTAAGCAGCTGATACTGCCTGAGGGCTTATTTATATAATGATTATTTAAATCTTCATCAGATAAAAAGACACGCATCACCAAATGAAAAGAATCTGTAGCGTTCTTTAACCGCAACGTCATATGCATGAAGAATGTTTTCTCTTCCTGTAAGCGCAGCAACAAGCATAATGAGTGTTGATTCAGGAAGGTGAAAATTTGTAATTAATCCGTCAAGCACTTTATATGTATAGCCCGGATATATAAATATCGAAGTATCACCCTCTCCCGGCACTACCCTGCCGTCCTTTGTAGCACAGGTTTCTACCGTTCTCGTACTTGTAGTACCCACGCATATAACTCTTCCGCCCTTTTCCTTTGTGTCATTTATTATTCTTGCATCTTCTTCGGTAAGGCGGTAATGCTCTGTGTGCATGTGATGATTAAGTACATTTTCCTCCTTAACCGGTCTGAAGGTTCCAAGTCCCACATGAAGTGTCACATGAGCAATTCTAACTCCCTTTGCCTCAACCGCGGCAAGAAGCTCATTTGTAAAATGAAGTCCCGCAGTCGGTGCTGCGGCGGAACCCTCATATTTTGCATATACAGTCTGATAACGGTTCTTATCCTTAAGCTCATGTGTAATATAAGGCGGCAGAGGCATAGAACCGAGCGAATCAAGCACTTCCTCCCATATACCTTCATAATAAAATTTCACAAGACGGTTTCCGTCTTCGACTATATCTATTATCTCCGCTACAAGTCTTCCGTCACCGAAGCTGATTTTCATTCCCGGACGCGCCTTTCTGCCCGGCTTTACAAGAGTTTCCCACACATCTGACTCAAGTCTTTTAAGAAGTAGAATTTCTACTTTAGCCCCCGGCTTATGACCCCCGGTGCAATCATCATTAATACGTTCACCAATGATTCTTGCAGGGATAACCTTTGTATCATTTATTACAAGACAGTCTCCCGGCTTAAGATAAGAAATCACATCGGTAAACACTTTATGCTCTATCTCGCCTGTTTTTTTATCCATGACCAGAAGTCTGGAGGAAGCTCTGTCCTCCAAAGGATCCTGTGCAATAAGCTCTTCGGGAAGATCAAAGTAAAAATCTGACTTTAAAATTTTTTCCATATTGTTCTCCCGACATATTATTTTTCTGCTCCGTAAATTGCAAAATATGCATCAAGAGCCTGCTTAATATTATCATCAATAATAACCCTGCCGTTTATTTCACGGTTGTACAGGTATTCAGTTACCTCATCCATATTTACGATGGCAGCAGTCGGAAATCCGTAAAGCTCAGATACCTCATCAAGAGCACACTTACTTCCCTTGCCCTTTTCCATTCGGTTAAGCGAAACAATCAGACCCTTAACCGTAATATTTGCCGCTCCGGTAATTTTCGGAAATGTCTCCTCAATAGACTTTCCGGAGGTGGTAACATCCTCAATCATTACTACTCTGTCGCCATCCTTGAGTTTGGAACCGAGAAAGCTGCCCTTATCTGCTCCATGGTCCTTTTCCTCTTTTCGGTCGGAGCAGTATCTTATCTGTTTACCGTAAAGCTTATCATATGCAATAACAGTTGCCACGCTCAGAGGAATACCCTTATACGCCGGTCCGAACAACACGTCAAAATCATCTCCGTAATTGTCATGTATAGCCCTGGCATAATATTCACCGAGTCTTCCGAGCTGATATCCGGTCACGTAATCACCTGCATTCATAAAAAAAGGGGATTTTCTGCCACTCTTTAACGTAAAATCACCAAATTTTAAAACTCCGCTTTCCACCATAAATTCGATAAATTCCTGCTTATACTGTTCCATAATATTTACTCCTTTATTCAAATTATTTCTCTTTTGAAACTAACCTGACAGTTATGCAACAAAAAATAATAATTATTATTTAACGCATCCTATCAGCTCATTTATGTCATCAATGCCAAAGCGTTCCATATATTCCTCTATACCTTTTACTATTTCGATTGTAACCGAAGGATTATGGAAATTGGCCGTTCCTACACTAACAAGCGCAGCACCTGCCATAATAAATTCAAGTGCGTCCTCTGCGCAGCTGATACCACCCATTCCGATAACAGGTATCTTTACGGCATTTGCAACCTGATATACCATTCTGACTGCGACAGGCTTTATTGCCGGGCCGCTCAGGCCACCGGTTTTATTTGCTACCGCAAAAGTTCTTCTGTTAACATCTATTTTCATACCCGTAATTGTATTAATTAATGATACTCCGTCTGCACCGCCTGCCTCTGCAGCCCTGGCCATTTCGGCAATATCGGTAACATTTGGACTAAGCTTCATAATAACGGGCTTTTTAGATATTTTTTTAATTTTGCCTGTTATGTTTTCCACCATAACCGGATCGGTACCGAATGCAATACCGCCCTCCCTGACATTAGGACAGGAAATATTTATTTCAAGCATATCGGCCGAGCTGTCATTTAATCTTTCAACCGCCTTTAAATACTCCTCCTCCGAATGACCGCATACGTTTACAATTACATTTGTATCAAATTTTTCAAGAAACGGTAAATCTCTTTTTAAAAATATATCCATGCCCGGATTCTGAAGTCCGATTGCATTTATCATACCGCCGTAGGTCTCTGCAATCCTCGGAGTCGGATTGCCGGCCCATGGAGTAATCGCAACACCCTTTGTTGTAACTCCTCCAAGCCTGTTTAAGTCTGCAAACTCCGAAAGCTCCATTCCGGAGCCAAATGTTCCGGAGGCCGTAATAACGGGATTTTTAAAATTCAATCCGCAAAAATTCACACTGGTATTCATATAATTCTCCTATAATTCAATATCCGTGGACTTAAAAACCGGTCCATCCTTACAGATTCTTTTGTTATATACATTACTGTGGGAATCGATTTCTGTGGTCTTGCACACACATGCAAGACAGGCACCGATACCGCATGCCATCTTTTCCTCAAGCGATATATAAGTATCAATATTTTTTTCGTTTGTATATGATACAAGACCGCGAAGCATAGGTGTCGGTCCGCAGGCGCACACAATACCCATTTCAAGGCTTTCATTCCTGATGACGTCTATCACATTTCCCTTGATACCGATTTCACCGCTGTCAGAAGCATACAGTACGTCACATACCTTCTCAAATTCATCAGTAAGAAATGTATTTTTGTCACGAAATCCGAGAACTGCCGTAACCTTTCTGTCCGGAAACAGTCTGATATATTCCTTTGCCAGATAAAGCATCGGAGGAATACCTATACCGCCGCCGACAACAGTTAATCTGCCGTTATTATTTTTATTAAGCTCATCCAAATCATATCCGTTACCGAGCGGTCCGATTACATCTATCATGTCGCCGGGCACAAGCTTCGAAAACTGCTTTGTACCTTCACCCGATACACGGTATACAAGCCTTACGGTATCTTCCGTGATGTCACAAATGCTTATGGGACGCGGAAGAAGCTTTGACGAATCCTTTGTATAAAGAGATACAAACTGTCCCGGCTTAGCCATACCCGCTATCTCATTATCTTTTATCCGCATACTGTATATGCCCGAAGTCAGGCACACATTTTCAAGAATTTCAACTGATTTTTTTCTTCTGTCAGACATACTGCTCCTCCTGAATACATACTATTGTTTATTATAACAAAGGTTTGTACATATTACAATATTTTAAGTATGTTCAATAATTTTAAATCATCATTATTTTCAATAAAAATTGCAGATATATATCAGTTTTTTTTAAATTATATAAATTAAGAATTTTTACATTAAATAAAGTTGAAACCGTTTTAAAAATGTCGTATAATAATTTTAATTGTCTAAATATGGAGGTTATGTGATTTTGGACAAAAAATTATTTTTGGGAATCGATATCGGTTCCACTACAGTAAAAATTGCCATTATTGACGATGATAAAAATATTTATTTTTCAGATTATGAAAGGCATTATGCAAATATCCAGTCTACACTTGCCCTTCTTATCGGCAAAGCAGTCGATGCAATCGGTGACAGGGAGGTTTCGGCAGTCATAACAGGCTCGGGTGGTCTTACAATTGCCAAACACCTTGGTGTTGAGTTCACTCAGGAGGTAGTAGCCGTATCTACTGCCCTTACTTATTATGCGCCAAAAACTGATGTTGCCATTGAGCTGGGAGGCGAGGACGCTAAAATCATATATTTCACAAACGGTATTGATCAACGTATGAACGGTATATGTGCAGGCGGTACAGGTTCATTTATCGACCAGATGGCCAGCCTGTTAAAAACAGATGCTCCCGGCCTTAATGAATATGCAAAGAGTTATAAGGCAATATACCCAATTGCCGCAAGATGCGGTGTATTTGCCAAAACAGATATACAGCCGCTTATTAATGAAGGTGCGACAAAGCCGGATCTTGCCGCATCCATTTTCCAGGCAGTTGTAAACCAGACTATTTCAGGTCTCGCCTGCGGAAAACCGATAAGAGGTCATGTTGCATTTCTGGGCGGGCCTCTCCACTTTCTTACCGAGCTTAAGGCAAGCTTCATCAGAACCTTAAAGCTTGATGAGGAGCATATTATCGATCCTGACAATTCACATCTTTTTGCTGCAATAGGTTCAGCCATGACAAGTAAGGGTGATTCTTCATTTCTTCTTTCTTCCATGAAGAACCGGCTTGACGAAGGAATCACCATGGCCTTTGAGGTAAACAGACTTGATCCTCTTTTTAAAGATGAAGCTGAATATGAGGCATTTACAAAAAGGCACAACGTTCATAAGGTTGTAAAGGGCTCACTGAAGGATTATGAGGGTGACTGCTTCCTCGGTATTGATGCAGGTTCCACTACCACAAAGCTTGCACTTGTCGGTGAGGATGGTTCACTCCTGTACTCTTTTTATGCCAACAATAACGGAAGCCTTTTAAAAACAACGATTAAGGCAATAAAAGAAATATTTGCGCTTCTTCCCGATTCGGCACGTATTGTACGTTCATGTTCTACAGGATACGGCGAGGCTCTTGTTAAAGCTGCGCTTATGCTTGATGAGGGCGAGGTTGAAACGGTAGCCCACTACTATGCCGCTGCTTTCTTTGATCCTACCGTAGACTGTATCCTTGATATTGGCGGTCAGGATATGAAATGCATAAAAATAAAAAATAAAACTGTTGACAGTGTCTTATTAAATGAGGCATGCTCCTCGGGTTGCGGCTCATTTATCGAAACCTTTGCCAAGAGCCTTGATTATGAAGTGTCGGATTTTGCACAAATTGCACTATTTGCCGAAAATCCTATAGATCTCGGCACAAGATGTAGCGTATTTATGAATTCCAAGGTTAAACAGGCTCAGAAAGAAGGCGCAACGGTTGCCGATATTTCTGCCGGACTGGCCTACTCCGTAATCAAAAATGCTTTATATAAGGTTATTAAGGTCTCAGACGCCAAAGAACTCGGCAAGCGCATTGTTGTACAGGGCGGAACCTTCTACAATGATGCCGTTCTCAGAAGCTTTGAAAAGATAGCCGGCTGTGAAGCCATTCGTCCTGATATTTCAGGTATTATGGGAGCTTTCGGCGCTGCACTTATTGCAAGAGCCCACTATGAGGGCACCGAATCAACAATGCTTTCTTTTGATGAAATAAAGGAATTGAAATACGAAGCATCCATGAACAGATGTAAGGGTTGTACAAATGCCTGTCTGTTAACCATCAACCAGTTTTCGGGCGGTCGTCAGTTTGTATCAGGTAACAGATGTGAACGTGGTCTCGGTCTTGAAAAAAATAAGGATAATATACCGAATCTTTTTGAATACAAATTAAAGAGAACCTTTAATTATTATAAGCCTTTACAGATTACCGAAGCAAAACGCGGCAAGGTAGGTATTCCGAGAGTATTAAATATGTATGAGAATTATCCGTTCTGGTTTACCTTCTTTACCAGACTTTCGTATCAGGTTGTACTCTCTCCTTTAAGTAACCGTAAGATTTATGAGCTCGGAATCGAATCAATTCCGAGTGAATCTGAATGTTACCCTGCAAAAATGGTGCACGGACACATTTCATGGCTCATAAAAAAAGATGTTCCGTATATTTTCTATCCTTGCGTACCATACGAGCACAAGGAGGATAAAACAGCTGGAAATCATTACAACTGTCCTATTGTCACCTCTTATGGAGAAAATATTAAAAATAACGTTGACGAGCTTAAAACCTCTGATGTTGTATATGAAAATCCGTTTCTTTCTTTCGAAAGCAGGGAAATTATTACTGACTGTCTTGTAAAGCACTTTACTCCTAAGGGTATCAGTGAAGCCGAAATAACCGAAGCTGCTGCAGCTGCCTGGGAAGAGCTTATGAATTTCAAGGCAGATATACGCACAAAGGGTGAAGAAACATTAAAATATCTTGAAGAGACAGGCAGAACAGGTATAGTTCTTGCCGGCAGGCCATATCATATTGATCCGGAAATCCATCACGGTATTCCTGATATGATTACCTCATATGGTGTTGCCGTTCTGACAGAAGACAGTATTTCACATCTCGGTCATGTAGACAGACCTATGATTGTAGTCGACCAGTGGATGTATCATACAAGACTCTACAATGCAGCAAGCTATGTACGCACAAGAGATGATCTTGAACTTATACAGCTCAATTCCTTCGGATGCGGTCTTGACGCAGTAACAACCGACGGTGTTGCAGACATATTAAATGCATCAGGCAAGATATATACATGCTTAAAGATTGACGAAGTAAATTCTTTAGGTGCCGCAAGAATCAGGGTACGTTCTCTCCTTTCTGCAATTAATGACAGAAAGAAAAATAATATTAAACCTGAAATTCATTCATCTGCCCATCACAGAGTAATTTATACAAAAGAAATGAATAAAGCAGGCTATACCCTTCTCGCTCCTCAGATGTCACCAATACACTTTAAGCTTCTTGAACCTGCATTGCGTTCCTGCGGATATAATGTTGTAATACTCGACAATGACGGAAGAAATTCTGTAGATGTAGGTCTTAAATATGTAAATAACGATGCCTGCTATCCGTCTCTTTGTGTTGTGGGTCAGATAATGGATGCCCTCCTTTCGGGCAAATACGACCTCAACAAAACAGCAGTCGTTATTACACAGACCGGCGGAGGATGCCGAGCCACAAATTATATAGGATTTATCAGACGAGCTCTCAAAAAGGCTAACCTGGAGCATATTCCCGTTGTATCCATAAATTCAAGCGGTCTTGAATCAAATCCGGGCTTCAAATATACATATAAGGTAATTAAAAAAGCTCTTCAGTCGCTTATCTACGGTGATGTACTTATGAAATGTCTTTACAGGGTACGTCCGTATGAACTTACAAAGGGTTCTGCCAATGAATTGTATGAAAAGTGGAATGAGAAGCTTATTGCCGATTTATGCGGCCGTTCAAGCTGGTCTAAGTTTAAGAAAAATCTGAGAAATGTAATTCGTGACTTCGATACATTTCCGATTGATGAGAATCTTAAGAAACCAAAAGTCGGTATAGTCGGTGAAATACTTGTAAAATATGCTCCTGCAGCAAATAATTATCTTGTAGATTTACTTGAATCAGAAGGCGCCGAGGCAGTTGTTCCGGACCTTATCGATTTCTTCCTTTACTCCTGCTATGATGCAGACTATAAGGCCAAAAATCTCGGAAAGAGTAAAAAAGAAGGCAAAATTAATATGATGGTTATACACATTATTGATTATTGCAGAAAGGCTGCCCGGGAAGAATTTAATGCCAGCAGGCGTTTTACAGGAATGGCTGATATCGAACACCTTGCCGAAATTGCAAGTCCTATTGTAAATATTGGTAATATGACGGGTGAGGGCTGGTTCCTTACCGGCGAAATGCTTGAGCTTATCACCGAAGGTATTCCTAACATTGTATGTATCCAGCCTTTCGGATGCCTTCCAAATCACATTGTCGGAAAAGGTGTCATCAAGGAGCTTCGTCTCAGATATCCTCAAAGCAATATCGTTGCCATTGACTACGATCCGGGCGCAAGCGAAGTTAATCAGCTTAACAGAATAAAGCTTATGCTCTCAACTGCCATCAAGCAGTTAAACGATAATTAAAAACAAATAACCTCCCATAGGATATGCTCCTTTGGGAGGTTATTATTTTTATATAATCTACTGAATTCTCTTAAATACTACGCAAAGACGTCCTTCAGGATCATTAACCCTGTAGCAGGTAACAAGAGTGATGAGCTGGTCGCCATAAACGGCAGTACTGTCTGATTTATAGTAACTAAGCTTCTTCATATACTTTACATATGTGTCAAAATCCTGCTTTGAAAGCTCTCCGGTATAGTTATAAAATTTAAAGCATTTATCGTCAACATTAAATATTTTTGACTCAACAACTGCAAAAAGCTCATATTTACCTTCGGTGGTACCGGTATTCATATATGCATATTTATTGTTATTGCAAAAATCCCTTCTCAGGAAATACACCAAATCATGAAAGGCAGTTCCGTCCTGCATATGATGACCGTAAATAATATAATTCTGACTTCTGTTAAGAAGAGTACCCTTTGCCATATAAGGTAACCCTCTGTAAAGATATTTACCTTCAAAATCCTTGTAGAGATATTTGTTATGCTGATTAGGAGTATACATCACGGGATAATCAATTCTTGTGCCCGGTATTTTAAGCCATCCGGCACAATCCGGATTTAGCTCAACAAGGTTGGCATATGTTTTAGCCCAGTTGTCGGATATTTCCGTACTGAAGTTTTCCGCTTCGGATTTTACATATACAACCTCGTCAGGATATTTAAGCTCAATCTTCGGAGCAGCCGGCGTAACCTGTATATTATTTGTATTGGCCGATATATCACCAACTATTTCCTGAAGCTTGTTCATGCCCTTTTTGTATTGATAATGCTTGTAAAAATAATCTCCAAGCGAATACGTGCAATATGCAAAAACTGCCAGACTGACAACAAGAATAATATTGTAAATAAGATTTTTCTTCTTTTTTACAGGATTCTTATCAGGAAGCTCATCATGGTTATCCGGGTCTTCTCCGATATCTCCTGTAGTCTGCTCATCATATACCGGGGCTTCTCCGATATCTCCTGTAGTCTGCTCATCATATACGGGCTCTTCCGATGATTCAATTTCAGATTCTATTGATAAATTACCGATATTTTCTTCCGTAATTACAGAATAATCGGCTTCTTCATCATTTTGACTCAAATCATTACCTGTTATGTATATGTCATTTTTTTCTGCCAGACGCTCTTCATATTCGCGTGCAGCCATCTTATATGATAAATCAGACTTTGCAATAGTGTCTGATATTTCATTATACTCTTCCGACTCCATTAAATCACAAAGGCTTTGAAAAAAAATATCGGAATCACTTTCCTTTGCCAGCTCTCCGATTCCTGACAGCAACTCGGATTTAAGATTTTCCTTATTGTTTTTTTCCATGTTGCAACCTCATCAATTAATTATTACGCATATATCATAACACAAGATAAACAATATATCTATAAAACTTTGCTTTTTTAATTATTTTTTCACACTTTTTTAGTTTTTATATGGTATTTTTTGTCGAGATGTATTATAATAGCATCAGTATGTACTGTAAAAACAGTACATGGGTCTTTGATACCCTAAAAGTTTGAAAGGAGTTAATAATTATGGTTATTTCTCAGGAAGTAGAAAAAATGTGTAAAGTTGCACAGGGTGTACATCACGGTTGTGCTCCGATTCCGGAAGAAGCAAAATGGGTTAAATCCAAGTATGTTCAGGATATTTCCGGTTTCACACATGGTATTGGCTGGTGTGCTCCACAGCAGGGCGCTTGTAAGCTTTCTTTAAACATTAAAGAAGGTATTATTCAGGAAGCATTAGTTGAGACAATCGGTTGTTCAGGTATGACACATTCAGCAGCTATGGCAGCTGAAATTTTACCTGGTCTTACAGTTCTTGAAGCTCTCAATACTGACCTTGTATGTGATGCCATCAACACAGCTATGCGTGAATTATTCTTACAGATTGCTTACGGTCGTTCACAGAGTGCATTCTCTGAAGACGGTCTTGCAATCGGTGCCGGTCTTGAAGACCTCGGAAAGGGTCTCAGAAGCCAGGTAGGTACAATGTACGGTACTTTACAGAAGGGACCTCGTTACCTTGAAATGGCAGAAGGCTATGTAACCGGTATTGCTCTTGACGCTGATGATCAGATCATCGGTTACAAGTTCGTTTCCCTCGGTAAAATGACAGACTTCATCAAGAAGGGTGATGATCCTAATACTGCTTATGAAAAAGCTTGCGGTCAGTATGGTCGTGTTGCAGATGCTGTTAAGATTATCGATCCTAGAACAGATGCAGAGATTAAATAAGGAGGTAAACGGAAATGGCATTATTTGAGTCTTATGAAAGAAGAATAGACAAAATCACAGCTGTTCTTAACAGCTATGGTATCGCTTCAATTGAAGAAGCTGAAAAAATTACAAAAGACGCCGGACTTGATGTTTATGCACAGGTTAAGGGTATTCAGCCAATCTGTTTTGAAAACGCATGTTGGGCTTACATTGTAGGTGCTGCTATTGCAATCAAGAAGGGCTGCAGAAAGGCTGCTGATGCTGCTGCTGCTATCGGTGAAGGTCTTCAGGCATTTTGTATTCCGGGTTCAGTTGCAGATACACGTAAGGTAGGTTTAGGACATGGTAACCTTGGTGCAATGCTTCTCAGCGAAGAGACAAAGTGTTTTGCATTCCTTGCAGGTCATGAGTCATGTGCAGCAGCTGAGGGTGCTATAGGTATTGCAGAAAAGGCTAACAAGGTTCGTAAAGAGCCTCTTCGTGTTATCCTTAACGGTCTTGGAAAAGATGCTGCACAGATTATCTCACGTATCAATGGTTTCACATTTGTTGAGACAGAGTATGATCCATATACAAACACTGTAAAGGAAGTTTACAGAAAGAGCTATTCAGACGGTCTTCGTGCAAAGGTTAACTGCTACGGTGCTAATGATGTATGCGAAGGCGTAGCTATCATGCACAAGGAAGGTGTTGATGTATCTATCACAGGTAACTCAACAAACCCAACACGTTTCCAGCATCCTGTTGCAGGTACATACAAGAAGGAATGTATCGAGCAGGGCAAGAAGTACTTCTCAGTTGCATCTGGCGGTGGTACAGGACGTACACTCCATCCGGATAACATGGCAGCAGGTCCTGCTTCATACGGTATGACAGATACACTTGGCCGTATGCACAGCGACGCACAGTTCGCCGGATCATCATCAGTTCCTGCACACGTTGAGATGATGGGACTTATAGGTATGGGTAACAACCCTATGGTTGGTGCCACAGTTGCTGTAGCTGTTTCTGTAGAGGAAGCTGCAAGAGCTGGCAAGTTCTAGGCCGAAAGCAACTTAATGAACACGAGTGCAAAGCACGAAGTGTGAATTTAGTGCGAGGCCGTTCTCGAACCTTATCGAAGTCAAGTGAAACGCAGACTGAGATTAGTTGAGAGAACATCCGAAAGCCCATCTCGAACCTTAACAAAATCAAGGCGAATCCGAAGATTGCGTTTGGTTGAGTGGACGAGAAAATGAAAATATTATAGGGCTATTTGGACGATGTAATTTGGTCTGAATAGCCCTTTTTATGTCTTGATTCTGGGGTATGAAAGTGTAAACACTGCAAATCAAGTTGTTGTTATCCAACAAAACTGTTAGGTTGCGTTATACTTGGAGTGATTTGTACTTTTGGTTGTTTTGTAATCTTTTTACGTATTGTTACAGGATATGAAGACAAGCAGAACAAAAAGTATTATAATGAATCATTTCAAAGATTACAGAATAAAGCGTATATGGAAAAAGTGTGAGGGAAAGAAAATGAAGAGAAACATATTCCGGGTGCTATATGCATTCCAAATGAAACTATTGGCTCTGACGAGATTCCGGAGCTTCCAGATAAAGAACAGTTAATCATGGTATACTGTCGTTCGGGTAATCGTAGCAAGCAGTCGGCGGAAAAGCTTGTAAAGCTTGGATATACTAATATCGTAGAATTTGGCGGAATCAATGACTGGACCGGGAAAACTATTTCTGGAAACGAGAAATAATATCGTCACGGGATATGATAATTGTCTCAGGGTAAAAGGGTGTGTAAAGTATCGTTTTAACGTGTTTGCGTCGACAATAATCCTTTTTGAAGTTAGGGTAGCACACATTGCTGGATTGCATAATGAAAAAAATGTGTTGACAAAAGGAGTTAGTTATATTAAACTCGATATTGGTTAGACAACGCTAACTATTTTGTGTTATTTTATAGGAAGGTATGGTAAGTATATGAATTTATCGGATGCAAAAATTGGAGAGGAATACATAGTGAAAGATGTAGTAGCCGAAGATGAAGAATTGAAGTCTTTTTTGTTTTCACTGGGATGTTATAGTGAAGAGCCTATTACTGTAATTTCCCACATTAAAGGCGGCTGCGTTGTTTCTATTAAAGATGCCAGATATAACATTGATACTGATTTAGCAAAAGCTATTTCAATAAAAAAATAATAGTGAGTATCTCACTATTTTTTATGTCCTGGGGTTAGTAATAACTAACATTTGTAAATTGTAACAAAAAATATCAAAGGAGGATTCATCATGAGAATCGCATTAGCGGGTAATCCCAATAGCGGAAAGACAACTATGTATAATGCCCTGACCGGAAGGAATGAAAAAGTTGGAAACTGGGCCGGTGTTACCGTGGAGAAGAAGGAAAGCCCAATCAAAAGGTCTTATTATGACGGAAAGGAAGAACTTATTGTTGTAGATTTGCCGGGAGCTTATTCTATGTCTCCATTTACATCGGAGGAAAGTATTACCAGTGCCTATGTAAAGAATGAGAATCCTGATGCAATTATTAATATTGTAGATGCCACGAATTTAAGTCGAAGTCTGTTTTTTACCACACAGCTTTTGGAACTTGGCATTCCTGTGGTTGTTGCTCTTAACAAGAGTGATATAAATGAAAAGAAGAATACTCAGATTGATGAGAAAGCTTTGGAGGAGAAGCTTGGCTGTCCTGTGATTAAGACAGTTTCCACATCTTCCGGCCATACTGGACTTTCGGATGTGGTGACAAAAGCAATGTCTCTAAAGGGTTGTGAACAAAAGGCGCCTTATGTGCAAGGTGATATTGATTTGCATAATAAAGGTGAAGTAGAAGCGGCAGACAGAAAGCGTTTTGATTTTGTGAAGTCTATTGTTTCTTCCGTTGAAAAGCGTAAAGTTATAACAAAAGAGAAAAATGGTCAGGATAAAATAGATGCCGTTCTTACAAATCCATGGCTTGGCATTCCGATTTTTGCACTGGTTATGTTTGGCGTTTTTTATATTTCACAATCAACAGTTGGAACATGGATTGCAGATTGGATGGTTGGATGGATTGAAATATTCCAAGAATGGGTTGCAGGTCTTGTAGAAAATGCTAATCCTTTCTTACAGTCACTTCTTGTTGATGGAATTATCGG
>JAQXKO010000024.1 GCA_029010495.1 Clostridiales bacterium | reverse complement strand
ATAGATACTTGTCTATATAGATGGAGGTTTATGCATGTGGACATTTATTCGGGAGCAGATACTCGGTATGAAATGGCTTAATGTTATTATAGGGAACTTGTTAAATACATTAGGGCTGGATACAACAGCAAAAATTGGCGGAACCATTCATTTTTTTATCTATGATGTGATAAAGATTGTAGTGCTATTGTGCACTCTCATATTTCTTATCAGCTATATTCAAAGCTTTTTCCCACCTGAGAGAACAAAGAGGATATTGGGAAGATTTCATGGAATCACAGCAAATATCATAGCGGCATTGCTGGGAACAGTAACACCATTTTGCTCCTGTTCATCAATTCCCCTCTTTATTGGATTTACAAGTGCGGGACTTCCGCTTGGAGTAACCTTTTCATTTTTAATATCATCACCGATGGTTGATTTGGGCTCGCTTGTACTTCTGATGAGTATCTTCGGTGCCAAGGTAGCAATCGTGTATGTGATTCTTGGACTTGTGATAGCAGTAGCAGGTGGAACACTAATTGAAAAACTGCATCTTGAAAATCAGGTGGAAGAATTTATCAGAAATGCAAAGCATATTAATATACCCATTGCGGAACTGACAGTTAAGGACCGACTTAAGTACTCGGCAGAGCAGGTTGCAGAAACTTTTAAGAAGGTGTTCCCGTATATTCTTATCGGAGTAGGTATAGGAGCCGTAATTCATAATTGGATTCCGCAGGATTTAATTGTAAGATTTCTCGGTAACGGAAATCCGTTCGGAGTAATCCTGGCTACAATTGCGGGTGTACCGATGTATGCAGATATATTTGGCTGCGTTCCGATTGCGGAGGCTTTGCTTGCAAAAGGAGCAAAGCTCGGTGTTGTTCTGTCTTTCATGATGGGTGTTACGACCTTAAGCCTTCCTTCCGTGATTATGCTAAAGAAAGCCATTAAAACAAAACTGCTTGGTATATTTGTGGCAATTTGCACTGTCGGAATCATAATTGTCGGTTATTTCTTCAATGTGATACAGTATTTGCTTGTTTAGAAGAAAGACGAAAGGATGGTTTAAATAATGGAAAAGAAGAAAGTAGCATTTATCTGTGTTCATAACTCCTGTAGAAGTCAGATTGCGGAAGCACTTGGAAAACATCTGGCAGGAGATATCTTTGAAAGTTATTCTGCCGGAACAGAAACAAAACCTCAGATTAACCGGGATGCTGTCAGGCTGATGAAGGAAATTTATGGTATTGATATGGAAGCGGAAGGTCAGCGAAGTAAACTTATTTCAGAGATTCCTGAGGTTGATATTGCAATTTCCATGGGCTGTAATGTTGGTTGCCCTTTTATCGTAAGGGAATTTGATGACAACTGGGAACTTGAAGATCCGACAGGAAAATCTGACGATGAATTCAGAATTATTATCGGTAAGATAGAAGAAAAAATATGTGAGATGGCAAAAAAGGAGAAAAATAAATGTTGAAGCTTGAGATGATGACAGTGTGATACAGACACAATATAACTGATATGTGTAGTAAAACTTGGTAAAATAGTGACAATGTTTAGTTAAATATGTTATTATAAATAATAGTGTATATGCTCTGTCTGACATATTCGCTTATAACACGAAAGGAAAATACATAGATTACATTTGAAATAATCTTACGTATATGATGTGAAATGAAAAAATACAATAAAATTTTTGCAATTATTTTATGTTTGACGTTTATTGTTAGTCTTGCAGGCTGTGGTAAAAAGACCGAAACTCCTGCTGATAACAATAATATTGAACAGCCTTCAGACAATCAGAACGAAGATAGTAATGAACAAAAGACACAGGAAATGCGAGATATTACTACTATGGAGTTAGTAAGAGAAATGGGGATAGGTATTAATCTCGGAAATACCTTTGAATCATGCGGAAGTTGGATAGTTGGTGATTCTGTCATTCGTTATGAAACTGCATGGGGCAGTCCTAAAATCAGGGAATATATGATTCAGGGATATGAGAAGTGCGGCTTTGGTGTACTCAGAATTCCTGTGGCATGGTCAAATATGATGGGTGAGGATTATACTATCAGTCCTGAATATCTTGCAAGAGTTAAAGAAGTAACTGAGTGGGCTTTAAATTCTAACCTTTATGTAATTTTAAATATCCATTGGGATGGCGGCTGGTGGGAAAAGTTCCCAACTGAGAAGGAAGACTGTATGTACCACTATGAGCGTGTATGGACACAGCTTTGTGAAGCATTTGGCGGATATGACGACCATTTGATGTTTGAGTCTCTTAACGAGGAGGGCTGCTGGAACGATGTTTGGAACCGTTGGGGCGGCACAGAGGGTAAGGATGAAGCATACGGTTTATTAAATGAAATAAATCAGAAATTTGTCGACATTGTCAGAAAATCAGGCGGTAATAATGCAAAGCGTCATCTGCTTATTGCAGGATACGGTACTGATGTAGAGCTTACATGTGATCCGTCATTTAAGATGCCAAACGATCCTGAGAACAGAATGGCAGTTTCTGTTCACTATTACACTCCTTCAACATTTGCTATTCTTGATAAGGATGCAGACTGGGGCAAGGCTCAGACTGAGTGGGGCAGTGAAAGGGATATTGAAGAGCTGAACAGAAATATGGACCTTATGAAAACTACATTTGTTGATAAGGGTATTCCTGTAATTTTTGGTGAATTTTCATGTGCTGCCAAGTCAAACAAGACAAGAGAAATGATTAATCTCTATATGACAAAGGTCTGCGAGGCTATATATTCAAGAGGAATGTGTCCTGTTATCTGGGACGTTGAAAATGATTTCTACTACAGGGCAAAGGCTGAGTGGAAGGATGCTGAGCTTCTTAAAGACCTTATGGCAATCAAGGATAAATATAAATAATATGCATTTTCTTCGGCAGACAGAGCCGATAAAAGTGTAAAAACTAATTTTTATATACTATATACCGACCTTTATCAGTCAGATACATACAAGACGTATTTACAAAATGTAAAGAGCTTTGTGTTATTTCTGACTAATAAAGGCCGGCTTTTTTTTACAGACAGTTTTTTGTATAACCGATAGATATTTTGTCATAATAACGACTGATGTTTTATTTAAAACATACAGATTTTTTTATTTATGACAGACAGGTATATAGTGTATAACAGACGGGAATGTAATGAAATATTGTAAAATTATGTTTATAATATAGAGTCGTCGTGTTATAATTACATAAATATATGATTAAAAATCGGAGGGTCTATGATTATTTCAATTGATAATGGTGATTCGGTAAAAAAGCTTTTTGAAAATCAATCTGATACCGTTATAATTTCTTGTATGCAGAAGATAATGGGAGAGCTTTATGCTACTGACAGTCATAAAACTGCTTTGGCTCATCTTGGTGATTTCTGTTTTCTTGCAGGCGAGCCTGATTTGGAAATTGTTAATTTCGTTTTTGACAGACTTAATATGAAATTTGTAATTTTTGTGCCGGATGGTGAGGGCTGGGACGAGCTTCTTTCATCAGAGCCTGTTAACGGTAAAAAGGTTATACGTTACGGCTTAAAGAAAGATTTTGGTCATCCTGAGGTTTTTGACAGGGCAAAGCTGACCAAAATGTCTGAGGCAGTTCCCGAGGGTTACACCCTGCGCTTTATTGACAGAGAGTTGTATGAAAGATGCAGGTGTACAGACTGGTGCCGTGACTGGGTTGCAAATTTTCCTGATTATGAGCTGTATGAAAAATATGGTCTTGGTGTATGCATAATGAAGGACAATGAGATAGTTGCCGGAGCATCTTCTTTTTCAGGCTTTGAAACCGGAATCGAAATAGAAATAGATACAAAAACGGATTACAGAAAAAAGGGTCTGGCAAGAATATGTGCCGCTAAGCTTATTCTTGCATGTCTTGACAGAAATCTTTATCCGAGCTGGGATGCCGCAAACACTGTTTCACTTCATCTTGCAGAGTCGCTCGGCTACACGCCATCGGGTGAATACGTGGCTTATTATGTCAACCGCAAGGATAAATAATGATTCCGGCGTCTGTTGCATGCGTAAATATTATTCATGGAAAGGAGAAATATGATAAATATAATTTGTTATGTTTTGCTTCTTGCAGCATCATTTGTGCTTGAGCTTAACAGCTTCAGTATATGTTCATCGATGATTATTGCTACGCTGGCAGTAGTAATCGTATCGTTTTTCTGTTTCTCCTTCATGAATTCGTTTAAGAAAATATGTCAGCTGCTTATTGTATTTGCGGCCCTGGCAGTAATATTGAATGATATTTCGGTTACATATGGAATAGTGATGATTTTTCTGGTAATGAATATTCATACATATGCCGGTATAGCTTACGGTCTGATTGCAATTATAATATATTCATTTTCGAATAATTTGTACAATACTGAATTATATATCATAATGTGTTTATTCTCCGTTATAATAAAGCTGATGTCAGAGCGTCTTATAAGGCTGAATGAACAGATTTTGATGATACGTGATGATTCCAAGGAAAAGCAACTGATGATTGAGGAAAAAGGCAGGATGTTACGTGAAAACCAGGATGCAGGCATTCATCTTGCGACTCTTAAGGAACGAAACAGAATTGCCAGAGAAATACATGATAACGTAGGACATCTTATCACGCGCTCAATAGTACAGATGGGGGCAGTAAAAACAATTAATAAAGATACAAATCTTGTACCGCTTCTTGACGGAGTGCATGATACACTTAACAATGCCATGAATAATATACGCAGCAGTGTGCATGATCTTCATGACGAATCCATTGATATGAAGTCGTCGGTTATGGAAATATTTGAGGCCGCCTCAGGATTTGCGACGGAGCTTGTTTACGATATGGGAAGCAATGTGCCTAAAAGTATTAAATACAGCTTTATCAGCATCATCAGGGAAGCAGTTAACAACACGGTTAAGCACAGCAACGGTGACAGTCTTAAAGTAGTTATCAGAGAGCATCCGGGACTTTATCAGCTGATAATTAATGATAATGGTACAAATGCTTCGGTGGATGTAACAGGAGGTATCGGACTTATCAATATACGCGACAGAGTCAGAGAACTCGGCGGAAGCATACGGATAAACTGTGACAACGGATTCGAGATAATGATTACGATAATAAAAGGAGCAGTAAATTATGATTAAGATAGTTTTGGTCGATGATGATGCATTTGTTTTGATGGCGCTTAAAACTATTCTTGAAGCGGATGGAAAAATAGATGTAATTGCTACAGGCAGCAGTGGTGCAGATGCAATAGAGCTCTATAATCAGTATTTGCCTGACGTGCTTGTTATGGACATTCGCATGGACGATGTCAACGGTCTGACTGCCGGCAGACAAATCATAGAAAAATATCCCGAAGCAAAAATTTTGCTCTTAACTACATTTCTTGATGATGAATATATTATCAGGGCAATACGTTTTGGAGCAAAGGGGTATATTCTCAAGCAGTCCTTTGAAACAATTGCTCCTGCCATATCAGCAGTAAATAACGGACAGACTGTCTTTGGCGAAGAGATAATGACAAAAATGCCGGACCTTTTATCAGGCAAAAAGAGATTTGACAAGGACAGCTTCGGGCTTACCGATAAAGAACTTGAAATTATTACATTAGTGGCGGAGGGCCTGAACAATAAAGAAATATCGGGAGAGCTGTATCTCGGTGAGGGTACCGTGCGTAATTACATAAGTACCATTCTTGAAAAGCTTGAGCTGAGGGACAGAACACAGCTTGCATGCTTTTACTATAAGAACTGTCAGTAGAATTATTGAATATATTGCAATTATATATTATACTTGTTATACAATTACATGTTTTCTAATTACGGACCGGAGTGTTATGTGCCGCCCCTTATAATCATATTAATTTACCTGATTAATGAGACGGTGTTATAGCTTACTCCGGTTTTTTATGACATTTGTCATATTTATTTCTGACAGGCTTCACTGTTATTATCGGCGATAATTGTATATTATGTGTTATGTAATAAGTTTAATACCAATGAACAGCATTGGCAGAGTAGGAGGAAATATGTCACAGGCAGTTACTGTACACAATTTGGTTAAGAGATATAAAGAAGTGCTTGCACTTGATCATTTCAATCTTGAAATTAATGAAGGAGAGATATTTGGACTTTTAGGGCCTAACGGTTCAGGCAAGACTACCACAATTAACTGCATCCTGTCGCTGCTTAAGTTTGATAAGGGTGAGATTAAGGTTTTCGGAAAAGATATGAAGCCGGACAGCTATGAGCTCAAAAGCAGGATTGGTGTTGTAATGCAGAATGTTGCCGTATTTGATGAGCTTACTGTTTATGACAATATTGATTATTTCTGCGGCCTTTACGTAAAGGATAAAAACATCAGAAAACAGTATGTAAATGAGGCAATTGAATTCGTGGGACTTGAGGATTATGTAAGATTTCTTCCCAAGAAACTGTCAGGAGGTCTTCTCAGGAGACTAAACATTGCATGCGGTATTGCGCACAAGCCAAAGCTTATCTTCTTTGATGAGCCTACGGTTGCTGTTGATCCGCAGAGCCGGAACAAGATATTAGAGGGTATAGTTAAGCTCAACAAAGAGGGCGCTACGATTATTTATACATCACATTATATGGAAGAGGTTGAACAGATTTGTACAAGAATTCTCATAATGGATAAGGGGCGTTCTGTTGCAGTGGGGACAAAGGACGAGCTTAAAAAGATGATAAAAAATACAGAGACCATATCGGTATATGTTCAGGAGCTTGATGAGGCTGTACTAAGTGACATAAAAGAGCTGCCCCATGTGTATGATGTTAAATATGCTTCAAACCTACTTGAAATAAAGTACAGCGGAGGTCAGCATAATCTTGTAAGAGTTCTGGATTATTTTAAACAGAATGAGATTTCTTTCGGCAAGGTATATTCGGAGCATCCTACGCTTAATGATGTATTTCTTGAGATAACCGGTAAAGAGCTCAGAGATTAAGAAAAATGATATCATACATATTCGTCAGGGCATAGGCTTAATGAATTATATGATATTACGATATAATGACGTATATTTACGAGGTGTAAAATGAATTTTTTCCATTGCTTAAAATATTCACTTAAAACCATGCTGAAAAATAAGCTGACCTTAATGTGGACTTTTCTGTTTCCCATAGCTCTTTCAACATTTATGTATATGGCTTTTGGCAATATATTTGAAAAGGATGAAATATTTAAAACCATACCGGTAGCCGTAGTTAACGTGGAGGAAAACAAGGCTTTCAGGGAAGTGCTTGACACACTTGCCGGGGAAGAGGGCGGCAGTCTTATAAGTATCGAAGCGGGGGATGAGGACAGTGCCGATAAAATGCTTGATGACGGTAAAATTACCGGTATTATTTATGTGGCAGACAAGCCCTCCCTTAAGGTTAAGGAGCAGTCTGTTTCCGCAACAATACTGCGTACTGTAATTGAAGAATATGTTAAAAATGAAGCAGTAATAACGGATGTTGTAAATACAAATCCGGCAGGAGCGGCTGATGCGGTTGCAAAGCTAACGTCTGGTGAAAAGTATTTTACCGAAAAGAGCTCATCACATGGTGTTCAGAATGAATACTACAATTATTTTTACGCAATATTTGCCATGAGCTGCCTGTTTGCCTCATTTGCGGGCTCGGCAAATATTTCCAAGCTTCAGGCAAATGAGAGTGCTCTCGGCATGAGAAGATGTCTCTCGCCGCAGCACAAGATGGTAATTGTATCTGCCGAATATATATCAATGCTTTTTGTACAGTTTGCAATAGAGTGCGTAACACTTGTATATCTTTCGATTATCGGAATTAATTTTGGTGACAGATATCCTGCACTTATACTTATACTTTTTGTGGGCTCATCAATCGGAATTTCAATGGGAGCCATTATCGGTTCTTTTTCCGGATTGTCATCAGGCACAAGAGACGGTCTGTGTGTAGCCATAAGTATGATTTTATCAATTCTTGCCGATCTTTGTGTGGGAGGTATAAAAAATACCATTGAACAGAATGCACCAATTATTAACAGGATTAATCCTGCGGCGCTGATATCAGACAGCTTTTATGCATTAAATGTATATGAGGATTATTCGAGATATACCTCAAATATGATTATTCTTGCGTCGATGGCGGCGGTTATGCTTATAGTATGCGTATTGATATTAAGGAGAAACAAATATGCAAGCGTTTAAACTTTTTATGAAAATACTGAAATCCCAGCTTGGCATTGTAATTATGTATGTGTCCATATTTGTTATACTGACATTTGTAATTATTATACCGTCATTGTCAAATAACAAAAGTCAGGATTTTGTAAATAATAAATGTAAAATAGCTTATTTTGATTACGATAATTCGACTGCTTCAAAAAGCGTAATTGATTATCTGTGCAAAATTAATAAAGAAGTTAAGCTTAAAAATGATTCTGAAGAGTGCATTCAGGATGAGCTTTTTAACAGAACGGTTCATGCCGTAATTGTTTTCAGGGAAGGCTTCGGAAGGGATTTTGAAGCGGGCTGTGTCGGAGACAAGGTTGAAATAAATGTGATTAAAAATACAAATGTTGCTTCACTTGTTGAAAATGAGTATTCATCTTATATTACTAAGGCGGGAATTTACAGGGATAACGGCTATGGTGTCAAGGGTGCATTTGAAAGGGCATCAATCGTCTCCGATACGAAAATAGAAGTTGCAATGACCGGGAAGTCAGATAATAAACAGTCTCCTATGACTATTTATTTTAATTATCTTGGCTGGATTTTGATAATTTCAATAATCTCGGCTGTGTCTCCCGTGCTTATTGCCATGAATAAGACTCAGGTTAAGGAGAGGGTATATTGTTCTTCTTATAAATTCAGCAGCTATAATGCGGAAATAATTATCTCACTCATTGTTGTAGGAATCGGTATATGTGTTTTCTTTAACTGTGTTGCTCTGCTTGCAATAGGCGGGGATATGGTCAGCATTAAGGGTCTGCTGTATTTTGCAAATATGCTCTGCTTCGCATTTGTTGCGATTGCGCTTACATATTTAATTAGCAGACTTACGGAATCTTCTCAGGTTGTTTCGATTTATGCCAATATATTATCACTCGGTATGTCTTTCCTGTGCGGTATATTTGTACCTAAAGAGTTTTTGGGAGACGGCATTATCAGAATTGCGCATTTTCTTCCTTCATACTGGTATGTACTTGCAGTTGATGAAATAGACAAATATAATGTATCACACACATCAACACTCCTGACATATATGCTTATACAGCTTATGTTCGGTATGGCTATAATTGTAGTAGGCGTATACCTGGATAAAATAAGAAAAAATAAATAATAATGAATCTGCCGTATATACGGCAGATTTTTTAATTGTTATTTTTGGAGTTCTGAGCTATAATGTCATAGCAAATGATAAATAATACAATTATATTTATAAAATAAGGAGTTATATATGTCATCATTTTTAAAGTCAAATATTAAAGGAATAATTCTCTGCTTATTGATTGCCGTACCGTCATATTTTCTCGGCAAGCAGTTTCCTATAATCGGAGGAGCTGTTATTTCCATACTTCTCGGTATGATAGTTACACTTTTTATCAAGGATAAGACAAGCTTTGATAAGGGTATAAAATTTGTCTCGAAGAAAATTCTTCAGTGGGCAGTTATTCTTCTCGGATTTGGAATGAATCTGAGCGTTGTAATTAAGACAGGCGCCCAGTCACTTCCGATTATTGTGTGTACAATAGCTACATCGCTAATTGTTGCTTTCCTTGTCAGCAGGCTTCTGAAAATACAGGGAAAAACAGCGACACTTGTTGGTGTAGGTTCATCAATTTGCGGCGGCTCAGCCATCGCTGCCACGGCACCGGTTATTGATGCGGGAGATGAGGAGGTTGCCCAGTCCATCTCGGTAATTTTCTTCTTTAACGTGCTCGCGGCACTAATCTTTCCGTATCTCGGCCAGCTTATCGGTTTTGATCAGACAAGCGGAGTATCCTTCGGAATATTTGCCGGTACTGCTGTAAATGATACAAGCTCCGTTACGGCCACCGCTGCTACATGGGATTCACTTTTTAATCTCGGAAGTCAGACGCTTGACAAGGCTGTTACCGTTAAGCTTACACGTACACTTGCCATTATTCCCATTACACTGGTGCTTGCATTTATGCGTACAAAAAAGGAATCGGGCTCAGGGGAGAAGGTAAGCTTTAAGAAGATTTTCCCATTCTTTATTATCTATTTTATTCTTGCTTCAGTTATCACAACTGTTGCCATGGGCTTTGGTGTATCATCCGGTGCCTTTAAGCCTCTTAAGGAGCTGAGCAAATTCTTTATCGTGCTTGCCATGGCAGCTATCGGACTTAATACAAATATCGTTAAGCTGGTCAAGACAGGCGGTAAGCCTATTATTCTTGGTGCCTGCTGTTGGATAAGCATAACGATTGTAAGCATCCTGATGCAGTCAGCCATGGGACTAATGTAGAAAAAAACGCCCCGCCTTTGATATGCTCCCTGTCAGGCAGATATGGTTTATAACTGAAATCTGTCTGAGGGAAATCATATTATGGCGGGGCATTATTTGTTATTATTAAGATAAGAATGATATGTATTATCAGAATTCAATTTCAGACATATCGAAGCATCCTTCGCCTGAGTAATTCAGGAAAAGACCTGCCACACCATCCGTAAACGGAACAGCTATTGTCTTTTTTGTCCAGCTGTCAACAGGAGTAATATCAAATGAAGCAAGTATGTTTCCGCCCGGAGATACTGAAATACTTAATTTGCCTGATGCATCGCCTTTATACGTTATTGAAAGCTTTTCGTTATCCTTGTAATCAAAGTATTTGTATCCGATAAAGGTATTGTCTGATATTTCCGCAATAAATAGCTCATCACCGTTATTATTAACATTCGGAAAACTGTCTGTAAATATTTTATTGGAGCCGTGAGGCATATTGCCGTTCGTAATGTTGCAGGCAATTACTGCCGGGTAAGAGCCGCGGGCGCATAAAGGTGCGCCGTTAAGTCCGCAAGACGTAATTTCAACCTGCCTGATTGAGCCGTCTGCCTCGATTTTTATTTCTTCAGCGCATGCCTGACGACTGTAATCTGATTTATGAGTTAATCTGTGGTAGAAGACATACCATTTACCGTTTATGTTTTCGATGCTTCCGTGAGTCGTACCCGTCATATTCAGTCTTTCCGACTGTGTACGGCCGTTATAGCCTACGTCTCCGTTTGAAACTATGGTTCCGCCAAATCTGAAGTCACGGTCAGGATATTTACTGGTTGCATAGCAGAGCTCATGATTAAGCATGGAAGAGTAGATAAAGTAATATGTATCGTTGATTTTTCTTATTGAACTGGCTTCAAAGAAAGGATGAGCCTCAAAATCCGTTCCCTTTGTTTTATACGGAATGATGTGCCTGGAAGGCTCTTTTACCGTAAGCATATCGTCCTCAAGAACAGCCATTACGGGTCCCATGACACTGTCACGTGCGGCCATTGTGAGGATTTCCTCACGTGATTTATTAAACATATTCATTTCGCTTGTAATATATCCTTCATTTTCAAAAAAATCGGGTTTTTCTTCAAAATCGTACTGTGTACCGTAGTAAATTCTGATAACTCCGTTGTCATTGATTACACCGGGGTCAAAGCAGACATAATCAAGCATCGGTGAGCCGTCGGGATGTCTGACAAATCCGATATATTTATATTCGCCGGCAGGAGTATCACATACCGCAACGCTTATCGGACCGTGGTATCCTCCGACGCCGTAATCACCCGACATGGCGTAGTAAAGATAATATTTACCGTCATTCCCGCGTACTACGTCGGGTGCATACATATATTTTCTGTTCGGATAATCCGGATCTTGCTCAGCTCTGTATATAACGCCCTCACATCTCCAGTCCGAAAGGTCGTCAACAGGAGCTGAATATACAGTATAATCAAGCATACAGAAGGTTTCCCCGCCCTCTTTGTCATGGGAACCGAACAGATATACTCTGTCACCGAATACATGCGGCTCTCCGTCCGGAATACACTCATGAAGAGGTAAAAATGGATTGAATACCTGTTTTTTCATTTTATAAAAATACCTCCGAAAGATGTTTTTTATTTAATTATAACATAAGGAATGACATTTATAAACCTGATAATTTACAATATTTTTAATTATTATTAAGTAATAATTATGTAATGTAATGTGTCACATTTGTTGAAAAGACACGAAATGTGTGATATAATATATCGTTAGTAAATTGGAGAAAAGACTATGATTAAAAATATTATTTTTGATGTTGGAATGGTTCTTGCAGATTTTAGATACAGGGATTATATGAAAGAGCTGGGATTTAATAGTGAAACAGTTGAATTTCTCGCAACAAACATGGTTGAAACCGAGGAATGGAACAGACTGGATGAAGGAATGTCCGTTAATAGCTTCAGTAGATTTTATCAGGAAAAATATCCTGAGTACAGTGAAGAAATCAAGCTTTTTTTTAGTGATATGAGAACCATTGTAAAACCGTATTCTTATGCCGGGGAATGGATTAAAAGGTACAGAGAATCCGGATTTGGCGTATATATTCTGAGTAATTATTCGGATGAGCTGTTTGACCTTCACGAAAGGACAGTCTTTGACTTTACGAATGAGGCTTCGGGCATAGTGGTCAGTGGCAGGGTTAAGCTCAGAAAACCAAATAAAGAAATATATGAATATCTCCTTAATACATATATGCTTAAAGCGGAGGAGTGTGTTTTCATAGATGACAGGAAAGAGAATATCGATTCTGCCATGGCAGTTGGCATGAAGGGTATCGTATTTGACGGATATGAATCGGCTGAAGCAAAGATTAAATTATTATTGAAATGTGATAAATGATAAACATCACAAAAGAAAAGAATAAAATATAGTAAGAATTATCTGGAGGAAAAATGATTTATAAAAATGTTCTTGAGGCAATCGGATACACACCGGTGATTGAATTGCAGAGAATGGTCCCGGCTGAGAGTGCGAGAGTGCTTGTGAAGTTTGAGGGATTAAATGTAGGAGGCTCTATTAAAACAAGAACTGCCTACAATATGATACTTGATGCTGAGGAAAGAGGACTTTTGAAGCCTGATTCAATAATTGTAGAACCTACAAGCGGCAATCAGGGTATAGGTCTTGCACTTGTCGGAGCAGTAAAAGGATATGAGACAGTTATAATCATGCCGGATTCCGTAAGCCATGAGAGAAAGATGCTTGTAGAGCACTATGGTGCCAGTGTAATACTTGTTCATGATGCGGGCAATATCGGAGACTGTATTGCCGAATGTGCGAATATCGCGGCTAAAATGCAGAAGGAAAATCCGAGAGTATTTGTTCCGCAGCAGTTTGAAAATCCGGCAAATCCGAGAGTTCACAGACATCATACCGGTCTTGAGATTCTTGAGCAGGTTGCGGGACCGATTGACGGCTTCTGCTCAGGTATCGGTACGGGAGGTACAATTACCGGCATCGGAGAGACACTAAAGGCACTTAATCCGGATATGCTTATATGGGCTGTTGAACCGGAAAATGCCGCAATACTTGCAGGAGGTACGATTGGCACACATATTCAGATGGGTATAGGAGACGGTCTTATTCCGGATGTGTTAAACAGGAATATTTATGAGAATATTGCTATTATTACTGATGAGGAAGCCCTTAGCACAGCCAAAGCGCTTGCAGCAAAGGAGGGACTCATGTGCGGTATATCTTCCGGCACAAATGTTGCGGCGGCCATCAGAATGGCTAAGCTTTTGGGACCGGGAAAGACAGTTGTTACGGTACTTCCGGATACTGCGGAAAGATATTTTTCCACACCTCTTTTTGAATAATAGGGAGATAATATGAAACTGATAAATGTTACTTTAGAGGATGATGACCTTATTTGTGAGCTTTCTGATTTCGCATCTGAGGTTGTAAAGGATTATTATGATCCTATCATCGGACCGGAACAGAATGATTATATGATAACTCTTTTTCAGTCGGTAAAAGGCATAAGGGAGCAGCTCGGTATGGGAGAGATTTATTATCTCCTTACTACCGATGATGATAAAAAGGCCGGCTTTGTATGTTTTTTTCAGAGAAACGATGAAATGTATCTTAATAAATTTTATCTTCACAATGATTACCGGGGCAGGGGCTACGGAGGACTGATGCTTGACCTTGTAAAGGAGCATGCGAGAAAGCTCGGACTTAATAAAATAACATTAAATGTCAATAAAAACAACCCGACAGTAAAAATATATGAAAAGATGGGTTTTTATGTGATACGTGAAGAAAAAAATCCTATCGGAAGAGGATTTTATATGGATGATTACGTATACCAGCTTGATTTATAAACGGAGGATAAACAAATGGATTTTAATGAAGTTGTAAAGACAAGACGCAGTGTAAGAGGTGCTTACGAAAAAAAGGAAGTTGATAAAGAGATACTTGATGAGCTTTTTAAATGTGTTCAGTATGCGCCGTCCTGGAAAAATTCTCAGACAGGAAGATATTATGTTGCAAAGTCTGATGAGGCGGCAAAAAAGCTTAGGAATGCAATTGCACCATTTAACCGAAACAACAGTGAAAACGCAACATTAATTGCCACAACCTTTGTCACAAACCGTGCCGGCTTTGAAAAGGACGGTACACCTACAAATGAGGCAGGCAACTGCTGGGGAGCATATGACCTTGGACTTCAGGCAATGGTTCTGTGCTTAAAGGCAAAGGAGATGGGGCTTGATACACTTATTATGGGTATCAGGGATGCCGGGGCAATTAAGGAAACGTTTAATATTCCCGATGATGAGATGGTTATGTCTGTTATTGCAGTGGGATATTCGGATGCAGAGCCTGCAATGCCACCAAGAAAAGAGCTTTCTGAGGTTGTAAAATATTTATAACCCGATATCCCGATGTGACTTATACTATTACTAAAAAAATACAAATAAAAGGAGATAATTTACATGAACGAACATTCAGTTAATACAAAGTGTGTGCAGGGAGGCTACAGACCGGGCAACGGAGAACCAAGACAGATTCCAATCATTCAGTCAACCACCTTCAAGTATGATACAAGTGAAGAGATGGGTAAGCTTTTTGATCTTGAGGCAGATGGATATTTCTATTCAAGACTTGCCAATCCTACATGCGATACCGTAGCTGCAAAGATTTCAGAACTTGAGGGCGGCGTTGCAGCCATGCTTACGGGTTCGGGTCAGTCAGCCAACTTCTTTGCTCTTTTCAATATCTGTGAGGCAGGAAGTCATATTGTATCATCTGCTTCAATTTACGGCGGTACATTTAATCTTATTTCCGTTACAATGAAAAAAATGGGCATTGATGTTACATTTGTTTCACCTGATGCAAGCGATGAAGAATTAGATGCAGCTTTCAGGGAAAATACAAGAGCAATGTTCGGCGAAACCATCGCAAATCCGGCACTTACAGTACTTGATATCGAAAAATTTGCCGCAGCGGCTCATCGCCACGGAGTACCTCTTATTATTGATAATACATTCCCTACTCCGGTTAACTGCAGACCTATTGAGTGGGGTGCTGATATAGTAACACATTCGACAACAAAGTATATGGACGGTCATGGAGCAGGCATTGGCGGTGTTATCGTGGATTCCGGTAATTTCGACTGGATGGCTCATGCTGACAAGTATCCGGGTCTTACAACTCCTGATGATTCATATCACGGAGTCGTATATGCAACAAAATTCGGAAAGGGTGCATATATTGCAAAGGCTACATCACAGCTGATGAGAGATCTGGGCTGTGTACAGTCGCCTCAAAATGCATTTCTTTTAAATCTTGGCCTTGAATCACTCCATGTAAGAATGCCAAGACATGTTGAAAACGGTCTTGCGGTTGCCAGATTCCTTGAGGCTTCGGATAAAGTTAATTATGTTAATTATTCAGGACTTGAATCAGATAAATATTACAGCATCGCACAGAAATACCTTCCAAACGGCGGATGCGGAGTTGTGTCCTTTGAGATAAAGGGCGGCAGGGAAGCTGCTGAGAAATTTATGAAGAATCTAAAGCTCGCCGCAATTGAAACACATGTGGCTGATGCAAGAACATGCTGCCTTAACCCGGCAACATCAACACACAGACAGCTTACCGATGAGCAGCTTGCGGCAGCGGGAATCCCTGCAGGACTCATCAGAATGTCATGCGGTCTTGAGGATAAGGAAGACCTGATTAATGATATCAGGCAGGCTCTTGATGCAATCTGATTATGAAGAGAAATGTTACATTAGAACAAATATCCGACGGCAGACTTTATGATGCAAATGATCTTGTAAAGTGTGACTGTCACGGCTGTGCGGACTGCAGTGACTGCTGTAAGGGAATGGGGGAGAGCGTCGTGCTTGACCCGTATGATGTCTACAGACTGACAAACGGTCTTAATAAAAGCTTTATGGATTTGATTGCAGGGGAATTAATAAGTCTTTCGGTGATAGACGGACTTATTCTTCCGCATCTTAACATGAACGGGAATGTCTGTCGCTTTCTGAATGATGAGGGACGCTGCAGTATTCACAATATCAGACCTTCAATCTGCAGACTCTTTCCGTTGGGAAGATATTATGAAAACGGTGATTTTAAATATTTTCTTCAAAAAGGTGAATGTCTGTGTGAAAACAAGACAAAAATAAAGGTAAAAAAGTGGGTTGATGAGCCTGATTTTGCAAAGCATGAGTCATTTGTTAACACATGGCATTATTATTTATATGAGGTTGCAGGAAAGAGTGTTGATTTATCACAGGATAAACAGAAGGAAGTATGTATAAAGATTTTGGAAGTTTTTTTTATACGACCTTATAGCAGTAATTTTTTTGAAGAATTCAGTGAGAGACTGAACGGTTCGGAGAGAACGGATTTGTTGCAGACCTGACGGACTAATCGTCATAGTCTGACGTCAGAGGGTTTGTTGCATATATTTGTGAGGGGATAAAAATGGTTCAGATAGATTTTTTTGATAAAAATATAATCAGCACACTGGTTCCCGTGTTTTCATTAAAGCCTGATATTCTTTATTTTTTATATGATAAGGAATATGATTGTGAAAAAGACAGAAATGACTTCCGGGATGCCATTTTGTATCGTCTTCCGAATACTTCAATTGAGTATATTTCTGCAAACAGGCATGATATTGATAACATACGTGAAGTCCTCGATGATATTATTAAAAAACATACAGGCGAGGACATATGTATGGAAATAACGGGCGGCGCCGAGCTTATGATTGCCGCTGCCACTGAATTTGCCCTTACCAGCAGCATTATATTGTATTACCTCGATCTGACAGCTGAAAAAATCTATCAGGTATATGACAGAAGCAAACAGATTAAAATACAACATCTGACTGCGGGTGACTATCTTGCCGCAAGCGGTGCAAAGTACAGATGTGCTTCACACTATATGCCTGAGGAGGATGAGTTTGACAATATCATAAAGATGTGTGAGGAGATATTTGACCATATCCCCGTTTGGAATACACTCAATCATTTTATAGCAAATTACGCATCAACATCTGTTACGAATGATTTTAAAATTGATAATTTAAAGACGGATAAGGCTTCCCTTACGGAAATAAATCATCTTCTTAAGCGCTTTGTGAGGTATGGCTTTTTAAAAGAGGTTTCAGCAGGAAGATATATGTATGTCAAGAGCAAGTATAAGCAGTATATGACAAACTACGGAATCTGGCTTGAAATGTATATTTACATATTAGCAAAGCGTCTTTATCATGAGGTTTATCTGGGCTTTGTTATCGATTGGCGAAAAAATGACGGATATGACACGTCGGACAATGAAATTGACGTGGTGGTAATGCATAAATCAATACCAATGCTAATATCCTGTAAAATGACAAAGCCGGCATCCAAGGATATAACCGAAATAGGTTATCTGGCAAAACGTTTTGGCGGAGATGACTGCATCAGCTGCCTTGCTACAACATATTCGCTCGAAAATGAAAAGGAAATCATTTCAAGTGTATATAACAGATTTAAGAATATGAATGTCGGGCTGATTCAGGTAGCCAGCAACCACAAAGAACAGTCCTGCTATATGTTTGACAGAATTTTTAGGAATATACCTTCAAAAAAGCATATGGTCTAGATACTGGAAAGGAAAAAATGAGTATTTTTAATGTTGAATTAAAAAAAGTCGTAGACGACAGCTACGATATTGAGGTCGGATACAATCTTTCGGATAAGCTTGTAGAGGATATTGAAACTGCTTTGGCAGGCAAAATAAAGAAATTTGCAATCATAACTGATTCGGTTGTAAAGGATTTATATGCAGAGAAAATATATAACAGTCTTATAATGAGAGGTTATAAAGCAGATTTGTTTGTATTTCCCGAAGGGGAGAAAAGCAAGACAAGACAGACAAAGGCTATGATAGAAGATATGATGCTTGATAAGGGTTACAGACGCGACTGTATGGTTATTGCCGTTGGCGGTGGCGTTGTAACAGATATATCGGGATTTATTGCGGGAACATTCGGAAGAGGTGTTCCGTTCGTGAATTATGCAACAACGCTTCTTGCGGCCGCTGATGCCTCAGTAGGAGGTAAAACAGCGATTGACACACCACTTGCAACTAATCTCATAGGTATATTTAATCAGCCAAAGAAGGTATATATTGATATTGAATGCTGGAAGACCCTGCCGCCGAGACAGCTTTACTCCGGCATGGCGGAAACTATCAAGCATGCTGCTTTGGCAGACGCGGAAATGTTTGATTTCCTCTTTGAAAATATGGATAAAATATATGCGGGCGACAGGGAAGCATGTGAATATATTGCAGCCAGAAACTGTGAAATAAAGTATAATGTTGTTATGAAAGATGAAAGAGAGTCGGGTCTCAGGGAGATTCTTAATCTTGGACATACCGTCGGACGTGCAATTGAAACCTGCAGTGATTACAGACTCCTTCATGGTGAGGCTGTTGCAATAGGACTGGTGGCTCAGGCTAAGCTTTCCGGGAAGCTCGGATATATGACGGATGAAGAGATTACAAGGCTTTCAGCTCTTATTAATAAGGCTAATCTTCCTTCAGCCATTCCTGATTATATAGACAGGGAGGTACTGGTTAAAAAGCTCTATACCGACAAAAAGGTCAGAGACGGAAAACTCCGTTTTGTTATTGAAAAGGGTATAGGTGACGTCGTATGCTTCGGTGAAAATTTATATGCGACTGAAATTTCGGAGGATATTGCAAGGGAAATTATAATGTCCATGTAGGAGGAAACATGAAGTTTTTCGGTGTAGATAAAAAGAGTCTTATTTTGGTTATTATTTCAGTTATAATAATGGGCTTTTGTGTTTCATTTTTAAACAGATGTAATTTTGGTACTGACCCGTGTACCGCAACAAATCTGAGTATAGCCAATATTATCGGGGCTTCACTCGGAAACACGCAGGCCGTGATTAATATTATACTGCTGATTATTGTTGTAGCGGTCGACAGAAGTCATATCGGATGGGGAACATTTGCAAATATGTTTCTTGTAGGCTACAGCTTCGATTTTATGAATTACATTACAAGAGACATAATTAAGCCGGAATGGTTTGAAAATATGGCAGTCAGAATAGGAGTGGTAATACCTGTGCTGGCACTGTTCATATTTGCCGCATCAATTTATATGGCTGCAATGCTCGGAGCTTCCCCATACGATGCCATATCATTTATCATTGCATCAAAGCAGAGCAGACTGTCGTTTAAAACCGTCAGAATAATATACGACGGCGTGTTTGTGGTGCTTGGTTATGTGCTCGGAAGACAATCAGGCGTTGTGACGCTTATTATGGCATTTTTGCTGGGTCCGATGATAAGCTGGTGCCGTGTGAATATTATTGAAAAATATGTATTAAAGGGCAAGGATATTAGTGAGGGAGTTCTTCTTCACGGTTGATTTTTGGAGGAATAATGGATAAAGATGAAAACAAAACAATGAAGGGTGAGCAGGAAATATCAACCAGGCATCTTATGGGCAGAATAGGTCTGAGGATAATGATTATTATTTCGGTGGCTGTTTTTATCCTGCTGCTTGGTCCGATTCTTCATTATACGATGCCGTTTATTCTGGCACTTCTGATGGCGAGGTATATTCTGGTTCCGCTTATCAGGAAGCTTTCGGGACGTGCAGAACATATGAAAAAATTCTGGGCAGTAATTATTGTACTTGCAATCATGGTATTGGTGTTCGGAGTGATTTCATTGGCTCTGTATTACCTGGCGGCCGAAATTGCCAATCTTGTTAAAAACCGGAATATTTATTCAGTAAAGATTGATGGTGCACTTACCGATATATGTACCTTTATTTCAACACATACTGATTTTTCGTTTAAACAGGTAAGCAATACGGTATTCGGGATATATGAAAAAATTGTCGAATGGGCACAACAGGAGCTTCCGGGAAGGACACCGTCAATTATTAATAAGTTTACAAAATATGCTCCTTCCATAGGAAGCGGATTTATGGGATTTTTATTCTTTCTTATGGCATCATATTTTGTATGCTCGGATTATGACAATATAAGTAATAAGATTAAATCAATGATACCGGATGGTGTAAGACCGTATTTTAAGCAGGTCAGAGCGGCGGCCGGTGATGCAACCTTTGGTTATTTGAAGGCACAGCTTATTCTGTCAGCCATTATTACGTTAATATGTACAACAGTACTTCTTATAATTGGTCAGAGCTATGCCATACTGATTGCCCTGGTTATTGCAATAGTTGACTTTATTCCTATGCTTGGCAGCGGTCTTGTGATAGGACCGTGGGCACTGCTTACAATCGTAATGGGGGATTATCCTAAGGCTATCGTGCTTTTGGCTCTTGCAATAGGTCTTTTCCTGTTCAGAAGAATTGTTGAGCCGAAGGTTGTGGGAGACCAGACGGGACTTCACCCGCTTCTGAGTCTTATGAGTCTGTATATAGGAATCAAAAGCGGAGGTCTGCTCGGTCTTGTTATTGCTCCGATTATATGTATGATGATTCTGGGGTTATATAATTCCGGCTTCTTCACACCTACTATTAATGATATAAAGCTTATAAGCTACAGACTTGCTAAATACACCGGTATGATTAAATAGACATCAGGAGGTAAATATGGCTAAGAGAATAAGAAAATATCTGTCGGATATTGAAGCACTTTTATTAAATCCGCCCGCAGGAACGGACTGGGATAATGAAATTAAAAAACATCTTATACAGATTGGCTTTTTTATGCACGAGAGACTGATACATCTGATAGTAACGGTAGTTTTTGCGATACTTACAGTTGCGGTAATCCTTTATTCAATAGCGGCTCCGTCTTTCGGAATGCTTGCACTTATCGTGACTTTTATGATTCTTCTTGTTCCTTACATACAGCATTATTATCTTCTGGAAAACAGTGTTCAGAAAATGTATATTCAGTATGATAAAATGCTTGAGTACAGAGAAATTCAGAAAAGAGAAGAATGACATTTATGGCGGCTTCATAAATTGTTTTATTTTCAACTTATTGTTGATTATAAGGCTGTTTTGTGATAATATAATTTTAAGTGCGTCGAAGACGCAAAAGTTTATTTTGTTATATAAAATAAAAATAAATAAGATAAAGGAGTATTGAATATGAATCTATCACCACTTCAGAAGGCGAGATATGAATACGCTCCTAAGCTTCCGGGAATGCTTAGAAACGGTATCTCAGAAATTTGCGTAAAGGAAGGCAACGAGACACAGTCTGTTGCAGATCAGGACAAGATTAAGGCACTTTTTCCTAATACCTACGGTAAGAAGGAAATTACATTCGAAAAGGGCCAGAATACTTCAACAGCAAAGAAGCATGTTGTAGGCGTTATCCTTTCAGGCGGACAGGCTCCCGGCGGACATAATGTTATTACAGGTCTTTATGATGCATTAAAGGCAACAAATAAGGAAAATGTTCTTTACGGATTTAAGGGCGGTCCTGACGGACTTCTTAAGAATGACTACGTAACATTTGATGACGCATTTATTGATGCTTACAGAAATACCGGCGGTTTTGATATCATCGGTTCCGGCAGAACAAAGCTTGAAACAAAGGAACAGTTTGCAATCGTTGCTGAAAACGCTAAGAAGAATGGTCTTACAGCTATCGTTATAATCGGTGGTGATGATTCCAATACAAATGCAGCTACACTTGCAGAGTATATGGCAGCCAACAATACAGGTATCCAGGTAATCGGATGTCCAAAGACTATTGACGGTGACCTTAAGAATGAAGATATTGAAGCATCTTTTGGTTTTGATACCGCTACAAAGACATACTCAGAAGTAATCGGTAACATTGAAAGAGATGCAAACTCAGCAAAGAAGTATTGGCATTTCGTAAAGGTTATGGGACGTTCGGCTTCTCATGTTGCTCTTGAGTGTGCACTTGAAACACAGCCAAACATCTGTCTTATTGGTGAGGAAGTTAAGGCAAAGAAGATGTCTCTTTCACAGATTGCATCACAGATTGCAGATTCCGTAGAGAAAAGAGCAGAAAGTGCAGGCAACTTCGGTGTGGCAATTATTCCTGAGGGTATTGTAGAATTCGTTCCTGAGTTCTCTGTTCTTATTGCAGAAATCAATGAGCTTCTTGCAGGCAAGAAGACAGAAGAATTCAATGCTCTTCCAAACTGGGCAGCTAAATATGAATTCATTAAGGCAGGTCTTACTGCTGAATCCTTCGCAGTATTTGCACTTCTTCCTGAATTTGTTCAGCAGCAGCTTTTCCTTGAGAGAGATCCTCATGGTAACGTACAGGTTTCCCTTATTGAGTCAGAAAAATTATTTTCTGCACTGGTTAAGGATGAGCTTGACAAGAGAAAGGCAGCAGGCACATACAAGGGCAAGTTCGCAGCTCTTCATCACTTCTTCGGATATGAAGGAAGATGTGCATTCCCTTCAAACTTTGATGCAGATTACTGCTACTCACTCGGTTATAATGCATTTATGCTTATTCAGTATGGTTACACAGGTTATCTTTCAAAGGTATCTAACCTTGCTAAGCCTGCTGAAGAATGGGTTGCAGGCGGTATGCCTATCACAAAGATGATGAATATGGAAAGAAGAAACGGTGAAGATAAGCCTGTTATCAGAAAGGCTCTTGTAGAGCTTGACGGCGCACCATTCAAGTACTTTGAAGCACACAGAGATGCATGGGCTGTTGAAACAGCATTCACATATCCTGGTGCAATCCAGTACTATGGACCATCTTCAGTATGTGATATCACAACAAAGACACTTGCTCTTGAAAAGGGTTTATTAAAGTAATATGTGAATGAACAGGATGGAATTTTATTCCGTGTCATCATAATTAAAGGATTATAACAAGCCACTTTTTTAATGTATTTCATTAGGAAGTGGTTTGTTTTATCTATTATTTTATGTGATTTTGTTATTAATCAGGCAAAAAAAGAAATAATATATAAATAAAAATATCGGAGGTCACTATGAGCGACGAATTAGAAAAAGAAATTAACAGTGAAAACTGCAATCATAATTGTTCAAGCTGCGGGGCAAGCTGCAGTTCACGTACTGCTGAGGATTTAAGGGCAAAGCTGCATCCGAATGCAAGCGTTAAAAAGGTTATAGCTGTTGTAAGCGGCAAGGGTGGAGTCGGAAAGTCATTTGTAACGGCGTATCTTTCTGTATTGTTTCGTAAAATGGGTAAGAATACCGCAATACTGGATGCCGATATTACGGGACCATCCATTCCAAAGGCTTTTGGTGTAAAGGGTGTATGTATGGCTGACGAGGCAGGTACGGCAATTTATCCTGTTAAAACCGCAACAGGCATTCAGACTATCAGTATTAATAATCTTCTTGAGGCTGAGGATACTCCCGTACTTTGGAGAGGACCGGTCATTGCAGGCACGGTTAAGCAGTTTTGGAGCGATGTGTTATGGGATGATGTAGATTACATGTTTGTGGATATGCCTCCCGGAACAGGTGATGTACCGTTAACTGTATTTCAGTCTCTTCCGGTAGACGGAATTATCGTTGTCACAAGTCCTCAGGAGCTTGTAAGCATGATTGTCGGTAAGGCAGTTAATATGGCTAAGGCAATGAATGTGCCTATTATCGGTATTATTGAAAATTACAGCTACCTTGAATGCCCTGACTGCGGAAAGAAGATTTCTGTATTCGGAGACAGCCATATTGAAGAAGTTGCCGCAAAGTATGAAATTGATGTACTTGCAAAGCTTCCGCTTGATCCTGCAGCCGCAGAAATTGTTGACAGCGGCGCAATCGAAACGCTTAAACGTGACTGGCTCGACGGCGCGGTAAAGGCAATATTAAATAAATAATTAAGTTTTTATTGACAAATCACCATAGTATAGTAAAATATTAGTTGTGATTTTATGTAATACTGTTTTGACGGGTAAATCATGTAATGTTTTGTAAGCCTGATAAAACATATTATTATTAAATTTTTGTCAGGAGGTTTTGAATGAGAGTAGTAGCCGGAAGTGCAAGAAGTATTGTTCTTGAAACACCTGCGGGTAATAACACAAGACCTACCACTGACCGAATTAAGGAAACTCTTTTTAACATTCTGATGCCTTATGTGCCGGGAAGCATTGTTCTTGATTTGTTTGCAGGCAGCGGAGGACTTGGAATTGAGTGTTTATCACGCGGCGCTGAGTTTGCCACCTTTGTAGATGCATACAGACCGGCCTCGGAATGCATTAAGCATAATCTTGCAAAGACTCATTTTAATAATAAGTCTGAGATGTTAATTATGGATTTTGAAAATGCGCTTTCAAATCTTAAGCGTCTCGGAAGAAAATATGATTTGGTAATTCTTGATCCGCCATATGACAAAGGGCTGGAGTTTTCAGCCCTTCGCATTATGGCTGATTATGATTTACTGGCAGAGGATGCACTTGTTGTTGTGGAGACTTCTAAAGAGCATGACCCTGAGGAGTTTATTAATCTTGGATTTTCAATAAAAAAAATTAAAGATTATAAGTCAAACAGACATTATTTTTTAGAAAAGTAACATTATTCAATATATTTTATAGACATAATGTTCCAGATATGATATATTGAAATGTAAGAGGCGATTATGAAGATAGGTATTTATCCGGGAAGCTTTGACCCGATAACAAAAGGTCATTTAGATATAATTGAAAGAGCTTCACGAGTTGTCGATAAGCTTGTCATCGGTGTTCTTGATAACAGTGAGAAGAAGCCTATGTTTACTGCTGATGAAAGAGTTCAGCTTATTAAGGAGGCAGTGGCTTCACTTGATAATGTTAATGTGGAGGCTTTTCACGGACTTACGGTTGACTTTGCTGAAAAGCATGGAGCAAAGATTCTTGTACGAGGACTAAGAGCGGTCACTGATTTTGAATATGAGCTTCAGATAGCACAGACTAATCATAAGATTAATCCAAAGCTTGATACAATTTTCTTTACTACAAGTGTTGAGTATTCATATCTCAGCTCGAGCATCGTAAAGGAAATAGCAAAGTACAATGGCGATATTGAACCATTAGTGCCTTCAAATGTTTGCAAGGCAATTTATGATAAATATAAATAATAAAGGAGAGACAGATATGGCAACTAACAGAATTGAACAGTTAATTGATGATATATATGAGTTTGTGGAGGGTTGTAAAGCGGCTCCGTTTGCCGCTAATAAAATTCAGGTTAACAAGGAGGAGCTTTATGAGTTACTCGATGAGCTTCGAAGCAGAACACCTGATGAAATTAAGAGATATCAGAAGATTATTGCAAACAGGGATGCCATTATTGCCGATGCCGAGGATAAGGCAGAAAAGATTATTGAGGAAGCTAAGATTAAGGCAAGTCAGCTTGTAGGTGAGCACGAAATCATGCAGCAGGCTTATGCACGTGTTAACGACATGGTTGCAGCAGCAGGCGAGGATGCGGCAGAAATGGTATCAAAGGCTCAGGCAGAGGCTGATGCGCTCAGAACAAGTATTCTTACATACTCAAATAATGTCATGAATGATATGGAGCAGATTCTCCTTGATGCTTATGAATCAACAAGAGAAAGAAGCGAAATGCTTATCATGGCACTTAAGGACAGCTATGAAGCAGTTGCTTCGAACAGAATGGAAATATACTCACAGCTTGACCCTTCATATGTAAGAGGTGACGTGCCTGAATTAACAGAGCCAAATCTGCCATCTGACGACGAGGAGTATGATGAAGGCTACGAGGAGAGCTATGATGACGGCGAATATGAGGAAGAATATGAAGACGAAGAGGACTATGACTTCAATGAAGATACCTTCCTTGATAATATTGAAGACTAATTTATAGAATACAATTTAATTCAAAAATAAACCCTTAAGCAGACAAATATCTGTTTAAGGGTTTTTTGTTATTATTAAAAATGTTTATATTATTACCATACCGCTGTCATCGGCAGGAGGAATGTAATCTGAATCCGGGTATTTTGAGACATATACCGAACGGTAGAGTCTATATGCGTTTATATCTTTTGTAAATGATTCCTTAGCCTCACAGGTAAGTGATTGACTGTCTTTGTTAACCTTGCAGATAATCGCCGAAGGTGAAGCTGCCTTTATTTCCTTCAGAAGAGAGGTTGATTCGCCTTTAACACCGAGTATTCTTATATATGGCGATGTACCGCTGCGTTTTATTGAATCGTAATCGGAATATGTCACGCCGAGAAGAATATGTGATAATATTCGACGTGATTTTGCCAACGGAATATTTTTGGTGTGAAGCAGGTCAGCATATTCACTGAATTTCATCCGGGGTAATATACCCTTCCTTAATCGGTTAAGTACATCCTCGGAAACGTCGGCTGCTGAAGTCAGATTATCGGCATACGGCGAATTAAGTATTGTATGAAGGGGAAGGGTGAAATCATCTGCTTCGAGGTACATAAACGAATTATTCTTAAAGATGCGTGGTAGAAAATCCTTATATAATTCGGGAAGAAGCATTAATGCCTTTTCGTATGAGGAAGTGTCGGAAGCAGTCTGCCTTAACATGAATGCACTGGGATGAAGCATTGTTGTAAGAGCATTGTCGTGATTGCAGTCATTGTAGCCGGCGCCCTCCCTTTTAACGGTACACATGTTTACTTCATAATTAATTGAAGCGGCTGCATTAATATACTCTATGGCAAGCATATTATTCGGCTGTCCAATTATTCCTTCATATTCAGGATAAAGTGAAGATACTGCCTTTGATATTGCGAGAGGATATGAGCTGCCCGACTTTAATCCGGACTTTATCAGCCCTGTCATTTCAGAGGTTTCATTACGGAGAATAGCTGCAATGGTTTTTAGTGCTTCAATATCACCGCATTCGCTCCCGAAGCAAATATCTGTTACTCCGATATCTTTTAACTGCTTGACTGCACCGAGGGCAAAGTAGCCGGCACTTCCTGTTGATACGGCGACAGGAAGCTCTGTAACCAGGTCGGCTCCTGCCTTCAGCGCAAGCTCTGTTCTTAAAAATTTGTCAAAAAAAGCAGGTTCACCGCGCTGTACGTAACTGCCGCTAAGGGCAACTGCCACATAATCTGCACCAAGCTTATTTTTCACATAATCAAGCTGATATATGTGACCGGAGTGGAGTGGATTATATTCTGCTATGATACCTGCTATTCTCATGATTCTCCTGAAATCAATAAATAATTAAATTCTGCGACTGTTATATCGCTTACATAAGACTTATATAATATGAACGAAATGTCATCTGTCGGTTATAAAGCCGGTATGCAACCGTTACATGACTTTGGACCGATAATCAGTATATGCAAATAAAGCCGGTTTATGAAATAATTAACACTTTTCAGGTTCAGGATAGTCTGTGCCGAATGTGTCAACCGTAACCTTTGTCATAACAACCTTTTTCTTTGGAGCATCCATATAACCGGTTGGAGTAGTGGCAACCTTGTCAACTACGTCAAGCCCTTCTGTAACCTTACCGAAAGCAGCGTACTGTCCGTCAAGGTGTGGTGCATCCATATGCATGATAAAGAACTGTGAGCCCGCTGAATCAGGCATCATTGAACGAGCCATTGAAAGAACGCCCTTTGTATGATTTAAAGTATTATTAAAGCCATTGTAAATAAATTCGCCGGGAATTGAATAACCGGGACCACCCATACCTGTTCCGTTAGGGTCACCGCCCTGAATCATAAAGCCTTCAATGATTCTGTGGAATGTAAGACCGTCATAAAAGCCTTTTTTAATAAGTGAAATAAAATTGTTTACTGTGTTTGGTGCGATTTCCGGATAAAGCTCAGCTTTGATTGTTCCGAAATCGGCAATTTCAAAAGTTACAATTGGATTTGCCATTTTTATATCCTCCGTTTTATAATGATTCGTCAACAAAAGAGTAGTAGATTGCCTTAATAGCCTGCTCAAAATCTTCATCCGCAACACCGATGATGATATTGAGCTCTGAAGAACCCTGGTCAATCATACGGATGTTGATGTTGTGGTTTGTGAGTGCCGAGAAAATCTTACCGGCTGTTCCGCGCATTGATTTCATTCCGCGTCCAACTACCGCAATTAATGCAAGATTTGATTCGAGGTCGATTCTGTCAGGTGAAGTAAGCTTTTGTAATTCATTTATTACAAGCTGCTCCTTAGCTTCAAATTCATCCTGATGAACGATAACCGTAAGTGTATCGATGCCGGATGGCATATGCTCAAATGATATACCGTTATCTTCAAAGCATGTTAATACCCTGCGGCCGAAACCGATTTCAGAGTTCATCATATCCTTTTCGATATTGATAGAGCAGAAGCCTTTCTTGCCTGCAAGACCGGTGATTATGTGCTTTGAAGTCTTGCATGTGCTCTCAACAATCATTGTACCCGGATCTTCGGGAGCATTTGTATTTTTTATATTGATTGGTATGCCTGCTTTTCTAACAGGGAAGATTGCATCCTCGTGAAGAACGGAGGCACCCATATATGAAAGCTCTCTGAGCTCTCTGTAGGTAATGGCCTCGATAGGAAGGGGATCTTCGACAATTCTCGGATCAGCGATTAGCACGCCTGATACGTCAGTCCAGTTCTCGTAAATATCGGCAGATATTGCTCTTGCCACGATGGAGCCTGTGATATCCGAGCCTCCGCGGCTGAAGGTCTTAACCTTGCCGGTTGACTTATATGAACCGTAGAAGCCCGGAATAACTGCCCTGTCAAGAGATTTTAAGCATTCACCAAGGGCTTCGTTTGTCTCGTCGGGCATAAAGTTTCCTTCATCATCAAAGAAGATGTATTTTGCCGAATCGATAAATGTATATCCGAGATAGTCGGCCATTATTATACCGTTTAAGTATTCACCGCGGCTTGCGGCGTAATCTTTTCCGGCCTTTGCCATAAAGTTTTTCGCAATTGTTTCAAATTCTTCATCAAGTACTGTATTAAGACCGAGACCGTTTATGATTTCATAATATCTTGCTCTGATGGCTTCAAGTTTATCTGAAATGTCATCACCGGCTTCAGCAGCCTCGTAGCAGTCATAAAGCATGTCCGTCACCTTGATATCGCTGCCGAAACGTTTCCCGGGTGCGCTTGGTACCACGTAACGTCTGGAGCAGTCTGCATCAATGATGGATTTAACTTTTTTAAACTGACTTGCGCTGGCAAGTGAGCTTCCTCCGAATTTTACTACCTTTTTCATTGTAACCTCCTGATTCCGGTTGCCCAAAATTAATTATATATTAATATTTTATTAATCTTCATCTTTTATATTTATACACAAATTTTCACAATAATCAAGGTTATTTTTTATTTTTCGTCTAATTGCCTAAAAGTTGGCTGATTTTGAAATATAATTAATTAAAAATGTATAATAGAAAAATAGATTGTTTTTTATTTACTTTTAAGGGGTTTTGTGATAATATTTTATGGGATATGTTGTAAAATTGCGTTTATGCGCAGTTTTTGGCAGGCACAGTCCTGCGTCAAGACAGTGAAAGGATAATACTATTAATGGAATTAATTCTTGATATTATAACTAAAAAAATGGGTGATGCTTTTGAAAAAAGCGGTTACTCGGCTGATTTTGGAATTGTTTCGGTGTCAAACAGGCCTGACCTTTGCCAGTATCAGTGCAATGGCGCTCTTGCTGCAGCCAAAACATATAAAAAAGCTCCGATTCAGATAGCAAATGATGTGGTCGCAAATTTGGCGGAGAATTCGTTATTTAAAGAAATTACAGCCATTATGCCGGGCTTTATCAACATAAAAATATCTGATGAGTTTCTGAATGAATACCTTTGCGGTATGCAGGCTGATGAAAAGCTTGGAGTACAGGTCGCAACAAAGCCCGAAACGATAATTATCGATTACGGCGGACCCAATGTTGCCAAGCCTCTTCATGTGGGACATCTTCGTCCTGCTGTAATAGGAGAGAGCTTAAAGCGTATTTTCAAATATACAGGTCATAAAGTTATCGGCGATGCACATCTCGGAGACTGGGGACTTCAGATAGGACTTATAATTACGGAGTTAAAGGTCAGAAAGCCGGATCTTGTATACTTTGATGAAGCATATGAGGGAGAATATCCTGAAGAAGCACCGTTTACCATGGCTGAGCTTGAGGAGATTTATCCGTACGCAAGTAAATATTCCAAGGAAGAGGGACATGAGGCCTATAAAGAGGAAGCAAGGCATGCGACATTCCTTTTACAGAATGGTCATCGCGGCTACAGAGCTATCTGGAAGCACATAATGGAGGTGTCCGTTGCAGACCTCAAGAAGAACTATGAAAAGCTTAATATAAGCTTTGAGGTCTGGGGTAAGGAATCAGATGCACAGGCCTACATTCCGAAGATGGTTGAGGATATGAAGGCAGGCGGCTTCGCATACCTAAGCGACGGAGCGCTCGTGGTTGATGTAAAAGAAGACACAGATACAAAAGAGATGCCTCCGTGCATGATTTTAAAGTCGGACGGAGCTACTCTTTACAATACTACGGATCTGGCGACAATTGTACAGAGAATGGATTTGTATAAGCCTGACAGAATAGTTTACGTTACGGACGCAAGACAGAATCTGTATTTTGAGCAGATTTTCAGATGTGCGCGCAAGACAGGTCTTGTAAATGAGTCAACAGAGCTGTTTCATGTAGGACACGGTACCATGAACGGTAAGGACGGAGGACCGTTTAAGACAAGGGACGGCGGTGTATTAAGACTTGAATATCTCACACGCGATGTTGTAAGTGAGGTCAAGGGGAAAATGACTGACAGGGATATGTCAGAGGAGGAAATAGAAAAGGTTGCAGGCATGGTAGGACTTGCGGCAATCAAATACGGAGACCTCTCAAATCAGCCGACAAAGGATTATATCTTTGATATTGAACGATTTGCTTCCTTTGAAGGAAATACGGGTCCTTATATTTTGTATACGATGGTCCGTATCAAATCAATTCTTGCAAAATGTAAGGAGAATGAAATCGCTTCCGCTTCATTTTGCGACAGTTATGTAAGTGGTGCAGATGAAACTGCTCTTAAGCTCCTTTTAACAGGTTTCAATCAGACGATTAAAAACGCTGCTAATGAGCTTGCACCGAACAAAATCTGTCAGTATATTTATGAACTGTCCAATCTGTTTAACGGATTTTATCATAACAACAGAATTCTGGCTGAGACAGATGAAGGGAAGAAGAGCTCATGGATTGCATTAATTAAGCTTACTCTGAGAGTTTTGGAAGATAGTATTGATATGTTGGGCTTTGAAGCACCTGACAGAATGTAAGTACAGGGGAGGAATTCATAATGAAAGAAAAGAGTATATCAGAATTTAAATATTTATTATTTGCCATAGTATTTATCGCAGCCATGCTTTTGTGTTCATCAAAGGCATTTGCTGAGCCCGGTGATTATGAAAACGGTAATTATAACGGTATCGTTAAATCTGCAGACGGTACGGGAGCGAAGATGTATACTGCTCCCGGTTCAAAGAATCCAAGGACAACAAAGGCAGACGGCACGGAGATTACGGTTATAGACGGTACTGCTGTTATTATTTCGGGCGAGCAGAAGGATCCGGATACTGATATGTGGTATGAGTGTACTGTTACGCTTGACGGTACAGAGTATAAGGGCTTCCTTTACAGCGGTCGTGTTGAGAGAGGCTCCATCATTGAAGCTACGCCTACTCCTACGATAACATCTGAACCGACACCTACACCTGATGCTGAGGTTACAACAGAGCCGACATCTGACCCCGGATTTACAAATCCTGATTCGGAAACTGATGAGACAACAAAGCAGCTTATCAAGGATTCAAAGACATTCAGACCTTGGATATATATAATAATTATCATCATTGTCATTCTTGTATTTATGATAGCTTATACTTTCTGGGTTAAGGTATCTGAAGAAAAGCTTGAAAAAGAGATTGAAAGATATTCAAATCGTCCGCAGTATGAGCCTCTTGAGGGTGAACTTGCAGAGGACTATGAGGCTGCAAAGTCAAATTACTATGATCATATCGGACTCGGTAACCAGAGCGGTAAAAGTCTTGGTGAGGTTATCGGAAATCCGGAGGATGTTGAGCTGGATATGACCGGAATCTTTGATGATGAACCGCAGGAAAACAGCTACAATGAGGCTGACGAGGGTGATAACCTTAAGGATCTTATCGCATCACTTGAACAGAGACTAGGAAGCAGGACTGACGAAGGCTATGATTCAGACTGGACAAGAGATGAAAATGACTGGTCTGACGGTGCTCCTTCAACTGACTGGTCGGATGAAGAACCGGCTGAAATTTTCGAGGCCGAGGAAGAAAAATGGGATTCATCAGAGCATCAGATTCCTGAAGAAATAGCTGATGAAGAGTTTACCGAACAGGACTTCATTGAGGAGCTCCTTGCCGAAGATACAAACGAAAATGAAAAGGTATTAAAGACTCTTGAAAGAGAAGCTGAATATGAGCCTGTTACAAGAGGACCTAAGAATGTTAACCCTGAAGAGGATGTTAGAGCTTATCTTGATACTCTTAAGGAGGGAACAATCATTACGCATAAGGTTTATGGCGACGGTAAGGTTATTGATAACAGTGACGAACAGATTATACAGGTTAGCTTCGGTGATGATATGAGATTCTTAAAGAAGGACAAGCTTGCAATGAAGAATCTTATAAAATTCTAATAATGAGCTTTACAGGGTGATCTTTCGTATCACCCTGTTTTTTGTTATCAGTACAAAAAGATAAACGGAATTTTTCATTAATAAATTTGACTGAAAACTCATTCTGTATCTTTTATTTGTACAAATTACTATCTATATAGATTAATTATTGGTTGATTTAGTTTTATGAAATATATTATTAAAAAAGATTTAAGAGCCCTTTTGCCCGGGTTTGTAAGCTCGTTTATGGCAGGAGCGGGTCTGCTTATCATCACGCTTTTTGCATCCTTTACAGGAAACGGCAATCTTGCCATGACTTCATTTACGCTTTTTTTCATAGCACTTGTGATGATTAATGTATACCTGATTTTCAAAAATGCCATTCTATACAGAAATAATCTCGGTGATGACAAATATATAGAGGATATGCAAAAACATAATATCGGCTATATGTTTCATTCGTCGGTAAAGGTGATTTCCTGTTTTGTACAGTGCTTTGTTATTGTAACGGAATATCTTTTATTTTTTCTGATAGGCCTGTCGGCTGCATCAGGAAGGATTGACCTGTTTGGTGAAGAGCTTTCAAAAAACGATATCGGTACGGTTATCAGCCGGATTTTTGGCGGTAAGAGCCCGGCAGCGATGCTATTAACATATGTCGGTATTATTTTCATTCTGCTTGTTGTTGTCACTGCCGCCTTTGCAGCATTCGGCCTGTGTTATACGTATTTTATCAGGGGAAAATATGCAGGCATTGCCGGTGCAATGACATTTTTTTCACTGTTCTGGATTGAATGGAAGCTGTACGATACTATTGTACCAACGGGCGGTAATTCAGAAATTCCGGTAAGCATACTGGTTTGTATCGTGCTGGCAGTCATAAACAGTGTGATTACGATATTGATTGTTTCGAAAAAACGCTTTGATAAAGCAAATTATGTTTAATATTAATTTTGAAAGGAGCTATTGAGATGGCTACAATTAAACCGTTTAAATGCGTAAGACCGGATGAGAAGGTTGCTGGGAGGGTTGCAGCACTTCCGTATGATGTATATAACAGAAAAGAGGCAAGAGAAGTTGCATTAAAGGATAAGTTATCGTTCCTTAATATTGACAGACCCGAATCAAATATGCCTGAGGATATTGATATGTATTCCGAGCCTGTTTATAACAAGGCAAAGGAGCTTTTTGAAGAGCGCCTCGGTGACGGTACATATATTAGTGATGAGGAAAATGCTTATTATATATACGAGCTTATAATGGACGGCCGTTCGCAGAAGGGTATCGTTGCATGTGCCCTTGTTGATGATTATCTTGACGGTATAATTAAAAAGCATGAAAATACAAGAGCAGACAAGGAGCTTGACAGAATTCATCATGTCGATACATTAAGTGCACAGACAGGCCCTATTTTCCTTGCATACAGAAAAAATCAGGTGTTGTCCGAAGTGATTAAGGAAAATATGACAGGTAATAAGCTTTACGGCTTTACGTCAGATGACGGCATTACTCATAATGTATGGAAAATTAAAGCTTCTGATGCGGATAAGGTTAAGGAAGCCTTTGCTTCAATGAATTCTATATATATTGCAGACGGACATCACAGAGCAGCCAGTGCTGTTAAGGTTGCCCTAAGAAGAAGAGAGGCTAATCCTTCATATGACGGAACTGAGGAATTCAATTATTTCCTTTCGGTTCTCTTTGACGAGGAAGAGCTTATGATTATGGACTATAACCGTGTAATTAAAGATTTGAATGGTTATACGGCTGAAAGCTTTATTGAAAAGCTGGGTACCATGTTCGAAACGGAAAAGCTTGAATGTAAAGAATTTAAGCCTTCACACAAGGGTGAAATCGGCATGTATCTTGAGGGTGCATGGTACAGACTGAATTGTAAGGACAGTATTCTGTCAGACCATCCGGTAGACGGACTTGACGTAGCAATACTTCAAAACAATGTGCTTGCTCCTATACTTGGAATTGAAGATCCTAAGACTGATAAGCGTATCGACTTTGTAGGCGGTATTCGCGGTATAGGCGAGCTTGTAAAGAGATGTAATGAAGACTGTGTGCTTGCATTTGCAATGTATCCGACGTCAATTACCGAGCTTTTCAATGTGGCAGATGCGGGATTATTGATGCCTCCGAAATCTACATGGTTTGAGCCAAAGCTCAGAAGCGGTATTTTTATTCACAGATTTTAATTTAATTAACATTTAATAATTATCAGCTCATATATATATAATAAATGCATTGGAGTGTATATATGAAGGTAATTGTTGATGCCGGACACGGCGGATACGATAACGGAGCTGTGTATAAGGACAGAAGGGAAAAGGATGACACGCTTGCGCTTTCTCTCTTATTAAGGGATGAGCTTGAAAAGCGTGGCATAGATGTGTTTCTTACCAGGGAAAATGATATATATGAATCACCTGCCGAAAAAGCTGAAGCCGCCAATAAATCAGGTGGAGATTTATTTGTATCGGTTCACAGAAATGCTGCCTATGCGCCAAATACCTATCAGGGAGTCCAGACGCTCATTTATGACAGGGCCGGAAGTAAGGTTAAGATTGCACAAAACATTAATGAGAAGCTTGAAGAAGTAGGCTTTAATAATATTAATGTTGAAGAAAGACCTGACCTGGCGGTTCTTCGCCGTACTGAAATGCCTGCAGTGCTTGTTGAGGTGGGCTTTATTGATAATGATTATGACAATATGCTTTATGACAACAATTTGGGAGATATCGCAAAGGCAATAGCGGAGGGCATCACGGAGGTTATTGCGCCGAAGGCGGCAGTCAGCAATAAGCCTGTAGTATACAGTAACAGTGAGGTTGACGCGTTCCGGGAGCAGAATACCGGAAATGCACCTGATTTGAATGAATATAACGAAGAGGGTGAAAAACAAAATAATACAGACAAATCAGACAAAGACTTTCCTGACGACGTTCGGTTTATTAAAACTGATACGGAGGAAGAATCTTATAATGAAGAGCAGGAAAAGTCCGAATATAAAATACAGGTCGGCTATTTCAATGTATTCAGATATGCTAAGGACCTTGAAAGAGAGCTGTGCATGAACGGATATGACACCTTACTTTCCAAAGAGGGTGAGAGTTATATATTGTATGTAGGTCCTTATGATGACATTTCAGATGCAAAGAGGAGTCTTGATAAATTGAAAAGAGAAGGCTACGACGCATTTATCGTATGATTATTATCTGAAATATCTGTTATTTGCCGGATTTTTACGGGCAGATTAAAAATATAAATGCAGATGGCTGTGAAAGGATTACTAATGAGTATACTAAATGTGGAACATCTCACTTCATCATTTGGTGACAGAGAGATATTTAACGATGTGTCCTTCAGGCTTCTTGCCGGAGAACACATCGGACTTATCGGTGCAAACGGCGAAGGAAAATCCACCTTTTTTAATATTATAACGGGCAGGCTTAAGCCTGATGAAGGTACGGTCGAGTGGGCTAAAAATGTCAAGGCGGGATATCTTGACCAGCATTCGGTTTTAAAGCCCGGTATGACAATCAAGGATGTGCTTAATGATGCATTTTTACCTCTTTTTGAAATGGAGGAAAAGATGAATGAGATATGCGACAAGCTTGGCGATATGGATGAGGAGTCCATGAATGAGGCTATGGAGGAGCTTGGTGTAATCCAGGAGCTTCTGACCGCGCATGATTTTTACAATATTGACCAGATGGTGGATGAGGTGGCAGGAGCATTGGGACTTAAGGAAATAGGTCTTGATACTGATGTTACAAATCTCTCCGGCGGATGGCGTACAAAGGTGCTTCTCGGAAAGCTTCTCCTCGAAAAGCCTGAAATACTTCTTTTGGACGAGCCAACCAATTATCTTGATGTTAATCATATCGAATGGCTTAAAAGATATCTGAACAATTATGAAAATGCGTTTATTCTTATATCCCATGATATTCCTTTTCTTAACAGTGTGGTAAATATTATTTACAACATGGAAAATAAGAAGCTTGAGCGTTATGTGGGCGATTATGACCACTTTGTTGAGGTTCATGATATGCAGAAGTCACAGCAGCTTGCAGCTTATAACAGACAGCAGCAGGAAATCAGGGAGCTGAAGGATTTTGTTGCCAGAAATAAAGCAAGGGTTGCCACAAGAAATATGGCTATGTCCAGACAGAAAAAGCTTGATAAAATGGATGTTATTGAGCTTGCAAAGGAAAAGATTAAGCCTGAGTTCTCCTTTAAGGACGACAGAGCCTCCACGAGAGTCGTAATTGACTGTGAGGGTATTGTAATCGGATACGAAAAGCCTCTGACAAATCCTATGGATCTGAAGGTTGAAAGGGGAGAAAAGGTAGTTCTTAAGGGAGCTAACGGTATAGGCAAGACAACCTTGTTAAAGAGTATTCTCGGAATCATTCCGCCGCTTTCGGGAAAGGTTACCATAGGCGATTATGTGACAATCGGATATTTTGAACAGGAATTTTCGGGAGACGGAAACAATTCGTGTATTGATGAGGTATGGAATGAGTTCCCTTCATATACACAGTATGAGGTAAGATCGGCTCTTGCAAAGTGTGGTCTTACTACACAGCATATTGAATCAATGGTCAAGGTACTTAGCGGAGGAGAGCAGGCGAAGGTTCGTCTTTGCAAGCTTATGCAGCGCGAATCTAATCTTCTGATACTTGATGAGCCTACAAACCATCTTGACAAGGACGCCAAGGAGTCATTGTCTGATGCCATAAAATCATATAAGGGAACAGTGATAATGGTTTGCCATGAGCCTGAATTTTACGAAAAATTAGCAGACAGGGTAATCGATGTGTCTGATTATTCTTACTTTGCATAAGATAAGGGGGAAAATGCAAATGCCTATTATTGATTATTTAAGAGCAAATGCAAAAAACTATCCTGATGAGGTGTGCCTCGTTGAGATTAATCCTGCTGACGGCAGGGAAAAACCACATGTGTGGAGAGAAAATGCACTGGTTGAAGGTGAAATCGGTGTAAACTACAGAAGAGAGATGACATGGAAGGAGTTTGATGATAAAAGCAACCGTTTTGCCAATCTTCTTCTGAGCAGGGGAATTAAAAAGGGTGACAAGGTTGCAATTCTTCTTATGAACTGTCTTGAATGGCTTCCGATTTATTTCGGAATATTAAAGACGGGCGCTCTTGCAGTTCCGATGAATTATCGTTTTGATGCCGGCGAAATTAAGTATTGTATTGACCTTGCAGAATGTGACGTGCTTGTATTCGGACCTGAATTTATCGGACGAATTGAGACAATTGCCAACAGAATCGATAGAATTAAATATTTATTCTATGTCGGAGAGGACTGCCCTACATTTGCGGAAAGCTATGAAAAGTATGTAGAGTATGCTTCTGAAAAGGATCCGATGATTTCTCTTGATAATAATGACTATGCGGCAATATATTTCAGCTCAGGTACAACAGGTTTTCCTAAGGCCATCCTTCATAAGCATCTTTCACTTGTGTGTGCTGCAGAAACGGAGCAGATGCACCACGGACAGAAAAAGGATGATGTATTTCTCTGCATACCGCCTTTATACCACACTGGCGCTAAAATGCATTGGTTCGGAAGCCTTGTTTCGGCCGGTAAGGCAATTCTTTTGAAAGGTGTAAAGCCTGAGTGGATAATTAAGACTGTTTCCGAAGAGAAGGCGACAATTGTATGGCTTCTCGTTCCATGGGCTCAGGATATTCTTGACAAGATTGATTCGGGAGAGATTGACCTTGACAGATATGAGCTTTCACAATGGAGACTTATGCATATCGGTGCACAGCCTGTACCGCCAAGCCTCATTAAGAGATGGAAGGATGTATTTCCTAACCATGAATATGATACTAATTACGGCCTTTCAGAGTCAATCGGACCGGGCTGCGTTCATCTTGGAATCGAAAACATTCACAAGGTTGGTGCAATCGGCGTACCGGGATACAAATGGGAGGTTAAGATTGTTGACGGTGACAGAATCGTTAATCAGGGTGAGGTCGGAGAGCTTTGCGTAAAGGGTCGGGGCGTTATGACCTGTTATTACAACGATCCTAAGGCAACAGCCGAATCACTTAAGGACGGCTGGCTCTATACAGGTGATATGGCTATGCAGGACGAGGACGGCTTTATTTATCTTGTTGACAGAAAGAAAGATGTAATTATTACAGGCGGTGAGAATATCTATCCTGTACAGATTGAGGATTTCCTTCGTGCACACAATAAGATTAAGGATGTTGCCGTAATCGGATTACCGCATGCCCGCCTCGGAGAAATTACTGCAGCCATAATAGAAATTAAGGAAGATATGAAGTGTACGGAAGAGGAAATTAATGAATTCTGTATGGAGCTTCCGAGATATAAAAGACCAAGAAAGATAATATTTGCTCCTGTGCTAAGGAATGCTACGGGTAAAATCGAAAAGCCGAAGCTTCGTGAGATTTACTCAGGTTCAGCAAGTCTTGTAGAAGCTCAGATAAAATAAGCTTTTATAATAAAAATATTTGCATAATACATATATAAGTGATAATATTGTTTCGGAAAATATGAGTTTTTGATGTAATATTTTAACAAAGGAGAGATTTGAATTATGAGTTTGGCAGAAATACTCACAATTTTACTCCTTATCATTTTCTTTGCGGTAATGATTGGAGTAGGCTTTTATTCACGTCGACATGCAACAGACGTAAACGGTTTCGTACTCGGAGGCAGAGGAGTAGGTCCGTGGCTTACGGCTTTTGCATTTGGTACATCATATTTCTCAGCTGTTATTTTCGTAGGCTATGCCGGTCAGTTCGGATGGCTTTTCGGTCTTTCGGCAACGTGGGCAGGACTTGGTAATGCATTTATCGGTTCATTGCTTGCATGGAATATTCTGGGCAGAAGAACCAGAGTCATGACACAGCACATTGATGCTAAAACAATGCCTGATTTCTTCGGCAAGAGATTCGGCTCCACTTCACTTAAGGTTATAGCGTCATTAATAGTATTTGTTTTCCTTATTCCTTATACAGCATCACTTTATAACGGATTATCTTCACTTTTCGGTCTTGTGTTTGACATTCCTTATTGGGTAGTAATTCTTGTAATGGCTGTTCTTACGGGCTTTTATGTAATATTCGGCGGTTACATGGCCACCGCAATAAATGATTTTATCCAGGGTATTATCATGCTTATCGGAATTGTTGCGGTTATTTTTGCAGTATTAAATTCAAACGGCGGTCTGCTTGCCGCTACTCAGAAGCTTTCTTCAGTACCGGCAGAGGGATGGACAGGCGGAGCTTTTTCGTCATTCCTCGGACCTGACCCTGTATTCCTTTTCTTTGTAGTAATACTTACTTCTCTCGGTACATGGGGACTTCCTCAGATGGTTGGTAAATTCTATGCAATCAAGAGCGAGAAGGATATCCATAAGGGAACGGTAATATCAACGGTATTTGCCATTGTTGTGGCAGGAGGCTGCTATTTCCTTGGCGGTTTCGGAAGACTTTATGCCGATAAAATTAAGTGGGTTACGGATGCAGAAGGCAATAAGATTAAGCCGTTGTTTGATACAATAGTACCTGCAATGCTTTCTACATTACCTGCTGTAATTATCGCAGTTGTTATAGTACTTGTTCTTTCAGCATCTATGTCAACGCTTTCTTCACTCGTACTTACTTCAAGCTCAACATTTACGCTTGACGTAATAAAGCCTGCAAGCAGGAAGGAAATGACTGAGAAGAAGCAGGTTGCCATCATGAGAATATTTATTGTATTCTTCATTGCCGTATCTGCTGTAATTGCAGTTGTTAAGGATGCCAATCCAAGCGTTACATTTATCGCTCAGATGATGGGTGTATCGTGGGGCGGTCTTGCCGGTGCTTTCCTTGCTCCGTATCTCTATGGTCTTTACTGGAAAGGTATCACAAAGGCTTCAACTGTCGTATGCTTTATTTGGGGTACAGGACTTGCAATTACGCAGTTTGTAATTTCCATGACAATGAGTGCGGCTGACATTGCAGCTCTTCCGGGAATACTTTCACTTGTATTTAAGTCAAGCATTCATTCAGGTGTATTTGCAATGGTGGGCGGACTTATTATAGTGCCGGTTATATCATTATTATCAAAGAAACCGGACGCTGAAAAAGTTAATGAAATATTCTCATGCTATGATAAAAAATATACTGCAGAGATTACTCAAAAGGAGCGTATAGAAGAGTAATTTACTATTGCAAAAAGTCGGTTGATAGTATAGAATATATAACGTGTGTATAACACGACCTTACGAATAATAATACGTGTAAATCACGATATGGAATTTAGGAGGACTTACAAATATGGTAAGAGCAGTAGTTGGTGCAAACTGGGGTGATGAAGGAAAGGGTAAGATTACTGATATGCTGGCTGAGAAGTCAGACATCATCATCCGTTTTCAGGGTGGCAGCAATGCAGGTCATACAATAATTAATCATTATGGCAGATTTGCACTTCATTTACTTCCAAGCGGTGTATTTTATGATCATACAACATGTATCATTGGTAACGGTGTTGCACTTGATGTTCAGAAATTCATTGACGAATTAAATGAGGTTATTGCCGGCGGAGTTCCAAAGCCAAGAATTCTTGTTTCAGACAGAGCTCAGATTATCATGCCATACCATGTAATGTTTGATGCATACGAAGAGGAAAGACTCGGAAAGAAAAGCTTTGGTTCTACAAAATCAGGTATTGCTCCATTCTATTCAGATAAATATGCAAAGATTGGTTTTCAGGTTCAGGAGCTTTTTGATGAAGAAGCACTTCGCGAGAAGGTATACAGAGTTCTTGAAGCAAAGAATATTTTACTAGAGCATATGTATCACAAGGCTCCTATCGATCCTGAAGAGCTTCTTAAGACGCTTGCTTCGTACAGAGATGCAATTGCTCCTTATGTATGTGATACTTCTGCATATCTTTACAATGCAATTAAGGAAGGTAAAAATATTCTCCTTGAAGGTCAGCTGGGTTCATTAAAGGATCCTGACCATGGTATATATCCAATGGTTACATCTTCTTCGACACTTGCGGCATACGGTGCAATCGGAGCAGGTATCCCACCATATGAGATTAAGGACATTATAACAGTTGTAAAAGCTTACTCAAGTGCTGTTGGTGCAGGCGAGTTTGTCAGTGAAATTCATGATGAGGAAGAAGCTGCCAAGATGCGTAATCATGGTGGTGACAAAGGTGAATACGGTGCTACAACGGGTCGTCCTAGACGTATGGGCTGGTTTGATGCGGTTGCTACCAGATACGGCTGCAGAATTCAGGGTGCTACACAGGTCGCTCTTACCGTACTTGATGCTCTCGGATGCTGGGACGAGCTTAAGATTTGTGTAGGCTATGAGCTTGACGGTGAGGTAATTAAGGATTTCCCTGTTACTACAAAGCTTGCCAAGTGTAAGCCTGTATATAAAACCTTTAAGGGCTGGAATTGTGATATCGGCGGAATCAGGGAATATGACAAGCTCCCAAAGGAGTGCCGCGATTATGTAGAGTTCATCGAGAAGGAAATCGGTGTCCCTGTTACAATGGTTAGTAACGGTCCTAACAGAGAGGATATCATCTACCGCTAAAAAGTAAATATTTTAATAAATATAAAAACCGGTGTTTTCACCGGTTTTTTTGTTTGTGCGTATAGTCATTCTGCCTCGATTATGGTACTGTCAGCAAAACAAATTTTGCTTAAATTAAATCTTACACTCCCTGTAAAACGGGTGATGTCAGGGAGTTTTAAGTAATGCACATGAGTGTGCTGATGCATAAGTGCTCATGTGCATACTGACGTATATACTGTGTTATTCTATTTCAGACCTCAAATCTGAAGCTGATGAAATCAAAGCTGGAACCGGGCATAAACATAAAGTTTACTTTATTCATGCCGATAACAGACTCAAGAGGGAAGGAAACAGTTGTAATTTCTTCACTGCCCGGAAATTCACATATCTGATTAATATCACCTGATTCTCCGTGAAAACGTACATGAACGGGATTGCTCTTAATGTGCGAACGGCCTGTGATGGTAATGGCGCTGATGCCGTGTGTAAAATTCATATTGTTAAACTGGATATCCACATTGTTGCCGATATTGTAAATGCCGTCCTCCAGCTCATTATAGGAGTCTCCCGTAATCGTATTATATTCTTTTATATTCAGCTCTCCGTATGCTTTCTCACTGTATATCATACGGAATCCGCCAAATACAAATCCGTTCTTAAATTTAAATGTTATTCCGCGTACACCCTTAAGGCGCTTTGAAAGCCTGAAAATATTTTCCTGAAAAACATTATATTCCGGCTTAACCGAGTAAAAGCCTTTAAATAGCAGTTCGCTTTTATCCGGCTCGCCGTCCCAAATCTCCAGGTATTCGTTTTCTCTCCAGGAATAAATAAAGAAACCAAGCTCATCGGAACCGTACTCACCAAAATCAATATTTTCAAAGGATATTATATTGTCATCATCCATAAAGTTTACTCCGCCGCGGAAGCTTAAAATGGCTTCATGGTTGCTTGTGCTGTATTGACAGGCATGCACGTTATCGTAAGGGTTCAGAGTCGGACTGCCGAGTCCCTCTACACTGCATTCAAGCTCTGACATAACCTCTGAATGAGGCTTACCGTTGTTGATGGAGCAGATTATTCTGAAATTGCCGTCGCCAACAGCTGAAATAGTTGCATCTGACCCTTCGGTTGCAATGTTTACGGAATTGCTGTTTATTCCTTCAAGTGTTACTGCCTTATATGTGATATCACTATATGTGGCATCAGGCGGATCTATTTTGGCATGAAGCTTAAGAACCCTGTTGTCAGGTCCGAGTTTTGTTATTCCCTCATGTGTCAGTGTAATCTTTCTGACAGGAATATCATCCGCAGATGCAGCCTCAGGTACATGGTAGTTGCAGGAAATGCCCTCTCTTGGGGTGGCCGGAGTTGTAGTAAGTACCACAGATGCAGGCATGAGACCGCGACCGGAAGCCTTAATGGTGATTTCACCGGCAGTAGTGGTAGGTGCAATAACAGCCATCAGTTTACCTGAAAACAGCTTTCTGCAGGAGGTTTTATACTGGTCATAGTCGGTGCTGTCGCCATTATCAAGACCGATAAGACGTCCCTCACCGCACACCTCAATATTAATGCGGTTTCGTGCGTTTGCTACAGGCACACCGTTATCATCTGTAACGGATATTTCTACAAAAAGAAGGTCCTCGCCATCTGCCTTTGATGTAAAGGTTTCAGGCGTAAGCACAATTTTTGCAGGGTTTTTGAAGCTTCTCTGTTCATCAACCGCAATTATGCAGCCTTCCTCATTATACGCAACAGCCTTAAGACAGCCCTCACTGTAAGGAAGAATGAAATGACCTGAAAAATCAAGTCCCTTAGTAGTGTCTATAAGCTTTTCGCCTACAAGATTATCATTGAAATAAAGCTCAATTTTCGGAGCATTTGAATATACATTTATATCAATAAGCTGGCCCGGATTAAAATCCCAATATACTCCGATATGCACAAAAGGATCATCCTTATAGCTGACCCAGGCTGATTTAAAAATATATGCCGTATCTTTAAAGAAGCCTGCGGTATCAATATGTCCAAAAAAGGAATTTTTGGAAAAATAAGGTGTAGGCTCGCCGATATAATCCCAGCCTGTCCAGATATACTGACCGATACAATATTCTGCATCCCTGTCATCTGCAATAACCTTATGTACACTTTTGGCACCCCAGTTTGTTGAACAGTTATCCAGGCACGAACATTGCATATCCTCATATGTCAGAAGACGGTTATTCTTCGGAAAATGATATATTCCGCGACTCTGAACAGTAGAAGCTGTTTCACTGCCGTATATACACCAATGAGGGAATTTATTGTTGTGATGTTCCTCATAAACGGATTCCAGATAATTATAACCGGAAAGCTCAAGTTGGTCGGAGCAGCGCTGCGCACCCTCCCAGGCTACAAAGTTGGAGCCGATGGTCGTATATGCGTTATGTCGATAGTCATTGCGTCTTACGGCATTACGGAGGCGAAGAGTGATTTCAAAGCCTTCCTGAGTGTGTGTATCGGGAATTTCATTACCGATTGACCACATTATTACGCTCGGGTGATTTCGATCACGTCTTATCCAGCTTTCAACATCACGCTCGCAGTAGTCATGGAAATAGTTGCCGTAATCATTATCTGTTTTTTTGTTTTCCCACATGTCAAAAGCTTCGCTGTCGATAAGAATTCCCATACGGTCAGCAACTTCCATAAGTGCCACTGCAGGCATGTTGTGAGAGGTTCGTACGGAATTGATACCGATTTCCTTAAGCTTTCTGAACTGGCGCTCAAGAGCTGAACGGTTAAATGCGGCTCCGAGACAGCCAAGGTCATGATGCATACATGCACCATGTATTTTTACATGACGTCCGTTAAGATAAAAGCCGGTATTGTTATTAAATTCAATTGTTCTGAAACCGATGCTTTGTTTATGCTCGTCTGCCATGACGCCGTTATGTGATAATACAGTTACAAGTGTATACAGATACGGATTGTCAATGTCCCAGCGTGTAACATTTTCGACATTTATCCTGACTGTATTAACGGTTGGTTCGGAAAAGACCGGAATTGTCTCTTTTTCCGTAAATATTATATTTCCATCCATATCGAAAAGGCTGTGGGATATTTCAGCTTCCCTTATACTTCTGTCAGAGCATATGGTCTCCGTATCGACAGTCATGAGGAAATCATTTCCGCCTGTATTTACACTGTTTACGTATGAGCCGTCTGTAACAAGGCGAAGATTATCTTTTGAAGAAAGATATACGTCACGATAAATACCTGCACCCGAATACCAGCGTGTATTTGGTTCAAGGTAATTAACATATACAATAAGCTCATTGTCGCCATCCTTCTGATATGGTGTGAGATCTACCTCGAAGGAGGAATAACCGTAAGGCCAGAAACAAACAGGTCTGCGGTTAAGATAAACGGTGGTATTCATATACACACCCTCGAAATAGAGAAGATTGTGTTTTGAAGAATCAAGCTTCATATTTTTTAAATATACGCCTGCGGATGAGGTATATAGATTATTTGTGTCAAAAATCATCCAGTCGTGAGGTACGTCAACAGGTGAAAACGGAGTCAGCAGCTCCTCGGGAGACGTACTGTGGTCAATTACATCATATATCGTTTCGATATCTGTATTTGGTGCGAATTTGGCAAAAATCCAATTGTCATTATATAGTTTTCTGTCAGCCATAAATAATAAATCTCCTTTAAAAGTTAAAAAAGTATGCAGGAGCAACTAAGAAAAGATATGCACACATTTTACTTATTTTACCAAAATCAGCCGGTTAAAATCAAGTAAAAGTATGAGTAAATATTTTATAAAACAAGCTGATTTTGTGCATATCCGCATATATTGACGATGGGTGGGGAATATGTTAATATAAAAAATATGATGCGGGCAGTGTTAATTATCATTTGTTGGCTGTGATGACCAATAATGATATTATATATATTTTATTTATCTGACTGACGGAGGATTATACGTCTACAATGGAACAACAGCTGATACATGTTAAGCACGGGTTTGAGCCTGTTTATGACAATCATTCGCGAATACTGATTCTCGGCAGCTTTCCGTCTGTAAAGTCGCGGGAGCAGAAATTTTACTACGGTCATCCGCAGAACAGATTCTGGAGGGTTATGGAAGCTCTGCTTAATGAAGAAGCCATGCAATCGACGGAAGATAAAAAAGCCATGCTTTTAAGGCACGGAATTGCCGTATGGGATGTGATAGACGAATGTGACATCCGCGGCTCAAGCGACAGCTCTATAAAAAACGTGATTACTACTGATTTGTCGGTTATATTAAATGATTCTCCCATTGAGAAAATATTTGCCAACGGTAATAAGGCTTTTGAGCTTTATATGAAATACAGCTATCCCGTTTATCAAAGGGAAATTATCAGGCTTCCGTCCACCAGTCCGGCCAATGCAGCATATAATCCGGAACGTCTGATAAAAGAATGGCAGAAATGCATCAGCTGTTATTTATTGTAAAAAAACAGTTGATTTTTCTTTTTTTTAAGGTTATAATTAATACAAACTTTATTAAAGCGTTGATGAGAAGAGTAGGTAATTCATTTTGTTTCAGAGAGAAAAGCAGTGGTGTGAGCTTTTTACTGATGATTACTGAAGACCACCTCGGAGCGGCCCTAATCAGGCACGGTTTGATACCGTTATCATCATTATTAAGTGGACGCATATATGCGTCAAGCTGGGTGGAACCGCGGGTTCATTATAACTCGTCCCTGTATTTTCTGGAAACAGAAGTGCATGGGGCTTTTTTTATTGCATTTTGCAGTAAATAAGCTCTGAAGACATCCGGTATTATACTGTCGATAACTGTCAAAGTTAATTCCGGGAAAATATTATTTTATTTTGGAGGTTTTATTATGAAAATCACATTAAAGGATGGTTCTGTCAAAGAATATTCATCATCAATGAGCGTTATTGACATTGCAAAGGACATAAGTGAAGGTCTTGCAAGAAATGCCTGCGCCGGTGAGGTTGACGGGAAGGTGGTTGACCTTAGAACGGTTGTTGACAGCGACTGTGAATTAAATATTCTTACATTTAACGACAAGGCCGGTCAGGCTGCATATCGTCATACGACAAGTCATGTGCTTGCGGAGGCAGTTAAGCGTCTTTATCCGGATGCAAAGCTTGCTATCGGACCAAGCATTGAAGAGGGCTTTTATTATGATTTCGATGCTCCGAACTTCGATAGGGCTGCACTTGATGCTATTGAGAAGGAAATGAAAAAAATAATCAAGGAGGGTGCTGAAATCACACGATTCACACTTCCGAGAGAAGAAGCCATCAGATTTATGGAGGAGAAGGGTGAACCATACAAGGTTGAACTTATCAGGGATTTGCCGGAGGACGCTGAAATCAGCTTCTACTCACAGGGTGAATTTACGGACTTATGCGCGGGCCCACACCTTATGAGTACAAAGGGCATCAAGGCCATCAAGCTTATTTCTTCTTCAGGCGCTTACTGGAGAGGCTCCGAAAAGAATAAGATGCTTACAAGAATATATGGTACTTCTTATACAAAGGCTGCTGATCTTGACGCATATCTTGAACACCTTGAGGATATTAAAAAGCGTGACCATAATAAGCTCGGCAGAGAGATGGAACTCTTTACAACTGTTGACGTAATCGGTCAGGGACTTCCTTTACTTATGCCTAAGGGTGCTAAGATAATCCAGACAATGCAGAGATGGATTGAAGATACTGAGGATAATGAATGGGGCTATGTCCGTACCAAGACTCCGCTTATGGCAAAATCGGACCTTTACAAAATTTCCGGTCATTGGGATCATTACAAGGAGGGTATGTTTGTAATGGGTGAAGAAGAGGATGGCAAGGAATGCTTTGCACTTCGTCCTATGACATGTCCGTTCCAGTATTATGTATATAAAGCTACACAGCATTCATACCGTGACCTTCCTATCAGATATGGTGAAACTTCTACACTTTTCAGAAATGAGGATTCAGGTGAGATGCACGGTCTTACAAGAGTTCGTCAGTTTACCATTTCTGAAGGTCACCTTATCGTCAGACCGGACCAGATGGTTGAAGAATTCAAAAACTGTCTTGCTCTTGCAAAGCATTGCCTGACAGTTCTCGGAGTTGAAGAGGATGTAACATACCGTTTGTCAAAGTGGGATCCCGAAAATCCTGAAAAATATATTGGTGATGCCGCAACATGGGAAAAAACAGAAGGTCATATACGTTCTGTTTTAAATGAACTCGGCATAGAATTCTATGAGGGTGTCGGTGAGGCAGCCTTCTATGGTCCTAAGGTTGATATTCAGGCTAAAAATGTATACGGCAAAGAAGACACAATGATTACAATCCAGTGGGATGCACTTCTTGCCGAGCAGTTTGACATGTATTATATTGACCAGAACGGTAACAAGGTAAGACCTTACATTATCCACAGAACAAGTATGGGATGCTATGAGAGAACTCTCGCATGGCTTATTGAAAAGTATGCGGGCAATTTCCCAACATGGCTTGCTCCTGAACAGGTCAGAGTTCTTCCTATTTCCGAAAAGTATATTGATTATGCTGATTCGGTTCTCAAAAAGCTTAAGGAAAAGGGTATTAATGCTACTCTTGACGCACGTTCAGAGAAGATCGGATTCAAGATTCGCGAGACAAGACTTGCTCATGTTCCGTATATGCTTGTTGTGGGTCAGAAGGAAGAAGAGGAAGGAGTTGTATCGGTAAGAAGCCGTTTCCTCGGAGATGAGGGTCAGAAGTCTGTTGATACATTTATCGAAGAAATATTGACAGAGATTAAAAATAAAACAATCAGAAAGGTTGAGGTAACTCAGTAATATGAAAAACAGTAAGCGTTATATCGCACTGCTTTTGAGCATGGTGCTTCTTGTGAGCACCATGTTTACATCCTGTAATGAGAAAAAGGGACAGGATGACAATAAGGCGGATGTCACTCCTACGATAACAATACAGGTGACGCCTGCTCCGACTGATTCACCGTCAGAAAACAATACATCCAATACCTTTGACAGTTATGAAAAGGGAAAAAATGTATTGTCGCTTGACAGCGGAGATGATTTTGACAGGTTTCTTAATGAGCTTTATATTTCACTTATTTCTGCTGACAGCTTTTCACTTCACTATAAAATTGAGAATCCTGAAAAATATAAGATTAAGTCGGAATCTGCTTTTGGTGATGTGAATTCCATAATAAATGATGAATTTATTCAGAATATTCAGAAAAATCTTAATAAATTTGATTACGGAAAACTATCCGAAAGCCAGAAGGTTAAGTACAGTCTTTTGGAATACGAGCTTGCAATGTTCAAGAAGATGGACGAGGATAAGGCTCCTTATATTTATGCATTATCTCAGAACAACAACTTCATATCTAACCTGCAGCAGTATTTTACGGAATTTCCTATCGAGGAAAAGAAGGATGCGGAGCTTTATTTGGAGCTTCTGGCCGCACTTCCGGATGTTATAAAGTCTGAAACGGAATATATTGAAAAGCTTTCAAAGGCAGGTAAGGGCATCACAAAGGAAATGTATGATTATTCCCTTGAGCTTATTGATGCATGGAGCTACGGCAAAGCCTCGGATTGTATTATTTATATATCTTTTGAAAATAATATGAAGGAGGCCGAACTTTCCGAAAGCGATACAAAGGATATTCTTGCAAGGATGGCTTCAATACTTGACGAAAAGGTTACTCCTGCGATAAAAGAATATAAAACTTTTATAGAGGGAATGAAGAGCTGCATAGTTCCCGCAAAGGGTGCTGCCGCTTTTGAAGGAGGCAGGGAATACTATGAATATCTTCTTGAGTCATATCTCGGAACAGGAATGACGCCTGAACAGATATTTGATTATGGTACGGCACGATATACCGCATATTTTGAGCGAATAGGAGAGCTGGCCAAATCCTACCCGCTTCTTGTGTCAACAATCGGACTTACAAAATCAAAGTATTCAGATGATCCCATGGAGATTATGAATGAGCTTGCAAAGCTGGCAAAAAAAGAGCTTCCCGATGTCGGAAATCCGAACTGGATTATAAGCTATCTTGATAAAAGACAGGAGGTTGATTCAATATCAGCCTATTATCTTTCACCACAGCTTGACAATATAGGCAGGAGGGTAATCAGGGTAAATAAGAGTAATGTTTCCGATTCTCTTAAGCTTTTTGTAACTCTTGCACATGAGGGTATCCCGGGTCATCTTTATCAGGATGAGTTCAATTTCTGCAAGAAGGATTTTCAGGAAATTGATTCGGCACTTACTTATCTTTCCTATCAGGAGGGATGGGCAATGTATGTTGAAAAGCTTGCATATAACTGGTGTATTGATAATGAGATAAAGGCTGAAATTTTAAATATTGATAATGTGGTTAATTACGTGCTTGTAGCTCTTGTGGATATCGGAGTTAATTACTACGGATGGAGTCTTGACGATACTAAGAACTGGTTTAAGAAACAGGGACTGGTTGAGTCGGCAGCAGAATCAATATACGGCATCGTATGCTCAGACCCGGCTCTTTATCCTGCATACGGCATAGGATATCTCCTTATGGAGGATACTGTTGAAGCTCTTCATTCACAGGGAATAGAATATAAAACCTGTTATGAAAAGATTCTTACCGTCGGAAGCTCACCATATAGTATCTTATGGAAGTATCTCGGTATTGACCCGTTAAAAGATTATAAATAATGAATTAAGTATATTGCAGAATTAACACGGCCCCATGAAAACCGATATTATGGTTTTTGCGGGGTCGTTTTGTATGAAATAGATAAAAAAGAATTGAATTTTCTTAAGAAGTTGTTAAAAATCAATAAAAAACACTACCTTTTGGATAATATATGTGATATAATCAAAAAAGCTTGGTTTTGGGATATTTTGTAAAATATAATCACAATATGTGTTTTGTTTATTATTTGTCCTAAGACAGACCTATCATTTTATGAGGCAACAATATTTTAATAGGGGAGGAAACAATGAGTAAAAAAAAGCGTATAGTGACGCTGTGCATGCTGGTAATTGTATGCGCCCTTCTTGTCGTGGGAATTGTATTTACCAATAATCCTGACAAGGAAAGCGAACCAATTAAAATCGCCATGAAGGACGCAGTGCTGCATGAGACAAACAGGATTAATTTTCTTGGTATTGCAGAGGTTAATCCGGCCGTGGCATCAGCGTTTACCGTTACATTTATTATTCTTTTTGCATCTCTTATAATCAGAATCTTTGTGATACCGAGGTTCCGGATGGTTCCCGGCAGATTCCAGCTTCTTCTGGAGGAGCTTATAGGCTTCTTTGATAATCTGGCCAGGACAAACAGTCCGCATCGTAATAAGCTGCTTGGCGCTTATATTTTCAGTGCAGGCATTTATATATGTTTTGGTACATTATTTGAGCTTCTAGGCCTTCAGGTCGTCACGACTGAGAATATCTCGATGTCAATGCCGGCCCCGCTGTCAGATATAAATGCAGCCATTTGCATGGGATGTATGTCATATCTGTTTATATTGGTCGGCGGACTTACGTCAAATGGTCTTAAAGGAGTAGGACAGACATTAAAAGACTTTTCACTCCCGATATCAATGAGCTTCCGTCTTTTCGGAGCTTTACTCAGCGGTCTTCTCGTTACGGAGCTTGTATATTATTATATGACACTGAGTTTTGTACTGCCGGTTTTAGTCGGTATTATTTTTACTTTACTGCATGCACTTATTCAGACTTATGTACTGACTATGCTTACATCACTTTTTTATGGTGAGGTAACGGAGCCAAAGGAAGATATAGAACCTGAAAAAGTTATGCAGAAGGCTGATTAATAAATTATTTGGAGGATGATATTATGAAAAAAATGGTAGCCGTATTAACACTTATTATGATTTTTATGTTTTCATTTGCACCTGCCATGGCAGAGGAGAGTAATGCAGATGACAAGGCAGCCGTATCGGCAGAGGCTTCGGCGGAGGATGAAGGCAGCACAACGGGGGATAAGGCGATGGCTGCCGGTATATGTGTAGGACTTGCGGCATTTGCCGGTGCTATAGGTATGGCTATTGCCATTTCAAAGTCAAACGAAAGTATTGCAAGACAGCCTGAGGCAGAGGGTGCAATCAGGGGAAGCATGATGCTTGGTCTTGTATTTATCGAAACAGCTATTATATATGCACTTATTGTAGCCATATTAATTATATTCGTGTTGTAAGAGGGAGGCTTCTCTATGAATTTACCGTTAAACATAGACCTTCAGCAGATTCTTTTACATTTGTTAAATTTTGTCATTCTTGCGGGAGGATTATATATTTTGTTATATAATCCCGTTAAAAAATTTATGGACAGGCGAAAAGAATACTATCAGGGTCTTTATGATGAAGCCCACAGGCAGAAGGAAGAGGCTGACGGCATAAAGGAAGAATATGAGCGTCGTCTTAAAGAGGTTGACAGCGAAATAATAGCAGTAAAGCAGAAGGCTAACGAAGAAGCCAGGACTGAGGCAGCCAAAAAGCTTGATGCGGCAAAAGCTGAAGGAGACAGGATTATTGCCAAAGCGAGAAAAGAGGCAGAGTCCGAAAAACAGAGAATAGTATCGGATGTGTCAGATGAGATAAATGATCTTGTCGGAGAAGCTATTGATAAAATGCTTAAATCCTCCTCGGGTGATGCTATTGATGATTTTCTGGACACAGTCAAGAGGTAGTTATTTATGAATTATAAAGATATGAATTTTCAGGTCCTTGCATACATACGCAGCGAAAAGGAGCCCGGAAAAGAACAGACTGAAAAGCTTTTATCATATCTTACGGAAAAATTCGGCGATAAGGTCAGTCTTGAATGGAAAGAGGATAAAACTCTCGGGAAGGGCTTTAAAATAGAAGCCGGTCATGTAAGATATGAAAACGGAGAAGCAAAGTGGACTCTTGAAACAGTGCTTGACTGGTCTGTGGCTTCAAAAGCGGAGCAGATAAAAGAAGATATTTCAAAAGCAATAAAAAATAAATCAAACGTAATACCGCTGATTAAGAAAACGATTGAAGAATGGATTCCGAAGGCTATCGAAAATGAGGTCGGAGAGGTAATCACTGTCGGAGACGGAATCGCGACGGTGTCAGGCCTTAATAATGCAACATACGGTGAAATACTTATCTTTAACGGGGGAGTATACGGTATGGTGCAGGATCTTAAGAGGGACCATGTTGGTTGTGTACTCTTTGGAAGCGAGGATGACATATCAGAAGGAAGTCTTGTAAAGAGAACCGGCAGATGCGCAGGCATACCGGTATCTGATAATTATCTTTCCAGGGTAGTGGATTCACTTGGAAATCCAATTGATGAGCTTGGCGAGATAAAGGCAGATGAATACAGACCGATTGAAACAAGTGCTCCCGGTATAATTGACAGACAGCCTGTTAATAAGCCGCTTGAAACAGGAATACTTACAATTGACAGTATGTTTCCTATCGGTCGCGGTCAGCGTGAACTTATAATCGGTGACAGGCAGACCGGAAAGACAACAATTGCACTTGATACGATTATTAATCAGAGGGGTAAGGATGTTATATGCATCTATGTCGCAATAGGACAGAAGGCAAGCACCGTTGCGCATGTAGTTGATACTCTCAGAAAAAATGATGCAATGTCGTATTCTGTAGTTATCAGTTCAACGGCAAGCGACAGCGCACCTCTTCAGTATATCGCTCCTTATGCGGGATGCGCTCTTGGTGAGTATTTTATGCATAAGGGTAAGGATGTGCTTATTATTTATGATGATTTGTCAAAGCATGCCGTTGCATACAGGGCGCTCAGTCTCCTTTTGGAGCGTTCTCCGGGACGTGAGGCTTATCCGGGCGATGTGTTTTATCTTCATTCGCGCCTTTTGGAGCGTTCCGCACATCTTAGTGACGAGCTGGGCGGGGGAAGTCTCAGCGCACTTCCTATAGTAGAAACACAGGCGGGTGATGTGGCTGCATATATACCGACCAATATTATTTCAATTACAGACGGTCAGATATTCCTTGAATCAGAGCTTTTCTTTGCAGGACAAAGACCGGCTGTCAATGTAGGTCTTTCTGTATCACGAGTCGGAGGAGCTGCCCAGACAAAGGCCATGAAAAAGGCTGCCGGAGCAATAAGACTCGAGCTTGCACAATACCGCGAGATGGAGGTATTTACACAATTCTCCAGTGATCTTGATGAGGAAACAAAGAGTTCTCTTCAATTCGGTGCCGGACTGATGGAGCTTCTTAAGCAGAACAGAAGTACTCCTTATGCGCATCATGAAATGGTAATTCTGCTTGTATGTTCACTTGATCATCTGATGCAGGATGTGCCAAAGAAGCAGATAGGAGGGTTTGCACGTGAGCTTCTGAAATTTGTATCATCGACGGACGGAGCATTGGTTGACAGAATCGATGAAACAGGAGAACTGACTGATGAGGACAGGTCAACAGTTTTAAAGCTTGGCAGACAGTTTCTGAATATTTATAATTCACGTTAATTAAAGGTGGATGATTAATGGCAAATGTAAAGGAAATTAAAAACAGAATAAAGAGTGTCAGGGATACTAAAAAGATTACAAGTGCCATGTATCTTATCGCATCCACAAAGATGAGAAAGGCTAAAAGTGATCTGGACAGGACAAAGCCTTATTTTAAAGCACTTTATAAAGAAATAAGCCGTGTTTTCAGCTGTGCAAATGTATCTGAAAGTGAATATTTCTATTCTGACAGAAATGAGTTTGATGATAGTAATCCGTGCGCCATTCTTGTGGTTACGGCTGACAAGGGACTGGCCGGTGCATACAACAACAATATTATTAATCTGACAAGAGATATACTGGGCAGGCATAATAATTCAAAGCTATATGTTGTCGGTGAATACGGCAGACAGTATTTTTCACGTAATCATATTCAGTATGAAAATGAATTTTTATACACCTGTCAGAATCCGAATATGGAAAGAGCCAGAGAAATATGTGAGGAGATACTTATTCCGTATAATAACGGAGAAGTAGACAGAATATTCATTGTATATACCGATATGAAAAACAGTATGTCGCAGGAGGCAACGGCAATACAGCTTTTGCCTATTCATGTTTCAGAATTTAAAGGTAAATACAGCGGGAAAAACGATTTTGAGTATCTGCCTAATCCGATAGATGTATTAAACGGTCTGATTCCTGATTATATTTCCGGATATATTTATTCGGCTCTTGTCGACAGCTTCTGCTGTGAACAGAATGCACGTATGCAGGCGATGAACTCGGCGAACAGGAATGCGGACAACATCCTTTTGGATTTGTATGTAAAATATAACAGAGTAAGACAGGCCATGATTACCCAGGAAATAACTGAGGTCTCAGCGGGAGCAAGGGCCATGAGGAAAAAACATAAAAAGGAGGCGGCTATAAAATGACAAACGGAATAATTGCAGAAATATCAGGTCCTGTTATTGATTGTGAGTTTCCCCATGGACAGTTGCCTAAAATAAATGAAACTTTAAAGGTTAAGGTAAATGATGAAGAAAGAGTTATGGAGGTTGCAGCCCATGTGGGTGACAATTCCGTAAGATGTATTATGCTTGCACCGAGTGAAGGCCTTGCAAGAGGCATGAAGGTAGTAAGAGAAGGCTGCGGTATCAAGGTCCCTGTCGGCAATGAAATACTGGGAAGAGTATTTGATGTACTCGGCAGGACAATAGACGGCGGCGAGCAGATGAGTGATGAAGTAACACACTGGGAAATACACAGAAGTGCACCGAAGTTTAGCGAGCAGAAACCTGTGGAGGAAATACTGGAAACAGGAATTAAGGTTATCGACCTTCTGGAGCCTTATCCGAAAGGCGGTAAAATCGGACTGTTCGGCGGCGCCGGAGTAGGTAAGACGGTTCTGATACAGGAGCTGATCCATAACGTCGCAATGGAGCACGGCGGATATTCGATTTTTACCGGTGTGGGCGAGAGAAGCCGCGAGGGTAATGACCTTTGGAATGAAATGCGTGAGAGCGGCGTAAGTGATAAGACGGCGCTTGTATTCGGACAGATGAATGAATCTCCCGGTGTGCGCATGAGAGTTGCTTTTTCGGGTCTTACCATGGCGGAATATTTCAGGGATGAAAGTCATAAGGACGTACTTTTGTTTATAGATAACATTTTCAGATTTGTCCAGGCCGGACAGGAGGTCTCGACTCTTCTCGGACGAATGCCGTCAGCAGTAGGTTATCAGCCGACACTTGCGGGAGAAATGGGTGCACTTCAGGAACGGATTACTTCCACAAAACGCGGTTCGGTAACATCTGTTCAGGCAGTTTATGTGCCGGCAGATGATTTGACGGATCCTGCTCCTGCTACGACCTTTACACATCTTGATGCCACAACCGTCCTTAGCAGGAAGATAGCCGAGCAGGGTCTTTATCCTGCAGTTGATCCGCTTGCTTCCACCTCGAGAATTCTTGAACCTGACGTTGTTGGAGAGCGTCACTACGAAATTGCAAGAAGGGTTCAGGAAATGCTTCAGAAGTACAATGAGTTAAAGGATATCATTGCTATACTTGGTATGGAGGAGCTTAGCGAGGAGGATAGGGAGACAGTAAACAGAGCGAGAAAAATACAGCGTTTTCTTGCACAGCCTACATATGTGGCTGAGAAATTTACCGGTGTTCCGGGTGTCTTCGTTCCTTTGGAAGAAACCCTGCGCGGATTTGAGGCGATATTAAACGGTGATATGGACGAGTATCCCGAAGCGGCATTTTATAATGTCGGAACAATAGAAGATGTAAAGCTTAAGGCAGAAAAGATTAGAGAGGAAGCAAATGAATAATTTTCGTGTCAGGATACTTGCCACCAATAAAGTTTATTATGAGGGTGAATGTGTATCGCTTGTAGTTCCTACAACTACGGGAATGATAGGTATAATGGCACACAGGAGCAACGTGATATGTATCATAAAGCCGGGTATTGCTACAATTTCCGTATCCGGAGAAAAGAAGGAAAAGGTTTACCTTGGTCCGGGACTTCTCAAGGTGGAAAACGGCGAGGTTATTATGCTTGTTGAGAGTGCCGAAGATCCTGATAGGCTTGAAGAAGTACGTGAGAGGGCGCGACTTGAACGTGAGGAAGAAATTAAGCTTCAGAAGAAGAGCCTAAGGGAATACAGGATAGCTCAGGCAAAGCTTGCACAATCTGTTAATAAGCTTAAGGAAAGCAACAGGGAAAGATTATAATTTTTTATAAACAACTTTAAAATAATATGGATATGTGATATAATTAATTTATGAATAATATATTGCATTTGTAATGACGCAGAGGCGTTTATTATGAAAAGATAGGAGATAAATTATGGGAAAGCAGATTATAATTTCAGTCGGTCGTGAATATGGATGCGGAGGCAAAGAGATAGCACAGAGGTTATCCGGGCATTATAACATCCCGCTGTATGACAGTAATCTTTTGCAGGAGGTTGCAGAAGAAAAGGATATGGACGCTGCAGTTCTTGCAAAGTATGATGAGGTTCCGAGAAATGCATTTATGTCAAGAAGTGTACACGGCTTCAGTAATTCAATTGAGGTTAATATTGCTAATATGCAGTTTGACGTACTTAAAAGAAAAGCCGAAAGAGGCGATTCATTTGTTATTGTAGGAAGATGTGCGGAAACAATTCTTAAAGGTAATGAAGGTCTTATAAGTATTTTTGTGCTTGGTGACAAGGAGGATAAGATTGTACGTACAATCAAGGGTCTTGGTGTTTCACGTGCAGATGCTGAAAACCTGTTAAAGACAAATGACAAGAAGAGAAAGACATATCACAATTTCTATTGTGACGGAAAATGGGGCGATTCCCGCAATTATGATATCTGCGTTAACAGCTCAAGACTTGGTATTGAAAAGACTACAAATGTTCTTATCAGCTACATAGATGAGAAAATGAAATGATGTAATAAAGCCGGTGTTAATTATTCACCGGCTTTATTATTAATAACATAAAAAACATAAAAAGGTTACCTTATCGGTAACCTTATTTTTTATTCTGCCCTATGAATTGTATATCCGCCTTTTTCAAGATTTTCCATGGCAGCATCCATTGATTTTGCATCATAGAATTCAATCTTAAGTACACCCTGCTCGAAGCTGCGGTTGTGAATAATACCGATATTTTTAATTGATATGTCATGTATAAAAAGCTGTGTGGCGATGGTTGCGATTGCCCCGACCCTGTCTTCAATATCTACGTAAAGCTTATATTCCGGCTTTAGCATGCCATGTGCATTCGGAATTGAATTTCTGAATGAACCTGCCCGCTCAAAGGTTTTATAAATATGGTCGCCTTCATTTGCCATAAGTGACGCTTCCACATGACAAAGGGCATCCTGAAACCTCATCAGGCATTCTAGTATAGCTTCTTTATTGGACAAAAAGATTGACTGCCATACATCGGGAGATGAGGAGGCAATGCGTGTAATATCTTTGAAGCCGCCGGCTGCAAGCATCTTCATAACAGGGACATCATTACCTGAATCCTGTACAAGGTTTACAAGCTCTGCCGCAATGATATGAGGTACGTGACTGATGGCTGCGGTTACCCTGTCATGCTCTTCACAGTCAAGAATAATGTCAATGGCACCTGTATCCGTCACAAGACTTTTACAAAGCATAAGGTCCTTATCTGATGTGCTGTCAGTAGGAGTGAGTATATAATAAGCATTTTCAAGAAGATGGTCATTGGCACTGTCGTAGCCTGTTTTTTCTGAGCCTTCCATCGGATGACCGCCTATAAAATGATTTTCCATTCCAAGCTCTTTAGCTGCTTTAACAATATTTCCCTTTACGCTTCCCACATCGGTTATGACAGGCAGTGCAACACCATTCTCCCCAAAGCATTTTTTTATATCGTTCAGGTAGCTGATGTTTTTTAGAGTAGGAGCACAAAGAATAATCATATCGCATTCGAGCAGACCTGAAAGCTGTTTTGTGACTGCTTCAATAACTTTCTCGTCAAGTGCCCTGGCAAGAGAAGCATTTGTATCGCTGTGGTAGTCATAGCATGTAATATGGTATTTGCCAGGAGCCTTCTGTTTAACTGATTTTGCAATAGAGGCGCCGATAAGTCCAAAACCTATAAAACCTAATTTAATCATGAGATTCTCCTTAATTTATCTAAAAATGCAGGAAAAAAGTGTAAGACATGTTATGATTCTGTATTTTGCCCTGCATATAATATAAGACCATAACATATTAAGTATAAAAGTTTAAGCGTAAAAAGTCAAATATTTACATGTTTATTTTGGAGGAATCATCAAATATTGGGGAAAAATGGTTAAAAACTGTGATTTGTCATGGTCCTGAATAATATTTGTAAAAATAAATGTGCATTTTCAACAAAAAACATTGAAAAAAAATAAAAAATATAGTAATATGTACCTATTAAGGGCTGAGAAATATGAGGGTAGTAATTCTTGGCAAATATATAATATTTCGGAGGTTTATTATGCAGACTTATAAGTATGAAAACATACGTAATGTCGCTATTCTGGGACATGGAAGCTGTGGTAAGACTACACTTGTTGAGGCAATGGCATATACAACAGGTGTTATCGACCGTATGGGCAGGGTTGAAGACGGAACTACCATAAGCGATTATGATAAGGAAGAGGCAAAGAGGGGCTTCTCTGTCAGTACTTCGCTGGTTCCTATTATCTGGAAGGATACTAAGATTAATTTCCTTGATACACCGGGTTATTTTGACTTTATCGGTGAGGTTGAGGAAGCATTATCGGTAGCGGACGGTGCGGTTATCGTTGTTTCTGCAAAGGCAGGTGTAGAGGTCGGTACATTAAAGGCATGGGATATGTGTGAACGTATGAAGCTTCCGAGAATATTCTTCATTACTGATATGGATGACGATAATGCGTCCTACAGGGAGGTTGTTGAAAATCTTAAAGAAAGATTCGGAAACAGAATTGCTCCGTTCCATACACCTATCAGAGAAAATGAAACCTTTGTCGGTTTTGTTAATGTGGTAAAGATGGCCGGACGTAAGTTTACTAATAAGCTTGGCGAATATACTGACGGAAATATTCCTGAGTATTGCATGGACTATACAAACCAGTACAGAAATCATCTTATCGAAGCCGTGGCAGAGACAAGTGAGGAGCTGATGGAGAAATATTTCGCGGGCGAAGAATTTACCGAGGTTGAGCTTGAAACTGCCATCAGAAGTAATGTTGCAGGTGGTGATATGGTTCCTATTCTTTGCGGCTCGGGTATTCAGGGCAGAGGCTGTCATGCTCTTTTACAGGCAATTGATAAGTACTTCCCATCACCAAACAAATGCGTCATTACGGGTATGAGTCATAAGACCGAAACAACATTTATGGCTGATTATGATGCAAACAAGGATTTCTCTGCAAAGGTATTTAAGACAATTGCTGATCCGTTTATCGGTAAATTTTCACTTATTAAGGTTTGCTCAGGCGTTCTAAAGAGCGATGATGTTATATATAATACTAATAAGGGAACAGAAGAGAAGCTTTCAAGACTATATGTACTTCGCGGTAAGGAACAGATTGAGGTTAAAGAGCTTTATGCAGGCGATATCGGTGCCATAGGTAAGTTAAACTCAGCACAGACAGGTGATACTTTATCGACTAAAGCTAATCCGATTGAGTTCACAAAGGCAAGGATTTCCGTTCCATATACATATGTACGTTACAATGCTGTAAACAAGGGCGACGATGATAAGATTTCACAGGCTCTTGCAAAGATTATGGAGGAGGATCTTACGATTAAGACAGTTAACGATACCGATAACCGTCAGACTCTTCTTTACGGTATCGGTGACCAGCAGCTTGAAATTGTCAAGAGCAAGCTTAGCGGAAGATATAAGGTTGAAATTAATCTTTCAAAGCCAAAGGTACCATACAGAGAGACAATCAGAAAGAGCGTTCAGGTACAGGGAAGACACAAGAAGCAGTCAGGTGGTGCAGGACAGTTCGGAGATGTAATTATGATCTTTGAACCAAGCGGTGACCTTGAAAAACCATATGTTTTTGAAGAGAGAATCGTAGGCGGTTCGGTACCACGTAATTTCCATCCTGCTGTTGAAAAGGGTATTGCAGAATCAGTTCTTAAGGGACCGCTTGCTGGTTATCCGGTAGTCGGCGTTAAGGCTGTTCTGATTGACGGCTCCTATCATCCGGTTGATTCTAATGAAATGGCATTTAAGCTTGCGGCTATCAAGGCATTTAAGGAAGGTATTATGGAAGCGACTCCAATTCTTCTTGAGCCTATTGCTTCCTTAAAGGTTGTGATACCTGATGCATATACAGGAGATATCATGGGTGATTTATCAAAGAAGCGCGGTCGTGTACTCGGTATGAATCCGGTTCCAAACGGCAAGCAGGAAATAATTGCCGATATTCCTGTGTCATCCCTCTATGGATATTCAACCGACCTTCGTTCGATGACCGGCGGATTTGGCGATTATTCATATACATTTGACCGCTATGAGCCTGCTCCGAGTGATGTACAGGCACATGTTATTGAAGAAGCGGCCAAGGAAGAAGCATAAAACATATTTTTATTATTATAATAATTAAGCTGCTGCCCCGTATTATCTGATTTTTACGGGGCAGTTTTTATGAGGTTGAATAATATAGACTATGCATAAGCTTTCATTTCCGGCAAAACGAAGTCGGCAGAGTGTTATTATAATTGATGATTTGTATTTACTTTTTTAACATATTATGTATAATTATAATGGTATGCTATAATACGAGCATAGGTATTTTTGTTTTATTGAGGAATGAATAATGTTTAAAATGTTTTATCCTGCAGGCATGGCGGGTTCAAGCTATGATATTGAATACGAAGAGCTTTATAAAAAGGGTTATCGAGGTCTGATTTATGATATCGACAATACATTGGTTGAACATAATGCCGACTGTAATGAAGCCGCTTCAAAGCTCTTTGCAAGACTTACCGGTACGGGATATAAGATATGTCTGTTATCCAACAATAAGGAACCGCGTGTACGTCGATTTTATGACGGACTTATAAGGTCAGGTGTTGACGTAACAAATATTTTTTATATTTTTGATGCCAAAAAGCCGTCGCGTAAGAATTACCGCAGGGCGATGAAGCTTATGGGAACCGATAGTAAAAATACAATATTTATCGGTGACCAGCTGTTTACTGACGTGTATGGTGCTAACAGAACCGGTATCAGATCATTTCTTGTAAGACCCATCAACAAGCGTGAGGAAATACAGATTGTGTTAAAAAGACATCTGGAAAGGATGGTTTTACATTTTTATAAGCAGGACAGATGGGAAAAACTCAAGGAATCAAATCTTGTTTTAATAGGATTTATGGGAAGCGGTAAATCTACAGTCGGAAGAGCGCTTGCAAAAAAGTGGAGCTTTACATTCGTTGATACCGATTCCCTGATTGAAGAGATAGAAGGAACCTCAATAAGTAAAATATTTGAAACAAAAGGTGAGGAATATTTCAGAGAGTGTGAAACAGAGACTGTTAAGAAGCTTGTCAAAAAATATAAGAGACATATAATATCAGTCGGAGGCGGAACTCCGTTAAGAGCTGAAAACAGAAAGCTTCTAAAAAATGCAGGCTTTGTAATTTATCTTAAGGCTTCTCCGGAAACCATTATTGAACGTCTGAAAAATGATACTACAAGACCTCTTCTTCAACGTGAGGACAAGGAGGCGGCCGTACGTGAATTGCTGGAAAAAAGAGAGCCTGTTTATCAGGAGGCAGCTCATATCAGGGTAAACACGGATAATAAAACGATTGATGAAATAGTTAATGAAATTGAATTGAGTGTATAATTGTATATTGTTTTTGAAAGAACATTTTGATTTCATTTTTGTGAAAGGGATAGTATAAATCTATGAAAATATTGGTAATAAACGGTCCTAATCTTAATTTTCTGGGTATAAGAGAGCCCGGTATATACGGCAAACAGGATTACGGCTATCTGCTCGGAATGCTTGAAGATTATGCCGCAACAAAAGGATTTGAACTCGAAACATTTCAGTCAAACCATGAGGGAGCCATTATTGACAGAATCCAGCAGGCGTATTTTGACAAGGTTGACGGTATAGTAATCAATCCGGGGGCGTATACTCATTACAGCTATGCAATTCATGATGCTCTTGCAAGCGTTTCCATGAAGAAGATTGAAATTCATATTTCCAATGTCAACGAAAGGGAAAGCTTCAGACATATAAGCGTTACGCTGCCGGCATGTGACGGTCAGATTGTCGGACAGGGATTGAAGGGCTATCTTATGGCTGTCGATATGATTCTGGAGTCTTAAGATAACAGAATTTATATTGTTAATTAACAAAGTTTATCCTTATGGAAAAAAAACTATTGAAAAAAAGCTGTTTATAGTATAAACTAATAATATATATGTATTTATACAGACAGATATTTTAAGGAGGAAATCCACATGATTTCAGCAGGTGATTTTAGAAACGGACTTACATTAGAGATTGAAGGCAACGTAGTACAGATTCTTGAGTTCCAGCATGTTAAGCCTGGTAAGGGAGCTGCCTTCGTCAGAACTAAGCTTAAGAATATCAAGAGTGGCGGTGTGGTTGAAAAGACTTTCAGACCTACAGAGAAGTTCCCGGCTGCACACATTGAGAGAAAGGATATGCAGTATCTTTACAATGACGGTGATTTATACAACTTTATGGATGTTGAAACATATGACCAGATTGCTCTTTCAAAGGACCAGATTGGTGATGCTTTAAAATTCGTTAAGGAAAATGAAATGGTTAAGATGATGTCACATCAGGGACAGATTTTCTCAGTAGAGCCACCATTATTTGTCGAGCTTGAAATTATTGATACAGAGCCGGGATTCAAGGGTGATACGGCTACAGGCGCTACAAAGCCTGCTATAGTTGAGACAGGTGCACAGGTTAACGTTCCATTATTTGTTAATCAGGGTGAAGTAATCCAGATTGATACAAGAACCGGAGAATATCTTAAGAGAGTTTAATTATATCTATTGTTATCAAAGGCTGACCGGTATATCCGGTCGGCTTTTTAATATTCAAATAATTATTTCTAAGGTAATCGGTTATATTATATTGAAGTTGGAGGTTGGATAAATGTCCGAAATATTTGATGAAAGCTATAAGGCTGCATGTGAGCTGATTGCGACCGCAAAGCTTAAAGAAGGAGATGTCCTTGTAATCGGATGCTCGACAAGCGAGGTTTCCGGAGAAAAAATCGGTTCTGCTTCAAAACCTGAGTTGGCAGAGGATGTATTTATGGGTATATGGACTGCGGCAAAAGAAAACGGAATATATCTTGCTGCACAGTGCTGTGAACATTTGAACAGGGCAATAATTATCGAAAAAAGTCTTGCTGACAGGAAAAATTATGACATTGTAAATGTTGTTCCGCAACCTAAGGCAGGAGGCTCCTTTGCAACAAAGGCATACGAGCATTTCGATGAGCCTGTTGCAGTTGAGCATATTAAGGGTGACGCAGGCATGGACATAGGTGATACACTTATCGGCATGCATCTTAAGGATGTGGCTGTGCCGGTCAGATTATCCGTAAAATCAATCGGAGCTGCGCATCTTGTGTGTGCGAGAACAAGAGCAAAGTTCATTGGCGGTATCAGAGCGCATTATGATGAGAGCATGTTATAGAAAATGATTAATTGATTATCGGTTAATTATTTTATGGCTTAACATATATACAAAGATTATTACAGGGTGTGGTACGATTGTGCCGCACCTTTTTTTGTCGTAATCAGATATATTCTGACATATGATTTTTAAAATAATAATCTGTTTCGACAGACTATTCATAAGGTATATATTACAATTAAGGAAAATCAGTATTTTGTTTTCGGCTGATATGACAAATTTTGGAAAACATAAATAGGCAAAATGGGTGTTATTATTTATCTGGATACTTTTTTGATTGTATATTTTCTGCTTCTTATTATCACACTGATTATTTATTCAGTCACATTCGGAAGAACTGTTAATATTAAAAGACTTATTACCGGTGCATTGACAGGTGATATTATTTCCTTTGCCGGCATTTACCTTTCATTAATCAAAAACAGCTTTTTCGTATCAATTGTATCATATGTTTTCTGCATAGTGACTGTATATATAATATGCTTTGGCTTTGAAGGTATGAAAAAGTGTGTAAGGGGAAGTTTATTTTTACTGTTGGCAGGTATTCTGGAATTCGGTGTATATATTACGGTCGGAGGAATACTGGAGGGTGTTACGGACAAAGAAATAATGCTTTGTTGTATTAATATATTACTGCAGATTATGATGCTGACTGTTTTCTGCAGGGCGATAAAGGCATCCCGGGAAGCTGATGAAAGGGCAGAGGTATTCATAAAACATGATGCTGATAATGAATTATTACTTAAAGGTATTATTGATTCCGGCAATATGCTGAGAACTCCTGACGGATTAAATGCGGTATCAATAATTGATAAGTCCTTAGAAAATAAATTTAAAGATGTAATTTATGACTGCTTTCAAGTAAGGGTCTGTACTGTTTCGGGAGAAAAGCTTCTTATGGGAGGCTATATTGATAACGTGGATATAAGTCTTAATGAGAGAGAAAAAATACATTATGAGAAGATTGCGATAGCATTTAGCGACATTCCCGGGAAAAGTGGTTATGAAGTGATTATCCCAAAGCAATTGTTAAAGGAGATATAAATTATGTTTTTAAGGAAATTAATTGTCAGTCTGATATACGGAAATAACCGTTCCGTAAATTATATAAACGGACCGGATACACTACCTCCTCCTCTTACCCAGGAGGAAGAGGAGACATGCTTTAAGGCTATTCATGACAGCGGTGATGAAAAGGCACGTAACAGACTTGTTGAGCATAATCTGCGTCTTGTAGTATATATTGCAAAGAAGTTTGAAAACACCAACATCTTAGTTGATGATCTGATATCAATAGGGACAATAGGACTTATTAAAGCAATAAAAACATTTGATTACGATAAAAATATCAAGCTTGCAACTTATGCATCCCGATGCATAGAAAATGAGATTCTGATGTATCTGAGAAAAAGCAGCAGGGAAAAGCTCGAAATATCACTTGATGAACCGTTAAATACAGACTGGGACGGCAACGAGCTGTTATTGTCTGATATATTGGGCAGTGATGAAGATGAGATATCACGCGGACTCGAGGATGAGGTGGAATGGCAGCTTTTAAGAAATGCACTGAAAAATCTGTCGGGAAGGGAACGCGAAATTATAGAGCTTCGTTACGGTATTATGTCGCCGGACGGAGAAGAGAAAACCCAGAAGGAGGTCGCCGAGCTGCTCGGAATATCGCAGTCATACATATCGCGACTGGAAAAGAAGATTATAAAGCGATTAAGAAAAGAAATTATGGCTAAGCTTTAGTTTATTTATCTGAAAAATGTTAATCCTAATAACAGATGGAACAAACATCTGTCAGTCTTGAACGATTCGGAGGATTAGCATTGAATGGCGCAAGAGTAGAAATATGCGGTGTTAACACTTCATCACTGCCGTTACTTACTGACGAAGAACAGTATGAGCTGCTCAAAAAAACAAAGGAAGGCGATAAAAAGAGCAGGGAATTATTTATAAAAGGGAATATCAGACTGGTTCTCAGTATTATTAAGCGATTTAAAAACACCGACGAAAATCCTGACGATTTATTTCAAATCGGGTGTATAGGTCTGATAAAGGCAATTGATAATTTCGACCTGAGTATCGGAGTTAAATTTTCGACATATGCCGTGCCGCTTATATTTGGCGAGGTCAGGAGGTATCTCAGGGATAATTATACTATACGCGTCAGCAGGTCGATAAAGGATCTTGCATATAAATCCATGGCTGTGGCCGAGCAGATCAGAATGAAAGAAAACAGGGAACCTCTTCCGGAGGAAATAGCGGAAATACTCGGCTGTACAAAAAAGGAGGTGTCTGCCTCATGGGAGGCAATTCAGGCGCCGGTATCACTTTATGAACCCGTATGTGTTGATAAAGGTGAGGGTCTGTATATAATGGATCAGATATCGGACAACGGCAATAAGGAGGAATACTGGGTTAGTGATATTGATCTGGAAAGAGCAATAGAAGGGCTGAATGACAGGGAAAAAGACATTATTCACATGAGATATTTTGAAGGACTTACCCAGATGGAGGTTGCTAAAGAGGTTTCTATTTCGCAGGCACAGGTCTCCCGTCTTGAAAAAAGCGCGATAAAAAGCATCAGAAAATATCTGGAATAAAAACTTTTTGTGATTTTTTGGTAAATTTATAGAAATATATTATTAAGTATGATACAATAACAAAGTATGTACCTTGATAAAGGTAAGATATTGTATGTAAATTAATAAATATATTTTCAGTCTTAACCGGGCTGTTATTTGTTAAACCAGAGGTTATTTATGAATGTACTTTTTATATCACTCGGATGTGATAAAAACAGGGTAGACAGCGAAGTAATGATGGGTGTGCTTGTTAAAGCCGGTCACAGACTTGTTGATGACGAAAAAGAGGCTGAGGCGGTTATTGTGAATTCCTGTTGCTTTATAGGTGATGCCAAGGAGGAGAGCATTAACACACTTCTTGAGATGGCCGAGCTTAAGACGACGGCAAAGCTTAGAAAGCTTATTGTGACAGGATGTCTTGCCCAACGTTATTCCGAAGAGATACAGGAAAGCATCCCCGAGGTCGATGCAATTGTAGGTACCACAGCATTTGATGATATACTTGATACTCTTAATTGTGATGATAAGAAGGTTTATTTAAAGGATTTGCAAAGACTTGTTAAAACAGATGCAGACCGCCTTATTACAGGTGAAAACTACGTTTCTTATCTTAAGATTGCGGAGGGCTGCGATAAGCACTGCACCTACTGCATCATACCAAAGGTCAGGGGAAATTATCGTTCGGTTCCTATGGAGGAGCTGATTGACGAGGCAGAATATCTGGTAAGCGGAGGAGCGCGTGAGATAATTCTTGTGGCACAGGAAACTACGGTATACGGTCTTGACCTGTACGGAAAAAAATCACTTCACATTCTTCTGAGGAAACTTTCGGAAATAGAAGAGCTTGAATGGATTAGGGTAATGTATTGTTATCCGGAGGAGATTTATGATGAATTGATTGAAGAAATGAGCACTAATAATAAGGTGCTCCATTACATAGATATGCCGGTACAGCATTTTTCGGACAGAATACTTAAGGCAATGGGAAGAAGAACAACCGGAGCCGAGATACTGGGCATAGTCAGTAAAATCAGAGAAAAAATACCTGATGTGGCACTCAGAACATCACTGATTGCCGGTTTCCCGGGGGAGACAGAGGATGATATTGATGAGATGATTGAATGCCTAAAGAAAGTACGATTTACGAGAGCAGGCGTGTTTGCTTATTCTAAGGAGGAAAATACGGCGGCAGCTCTTATGGACGGACAGATACCGGTCAGGGTAAAAAATCAGAGAAGAAAAAGGGTTATGAAAAGCCTTATGGAAATCTCCCGGCAAAACGGCCTTGAGATGATAGGAAAAACCATACCTGTAATAGTTGAAGGGTATATGCCTGACGAGGAAATCTATATAGGAAGAAGCTATATGGATGCGCCGGGTATAGACGGACAGGTTTTCTTTGAAAGCGGCGAAAAACTGCTTTCGGGAGACATAGTTAAAGTGTTTATAACAGATTCAAAAGAATATGATTTGATAGGGGAGGTAACAGAAGATGAATTTACCTAACAAAATTACAATTTTCAGAGTAATCCTGATACCTGTTTTTGTGATTCTTATGCTTATACCGGAAATTCCGTATAACAATTTTTTCGCGCTGGCAGTTTTTTGTATTGCATGTGCGACTGATTTCCTTGACGGATACCTTGCAAGAAAATATAATCTTGTAACAAATTTTGGTAAGTTTATGGATCCTCTGGCTGACAAGGTGCTTGTGTGTACTGCAATGATTTTGCTTGTTGAATCAAAAAGTATTCCGGCAGTTATCGTTGCCATAATAATTGCACGTGAATTTATCATAAGCGGATTCAGACTTGTTGCCGCAGACAGCGGTGTTGTTATAGCAGCCAGTTACATAGCAAAATTCAAGACGGTATGTCAGATGTTTATGTGTATATTTATGATACTTGTTGTTGATAAGAGCTATGACAGCGCCTTCTTCAATTTCTTCGGAGTTGTTGCTGAAATATTTATGTGGCTCGCTCTTGTACTTACAATTGCGTCACTTGTTGATTATATTTATAAAAACAGAAATGTACTGAAAGACAATGACTAATCTAGTGGTTATCGGTGCCGGAGCCGCAGGTCTTCTCATGGCAGCATTAAGTGCCGGGAACGGTGCTTCGGTAATTGTTATTGAAAAAAATGAAAAGGCCGGAAAAAAGCTTTATATTACGGGTAAAGGCCGCTGTAATATTACAAATGCCTGTGACAGAGACGAATTTTTTGAAAATATAGTCACTAATAACCGGTTTATGTACAGCTCCTTCGGAGCATTTAATAATTACGATATCTATGACCTGATTGAAGGGCTGGGTGTACCGTTAAAAATTGAGCGCGGACAGAGAGTCTTCCCCGAAAGTGACAAATCTGCCGATGTCGTTAATGCACTTGTGAAAATGTGCAGAAATAACGGCGTTGAATTTAAATTCGGGAAAACAGTAAAGGAAATAATTTATGATGACAAGCTTGGCGTAAAATTTGCCGTAGGTGTAAGGCTTTCGGACGGACAGTTGATTGAGGCGGAGAATGTGTGTATTGCCACGGGCGGACTGAGTTATCCTACGACGGGCTCAACCGGTGACGGATATAAATTCGCTTCGTCGGCCGGGCATAAAATTACAGCATGCTATCCTTCGCTTGTGGCTTTTAAGACAAAGGAAAAATTTGTAAAGGAGCTTGCCGGGGTATCGCCTAAAAATGTTAGTGTTACGATTAAGAAGGATGGTAAAACCCTGTATGAAGCCTTTGGTGAAATGCTTTTTACTCATACCGGCGTCAGCGGTCCGGTCATACTAACTGCTTCGTCCGTTGTCGGCGTAAATGCAGTCGGAGCCGTGCTTTCAATTGATTTTAAGCCTGCTCTTGACGAGTCGGTATTGGAGGAAAGAGTTATTCGTGAGCTTTCAGAGGAACCTCTCAGGCAGCTTAAAAATGTCATCAGAAAACTTCTCCCGGCTTCCATGGTTCCTGTATTTATTGAAAAGGCAGCACTTAATCCCGAAAAACAGGCCTCGAATATTACAAAGGAAGAGCGCAGGATGATTGTCGGTCTGTTGAAAAATTTCACCCTGACGATTTCGGAGCTTTGCGGGTATAATGAAGCCATAATAACAAAGGGCGGAGTTGACGTTAAGGAGATTAATCCAAAGACAATGGAGTCTAAGCTCTGCAAGGGGCTTTATATCATTGGTGAGGTGCTTGACATTGATGCGCTTACAGGAGGTTTTAATCTTCAGATAGCCTGGTCAACAGCTGCAGCAGCGGCGAGGGCTGTTTCAGCCGAATTATAATAAATTGGAGTATTTATGAATAAACAGATTGCAATAGACGGACCTGCAGGAGCAGGAAAAAGTACAATTGCCAGGCTTGTTGCAAAACAGCTTGGCTGGATTTATGTTGATACGGGAGCCATGTACAGGGCAATTGCCTTGTATATGACAAGGAACGGAATTGATTCCTCCGATAAAGAAAGCATTACTGCGGCGCTGGATAATATAGATGTCAGCTTATCATTTGGCGATGAGGGGCAGAATGTACTTCTTAATGGTGAAAACGTAAACGGTTTTATCAGAAATGAAGAGGTAAGTGCCGTAACAAGTAAAATCAGTGTCTATCCCGAAGTCAGAAATAAGCTTACGTTAATTCAAAAGAGCATTGCAGAGAGTGAAAATGTGGTTATGGACGGCAGAGATATAGGAACAAGCGTGCTTCCTGATGCCACACTAAAGATTTTTCTGACAGCCGGTGAATACGCCAGGGCAAAAAGACGTGCTCTTGAGTATGAGGCGAAGGGAAAGACTGCTGACATAGAAGAAATCATGGAGGATATAAGACTTCGTGATGAGAGAGATTATACAAGAAGTGTTTCGCCGCTTAGGCAGGCTGAGGATGCGGTTCTGATTGACTCGTCCGATATGAGCATAGATGAGGTTGTAAATACCATTATTTCTTTGTATAACGCGAATAATTGAATAAATATTAGTTTTAATGAGGTAATATGTCTGTAAAGGTGGCAAAGACGGCAGGCTTCTGTTTCGGAGTAAACAGAGCTGTTGATATGGTTTATAAATTGGCAGCCGAAAATAATAAGGTATATACTCTCGGACCCATTATTCACAATGAGAGTGTTGTAAATGATCTTAAAAGGATGGGAGTAGAGGTTTTAGACAACCCCGGGGATGCCGAAGAAATTGATGAAGGAGTCATAGTTATTCGCTCGCACGGAGTGGATAAGAAGACTGACTGCTTCCTCAAGGGTATTGAAGAGAAGACAAATGGACGCGTCAGAATATATGACGCAACATGTCCTTTTGTAAAGAAAATACACAGAATAGTCAGCAGGGCTACTGCCGACGGCAGGTTTGTAATTATTGCCGGAGACAGTAATCATCCCGAGGTAAAAGGCATTGTCGGATGGGCCGAATCTGATGTTTTGGTTGTAAATTCCGTTGAAGAATTGGAAAAATTTGACTTTTCGCAGATAAAAAACGTCTGTATGGTTGCTCAAACTACATTTAATTACAAAAAATTTCAAGAATTTGTTGCATTTCTTGTAAAAAAAGGTTATAGTAATACTAGTGTGGAGAAAACTATCTGTAATGCAACTGAAGAGAGACAGTCCGAGGCTTCCGTGCTTGCGTCTGACAGTGATGCAATGATTGTAATTGGAAGTAGTAGCAGTTCAAATTCCAGAAAGTTATTTGAAATATCTGCATCAAATTGTGATAACACATTTTTTGTGCAGGATCTTGGGGATCTGGAACTTAAAAGCTTTGTAAACTATGACAAGATAGGCATCACAGCGGGTGCATCAACACCACACAATATTATTGAGGAGGTTCGAAGGGCAATGGAAGAAATGAACTTTGAGCAGATGTTAGAGGAATCATTAAAATCAATTCACAATGGAGAGGTAGTCGAAGGTACAGTTATTGACGTCAAGGAAGACGAAATTGTTCTTAATATTGGTTATAAGGCTGACGGCATTATCAATAGAAGCGAATACACCAGAGATTCATCTTTGGACTTGACTACGGTAGTCAAAGTTGGCGACAAGCTTACGGCAAAGGTTGTAAAGGTTAACGATGGAGATGGTCAGGTTTCTCTCAGCTACAGACGAGTAGCAAATGAAAGAGTAAGCGAAGTAATTAAGGAAGCTTGCGAAAACGGTACAACAGTTACAGGTAAGGTTGTTGAAATCGTTAAGGGCGGTATCAATGTCCTTGTCGACGATACAAAGATTTTTGTACCTGCAAGCCTTGTATCGGATGTATTTGAAAAGGATCTTGAAAAGTACAAGGATACTGATGTTGAGATAGCAGTTATCGAATACAATCCTAAAAAGAGAAGAGCTATCGGCGATCGTAAGCAGGTCGTTTCAAAGGCTAAGGCAGAGGCTATGGCTGCTGCACTTGCAAATATTAAGGAAGGCGACGTATTCGAAGGTACAGTTAAGAATATAACTGATTTCGGTGTATTTGTTGATATTGGTGATATTGACGGTCTTTTACATGTTTCTGAAATCAGCTGGGGAAGAGTTGCTAATCCTAAGAAAATCTTTAGCGTTGGTGACAAGGTTAAGGTATTTGTTAAAGAAATTAAGGATGACAAGATTGCACTCAGCAAGAAGTTTGAGGATGAAAATCCTTGGGCTGATGCTGAAACAAGATTTGCTGTCGGAACTGTAGTTAAGGGTAAGGTTGCAAGAATGACATCATTTGGCGCATTTGTTGAGATTGCCGATGGTGTAGATGCACTCCTTCATGTATCGCAGATTCTCAGAACAAGAGTTGAGAAGCCAAGTGATGTTTTACAGGTTGGTCAGGAAATCGAAGCTCAGATTATTGACTTCAAGCCTGAGGATAAGAAGATAAGCCTCAGCATGAAGGTTCTCCTTCCTGAGGAGGAAGCTCCTGCAGAGGAAGTATCTTCGGAAGAGTAATCCGTACAATTTAAATGAAACCCATAAGCCTCGGGACAATAAATTGATCCCGGGGCTTTTTGTCTTGTATTTTTCTGTTTTTTTTGATATTATGTATATTGTGTTATTGTGCACTGATATAAAGTGGCACAATTATGTTTGTCGGCTTTTAGCAGCGAACTTACAGTTAAATTTTTTTGTTGGGAAAGAGGATATGATGAGCGATAAGGTTAAAGTTGTAATTGATGCAATGGGTGGTGATAATGCTCCTGCTGCGATTGTTAAAGGTGCATATGATGCCGCAAAGGAATATGGAGAGAGAGCAAAGCTTCTGCTTGTGGGACCGGAGGCTGTGGTTAAGAGTGAACTTGCCAAATATGAAGGCTCAGACTCACTTGATATTGAAATAGTAAATGCCACAGAGGTTATTGACTGTAATGAATCTCCTACAAAGGCAATAAAGGGCAAGAAGGATTCTTCAATAGTGGTAGGTATGAACCTCATAAAAGAAGGTAAAGCCGACGCAATGGTTTCGGCAGGCAGTACAGGCGCCTTACTCGTAGGAGGCCAGCTCCTTGTTAAAAGAATCAGGGGAATAAACCGTACGCCGCTTGCTCCAGTTCTTCCGACAATTAACGGTGTAACATTATTATGTGACTCCGGAGCCAATATGGACGCTAAGCCTGAATGGCTTGTACAGTATGCCAAGATGGGTTCAATCTACATGGAAAAAGTTGTCGGTATTAAGAAGCCGAGAGTTGCCCTTGTAAACGTAGGACTTGAGGAAGAAAAGGGCAACCAGCTGATTAAGGAGACATATCCGCTTCTTAAGGAGTGTAAGGATATTAACTTTATAGGATTTGTGGAAGCAAGAGAAATCCCTTACGGTGCATGTGATGTGGTAGTTGCTGATGCCTTTGTGGGAAATGTTATTATTAAGCTTTATGAAGGAACAGCCGGTGCTCTGTTAAAGATTATTAAAGAAAGTATTATGTCGACCACGAAGGGCAAAATCGGCGGAGCGCTTATTAAATCAAATTTAAAATCCGTTAAAAAATTATTTGATACTTCAGAATACGGCGGAGCACCTTTCCTCGGACTGAACGGTCTTGTCGTTAAGACGCACGGAAATTCCGGCAGCGGTGAAATTAAGTCTGCCGTCAGACAGTGTATTACATTTAATGAGCAGAACATCAGTAAAATTATTAAGGAAAATGTGGCAGATGCATCGCTTAATGCTCCTGCCGAATCATAATCAAGGGGAAAATAATGAAACTTGACGCATTAATTAATATTATCAGTGAGATAACCAAAGTGGATGCAGGAGAAATAACAAAAGATACGGTACTTGCTACTGATCTTGCACTTGATTCTCTTGAAATGTTTAAGCTTGTTACGGAAATAGAAGCACGACTTGATATTATGATTAATATGTCTGAGCTTAAAGAATTGGCAACGGTAGATGAGCTTTACAACTATTTTTACAGACGCTGAGAGGTAGATTATGGAAATTGACAGCTTGGAAAAAATCATTAAATATGAATTTAAGGATAAAGGTCTTTTAAAGCTTGCCCTTACCCATTCTTCGTTCGGCAACGAGGTTGTGTTAGAAAAAAAGGGCAATAACGAAAGACTGGAGTTTCTTGGAGATGCAGTGCTTGAGCTTGTGGTAAGTGATTATCTGTATGTGGGTGAAACTGCCATAGCTGAGGGTGAGCTGTCAAAGAAGCGTGCGGGTATAGTATGTGAGCCCGGTCTTGCTTTTAGTGCCAGAAGAATAAGTCTCGGTGATTATATACTGCTTGGGAAGGGCGAAAAGAACAGTCACGGTGAACAGAGGGATTCTATTTTGTCTGATGCATTCGAAGCTCTTATCGGAGCCATATATCTTGACGGAGGCATTGATGAGGCCAGACGATTTATTCACGATAACGTATTAAATGACATAACGGAGCGTACATTTTTCCATGATGCAAAAACAGAGCTTCAGATGGTTGTTCAAAATGTTTATAAATCTACACCTGCCTATGAAGTGATAGAAGAATCCGGACCGCCTCATGACAAAACCTTTACCGTTAAATGCATTATCAACGGTGAGGACTACAGTACGGGTATGGGTCATTCAAAGAAGACTGCCCAGCAGAACGCAGCAGCAGAGGCTTTGACAAAATTTATGAATGAAGAGGAATAATTATGTACTTAAAGAGTATTGAAGCTCATGGCTTTAAGGCCTTTGCCAATAAGATTCATCTCGAATTTAATCATGGTATTACGGGAATAGTAGGTCCTAACGGCAGCGGCAAGAGTAATATAGCCGATGCCGTAAGATGGGTTCTGGGCGAGCAGAGCGCAAAGCAGCTCAGGGGAAGCTCCATGCAGGATGTTATCTTTTCCGGAACTGAAAACAGAAAGCCGCTTGGGTTTGCATATGTTACGCTTACGCTTGACAATACAGACCATTGGCTCCCTATTGCCTATGAAGAGGTTACGGTTGGCCGAAGGGTATACAGAAGCGGTGAGTCGGAATATATGATTAACGGAGCAGTATGCCGTTTAAGAGACGTTCAGGAGCTTTTCTTCGATACCGGTATAGGTAAGGAAGGATATTCACTTATCGGTCAGGGACAGATTGATAAAATTGTCAGCTCAAAGCCTGAGGACAGAAGAGAAATATTTGACGAGGCAGCCGGCATAGTTAAGTATAAAAAGAGAAAGAGTGCCGCAGAGAAAAATCTTGATACCGAGAAACAGAATCTGGACAGAGTAAATGATATTCTCTCGGAAATAGAAAAGCAGATCGGACCGCTCGCAAAGCAGTATGAAAAGGCTAAAATCTATCTTAAGCTCCGTGATGAGTTAAAGAATCTGGAAATATCCCGATTCGTAAATGAATATGAAAGCAATAATTCCGAGCTTTCAAAGCTTGATGAAAAGCTTGAGACAGTAAGGGATGACCTTGCATCAACAAGATTAAAATATGAAACCGCAAAGACTGAATATGAGGTTCTTTTAGGTGAGCTTGAGAAAAGACAGAATCTTCTCGAGCGGACAAAGGAAGAAAAAAATGAGGCAGTCCTAAAAAAACAGAATGCCGAAACGGATATTAAGGTCTTTTCGGAGCAGATTCTTGCCATTAAGGCAGGCGAGGAGCATTTTGCGTCCAGAATTGATGCATTAAATACAAGACGTGCAAATTATAATGAAGAGCTTGCATCTTATGACATATCCTTAAAGGAAGCAGGCAGGGAGCTTGCGGTATACGAAGCCCGCTGTAATGAGAGCAGTAAAAAGCTTAATGACAAAAAAGAAGAAATAGCAGTACTTATGGGAGAGGAAAATGCCATAAGTAAAAAGCGTCTTGAAACATTAACTGAAAATACACGTATCAGAACAGAACTTGAGAGAATTAATACAATGGGCGAGCAGTATGCCATCAGGCGTGCCGAAATTAATTCCAGAATTCTGGCTCTTAAGTCGGAGCAGAATCTTAACGAAAACAATATAAACGAAGCTAAAGAGGAAATAAAACGTGTATCTGACGGTGTAATAGAGCTTGCAAAAAGGTGTGATGCGGCCGGGGAAAAGGCTGAAAAGCTAAACGCCGAGATAAAAGCGGGCGATGAGGAAACAGTCAGACTTAAACAGAATCTTATGGTAAGCCGTTCTAAGGTTGAAACATTACGCAACCTTTCCGAGCGATATGAAGGATATGGAGCATCCGTAAGAAGGTTAATGGATGAAAAGGACAGATTTCCGGGTATTGAAGGCGTTGTTGCCGATTTGATAAAAACCGAAAATCAATATGAAACAGCTATTGAAACCGCACTCGGCGGCAATATACAGAATATTGTCGTAGCCACAAAGGAGGATGCAAAGGAATGCATTAATTTTCTTAAGGGAGGAAGGCTTGGCCGTGCTACTTTTATTCCTCTTGACGGTGTTGTGGCAAAGAAGGATGAATTTGACTCGTCTGTGTTTACAATGAAAGGTGTAGTCGGAATTGCCTCCGGTCTTGTGAGCTATGATGAAAAATATGATGAAGCGGTAAAATACCTTCTCGGAAGATTTCTTGTTGTTGACAATATAGATAACGCTAACCATATTGAAAAGAAATATAATTACAGGCTCAGAATTGTAACGCTTGACGGTGAGCTTTTCCAACCGGGCGGCGCAATCAGCGGCGGTACCTTCAAAAATAATTCCAATCTTCTCGGAAGAAAAAGAGAGCTTTCCGAGCTGCTTGAAAAGGTTGAATCACTCAAAAGTGAAATTGAGGCTGCCGGAGAGAAAATTGCGAAAAAACGGGAAGAGCTTTCGGAAACAAACAGGCTTGTTAATTCATTAAAGGAAGAGCTTTCGGAGCATTATGTAATGCAGAATACCGCAAAGGTCAACCTTAACCATGCAAATGAAAAGAAGGCAGAGCTTGATAAGAAGAACAGTGAGATGCAGGAAGAGTTAAAGGCTCTTGATGATGAAAATGCATCGCTTAAGGAAACCCTGGAGATACTTGGCGTAAAGATTGATGATAACCAGAACCTTAACAGCGTCGAGGAGGAAAATGCAAAGAACATTGCTAATCGTCTTGCGGCGGCAAGAGCCGATGAAGAGGAACTCAATAAAGCTAATATAGATAATATTACACTGATGAATAATTATCTTGCGGCCATCGGTCATATCAATGAAAACATTGAGCGTGTAAATAATGAGCTTGATGTTCTTGCCGGTGAGGAAGACGAAATCAACAGGACAAAGGCTGATTCGATTAATGAGCTTTCCAGACGTGAGGAGATGATAGAGGAAAGACGTCGTCTTGTGAATGAACTGGATAAATACATAGCGGAGCATGATGAAGTCATTGATGAGCTTAGCGGTGTATCGGCTCAGATGTCAAAGCAGAATAAGGCATTTTTTGAGCAGAGTGAAGAGCTCAGCTTCCGCATATCGGAGCTTGACAAAGATGAGTTCAGACTCCGTGCGCAGCGTGATAAGCTTTCTGAAACAATTGAGAGCACAATTAAATATATGTGGGAGGAATACGAACTGACAATCAGTACTGCCAGGGAAATTGAAATTACCGTTCCTGCCGAGGAAGCAACCAAGAAGAATATTTTTGAGCTAAGGGCTAAAATCAGGGGCCTGGGTGACGTAAATGTCAATGCAATAGAGGATTACAGGGCTACGAGTGAGAGATATGAATTTCTGAAGACGCAGCGCGATGATATTGTTAAGGCACAAAATGTTCTTGAGGATATAATTGAAGAGCTTGATGTAGACATGAGAAAACAGTTTGAAACAACCTTTGAGGAGGTAAACAGGCGGTTTGACGCTACATTTAAGGAGCTCTTTGGCGGCGGTCAGGGAAATCTGTCATTAACTGAGGATGAGGATGTGCTTGAAGCCGGTATAAGGATAAATGCACAGCCACCGGGAAAGAAGCTTCAGAATATGATGCAGCTCAGCGGCGGTGAAAAGGCTCTGACGGCAATTGCGCTTTTATTTGCAATTCTTGATTTAAAACCGTCACCGTTCTGCCTGCTTGACGAGATAGAGGCGGCACTTGATGATTCAAACGTATCAAGATTTGCCAATTATCTTAAGAAGCTTACGTCAAATACACAATTTATCGTAATAACACATCGTAGAGGCACGATGAACTGTGCCGATGCACTTTATGGAATTACCATGCAGGAAAAGGGTGTATCAACACTGGTCAGCGTCAATCTCGTTGAAAATGAATTATCGTAATAAAAGGAGGGAGTATGGGATTATTCAGCAGATTAAAGGATGGTCTGACAAAGACAAGAAAAAGTATAGCATCCGGTCTCGATTATGTATTTAACGGTTTTACTCATATTGATGACGAGTTTTATGAGGAGCTTGAGGAAATACTTGTAATGGCAGATATCGGCGTGACAACGACTGAAATAATACTTGATGACCTCAGAAAGAAAGTTTCCGAAAACCATATCACAAAGCCTGAGGAATGCAGGGAACTTCTTATCAGCTGCATTAAGGAACAGATGAAGGTTCCGGAGGATGCTTATGATTTTGAAAACAGGCAGTCCGTCATTATGATGATAGGCGTTAACGGAGTAGGAAAAACCACCACATGCGGAAAGCTTGCCGCAAATTATAAAAATGAAGGCAAAAACGTCGTTCTGTGTGCGGCCGATACATTCAGGGCAGCGGCTATAGAACAGCTTCAGATGTGGAGCGAGCGCTCAGGGGTACCAATTATTTCACAGAAGGAAGGCAGTGACCCTGCCGCAGTTGTATATGATGCGTGCAACAGTGCAAGGTCAAAAAAGACGGACCTTCTGATATGCGATACGGCCGGACGTCTTCATAATAAAAAGAATCTTATGGATGAGCTTGGCAAGATTAACCGTGTAATAGACAGGGAATTCCCGGATGCACACAGGGAAACACTCGTTGTTCTTGACGGAACGACAGGCCAAAATGCACTTATTCAGGCAAAACAGTTTAATGAGGTTGCAAAGATTACGGGTATAGTAATAACAAAGCTTGACGGAACTGCAAAGGGCGGTATTGCCATTGCAATCCAGAGAGAGCTTAACATCCCCGTCAAATTTATCGGAGTCGGCGAACATCTTGAGGATTTGCAGAAATTTGATGTTGATGCTTATGTTACGGCTTTGTTTGCAAAAGATACTGACAATGCGGACTAACAGAACAAAGGTTTGATTTCGCTATTGACAGTCAGTATTTTATGTGATATATTATGAGTATACTGCAACGAACAAATGTTTGACACACTATATTATTTATCTTCAAGGAGGAGTATTATGGCAAGCGAAGACAAAAAAAGAGCTTTGGAGGCAGCTTTATCACAGATTGAAAAGTCTTTTGGTAAGGGTTCAATCATGAAATTGGGAGAGGGCAACAAGGATGCAACGATTCAGGCAGTTCCGACCGGTTCACTGAGTCTTGATATTGCACTTGGTATAGGCGGACTTCCCAAGGGACGTGTGATTGAGATATACGGACCTGAATCAAGTGGTAAGACAACTGTTGCACTTCACTGTGTCGCAGAGATTCAGAAGAGAGGCGGTATTGCGGGTTTTATTGATGCAGAGCATGCACTTGATCCTGTTTATGCTGCCAATATAGGTGTTGACATTGAAAATCTTTACATTTCACAGCCTGACAATGGCGAGCAGGCATTGGAGATTACCGAGACTCTTGTTCGTTCGGGTGCGATTGATATTGTAATTGTAGACTCTGTTGCGGCACTTGTACCTAAGGCTGAAATTGACGGTGATATGGGTGATTCTCATGTCGGTTTACAGGCGAGACTTATGTCACAGGCACTTAGAAAGCTTACAGGTGTTATATCACGTACAAACTGCGTTGTTATTTTCATCAACCAGCTTCGTGAAAAGGTTGGCGTTATGTTCGGTAATCCTGAAACTACAACGGGTGGACGTGCACTTAAGTTCTATTCGTCAGTCCGTATGGATGTACGAAGAGTTGAATCCCTTAAGCAGGGCGGAGAGGTTATCGGTAACAGAACAAGGGTAAAGATTGTAAAGAACAAGGTGGCACCTCCGTTCCGTGAGGCTGAATTTGATATAATGTTTGGAAAGGGAATCAGTACTGAGGGCGATATTCTTGACATTGCGGTAAGCAACAATATTGTTGATAAGAGTGGTGCATGGTTCGCGTATAACGGTCAGAAGATTGGTCAGGGAAGAGAAAATGCAAAGCAATATCTTGTTGAAAATCCTGAAGTTCTTTCTGAAATTGAAGAGAAGGTACGTGAGCTGTATGACCTGCCCGTATGTGATAACATCAGAACCTCGGATGATTAATCGGTTTATAAAATGATAATTGAGAGTATTGAACGTCTTGGTAAAACAAAATATCGAATTAACGGCCTGTCGTGTGAGTCTGTTGTTCTTACATGTACAGAGTTAAAGGAACTGGGACTTTATAATACAATTAATGATTTACTTCAAGGCGAGGACATTAAGGACGGTATCGGTATAGAGCTTTCTGATGAGCTTTATAACAATATCGTAAAGGATATTGTAGTTCCGCGAGGAAAGAGATATGCACTTTCACTTTTGTCTGACAGAGATTATACCATTAAAGGTCTTCGCGAGAAAATCATCGGAGCCGGATATAGTATGGAACATCAGGAGATAATCCTTAATTATATTCTCAGCTTTAATTATGTTGATGATGTAAGATATGCAACAAACTATATCAAGTCAAAGGAAACAACGAAAACAAGACGATATATTGAAGAGCACCTGAAACAGAAGGGCGTATCATCATCCGATATTAAGGAAGCTTATGAGCAGGTGGCTGTTATGCATGCAATAGACGGTATTGATGAGGATACAATTAAAAATTCAGCGCTTGAAAAGGCCTTTGATAAAAAACTTAAGCCTGAGGATTACAGCGACAGAGGGAAGATTACTAAAGTAATGCAGGCCCTGATAAGAGAAGGATTTAATTATAGCGATATTAAAACCATGATTAATAAAAAATGTGGTTGATGATTTTTTTATATCAAGACAGGTCCGGATGATTAGTTTTATATAATCATCCGGCTTTTTTGTTGTAAAAACTTCTAAAAAGGCATTTTTTGTTGTTGTATTTATTTGTGTTTCAAGTTATAATGTATTTGGTGTAAATTGGTTAAATTATAAATTTACAAATAAAGTTACGGAGGGCTGGAAATGAGTAATACAGCGAAATTGTCAGCAAGGGATAGAATTGAAACCTTACTTGACGAGAACAGTTTTGTTGAAATTGGTGCACTTGTGACAAAAAGAAGCACTGATTTTAACTTGCCGGGAAATGATGCTCCAGGCGATGGTGTTATCACGGGATACGGTCTTATTGATGAACGTGTTGTATACGTTTATGCACAGGATGCATCTGTTCTTAACGGAACAATCGGAGAGATGCATGCAAAGAAGATTGTAGCATTGTATGATAAGGCTATGAAGGTTGGTGCTCCGGTCATTGGACTTCTTGATAGCCAGGGTATGAGACTTCAGGAAGCAACAGATGCACTTGAGGCTTTTGGCAGCATTTATACAAAGCAGTCACTTGCATCAGGAGTTATTCCACAGATTACTGCAGTATACGGAAATTGTGGCGGAGGCCTTGCAGTTCTTACTGCTCTGAGTGATTTTGTATTTATGTCAAAGGATGGAAAACTTTTTGTAAATACTCCAAATGCAATTGAAGGCAATAATATCGGTAAGTGCGATACGGCAAGTGCGGATTTTATGTCAAAGGCCGGCACAGTGGATTTTACAGACGAGGACGAGGTCGCATCTCTCAATGCTATACGTACACTTGTTTCCATGCTTCCATCAAATAATGAGGATGATGCCGATACTGTTTCGGGAGATGATCTTAACCGTGAGCTTCCTGCATTTACCGGAGAGCTTGATGATGTTACGGAAGCAATTAAGGATATTGCCGATATGGGTGAATTCGTTGAGACAAAAGCAGCATATGCACCTGAGATGGTTACAGGCTTTATCAGACTTAACGGTTCAACAACAGGTGTTGTTGCAAACAGAAGTGCAAAGAAGGATGAAAACGGCAAGGTTGTTGCAAAGTATGATACAGCGCTTACAACAGGAGGCTGCTATAAGGCTGCTGAGTTTGTTAACTTCTGTGACGCATTCTGCATTCCTGTACTTACATTAACAAATGTTACAGGCTATGCTGCAACAATGAATGAAGCTAAAAATATTAATATTGCAGCTGCAAAGCTTACATATGCATTTGCAAATGCAACTGTTCCAAAGGTTAATGTAGTTATAAAGAAGGCTTTCGGAAGTGCATACGTTACAATGAATTCAAAATCAACAGGAGCAGATTATGTATTTGCACTTGAGGATTCTGAAATCGGAGCTATGGAAGCTTCACTTGCAGCTCAGATTATCTACAGCTCAGAAATTGAAGTTGCTGCTGACAAGGCTGCATTTAAGGCTGAAAAGGCAGCTGAGTATGCTAAATGCCTTAATAGTGCACAGAGCGCTGCAAAGAGAGGCTATGTTGATGCTATTATTACAGGTGATGAGGTCAGAAAGCAGCTTATTTATGCATTTGAAATGCTCTATTCAAAGAGAGAAGATCGCCCTGCAAAGAAGCACGGAACAGTGTAGTGAGGTGATTGTATGAATATGGTAGCAGCATTTATTACATGGGACTCCGCAGTAATGAAACAGGCTGGTCTTAATACAATTCTTGGTATTGGAATTGTATTCCTGGTACTTATTCTTATCAGTTTCATAATCAGTCTTTTTAAATATATTAATAAGATTGGTGCTCCAAAGAAGGTTGAGGAACCAAAGGTAAGTGCTCCGGCGGCTCCTGTTGAAGAAGTTGTGGATGTCACGGATGATTTAGAAATCGTAGCAGTTATTACTGCAGCAATTTCAGCTTATGAAGAGGAAATGGGCGGTACTGTTCCGGCAGACGGACTTGTAGTACGTTCTATTAAAAAAGTAAATAAACAGAAATGGCTTAACGCTTAAAGGAGGATATTTTAATGAAAAATTATACAATTACCGTAAACGGAACAGTTTATGAAGTATGTGTTGAAGAAGGCGAATCAACAGGTGCAGTTGCAGCAGCTCCTGCAGCAAAGGCAGCTCCTGCAAAGAAAGCAGCTCCTGCTAAGGCAGCAGCTCCTGCAGGCGCTCAGGGTGCAGTTAAGATTGCAGCTCCAATGCCTGGTAAGGTTTTAAAGACACCGGTAGCTGCAGGCGCAGCCGTTAAGAAGGGTGATGTAGTTCTTGTATTTGAAGCTATGAAGATGGAAAATGACCTTGTGGCTCCACAGGATGGTACAATTGCTTCAGTTTACGCAGTTGGTCAGGCTTTTGAAGCAGGCGAAATTATCGCTACAATGAACTAATTGTTAAACAGAAACTATTAATACTATCCACGGAGGTAAAAAAGAATGGATTATATTGTAAATACAGTTGCTTATCTTGCAAAAGCTTCCGGCTTTGCATCATTATACTGGGGCAACTGGGTTATGATTTTAGTAGCACTTCTTTTTCTTTATCTCGCTATAGCAAAGGGATATGAGCCACTTCTTTTAGTGCCTATTGCCTTTGGTATGTTACTTGTTAATATGTATCCTTCAATCACTGCTAAGCCTAGTACGACTTATGCATATTATGAGAACGGAGACTCGGTTGATTCAATTATAGCTACGGTTTCAGTTGATGAAGCGGGTAACTTCTCATTTAAGTATAAGGTTGACGGTGAATTAACAAAGTTAAATATTATTGACGATAAAGAAGAACAGAAGAGTGCTAAGGCTTATGTAAAGACGGTATATTTAGACTATACCGGTCAGGAGGTTGATTTCAAGGCAAACAATATTGAAGCCGATTCAACATCTCTTACAAAGAATTACATTGCCTATGTTGATGATAAAGAAGTATTTGGTGTTTCATATGTTGGAATGGTTCCATATGACAATATGGCGGGCAACATCTTCGTATTTAACGGAGATAAGCAGGTTCCTTTCCAGAAGACATCACATACAAACGGAGGTCTTCTCTATTACTTCTTTATGCTTGATGAATGGTCAATCCTCCCATGTCTTATCTTCATGGGTGTTGGTGCGATGACAGATTTTGGTCCGTTAATTGCAAATCCAAAGAGCTTCCTGCTTGGTGCAGCCGCTCAGATTGGTATTTTCACGGCGTACCTGCTTGCAATATTACTTGGATTCAGTGATGCTCAGGCGGCAGCAGTATCAATTATCGGTGGTGCTGACGGTCCTACTTCCATTTTCCTTGCCGGCAAGCTTGGACAGACAGCACTGATGGGACCTATCGCTGTAGCAGCATACTCATATATGTCCCTCGTTCCTATTATCCAGCCACCGATTATGAAGCTTCTCACAACAGAGAAGGAACGTAAGATTAAAATGGAACAGCTCAGACCTGTATCAAAACTTGAGAAGATTCTCTTCCCAATAATTGTTACAATTGTAGTTGTACTTATTCTTCCTGATACGGCTCCTCTTATCGGCTGCCTGATGCTTGGTAACCTTTTCAGAGAGTCAGGCGTTGTAAGACAGCTCCAGGAAACTGCTTCAAATGCCATGATGTACATTGTAGTTATTCTTCTTGGTACATCCGTAGGTGCTACAACAAGTGCAGAGGCATTTCTTCAGCTTACAACAATTAAGATTGTTGTTCTCGGTCTTGTTGCTTTTGCATTCGGTACTGCAGCCGGTGTATTATTCGGTAAGCTTATGTGTAAGTTTACTCATGGCGGCGTTAATCCGCTTATCGGTTCGGCAGGTGTATCTGCTGTTCCAATGGCAGCCAGAGTTTCCCAGAAGGTTGGTGCGGAAGAGGATCCTTCAAACTTCCTCCTCATGCATGCTATGGGACCAAACGTTGCAGGTGTAATCGGTACAGCAGTAGCAGCCGGTGTATTTATGGCTGTATTTGGCGTATAATATTTATTTCTTAAGCTCCGGAGCAGATTGTTGCTTCGGAGTATAATAAAGAATAATTTCATATTTTATATATAGGAGGTAAACACAATGGGTGTTAAAATTACAGAGACAGTGCTTCGTGACGCACATCAGTCTTTAATTGCAACCAGAATGCCTACCGACCTTATGTTACCTATCTTAGACAAGATGGATAAGGTTGGATATCATTCAATTGAATGCTGGGGCGGTGCTACATTTGATGCATGCCTTAGATTCTTAAAGGAAGATCCATGGGAGAGACTTCGTAAGTTAAGAGCAGGTCTTAAGAATACAAAGACACAGATGCTTTTCAGAGGTCAGAATATCCTTGGTTATAATCATTACGCAGACGATGTAGTTGAGTATTTTGTACAGAAGTCAATTGCAAACGGTATTGATATTCTCAGAATATTTGACTGCTTAAACGACCTTCGTAATATGAAGACGGCTGTTGATGCCTGTAAGAAGGAGGGCGGTCATGCCCAGATTGCTCTTTCTTATACATTAGGTGATGCATATACACTTGATTACTGGAAAGAAACTGCCAAGAAGATTGAAGAGATGGGTGCAGATTCCATCTGTATTAAGGATATGGCAGGCCTTTTAGTTCCTTATGAGGCTGAGAAGCTTGTTAAGGCATTAAAGGAGGGTTCATCACTTCCTATCCAGCTTCATACACATTATACATCAGGTGTTGCTTCAATGACATACATGAAGGCTGTTGAAGCAGGCTGTGATATAATTGACTGTGCAATGTCACCTCTTGCCCTCGGTACAAGTCAGCCGGCGACAGAGGTTATGGTTGAATCATTCAGAGGAACTGAATATGACACAGGTTATGATCAGAATCTTCTTGCTGAAATTGCTGATTACTTCAGACCATATCGTGAGGAAGTTCTTGCAAACGGTCTTCTTAATCCAAAGGTTCTCGGCGTAAACATTAAGACATTAATGTATCAGGTACCGGGCGGTATGCTTTCTAACCTTGTATCACAGCTCAAGGAAGCACATGCAGAGGATAAGTATGAAGCAGTGCTTGAGGAAGTTCCACGTGTACGTAAGGATTTCGGCGAGCCACCTTTAGTAACGCCTTCATCACAGATCGTTGGTACACAGGCTGTACTTAACGTATTACAGGGTGAACGTTACAAGATGGTTACAAAAGAATCCAAGAAAATATTATCAGGTGAATTCGGTCAGACAATCAAGCCTTTCAACAAAGAGGTTCAGAAGAAGTGTATCGGTGATGTTGAGCCTATTACCTGCAGACCGGCTGATTTAATTGAACCACAGCTTCCTAAGTTCAGAGAAGAGTGTAAGGAATGGATCCAGCAGGAGGAAGATGTACTTTCATATGCATTGTTCCCACAGGTTGCAACAGACTTCTTTAAGTATCGTCAGGCTCAGCAGGAAAAGGTTGATGTTGCTGCGGCAGATACAGTAAATAACGCATATCCTGTATAATATTTATCCTGGAGGAAATTATTAGATGAAAGAATTTAAACCTGTAAAAGAGGGTAAGGTTCGTGAAATATATGACAACGAGGACAGCTTAATCCTCGTTGCCACAGACCGTATTAGCTGTTTTGATGTTATTCTTAACAATCAGGTTACAAAGAAAGGTACAGTTCTGACACAGATGTCTAAGTTCTGGTTTGAATTAACAGAGGATATCATTCCTAACCACATGATTTCCGTAGACGTTAACGATATGCCGGAGTTCTTCAGACAGCCAAGGTTTGACGGCAATTCCATGCTTTGCAGAAAGCTTACAATGCTTCCTGTAGAGTGTATTGTACGCGGTTACATTACAGGTAGTGGCTGGGCAAGCTACAAGAAGGACGGTACTGTATGCGGCATTAAGCTTCCTGAAGGTCTTAAGGAATCAGATAAGCTCCCTGAGCCTATATATACTCCTTCGACAAAGGCTGAAATCGGTGATCATGATGAAAATATCTCTTTTGAGGAAAGCGTTTCATATCTTGAAAAGCGTTTTCCGGGCAAGGGCGAAGAATATGCCACAAAGCTTCGTGATTATACAATAGCCCTTTACAAAAAGTGTGCAGATTATGCATTGGAAAAAGGTATTATTATCGCCGATACCAAGTTTGAATTTGGTATTGATGAGGATGGCAATATGTTCATCGGTGATGAAATGCTTACACCTGACAGCTCACGTTTCTGGCCTGCAGACGAGTATGAACCGGGTCATTCACAGCCTTCATTTGATAAGCAGTTTGCAAGAGACTGGTTAAAGGCTAACCCTGATAACAATGATACTTTGCCGGATGATATTGTCGAAAAAACCATCGGCAAGTATTTACAGGCCTATAAGCTTCTCACAGGCAGGGATTTATAATTCACTGAGTCTGATTGCCTTAGTAATCATAAGCATTACAATGAAGCATAAGCTGAATAGTCCGATACTCGGAATCAGTATCGTCAGCATATTAAAATTGATGCAAAACACCTTCGATAGTGTGCTTTGTATCGTTATAAGAAAACATATCAGAATCCCCGGTATTACCAGGGATTCTTTTATGTTTAAATCAAATACCTTTTCGTGTTCTATCGAATAAATATCTAAAATCATCTGAATAATCTGCATTATATACATTGTTATAAAATATCCATTTATTCCCCATTTCATTACGGTAAAAAACAGCATTATTATTTGAATAATACTGATTATACATGAGTTCCTGAATGTAATCATATGTTTTCCGAGACCGTTAAGGATACTTGGTATCGGCATGGAAAGATACATAAGCGGGCAAATAAATGACAATGATAAAAGATATCTGCCGGACGTCTCGTTGTGATAAAATACAAAACAAAGATTGCTGCCGAAGCACCTAAATATACCAAAGCCCAGAAAACCTAAAATAAGTGAATATTTTATTACCTTTTTTGTTACATCGCGGCACCTTTCATAATTACCTTTTCCACCCGCCTCCGAAATAGTCGGAAGCAGCAGAGTTGAAATGGCGCTTGTGATTGCCGTAGGAAATACCAGGAAGGGTATAGCCATACCGGTAAGATATCCTATTGTTTCATAAGCCGAATCTTTATTCAAGCCGGTTTTAATCAAAAGAACAGGAAATAATATTGCTTCAAAGCTGTGCAGAAGGCTGAGAATAAATCTGTTCAGAGTTAATGGCGCATAAATTGATATGAGTTCACGGCTCGTATTATTATTTTTGAATGTGACTGCATAAGAACCCGGAAGTGTCTTATGGCTGTCGTGAATATTCGAAGCATTTGACATACGTGAGGAAAATTTGTTTCTGTTAAATAATTTCGGTCTTTCATTAACGGATAAGAAAATAATGTTGAAAACAGCTGCGGCAATTTCGCCTGTAACAAGACCGATAACCGCAATTTCACAGCTGATAATTGTTCTGTTAAGGAAAGTAAGAAAAATAAATGCAACTAAGGATACGCGTACTATCTGTTCAATAAGCTGATTTAATGCCGGAACGACGGTATTTTTACGACCTATGTAATATCCGTTTATACAGGCTGATACTGCAGCAAAGGGAAAACAAAGTGAAAGGATTTTAATACTGCTGTCAATAAGTGGTTCCATTATTATATACTCTGCAATTAATCCTGAGCACAGGTTTAGTACAAAGCCTGTAATTATACTAATGCTGCAGGAAATTACAAGAGCCTTTGCAGCGACATACAGGCAGCTTCTTTTCTTTGAATAATCTCTTGATACAATTCGCGAAATTGCAGTCTGCATTCCACCGGCGAATAATGTATAGCAGAGACCGTAGACAGGGAAAATCAATTGGTAAACACCTATAATATTAGGTTTCATATGTCCGGCAAGAAAGATTTTGTATGCAAATCCGATAAGTCTTGATACAAGACCTGCCATCATCAGAACTAGAGATTTATATATGATTTTCTGTTTCATACTGATAAAAGTCATTTTTATTACTATATTTATAAAGTTATTTGTTTATTCATTGTCTATCACAATTCCTAATAAACAAAATATAATAATATAAAAGAGTGGCAGTATTACAGTGAAAAATATTTATTTTGATAATGCGGCAACGACCTTTGTGGACGGTAAGGTATTGGATACAATGCTGCCGTATTTTAGCGATGAATTTGCAAATCCCGGCGGCAGCTATACGGCGGCTAAAAGGGCGAAAAAGGCTGTAGAGGATGCAAGAGAATGTATTGCGAAGATAATCGGTGCAAAAACGTCGGAAATATATTTTACTTCAGGCGGAACCGAAGGTGATAATATGCTTATAAAGGGAATGGTATATTCTTTAAGACCGTATCGTAATCATATCGTGACATCGGTTATCGAACATAATGCAGTATTAAATACCTGCAAATATCTTGAAAAACAGGGCAGCAGTGTCAGCTATATTCCGACGGATAAATATGGATTCGTTGACATGAACAGACTAAAAAGAAGTATAAACAGACATACTGCCATAGTAAGCATAATGATGGCAAATAATGAAATAGGTACGATTGAAAATGTTGAAGAGATAGGACGAATCTGCAGGTCGATGAAGGTTCCTTTTCATTCTGACTGTGTTCAGGCCTTTGGTCATATTCCTGTCAATGTTAATAAGCTGGGCATTGACATGATAAGCATCAGCAGTCATAAGATACATGGTCCAAAGGGTGTCGGTGCGGTGTATATTAAAGATAATCTTTCAATATATCCGCTGATTCACGGAGGCAATCAGGAGAGGGGAATGAGATCCGGTACGGAAAATGTTGCCGGAATAGTGGGATTTGCAATGGCTGCAAAGCTTGCTCATGAAAAAATGACAGATAATTATATGTATTGCTGCAGACTCAGAAATTATATAATTAACAGGTTAAGAAAGGAATTTGACGATGTAATGCTGAACGGCCCTGACTGTACCATGGAGAAAATGTCAGGAACAAGACTGCCGGGTAACATTAACATTTCTTTTAAAGGTGTAAGCGGATACAGTATTGTTGATGAACTGTCAAAACGCGGTATATGTTCATCAAGCGGCTCTGCCTGCAGTCAGTCAAAGAAAGGCCCTTCCCATGTACTTATGGGAATAGGCCTGGGTGAAGAACGTGCATCATCGGCACTGCGATTAAGCATAGAGCCTGAAAATACATTTGATGAGGCTGATTATGTGATTTCCTGTCTGAAGGAAATTATAAAGCAATAAATTCAGGCTTTCTGTTCCTGAATACCGTGTAGTATTTAAAACCGGTCTTTTCTAACAAATCCCTAACATAATCAAAGCCTGTACCGATAAGCTCATGGTGGTGCGCATCGCTGCCTACAGTAATGATTTCACCGCCCAGCTGTCTGTAAATACTAAGGAGTGTGGCATCAGGATTAGTCCTTTTGCCACCTTTACTTAGTGATTTTGTGTTTATTTCAATTCCCTTGCCTTTACTGACAAGAGTTTTTAGTATTTCAATACATATATCCATAAAACGTGTTTCTTCAAAATGGTATCCTTCGGGAATATATCTGCTGATATAATCAAGGTGACCGTATACATCAAAATCGTCATACGAGGAGGCATTAAAAAGTGTCGCCTCATAATATCTTAATATACGCTCAAATGTATCCTTTCCCTCCCAGAAACGGTCGTAGTACGGATCGTCATAATCAACCAGATGAGTTGAACCGATTATAAAATCGAAGGGTAGAGAGCCGAGACTTTTATAATAAGGATTGAGTTTTTCGTATAAAGATGCTTCTTCACGAAGTCCGAGCTCCATTCCGATTCTCACGTCAACTATTCCCTTATACTTATCCTTTATAGGAAGAAGAGTTGAAAAATATTCATCGGGATTGAATATGAATTCTTTGTTGTTATAGGGCCATTCACAATCCATGTGGTCTGTAAAGCATATGGTTTTCAATCCTTTTTTTGCAGCCTCGGAAATAATATCCTCCGGAGCCGCATCTGAATCTGTTGAAAAAAAAGTGTGAATGTGAAAATCTGCAGTAATCATTATTGAAAGCTCCTAATCATTTACTATAGTCAGTCCTTCAATCGAAGGCTTAATATTCATTGAATAATTTGTATGATATATTACAAAGCCCGGAAGAGCAGAATTCGGTCTTTTGACATTCTTTTTCTGGATATAGTCAACTTCAACCTTATCATTGCTGCTTACCGAAGAGTAATATGCCGCAAGTGCCGCTGCCGTCTCAAATACCTTATCAGGTATTTCGCCATTACTGTCGCATTTAACTATTACATGTGAACCGGGCACTTTTTTGGCATGAAACCACCAGTCGTTACCTGTCGCAAATTTATGGGTGAGATAATCATTCTGATAGTTGTTTTTGCCGACATACATATGGTAGCCGTCTTCGGTTACATAGTGAAGAGGCCTGCTTTTAGCCTTGAGCTTGTCCTTTTTGTTTACAGGTGATTTTTTTATATAGCCAAAATCAGTTAATTCCTTTCTGATTTCGTTCAGATCTGCCTCGTTTTCGGCGATATCAAGGGAAACCCTGATTGTTTTAAGGTATTCAAGCTCCTCACCGGACTGTTCAAGCTGCAGACTGGCCTGCTCATATGTCCTTTTAAGCTTTGCATAGCGGTCAAAATATTTTTTCGCATTTGCCATAACGGGAATTGTGTCATCAAGAGGTATTGTAACCTCGTTTCCGGTATAATAATCAATACAGGTAAGCTCCTTACTGTTTTCGGGAAGAGAATAGCCGTATGTTGTAATTAACTCACCGTAAACCTTATATTTTTCACGCTTTAGTGTACTTTCAATCTGTTTTTGCTGCAAATCATATTTGTGGGAAACACGCTCCGTAAGGTTTTGAAGAATCTTACGCAATGAAGCTGATTTCTGATTAATTCTTGACTGCTTTTCCTTTTGGAGATAAAAGGCTCTTAGTGTGTCGGAAATATTGTCAAAGTAAATTAAGCTGTTATTATCTCCGTTAAAGACAGAAAGCTCAAAGCATGAAAATTCCGAATAATTGCCATCCTTTACGGCAATGCACGGAGAAAACTCTCCTGATAATGCCTTTTTTACAAAATTTAATGTTATTTCATAAAGTGATAAATAATCATTTCCCGAAAGCTGTTCAGGATGACTGTCATGATCAACACCTGAAATATGGCAGATTTCATTGGCAAAAAGAGGAGAAAAACCGGTATAAGATAAATAAAGTGATTTTGATATTATATGATTGCTTTCCGAAAGCTTGTTTTTGAAAGAATCAAAGTCAGCCTTAATTATATCGCTTTTTTCATCGGTTTTTGGAATAAAATATGTTCGCCCCGGCAAAACTTCTCTTACTGAGCTTACCGCTGCCGATATACGTTTTATCGAATCGATAATTACATTGTTTTCATCTGTAAATATTATATTCGAATGTTTTCCCATCAGCTCTATAATAAGCCACTTCCTGCACACATCACCCATTTCGTTAAGGTGTTCTATTGAAATCTTTATAACACGTTCAAACCCGGGCTGCACTATGTCAAGTATACGTGCTGAATTAAGGTGTTTTCTGAGAAGCATACAGAAGCCCGGAGCCGTAAGCGGAGCAGGCTTTGTTTCCTCCGTAAAGTACATAAGCGGAAGAGAAGGGCTTACAGATATATCAAGCTTAAGGGTATCATAATTTTTTATTGTAAGTACAAGCTCATCCTTTTCAGGCTGGCTGATTTTTGTAATGCGTCCTCCGATAAGCTTATCTTTCATATCATGTACAAGATTAGATACTACAAATCCGTCGAATGCCATTTGGTTTTCCTCTCTGAAATCATTTTACTGAAATTGTAAATATATTTACATAAACCGGTAGTCAGCTTACAAATATATCTGACGAAAGATTTAAAAATCTTAATTAACATTTAATAATACCTGACCATCACATCTGATATAATAACAGAGTAATTCAAAAAAAACAATAAAAATCGGTTTTTATGTGTTTACATATTGTTATATGCTTGGTAAAATAGATTAAATAGAAATAATATGGGAATATATTGGCATATAGTGAAAGAGGTGTATGTAATGATTGATAAATTAGAGAGAAAGTATGGCAGATTTGCAATTAAAAATCTAATGAAGTATGTATCCATGCTTTATGTTCTTGGTTTTATTGTTGCATATATAAGCATTGCTAAGGGTGTGGATTTGTACAGTACTTATCTTGCTTTTGACGTTGACATGATATTAAGGGGACAGGTATGGCGAATAGTTACATTTCTTATTCAGCCGCTTGATACCAGTCTTTTCTTTATGCTTATTGCAATATATCTTTACTATATGATTGGTTCTGCTCTTGAAAGAACCTGGGGAAGCTTCAGGTTTTCACTGTTTTATATAAGCGGTGCAGTTTTTAATCTTCTGGCTGCAGTTATAATATATGTGGTATTGCTTATCGTGTCGGGCGGAGCGCTTCATTTTACCTATCCGGTAAGTCTGGAATATATAAACCTTTCAATGTTCCTTGCTTTCGGAACGATTTATTCGGATGTTCAGCTCCTGCTTTTCTTTGTAATACCGATTAAGATAAAATATCTGTCATATTTTTATATTGCCATTGAAGTCTATAATGTTGTTTATTTGTATCTTCACGCAGGCATGCTTATGGGAGTCTGTGCAACAATCGTACTTGTTGTTTCGCTGTTAAATTACATTCTGTTTTATATAGGTGTAAGAAGAAGGTCAGGAAATTCTTTTGCAAACAGAAAACGCCGGAACGATTTTTCCAGACGGTATAATGAGGGCGTTAATGCCGGATACAGGACAGGTGTAAACACTGATGAAAACGGAAAAGCACGTGTCGTAATTACAAGACATAAATGTGCGGTCTGCGGCAGAACTGAGCTTGATGACGATGAGCTTGAATTTAGATTCTGTTCAAAATGTGACGGAAATTATGAATATTGCATGAATCATCTTTATACTCATACCCATGTGGTAAGGGAATACAAAGAACAATAGTTGGAGGAAATTATAATATGAATTTACCTAAGATTTGCGAGGCTTTATCAGATCAGTATATGGAGCAGGCAATGATTAACTTTGCCAGTGAATATCTGAATGCTTACGAGCAGATACTGGAGGGGAGAATTGTTTTTAATTCCAGGGAAGAAAAACTGATTAAGAATATTGTTAAAGCCGCATCAAACATTTATACAAAGGAATTCGGGGATAATACAATTTCTGACATGCTTTTTGAAACTCGAGGTGAGGTAATGTCTTCAATGGAGGCACTTACCGCTTTTACGGATTATTTCAGAATTCATGAATATCTTCTTGAAAGGGTAAAATACCAGTTTGAGGACAATGCTGAAATTGATAATGACGAGGAAGCAAGAAAAATTCTCAAGTTTATCTTTGAGCCGGAAGACAATATGGAGGTAAATCTTAGAATTAAGGAAATGATTTCGGAGCTTCCCGTAAGAATGACAAGTGACAGATTTTTTGATTTGATTAAAGACTCACTTACCGTTTATAAAGGTGCTGAAAAGAATTCACTTGACAGCTTTATATATATGATTAAATCTGCCGCAGGGCTTCACGAGGCGGGCAGAGAGGACTTGTTTCCGGATCTGGTTCTTGCCAGGGAAGAATTTGATGCTGTTGATTACAGGGAAGTATCCGGGGAGGATTATGAATATTTCTCCGGAAAGCTTACGGATGTTTCGGAATATATAGAGGCAAAAACTGAGTTTTATATCAGTATCCAGAAGCTGATAAATAATATTTTTACATATTATCTTGTTAAGGGCTACGGCAGTAATGCAGATACTGTTGCAGAAACGGTTAAGCCTTGTGTAGAAGCAATCAATAACAGTCTTTGTGATATTAATGATTATTCGACACTTAAGTCAGTTGATGAAGAGATAGTAAGCAGTACGTTTGGCAGCCTTGAAGGAAGACCTGAAAAGCTTATGACAAAGATTGCCATATCAGAGGGCAATTTTGAATCCGCAAAGGAAGATATAACTGCAGTAAGCAGTAAAGCGTATGATGACATTATGATTGCTTCAAAGTTAATGTCAACTTCAGACTTTGTATCCTTTGATGCAATTGACATAACAGAGTGCAGTGCTGAGATGATTGAGGCTGCCGCTGCAGCTGTCATTGATGAGATTAGAACGGCTTTTGAGGGAAAGTGCAAGCAGTACAGAAGAGCAATGATGGCCTCTGTATTAAAGGAGCTTCCCGTATTTTTCGTATCTCACACAGAGGTTATGAATTATGTCAGAAATACACTTGAGTGCTGTAAAAATCTCGGAGAAAAAACTGCCTCACTTAACAGTTTTTGGAATACATACAGATAAATGGTGTTATAATCTGAAATATAGTCTGAGGCTGTTTTTTACGATTGCAAATTTAATCCGGTGATTTACGGGTAAGGTTGTGTTTTATGTCAGGGAAGGAGTGATTGCATGTCAGTTATATTATTGATATTGAAAATAATCGGTATTATTCTGCTTTTCGTATTAGGTTTATTGCTTGCAATCCTGCTTCTTGTTCTTTTATGGCCTGTTACATACAGGGTAGGGGCAGAAATTGATAAGCCCGATGTAAAGGCGCTTGCAACAATACGCTGGTTTATCGCAAGCATATCTGTTTCCTTTATTGATAAAAAGCTTGATGTCAGGGCAAAGATACTTGGCATTAAGGTGTTTCAGCCCGGCGGCAAAAAGAATAAACAGGCGGAGAAAACTGATAACAGTCAGGGAAGTCAGTCCGATGGACAGGACGATAATAATAAGACGACATTATCGGAAGCAGACAATAAAGACACCTTGGAGGTTCACGACAGTTCGCAAGCCGCGTCGGTTGTTAACGAAGGGAATAAGCCTCCTGCAGAAGACTTTACTGATGAGCTTGAAATCATTAAAAAAGAGATGAAGGCTAATGATGACAGCAACATTAAGGAGGATTCCGATAATCCGACCGGAGAAATGCCCGAAAAGAAGCTGACAGAGAAAATAAAGGAAAAAGCCGTTTCAATTTATGATAAGCTAACAAGAGCTGCCAATGAGGCGGAAGGAGAAAAAAAGGACGTAGATTTATTCCTTAAGCGAAAAACAACAAAAAAATCCATTGAGCTTATTAAATCTACTCTCATAAAGCTTTTATTGCATATAAGGCCGCGCAGGATGGAGGGAGAGCTTATGCTTGGCATGTCAGACCCTGCAACTACCGGATATATTACGGCAATAATGTCTCTGATATGCACCTGTACGGAGGAATCCTTTGAATTTACTCCTTCATTTGAGGAGGAGATAATCAGAGGCAGGATAAAAGCTAAGGGTCATATTGTATTGGGATATATTGTATTATTAGCTCTTAACGCAATAATTAGAAAATCATTCAGAAGATTTATAAAGAATTCTATGGCGCAGAAGGACGGTGCCATTAACAGAGTTGATAAAATTAAAGAAATATTCAGTGGAGGTTGAAAAAATGGCAGAGAAAAACTTTAATGAAATGCTAGGTGGTTTATTTAAGGGATTAAATGGTTATGTTGATGCAAAAACTGTTGTGGGAGACCCTATTTCACTTCCCAATAACGTAACCCTTATCCCGCTTGTTGACGTAAGCTTCGGCGTAGGCGGCGGAGCATTCAATAAAGAGGTTAAAAATAAGGCCTATGGCGGACTTGGAGGAAAGCTTTCGGCCAATTCGGTCATTATAATCCAGAATGATAATATCAGGCTGTTAAACATAAAAGAGCAGGATGCTTTGACAAAGTGTGTGGACCTTATTCCGGAAATAATCAAAAAGATTAAAAACATTGTAAACGGCGATACACTTGATGAAATCGTTGACGCATGTGCCAGGGAAGCAGCAGACAAAAAGGTTGAAGAAGGAATTAAATAAAAAAATTATAATTTTTAAAAAATAATACTTGCATTTATCATCATTTTTTGGTACAATGCTCGTGTTTAGGTCTAATGACTAGTTTTATTTAAAGGAGGTGCTGAACTATGGCAAAATGTGATGTTTGTGGTAAGGGTGCACTTTTCGGAAGACAGATTAGTATTACAAGAAGTCAGGTTTCCGGTAGAGCAAACAGAGAATGGAAATCTAATGTTAAGTCCGTTAAGGTTAAAGTAAACGGAGGCGCAAAGAAGATGCATGTATGTACTTCTTGCCTTAGATCCGGTAAAGTAGAAAGAGCTTAATTGTTTTTTTTATGACAAATTTGGGTGTCGTTATGACACCCTTTTCTTTTAATTAAGTTTTCTGCTCTGTTTTCAGACTGATAATTGTTTTGTCTTTGTTACGTTTATGTTATTAATATTTGCAGAATAAATTATATCCCAGGACAATGCATAATACCATTATGAAAAGTCCCAGAAAGATATTTCTTATAAGCAGCATTAATGCCATGCCTACTGCAATCCAGAATAGTATAAAACCGATTAATTTTTTCATAAATTATTGCGAACCGTACTATTATACTTTACTAAATGTAATATGAGTTGTATAATAAAAAAAGAACAATTATTTCTAAAATGGTTTATCCGTAGATTGGAGGTTTATGATGGAAGGTACATTACTCAGAAATGTTGGAGAAGTTACAATAGATTCTAATGTAATTGCAAAATATGCCGGTTCTGCAGCCGTAGAGAGTTTTGGTATTGTGGGTATGTCATCGGTTAGCATGAAGGATGGACTTGCAAAGCTTTTATATAAAGAAAACCTTACTCATGGTGTAAATGTCACAATCATAAATAATGAAATCAGTATTGATTTTCATGTAATAGTTGCATATGGAGTCAGTATCCAGGCAGTTTGTGATAATCTTATTACTAATGTAAAATATAAAGTTGAAGATTTTACCGGTCTCAAGGTTGATAAGATTAATATTTACGTCGAAGGTGTACGTATTATCGATTAGTTTTGGAGGATTTGATAAAAGTGGAACTTGCTTTAGTAGATGCACAGCTCCTTAAAAAAATGTTTTTGGCGGGAGCAAAGCGTATTGAATCAAAAAAAGAGATAATTAACGAACTAAATGTATTTCCTGTTCCGGATGGTGATACAGGTACTAACATGACACTTACAATTCTTTCCGCTGCGAAAGAGGTTGCAAGGCTCGAAGAGCCTTCGATGGCTTCACTCGCAAAGGCTATTTCAAGTGGTTCTCTGCGCGGTGCAAGAGGAAATTCGGGTGTTATCCTTTCACAGCTCTTAAGAGGATTCTGCAAGGTTATCGGAAGTTGTGAGGAGATAGATACGTTAATTCTTGCCGAGGCTTGTGAAAAAGCCGTAGAAACTGCATATAAGGCTGTTATGAAGCCAAAGGAGGGTACAATTCTTACTGTTGCAAGAGCAGGCGCTGAAAAGGCTGCTGAGATTTCAGGCGAGGTTTATGATCTTGCAGAATTCGGCAGGCAGGTTATTGAGGCAATGCAGATAGCTCTTGATAATACTCCTGAGTTATTGCCTGTACTTAAGGAAGCAGGAGTTGTTGACTCGGGCGGACAGGGCCTTGTTGAAATATTACTTGGCGTAAGAGATGCATATCTGGGTCAGGAGATACCATTTGATACTGTTTTTGAACAAAAGGCTTCAGATAGTCCTAAGGGAGCAGCCAATGATAACATTTCTACAGCAGATATAAAATTTGGTTATTGTACAGAGTTTATAATTCTTCTTGAGAAGGAATTTCTTATGCCTCAGGAGCTTGAATTTAAGTCATTTCTTGAGTCAATCGGTGATTCAATTGTATGCGTAGCCATGGACGATATCGTTAAAGTGCATGTTCATACAAATGATCCGGGTCTTGCAATTCAAAAGGCACTTACATTTGGTCAGCTTACAAGCATGAAGATTGATAATATGAGAGAAGAGCATAATGAACGTGTTATCATGAGTACGGAAAGCAAAGCCGCTTCGGAAGAAAAAAAGAATGAAGAACCAAAGAAAAAATATGGATTTATCACTGTTTCGGTCGGCGATGGTATGAATGATATATTCAGAAGCTTTGGCGCTGATTGTATTATTAAAGGCGGTCAGACAATGAATCCTAGTACTGAGGATATGTTAAATGCCATTGATAAGGTAAATGCTGAAAATATTTTTATTCTTCCAAACAATTCAAATATTATTCTGGCAGCTTCACAGGCCAGAGATTTAACAGAGGATAAGAATATTATCGTGATTCCTACAAAGACTATTCCTCAGGGTATTTCGGCACTTATTAATTTTATGGATTCTGAAACACCTGAGGCAAATGAGGAGGCTATGCTTGAAGGTATCGCTGCCGTTAAAACGGGTCAGATTACTTATGCTGTCCGTGATACTTCGATTGACGGTCATGAAATCCATGTTGACGATATAATGGGTATTTCCGACAAGGGCATCGTGGCAGTCGGTAAGGATATTAATGATACAGCCTTCGATACTGTTAAGAAACTTGTTGATGATGATTCAGAGGTTGTATCGGTTTATTACGGTGCCGATATTGACGAAGACAGTGCATGTAAGCTTGCTGACAGAATCATGCAGGAATTTGATTTTGTTGACGTAGAGGTTCATAATGCCGGTCAGCCGGTTTACTACTATGTAGTTTCAGTTGAATAATATTTAATAAATATTAATGAAAGACAGCTTGAATGAGCTGTCTTTTTTGTTTATAATTATTTATGAATGATTTAATCTGAAATGTGTCCGGATGGTATATTCATTCTTAAAAATATTTCAGAATTATAATAATACATAAAATAAGGAGGGTAAAATGCTTTCGACGCAGGAAAATGTAAAAGCGATTAAGGGCATAGGAGATAAGACCGCATTATTGTTTTCAAAGCTTGGAATAAATACCGTGGGTGAGCTTCTTTGTCACTATCCGTTTCGGTATGAAAGCTTTTCCTACCCTTTGTCAATATCCGCTCTTAAGGAAAAGGGAGAGGTTACCGTACAGGGATATGTTAACCGTGCGCCGTCCACCTTCAGAATCGGCGGTAGGACTGTCACTACCGTAAATATAAAAGATGATTCGGGTTCAGTAACATTAAAATGGTTTAATTCACCGTACATAAAAAATTATGTTAAGCCCGGAACATTATATGTGTTCAGAGGCATATATACAGTTTCAAAAGGACAGAATGTTATTGTCCAGCCAAAGATTTATAACGTAAATGAATACAGGGAGTTAATTAACGTGCTTCTGCCTGTATATTCGCTTACGGAAGGACTTTCGCAGAATACTGTTCGAAAGGCATGCAAAATCGCAGTTAATGATACAAAAATAAATGACTATCTTCCGAGTAAGGTAAAAGAAGAATACGGTCTGATAACGTTAAAGGAAGCCTATAAGGGAATTCATAATCCGTCAGATGAGGAGTCTGTAACAGGTGCGTTGAGACGTCTTATTTTTGATGAGTTTCTGTTTTTCTTTTTGAGGCTTAAGGCATTAAACAATAATGAGAGCGAAGCAGCACCGGGCATTTTAATTAATTCCTCGGAAACTGCGGAGGATATTATTAACAGGCTGCCGTTCAGACTGACAGAGGACCAGCTTACCGCATATGGTGAAATAAGTGACGACATGTCCTCGGGTAAAATTATGCAGAGGCTTATACAGGGTGATGTCGGCTCGGGTAAGACAATTCTGGCTTTACTAAGTCTCGTAAATACGGTAAAGGCCGGCTGTCAGGGCTGTCTGCTTGCACCTACGGAGGTTCTTGCAAAGCAGCATTTTCAATATTTTGAAAAAATGCTTAAACCGTATGGAATTAATTGTGTGCTTCTTGTAAGCAACATTAAGGCGTCAGAGAAAAGAGCCGTATATGACAGCATCAAAAACGGGGAGGCTGACATAATTATCGGAACACATGCGGCTATATCTGAAAAGGTCTCATTTAAAAAACTTGCTCTCTGCGTTATTGATGAACAGCACAGATTTGGAGTAAGACAGCGCGAGGCGATAATGCTTAAGGGCGAAAATCCTCATGTTCTGCTTATGAGTGCCACACCGATTCCGAGAACATATGCGCTTATGTTGTACGGAAATATGGATGTTTCCGTAATTAAGACCAAGCCTGGCGACCGTCTTCCGATTAAAAACTGTGTTGCTGATGAAAATATGAGGGAAAAGGTCTACCGTTTTATATATAAGGAGATAAAGTCAGGTCATCAGGCCTATATCATATGTCCTCTTGTTGAAGAAAACGAAAAGCTTAATGCCGCGGCAGTCACAAATTATACTGATATTTTGAGAGAATATTTTGAAGAAACGGTCTCGATAGAGATAATGCACGGCAGATTAAAGTCTGATGTTAAAAATGATATAATGGATCGTTTCTCAAGCGGGAAAATTGATATACTTGTATCAACAACTGTAATTGAGGTAGGAGTTAATGTTCCTAATGCAACCGTAATTCTTATAGAAAACGCGGAAAAATTCGGACTGGCACAGCTTCATCAGATGAGAGGGCGTGTCGGAAGGGGAGGCGACCAGTCTTACTGTATATTTATGACGGGAAAGAACAGTGAGAAAATCAAGCAGCGTATGGATGTGGTAGCAGGCTCAAATGATGGATTTTATATTGCCGGTCAGGATATGACAACAAGAGGTCCCGGAGATTTTTTTGGTGTAAGACAGAGTGGTGACAGGCAGTTCGTACTTGCCGATGCCGTAAGGGATACCGGGATTATGAGTCTTGCAAAGGAATGTGCCGATAGACTGGACTGCGATACGACAACTAAAATGTTTGAAATTAAAAAATCCATTGTAACGGACAGTGGATATATGGTATACTGATATGTGATGATTTGAAAGGACATGCAGCAATGATAGGTATATGTTTTTTTTTGATGTGTATATTGACAGGCTACTCGCTTGTATGTCTGTTAATGCCCGGTTTATTTAGCTTTTTTGATACAACCTATACAGGAAAAAAGATAAAATTTCCTTCGGTATTTTTTATTTTTTCTTTATCGACAGTACTGGGAATTGTATTAATTTCATGGGCTTCATATATTGCAGCATATTGCAGCAGAGGACTGACTGATCCGATGTCTGTGGGTATATCTGTTTCTTTTATGACCGGTGCCGTATTGTTTTTCCTTTCTCTTATCATCAGAAGAAAAACATATATATCTTATTTCAAAAAAATATTTGAAGGCGCAACATTCTCGGACGGAATAATATTCACAATTATTTCTGTATTTGCAACGATTCTCATGGTTTCGTCATTTTATGTCTCGGGTGACAATCTTAATGTGGGTGTGTCGGTAATGAGTGATTTTTCACCTCATATCGGAATGATACGCTCCTTTTCTAAGGGAAGTAATTTCCCGACTACATATTCCCACTTTGCCGGCGAGGACATAAAGTATCATTTTATGTTCCAGTTTTTTGTTGGGATGCTTGAATATCTCGGATTGCGAATAGATGTTGCATTTAACCTGCCAAGCATAATCTGCTTTATCTGCGTCTGCATGCTTTTATATTCACTTGCCGTTAAGCTTTTTTCAAAACGCGGAGTAGGATATATCGCTATCGTCCTTTTTCTGTTCAGAAGCGGTTCGGCTTTGTTTTCTTATCTTGGCAAATATGGCGGAAAGATTCAGGATGTTTTGACATATCTGAAGGAAAATAATAATTTTCTTGGTGAAACTATTCACGAGGACTGGGGACTTTGGAATCTGAATGTATATATAAATCAGCGCCATCTTGCTTTGGGATTATGTTTAATAATTATTGCAGTAATGATAATGCTCCAATATACTTTTGACAGCTTTAACAGATTAATGACTGTTCAGTGTGAAGAGGATTCCTTTGGAGTAGCGGCAGGCAGATTTATAAGAAACAGCTTTGGAACAAAGCAGGGTTATTTTTCCGGAAGCCCGATGATACCCGTATTTGTAGGAATTATGCTCGGAGCAGGAGCATTTTTTAACGGAGCGTGTGTCATTGCGGCACTTCTTGTATTATTTATGCTTGCGTTGATTTCAGACGGTCGTTTTTCGTATCTTCTGATGGCTGTTATCACAGTCGGCTTGTCTTATCTGCAGTCATCATTTTTTATTAACGGAAGTGCGTTAAGTCTGAGATATGAGCCGGGATTTCTGGCGGAGGTGCCTTCTTTCTTCGGTATATGCAGCTATCTTAAGACACTTCTTGGAATATTACCGTTTGTCATCATTGCGGTATTTCTTCTTGTTAACGGATATTACAAATGGATAATGATTGCTTTTATTGCACCGCTTGTCTTCGCCGTAACTTTCCGTATGACGGTAGATACCGCAGTCAATCATAAGTATATTATGATATCATGTATGCTTGTTAATGTATTTGTGGCCGCATTGATTTACAAGGTTTATAAGAAAAAAGGTATAGCCTCAAAAGTAGTGGCAACAATGCTTTTAGCGGCTCTTACATTAACCGGTGTCTATGATCTGTATACCATTGCAAAGAGAAATGATCCAAACCGCGGCGGCATGCTGGTACTTAATATGGAGAGCAATGTCACAAAGTGGATTATTGATAATTCCGACGCACAGGATATATTTCTTTCAGACTGGTACTCGCTTAACGAAGTGGTTCTCGGAGGCGGCATGCTTTACTATGGCTGGCCATATTATGCATGGAGTGCAGGCTATGACACATATTACCGCGAGGAGCAGGCAAAGCAGATGTTTGGTGCCTATGACAGTGCCACACTTGATGAGCTTGTAAGAAAAAATAATATCAGATTCATAATTGTGGATTATGCCGTAAGGACTAATGATTTATATGAAGTTAATGAGAGGGTTATCGCAGAGACATACGATGTTGTGTACCGTGAGGGAGAGGGAGACTGGATATTCTCAATTTATGATACGGAAAAGAGGGTAAAATAATGGATAAATTAGTAATTGTAATACCGGCTTATAACGAAGAAGCCAATATTGAAAAGGTTGTAAGGGAATGGCATGACGTAGCACTAAAGTATGGTAATGATTCAAGGCTTGTTGTTATAAATGACGGCAGCAGGGATAATACGCTCGGAATATTATGGAAGCTTGAGGCTGAGCTTAAAAGACTCATTGTACTGACAAAACCAAACGGAGGTCATGGATCGACACTTATTTACGGCTATAAATATGCGCTTAGTATCGGTGCCGATTATGTATTCCAGACTGATTCGGACGGTCAGACTCTTGCTTCGGAGTTCGGTCCTTTCTGGGCAATCCGCGAGCATTACAAGATGGTTATCGGTCACAGGGCAGGACGACAGGACGGTATATCAAGAGTATTTGTTACACAAACACTTAAGGCGTTTTTATTGTTAATGTTCGGTGAAAGAATTAAAGACGCCAACACTCCTTACAGACTGATGCAGGCTCGTATTCTGCCAAAGTGCCTTGAGCTTTTTGATGATGATTACAATCTTCCTAATGTAATCATTTCCGTTGCATGTAAGAAATTTAATTATTCTGTCAAATACAGAAGAATTACGTTCAGACCGCGTCAGGGTGGGGTAAATTCCATCAACTTAAAAAAAATCACTATAATCGGTATAAAGGCTCTTAAGGATTTTGCATCAATCAATAAAAAGTTTAAGAGCATGGAGGCATAATTGGAAAAGAAAAAATCATTAATATTATATATATATCCTGCACTTCTTACCATGATAATCTTTGCGGCACTGGCATGGAAATTTATGGGCATACATGACTTTTCAAATGTTCTCGTATGGTGGCTTATGCTATTATTGCTTGGTATGCTTTTCCAACCGGTATCAATAATTCTTTTCAGAAGATTTCATGATAACGGATGGAACTTTTCAAAGGTAATCGGCCTTGCACTTTCAGCCTGGCTTGTGTGGTATATTACAAGCACGCATCTTTTCAGATTTACAAAGCCGTTCTGCTTTATTATTATTTCTGTTTTGTTTGTCCTGAATATATGTATTTTCAGGCTTTACGAAAAATACGGCAGGGTTAAGATAAATCTAACCGAGGTATATACATTCAAAAAAATAAGAAGCATGATAAATGCCGAGGCATTTTTCTTCTGTGTGTTTGTGGTATGGTGTTATTTGAAGGGATATAATCCGTCAGCTTACGGAACAGAAAAGTTTATGGATTACGGCTTTTTGACTGCCATACTTAAATCAGATTATATGCCGCCAAAGGATATGTGGCTCGCCGGCAATTCCATTAATTATTATTATGTCGGCCAGTATATCTGTGCATTTTTAATAAGAATAACAGGAGTAGGGGCCGGCTATGGTTATAACCTGTCCATGATGATGCTTGCAACATTCGGAATGGTCCTTCCGTATTCAATTGCATATAATCTTTTCAGACTGTTTATTAAGGACAGGAGGGAAGAGGAAAGTATCAGCGAATATTCCTCGAGGCAGCTTCCTGTATATGCAGGTATAGTTGCAGGTCTTTCGGTGTCAATAGCCGGAAATATGCATTTTCCGATTTATAAATGGATATTGCCTAAGCTTAACAGAATGAATGGCAGGACTGATGATTCTTCCTACTGGTTTGCCAATGCCACAAGATATATCGGTTATAATCCCGATGTGGATGATAAAACCATTCATGAGTTTCCTTCTTATTCTTTTGTGCTTGGTGATTTGCATGCTCATGTAATTAATATAATGTTTGTCCTTACGGTCATTGCAATTCTTCTTGCATGGGTAATCGAGAAGGCTCCGAGGATGAAGAACAGGGAAAATGTAAACCTGAAGATTGATAAGTCAGTTATAAGGGAAGCATTTTCGCCGTGGCTTATTGCCTGTATGATGTTTGTCGGCCTTTTCCATATGACCAATTATTGGGATTTCCCGATTTATTTTGTAGTCTGCGGTGCAATTGTATTATTTGTTAATCTTATTATGTACCGATACAGTCTTAAGTCAGTAGCGGTAACAGCTGTGCAGGCTTTGGCATTTATTATTGTGGGTATGATTGTCGCACTGCCGTTTACACTTTCATTTGACAGTATATCAACGGGTATCAATTTCTGCGACAGACATACAAAATTTTATCAACTGATGGTTCTCTGGGGACTTCCGCTTGCAGTATTGCTGCTTTATATTGCAGTTCTGATAACAGCTTATGCAGTAAGTCGTAAGGGCGTTAAATCAGCAAAAAAATCAAAGAAAAGTAATGATGAGCAACATATAAGCAGGGGTAATCCGGTTACGGGCTTTATTGACAGCCTTCTTCCTGCAGAGCTCTTTGTTCTTCTTATCGGACTTTGCGCTGCAGGGCTTATCCTGCTGCCTGAAATAATATACGTTGTGGATATTTATGGCGGAGCATATAAACGCGCCAATACAATGTTTAAGCTTGTATATCAGGCATATATAATGTTCGGAATAGTCATGTCCTTTGTTCTGGTAAGATTTATCGGATTTTACAGGGGCTTTGTAAAAAGTGTTTCTTGTATACTGCTTGTATGTCTGGTTGCAACCTACGGCTATTTCTTTGAAGCCTGCGGAGCATGGTTTACAGGTTTTTATAAAACGCTTGATTCTTCGGAATTCCTTCAGGATGAATCACCGGAGGATTATGCTGCCGTTAAATGGATAAATGAAAATGTTGATAAGGATGATGTTGTTCTGGAAATGTGTGGCCTCAGCTATACATTCTTTAACAGGATATCAGTTTTCACAGGAAATCAGACGGTACTTGGCTGGCAGACCCACGAGTGGCTCTGGAGAAGCTCCGGAGAGGATAAATCATATCCGCAGGATGTTGCGGAGCGTCATACCGATATAGTTAATATTTATACGTCCGAAAATGTCAGAGAGGTTCTGTTACTTCTGAAAAAGTATAATATTAAATATGTTTATGTGGGAGATGCAGAGAGATTTGACGGATATTCAACCTCCGGCAATACAGCGGGATATCATGGAGGGGATTATCAGAAGATAGTTCCGAACAGTGATTTGTTAAAGCAGCTCGGAGAGGTAACGGTATTTTCCGAAAATTCTTCGATGGGTAATGAAATATATATTGTAAAGATTGATTATGATAAATCATTTTCGGAAGAAATAATTGAAAACCAGTCAATTGCATCAAAGCAGTATAATTATTCAAGGCCGGACAGAATAGTAATTAAAAATACAGCTGAAGAAATAATCGGATATAAGACCTTTGCATATGACGGCGCAGGTCATGTTGTTACCGAGCAGACTCTTGATGCCGACGGTAATATTACAAATACTTCTGTCTACAGCTATGAAAATAATACAATTACCTTTGGTGAGGATAAAAACGGTTTTGATGAAAAGACCGGATTCTGGAATTATATAAATTATGATGAGGCAGGCAACTGTACTCTTGCTCATTATTTTGCTCAGGATGATTCATGGGTAAAAACAGTAACAACGGATTATTATAAAAACGGTGCGCCTAAAACAGAGGCAGTTAATTACAGTGACGGTCATACGGAAATAATCAATTATGAGCTTGATGAGTCGGGCTTAATAATAACTAAGTCATTATCCGGAGCCGAAACAGACTTTGAAATCAACTATGTTTATGAGGGCGATGATATAGTGCGTGCTGAGCAGTATGTTGAGGGAGAGTTGTATAAGACTATGTATTATGAGTATGACTCGGACACAGAATCTTAACAAATTTATCACATAATAACAATAATAGAACACAATTTGTTGATATTCGGGGATTATATTTTATATATAATAAAATTCATTGGAGGAAATTGTCATGGATGAATTAAACAAATTGAATAATGCAGAAAATGATAGGCAGAATATTATCGAGCAGGAGAATAACCACGGTGAAGATATATACGATAAAAATTCATATGAAAATGAAAAAAATTATTATAACCCGGGGACGGAATATTCTGAAGAATCTTATGATGATATGAAAATTGGTGATAAACGTACAGGCAAAACCAAAAAGAAGAGCGGCTTTTTTGTAAAGGCATGTGCTTTTTCGGTTTCGGCAATTCTTCTCGGAGGCCTTGCAGGTGGCGCATTCTACGGAACGAACAGACTACTTGAAGACAGAATGGGTGTAAGCTCGTCAGTTAAGGATGATGATGACGACAAGGATGACAAACAGGATAATGAAAAGGAAGATTTATCAAATCTTGAAAATCAGCTTACAATGGCACCAACTTCCGAATCAGGCAGTCAGGGCACTTCATCTTCCTCCGGCAATCTGAGTGTCGAACAGATTGCTGCAACAGAGCTTCCAAGTGTAGTAGCCATCACAAATCTCGGGGTGTCGGAAGTACAGACCATGTGGGGAACTTACCAGCAGGACAGTAAGAGTGCCGGTTCCGGAGTAATTATTTCACGAAACGATAAGGAACTCATCATTCTTACAAATTATCATGTTGTATCTGACACAAAGGAGCTTACTGTTGTATTCAGCTTTGATGAATCAAAAAAGGATGCGAAGGCTGTAAAGGCAAACGTAAAAGGCTATGATGCAGAAAGAGATATTGCGGTAATATCAATACCTGTCAAGTCGGTTGATGAGGAAACACTTAAGTCTATTAAGGTGGCAGTAGTCGGCAAGGCCTCTGACCTTAAGCTCGGCGAACAGGTTGTGGCAATCGGAAATGCACTTGGTTACGGTCAGTCAGTTACAACCGGTATCGTAAGTGCCCTTAACCGCCATGTAGAGCTTAAGGGAACAAACAATGTCACCATATCTAATGATTATATTCAGACTGATGCGGCAATTAATCCGGGAAACAGCGGCGGCGCGTTATATAATATGAGAGGAGAGCTTGTCGGCATTAACTCCGCTAAGGTTGCCAGCAGTCAGGTTGAGGGAATGGGCTATGCCATCCCGATGGATGACATAAAAGAGCTTGTAACAAAGCTTATGAATATGGAGGCACAGGTTTCCCTTTCGGAAGAGGAGCAGGGATATCTTGGAATTGCAGGAACAGATGTGGATTCCGGTTCTGTAATGTACGGAGTACCTGCCGGTGTATATGTATCGGCAGTAGGCAAGGGTACTGCAGCAGACAATGCACAGATAAGGAAGGGAGACATCATTTCCCAGATTAACGGTAAATCAATAAAATCCATGACGGAAATGAAAAAGGAGCTCAGCTATATTAAGGGCGGAACACAGATCAAGGTTGTTATTTATCGTTTTGACGAGCGAAAGAGAGCTTATGAGGAGCTTTCAATTGATGTAAAGCTTGACACATATGAAACCTTTAAAAAGGCATCTGAATCAATGTCGGAAGAATAAATAAAAAACATAACTAAATAAACCATAATAAAAAGCAGGGTTGCGATTAATTCGTTTCCCTGCTTTATTATTTGTGTGATATTGTTATTTATGTCTTCTGTAAGCTTCTACAGGGCTTTTTCGAGCCTTTCTCTAATAGCCCTTATAAAATCACTGCTATTTACTGCAACTGCCTTAAATCCCGGCTCAACCAATCCTACAAGGTCTTTGGTCATAATACCGTCATTAAGTGTCTGAATGCATGATACCTCAAGCTTGTCTGCAAATGAAACAAGGTCATTAAGCTTATCCATTTCACCTCGTTTTCTGAGTGCTCCGCTCCAGGCGTAAATTGTAGCCATTGGATTTGTTGATGTCTCTTCACCGGCAAGATATTTGTAGTAGTGACGGGTTACCGTTCCGTGAGCGGCTTCATATTCGTAGTTGCCCTCAGGACTCACAAGTACCGATGTCATCATTGCAAGTGAGCCGAAGGCTGTTGAAACCATATCGCTCATCACATCACCGTCATAATTCTTACAGGCCCAGATGTAGCCGCCTTTACTTCTGATAACTCGTGCAACGGCATCATCTATAAGCGTATAGAAATATGTAATGCCTGCCTCTTCAAACTGTGTCTTGTATTCATTATCATATATTTCCTGGAAAATATCCTTGAAGGTGTGGTCATATTTCTTTGAAATAGTATCCTTTGTAGCAAACCATAAGTCCTGCTTTGTTGAGAGTGCGTATTTAAAGCAGGAGTGAGCAAATGAACGTATCGAGGTATCTTTATTGTACTGACCCTGTAATACGCCTGCACATTCAAAATCATATATGGTCTGTTCCATTTCAGTTCCGTCGGCACCCTTAAAGCAAAGCTTAGCACTACCGGGTCCTGGAATTCTGAATTCTGTATTCTTATATACATCGCCATATGCATGACGGGCAATGGTAATAGGAGCCACCCAGTTTTTCACTACAGGCTTGATTGCATCAATCATGATAGGTGCTCTGAATACCGTACCGTCCAGTATTGCCCTGATTGTGCCGTTAGGTGACTTCCACATCTCATGAAGATTATATTCTGTCATACGCTGTGCGTTAGGAGTGATGGTCGCACATTTAACTGCAACACCGTATTTTTTTGTGGCATTTGCAGAATCAATTGTAACCTGGTCGTTTGTTTTATCTCTTTCCGGAAGGCCGAGATCATAATATTCTGTCTTAAGATCAACGAATGGAAGGATAAGCTCATCCTTTATCATTTTCCAGAGAATTCTAGTCATTTCGTCTCCGTCCATCTCTACGAGCGGAGTAGTCATTTTAATTTTTTCCATATTGTTTTTCCTCATTTCTGAACTGCCATAATCCAAAGAGGTACATTAAGCAGTTCGTTAATGTACCTCCGGCGGTCATAAAGTTATTTCATGTTGGCAGCATAATAATTGATGAGACATCCCTCCAATATGATGTCCTTCTCGTCAGCTGTCAGGCCTTTTATATATAAGGTTATATCCTCAATTGAACCATCGGCTCTTAATACCTTTGCAGGGAATACTTCTTCGTCAGCCTCGATTTTTTTACGAATATCAGGAACGAAGACATAATCACCCTCATTATAATTAAATTCGGCACCATCATCAAGAGTAAATGGTAAGATACCCCAGTTAATACAGTTTGATCTGTAACGCTTTGTGGCAAATTCATAGCAGATGTTTGCAAAACCGCCTAAAACCTTCTGGCATGAAGCAGCCTGTTCTCTTGCAGAGCCGTCACCCGGTTTGTTTGCAAATACACATGAGCCGAACTGAGTATTTTCGGCGAGCTTATAACCGTTTCCGAAGTTGTTTAATGCATTAACAATTTCTAAAGGAGCTTTGCCTTCCCTGCGTTCGTTTTCAACTTTATTTACTTCTTTTGAATTATTTACATAATCAGGACAGCGTCTTGATAAAGCAAATTCGGCAAGACGGAGAGGATTACTTCTGTATGATGAGGTTTCACCTGAAGGAATCAGCTCATCCGTTGTAGTAACAGGGTCATGGATTACTGCTGCAAGCTTTAACAGAAGATTGTCTGCAAGCCTGTCCATCTTTGGCCAGTCTGTAATATTCGGACCGAGGATAAGCTCCGCATCGGGGTCTGCCTTTCCGAAGCCGTTGTATACCCTGTGCTCATAAACTGTCTTATCGAAATGATATTTATGGTTTGGAACCTCATATTCAATGTCTGTAGCAGCAGTGATAACTCCTCCGTTAAGTGCTGTGGCAGCAATTGAACGTGAATCCATAAGTGCAACGCCTGCAATCTGTCCTTCGCCCGGTTTTGAACCTTCTCTGTTAGGGAAGTTACGTGTTGTATGTCTTATTGAAAGACCGTTATTGGCAGGAACATCTCCTGCTCCGAAGCATGGTCCGCAGAAAGAAGGCTTAATAACGGCACCGGCTTTAAGAAGCTTTGAGGTTGCACCGTTGTCTGTAAGCTCAAGACTTACAGGGACACTTGTCGGATATACGTTTAGTGAGAAGTAGCCGTTTCCGGTTGATTTGCCGTCAAGAATTGCAGCGGCTTCATCAATGTTGTCAAACGTACCGCCGGAGCAGCCTGCGATTACGCCCTGACTTGCATAAACCTTTTCACCGTCAACCTTGTCCTGAAGATTAAAAGTTGCTTTAGGGAATTTCTTCTTTGCCTCTGCTTCAACCTCTGCGAGAATCTGTTTGGCGTTTTTATTAAATTCATGGATGGTATATGCATTTGACGGATGGAATGGAAGAGCAATCATTGATTCCATTTTATCGAGGTCAATTTCAATACATGCATCATAATAAGCACCGTTTCCGGGTTTTAATTCTCTGTAGGAATCACCGCGTCCGTGAGCCTCATATGATTCTTTAACGACGTCATCTGTTTCCCATATGGAGCTGAGACATGTTGTTTCCGTTGTCATGACATCGATTCCGTTTCTGAAATCAATCGGAAGATTTTTGATTCCGGGTCCTACAAATTCAAGCACTTTGTTTTTAACAAAACCGTTGCCGAAGGTAGCACCGACTAAAGCTATTGCCACATCGTGAGGTCCGATACCGCGCTTCGGAGTACCCTTAAGGTAAACCATAACAACCTCAGGGAAAGGTACATCCCATGTATTCTTAAGAAGCTGTTTGACAAGCTCAGGACCACCCTCGCCGACACCCATGGTACCGAGTGCACCGTAACGTGTATGGGAGTCAGAGCCGAGAATCATACCGCCGCATTTTGTAAGAGCTTCCCTTGCATAGGAGTGAATAACGCTCTGATTTGCAGGAACATATATACCGCCATATTTTTTAGCGGCTGAAAGACCGAATACATGGTCATCCTCGTTTATGGTACCGCCTACAGCACATAATGAGTTGTGGCAGTTTGTCATTGCATATGGTAAAGGAAATTCCTTAAGTCCGCTTGCACGGGCTGTCTGAATAATACCGACGTAGGTAATATCATGCGATACCATAGCATCAAATTTGATTTTAAGTAAGCTGTCATCACCGGAAGTGTTGTGAGCAGATAAGATACCTGCAGCAATTGTCTGCTTTTTGGCAGTTTCCTTATCTATGCTGCATTCTGTGGCAATTTTGCCGTCTACATAGTATCTTCCGCCTTCATGTAAAGTGATCATTATATTTCCTCCACGCTCCAAGTTTATAATTGTATCATTGTATACAAAATGATTATAAAAATAATACCCGGATTAGTCAACCTTTTTCAGGTTATTTTTGCATAGAAATTATACAGGTTAACACATAAAAAGATTGTCAGAATATACTAAAATAAAAAAGAAACAGTATATTTCAATGATATATGTGATTATTTCGGTTGTTTTTCTTTTTATGATGACAACATTGGGAGCATCGGGTGTTCTGCTTAATGAAAGAAATGAAGACAGCAGGATAGGAAAGTATATCCTAAGTATTTCCATCGGTATAATGATTGCTACGGCAACCTTTGCATTACTTGTTCCGGCCATGGAATTAAGGGAAGGTATTCCGGGCTTTTTTCAAGTTGTTTTCGGTTTCCTCGGAGGCTGTTTTATCCTGCTTCTGCTTGATAAAATAACAGATTGCGAACTGAGGGCCGCCACAAAGATGAAAAGCTTTATGTTTGCAATGACCCTTCATAATATTCCGGAGGGTATAACAGTTGCTCTGGCATTTAATGTATGGTCCCTGAATCCGCAGGATAAGGGACTTCTGATTGCCGCGATTACGTTGTCAGCCGGAATTGCAGTTCAAAATGTTCCTGAAAGCTTTGCACTGGCCATGACTATTAAAAATGCCGGCTATTCTAAGGTGAGGGCTTTTGTATATTCAATGCTTACGGGAGTGGTTGAGCCAATATTCGGTATTATGGCCTGTATAATGAATAGTCAGCTGAAATCCTTTATGCCTTTTTTACTCGCATACGCTGCAGGCACCATGCTTCACATAACGGTGGAAGAGCTTATACCCGATATTATGGGGGATAAAAACAGAGCTCTACCAACATTTGGTATTATGACGGGAATATTATGCATGATTATTATGGAAATGGTTCAATAACTATTGAAAAAACAGACAGTATTTGTTATATTATTTTTTATACAAAACACTTTGATAAGTGTAAGTATGTGTGCGAAAGGGTAAAGAAATGGAAAAGATTGTATTTGACGACAGAATATCCGATATATTAACGGATTCGTCAAGAATTATTATTACACGTGACGGATATGTCGGACAGGGAATTTATAAGATTAATCTTATCAGAGGAGAACGTAAGTCTAATTCGACTGAATATTTCCTTTATGCTACGGCAGACAAGACATTAATATGTATAAAAGACATCAGGACGGATCTTGATGAGTTTTCTGCCAAACGTATGCTCGGGGAAATTATTAAGAAGCTTAGAAATTCATGTGAAATAATTCCTTCAATGGAAATTGAGTTAGTGGCTAATCCGGATGCTGAAGCAAAAAATGTCGAACAGCCGGTAGTATTAAGAATTGTAACATCATATGAGCTTTGTCAGGAAGATAAGCTCTCAAAGATGATGTGTAACGACCTTATTGACTGGCTTGATGAGCTGACTGTCATGAAGTCGCTAATGGTCAGTGAAAAGGAAAAGGAAACATATCATCAGGAATATGAAAAGATTATGTCTGCCAATCTTATTCCTCATGAGAATTCGGAAATAAAGAATTATTCCACAACAATGGCGATTCTTACTCTGACAATAACGGTTCTGGGAATTTTTATACGTTCAATGTGTGTTATTCCTGTTATTGCCATGGTTGCATCTTTTTTTTCCGGATACAGATGTTTTGCCAATAAGAACAAAGTATGCGGAATAATCTGTATTGTATGCGGAATTATTGCCGTAATATGTGCTTATTTCGGATGGACGGAATTTATGGCCGGCTTTGGAAAATAGCATTAATTATTATAGAATTTGCCCCCTTACTCAGATATTTGTTGCCACCCCAAAAGATTAACTTTTAGGGGCGGTACAATCTAATCTGATTAAGGGGTTTTATTTTTTAATTATTCTTTTTTCAAGCAAATCAAGAATAATATAAAAAACTGAAGCTATAAATGCCAGTATAATAATTGAAAGTATCATAAGATCCAGTTTGAAAATCTGACTGGAATACAGAATCAGATATCCGATGCCGCTGTTTGCAGCTACAAATTCGCCTATGATTACGCCTACAAGCGACAGGCCCATATTGACCTTCATGATATTTAATATGAACGGCAGATTGGCCGGAATAACGACCTTTATAAGCACCTGAAGCTTTGAACCGCCCAACGTGTATATGAGTTTTATCTGTTCCTGGTCTGTCTGCCTGAAATGCTCATAAAGTGATAAAACTGCACCGAATACAGCAACAGAAACAGCAGCGATTACTATTGTTTTCATGTTTGTTCCGAGCCAGACAATAAATAAAGGCGCGAGGGCGGACTTCGGAAGTGAATTAAGTACTACTAAGAAGGGTTCAAACACTTTAAAAATCATCTCATTCCACCAGAAAATAACGGCAATGATAAGACCGGTTATTATTACAATTGAAAAACAAATTACGGTTTCTTCAAGTGTTATAAGCGTGTGGGATAATATGGTTCCGTTCTCGCTGTATAACTTGAAAGCTTTTATGAGCCGTGAGGGACTTGAAAATATAAAGGAATCAATTATCCCTGTATTTGCGGATATTTCCCATAAAATAATAAAAGAAGCAAGAAGAACAATTCTTAACAAATGAATGGTTATTTGCTTCCTACGATATTTTTTTATGAAAAGCAGTTGACCGGAAGATATACTTTGTTTAGTTTTCATGGCGAAGCTCCTCATATATTTCGTTCAGATAAACCGGAAATTCCTCTGACAGCCGTGTGTTATACGGTGTCCTGTTGTCAAGCCGGAATTGTATTTTATATTCGTTTATTACCCTGGCAGGTCTTTTGGAGAGAATGATGATTCTGTCAGCCATACTGATTGCTTCCTCAATATCATGAGTTATTAATATTGCAGTTTTGTTTTCTGTTTTAATTATTTTGTAAATATAATCCGCAACCTCAAGTCTGGTTTGAAAGTCAAGAGCTGAAAAGGGCTCATCAAGAAGCAGGATATCAGGATTTGAAATCATTGTTCTTATCAGGGCGGCTCGTTGTCGCATACCTCCCGAAAGTTCGCGCGGGTATGAATTTTCAAAGCCTGAGAGATCATATTTCTCAAGCATTTTCGATATAATACCCGTATCTGATTTTTCTCCGGTTATTTCCAGAGGAAGTTTTGCGTTGTTATCAAGAGTACGCCATCCGAACAGCAAGTCGCGCTGGTGCATTATTCCTATTTTTGTTGTGGCAGCATTTTGCGGAAGCCCATCCAGCATTATGTCACCCTCAGTTACTCTGTTTAGTCCGATAAGACAGTTTAACAGAGTGGTTTTGCCGCAGCCTGAGGGACCGATTATAGCTATAAATTCACCGGGACTTACGTTGAAGCTGATATCTTTGAGCACCGGAATCTCGCCCTTCAGACTGTAATATGTATATGACAGATTTTTTACAAATAGCTTATATGACATAACATCCCCCCATTCATTTGTATTAATATATGTTATAAATAAGAGTTTGCAACCGCAAATACTGATACGAATATAAATATTAGCTTTGGATATACTACTTTTAGCTATGAGAATACTCATTAGCAGTCCGGTACATCTGCGGGGACAGTATGTACCCTGAAATATGCATTTATGCAAGAATAAAAGGAGTGTATTTTATGAAAAAGACAGTTATGTTTTGTGGTATACTTATCACAAGTATGTTTTTGATGACAGGCTGTAAGGGAGGAATGAATAATTCCGCAACCAGTCCCGATGCGGATAAAAAAGATGAAAAGCAGCGTAATATAGAGGATAATGATTATAATAATGATTCATTCCCGTATGACAATTACGACAATGACAATTATGATAATACTGACAGGCTTCGTGATGATATGAATGACGTCAAAGATGATTTAATGCAGGACGTTAAGGATGCGGGAGACCGCGTGAAGGACGGATACGATAATCTTAAAAATGATGTAAACGATTCGACGAATATAACGAGATAGATAAAATAATTTATTGCAGTCAAATTACAAAGCTGATATAATTTATTGAAATACAAAAGATAATTATTTGTATTAATTCTGTTACATAGAACAGCGTCTTACAATTTTTTCAAATATATATCCTGCGCCCATCCATAGCGGAAAATAATCAAGACGTATTAATCCGTTAAGATTTAATGTGGCTTCTTCGTAATTCCACGGGCAGCATTTTATACCTGACAGAAGATAACCGCTTAAGTATTCCGTGGCTGTAATAATGACTGCATATATTACAAGGCGAATTATTAGCGGTATACATTTCAGCTTCATGTAGAGAGGCTTTATAAAACAGGCAAGACCGTAGATAGGAAACATCCAAAGAGAAGTTTTCGATGTCATTAAGAAATTATTGTGAAAAAGCTCATAAAAACCGGTATAAATACATTCCATCAGAAGTCCTGTCATTCCGCAGATGATAAACAGCTTTATATATTCTTTCATATAAAAACCTCATGCCCTATGTTTTTCATTTTTATTATTTACACCGGTATGGGTTTTATACATGAAATAAAAATGAAGCAGAACGAAATTATTATGCCGGAGCGAAATGATTATTGTGAATTATATAAATATGCTTAAAATAATTAACAAAACAGGAGAAGTTATATGAGTAATAATCTTGAAATTGAACGTAAATTTACGATGAAGTGTATACCAAAGGATATAGAAAAGGCATCAAAGCATCATATTATACAGGGCTATATGCTTAGAAAGCCGGTTGTTCGTATCAGAAAGTCTGATGATGACTATATTCTTACATATAAATCAAAGCTGGAAAACGAAGGAACAATCGTAAACATAGAAGAGGAATTTCCTCTGAATGAAGAAGGCTTTTATCATCTCCTTAAAAAATGTGACGGAAACATTATTGAAAAAACACGCTATAAGTATAAGCTGCCTAAAGGAAGTCTTAAGGATATGGATGATACCGATATTAATCTTGTGGCTGAAATAGATGTGTTTTCGGGAATGTTTGAGGGACTTGCTTTTTGTGAAGTGGAATTTCCTTCCAAACAGGCGGCTAATGCATTTATCATGCCCGACTGGTTATATATGGATGTGACAAAAAACAAAGAATTTTCAAACGGATATTTGTCATCAAAAAAGTCATTCAATATATTAGAATACAAACAATTCCTGCCATAATACTAACATATTTAAACAGAATAATGATATTTATTCTACATTTTTGTCAATAGAATATGGAAAATTACTGTGATAAACTTTCCAATGTAGTGAAAATTATTAAATTTTGTTACATTGGAGGAGTAATTATGGTTATTTCCGTATGGGACCACACAAATGAAAAGTTTGGCACTTCGTTTACTTCGGCAATCGGTGTCATAATAACTTATATGTACAGGTGTAAGGTGCTGCTGGCGGAGAATGGTGCCCCGGGACAATCGATAGGAGATGTTCTGATAGACAGGGACTATTCGAGGGAGCTGGCCGGCGGCTCCTTTTTTCACGCCTGCCGGGGAATGGGGGAGGGCTTGGCCACCTGGGTCGGTAAGCGCTTCGGCAGACAGCATATTGACCGGTATGTTGAAATCATCGAGCGCACTCTGTACTATGTACCCCAGCACAATGATATGAATAAAGAGCCGTTTGAATTAAAGATGTATTACGAAATCGATGACATCATTAATTCAGCAGCATATTTTTCCAATCATCTCGTTATCAATACAGACAGAAGTTCAAATCTTACAAGCAAAATTATTCTTTCGGAAGCCGAAAAGGTAGTGGTTTTATTAAATGAAAGCCCCGCCGATTTTCAGTTTTTTATTCAGAATTACAAGTCTATAAAGCATAAATGCATCTTTGTAATAGTCGAACCGTACTATAAAAAATCCAATAAACTAACTGAATTATTATTAATATACGGAATAAACAGAAATCAGATATTTCAGCTGAATTATACTGAGGACTTTCTTTATCATGCCGATAACGGTCGGATTCTTGAATATGTTCAGGTTAATTATAAATGCACCAGATACAATTCCGAGAGAAAATTTATGGATCAGTTAAAAGCATGTACAACAGAGATTTTTATGAGAAAAGAAAAGCTGTCAGGTTTTTATGAGCATTTTGAAAATCATTGGTATACATGGCCTATTGATTACAAAAATATCCCGTCAAGAAAAAAAACAAGGACAGACAACAAAATATAACTACAATTACTGAGTATTTATTTTCATTTTTTGTTGATATTTTTGTTGTATGTGGTATAATATTTCCAAATGCGCATTGTATAAAATAGCTATTATACAGAAGTATTCTGCATTTGAAGCAGAAGGGCGTGAAAGAAATGCGAGGTAGAAAATGAAGAACACTAAAAAGGGTATACTTCAGCTTCTGGCAATTATTCTTGTAATTGCATTAATAGGCGGTTTTTTTATTGCTGGAGTTAAATATGAAAAGGTTCCGGGTATTAAGGATTTAAGCCTTGGTCTTGATCTTGACGGCGGATTAAGCATTACCTATGAGACTGCACAGGATAATCCTGACGGAGATAAACTTGACATGACTGTATACCGTATGCAGAAACGAGTTGAAAATTACAGCTCTGAGGCTCAGGTTTACAAGCAGGGCAAAAACAGAATCTGTGTCGATATTCCGGGCGTAGACAATGCTGAGAAAATTCTCGCAGAGCTTGGTAATTCGGGAAATGTATATTTTGTTCTCGGCTGTGGCGAGAGCGGAGTAAATAACATTGTTGATAAGGGTGAAGGCAAATTTGAACTTGCCCGTTCAATGGAAGAAATTATTAAGGCAGGAGATCTTGTTCTTGACGGTGCCGACATCGATGATGCAGAGGCACAGTATTCACAGAACAATCAGGCCGGACAGGCAACACAGGGAACACAGTATTTTGTAAATCTTAAGCTTAAGTCTTCAGGTACATCAAAGTTCTATAAGGCAACACAGTATTGCTCAAAGTATTACTATACCGGTTCATCCTCAGCTGATTATTACAAGAGATTTCTTGCAATTGTATATGACGGAGAGGTAATATCCGCTCCGGGTTGTGAAGAGCCGATTAACAGTGATACAGCTACTATTTCGGGTAGTTTTACATATGAAGAGGTTAAGACACTTGCTACTACAATTAAGATTGGTGCGCTCCCTCTTGAGCTTCATCAGTTACAGTATTCAATTGTAGGTGCGAAGCTTGGTTCAAATGCACTTAATACCATTCTTTTTGCAGGCTTAATCGGCCTTGCGCTTGTGGTATTATTTATGATTATTTTTTACAAGCTTCCGGGCTGGTGTGCAGGTATTTCCCTTGCAATATATACAGGTATTATGGTAGGCTGTTTACTTCTTTTTGATGTTACGCTTACACTTCCGGGTATCGCAGGTATTATTCTTTCAATCGGTATGGCTGTAGACGGTAATATCATTATCTTTACACGTATCAGGGAAGAGCTTCGTGCCGGCAAAATTTTACGTTCATCTATTAAGCTTGGCTTTGATAAGGCTACATCAGCCATTATTGACGGAAACGTAACAACGCTTATTGCAGCCATTGTGCTTTATCTCAGAGGCTCGGGTACAATCAGAGGTTTTGCAATCACACTTGCAATCGGTATTATTTTATCCGTAATTACTTCACTCGTTATCTGCAGATTTATTATTATGTGTGCATATAATCTCGGCTTTAACAAAGAAAAGTATTATGGTATTGCCAAGGAAACAAAAGTAATAAACTTTACGAAGCACTGGAAAAAATACATTGCAATTTCAGGAATACTTATTATCGCAGGCATTGCCGGTCTTGCAATCGGAAAGGCTAATTCCGGAAAAGCTCTTAACTACGGACTTGATTTTATAGGCGGTACATCTGTTGAGGTTTATTTTGACAGTGCCGATAAGGTTCCTGCAAATGCGGATATTGAAAAGATTGCGGGTGATGTACTTGGTTCTACTCCTGAAATCGTTAAGGTTGATGCTGATAATGCAATAATTATCAAGACAGAAAAGATGATTACGGAGGACGGCAACGATACACTTATTACCCAGCTTAAGGACAGACTTAACAGTGAATACGGAGTTACCTCTGATAACATAGAGGTACAGAGTATAAGTGCTTCGGTATCAGGAGAGATGAAGGCAGACGCTGTCTGGGCAGTAATAATATCAGGTATCTGTATGCTTATATACATCTGGATACGATTTAAGAATCTTGCTTTTGCATCAAGCTCGGTTCTTGCACTTTTACATGATGTTTTAGTTGTGCTTATGGTTTATTCGGTATTCAGAATTACCGTAGACAATTCATTTATCGCATGTATGCTTACAATCGTAGGTTATTCAATTAATGCTACAATCGTCATTTTTGACCGTATAAGAGAAAACCTTGCACAGAGAAGCAAGAAACAGTCTATAGATGATATTGTTAATCTTTCCATCAGCGAAACGCTTTCAAGAAGTATTAACACATCCATTACCACGCTTATTACAGTTGTTATGATTGTAATCCTTGGTGTTGATTCTATCAGAGAGTTTGCAATTCCTCTTATGGTCGGTATGATTTGCGGTGCTTACTCATCAGTATGTATCGCAGGCTCCTTATGGCTTTTCTTTATCAAAAAGTTTAAGAAGGAAGCATAGATTTGTTAATGATGGGTGGACAGCAGATGCTGACCACCCATTTTAGTTTTATCGACAATTATTCGCAATAAATTATAATTAAGTCATCAGACAGAATTTTGTTCTGAATAATTCAGGGGTATATTATGATTAAAGAAAACTGGATATTAAAAAACAGTCCTGCTGATTACAGACATATATGCGGGAAATACAATATATCTTATCCGCTTGCCAGAATACTGGCCAACAAAGGAATTACGAAGGATGAGGATATAGAAAAGTATCTTAATCGTAGCATGGATGATTTGCCGGATTATAATTTGCTAAAGGATTTAAAAAAAGCAGTTTCCGTAATATGCAAGGCAGTTGATAACGGCAAGAAGATAAGAATTGTCGGTGACTATGATGTGGACGGCGTCAGTTCCACGTTCCTTCTTGTTAAATGTCTTACGGAAATCGGTGCATTTGTCAGTTATAAAATACCGGACAGGGTTACAGAGGGTTACGGAATCAATATGTCCATAATTGAGGATGCCATAAAAGACGGTATAGACCTTATCATTACATGTGACAACGGAATTGCAGCAGCAGAGCAGATAAAATATGCGATTGATAATGGTTTGGAGGTTATCGTAACTGATCATCATGAAATACCGGAAACACTTCCCGAAGCAGATTGTATAATCAATCCAAAGCAAAAGGATTGTGATTTCCCCGAAAAGGAAATATGCGGAGCACTGGTGGCGGCCTTTTTGTGTGAGGCGGTGTTCAAATCATACGGATTCGGCAGCTTTATAAGCAGATATACTGATGTGCTGGCGCTTGCAACCGTATGTGATGTCATGGACCTTACCGGCTGCAACAGAAGTATTGTTTACAATGGAATTCGCAAGCTCAACACAGAGCCGGTTATAGGTCTTAAAAAGCTTATAGAGGTAAATAATCTTTGCGGCAGGGAAATAAGTGCATACCATCTCGGATTTGTTCTGGGACCATGTATTAATGCGACAGGACGCCTTGAAAGTGCTAATCTGTCTGTAGAGCTTTTATTATCTGCAAACGAAGAAAATGCAAAAAAAAATGCTGAAAAGCTTTATGAGCTCAATGCACTCCGTAAGGAAAAGACAGAGAGAAATGTTCAAAAGGCAATAGATATCATCGATGCGGGAAAGCTTTCGGATAATAACGTTCTGGTGGTATATATTCCGTATTGTCATGAATCTCTTGCCGGCATCATAGCAGGGCGACTTAAGGAAAAGTACCATAAGCCGACCATTTGTTTTACCGATTCAGGTCATGATGAAGACATACTTAAGGGTTCTGCCAGAAGTGTGGAAGAATATAATATGTTTGAAAAACTGAGCGAAATAAAGGATTTATTTCTAAAATTCGGCGGACATAAGATGGCTGCAGGGCTAAGTATTTTGCGAAAAAATCTGGAGGAAATATCAAATCAGCTTAACAGTCGCTGCAAAACTTTGGAAAAAGCGGAGAGAAAGCTGTACATTGACAACGCAATTGCTCCTTCAGCTATTCAGTATGATTTCATAAATGAGCTGAAAATACTCGAACCGCTTGGCAAAGGAAATGAAAAGCCTGTATTTGCTGACAGAAATTTAAAGATTTTAAATATCAAGCGTATCGGTAAAGAGGGTAATTATCTGAGGCTTAGTCTAATAGACAGTGAGGGTAAAAATATAACAGCTGTCATGTTTAATCATGTTAACGAATTTATTAACTCACTTGTTTGGGGCTTTGGAGAAGAAGCGGTAGAAAATGCTTTCAGGGGAAGAGGGGAGCTGATTGCTCATTTTACCTATTATCCTGAACCTGATAATTATAACGGGGCAAAGGGCGTCAATATTAATATTACCGGGTTTAATTTTCCGCAGGAGATATTAGAAAGGATTGATAAAAACAGGTCAGATGAAAAGCATAATCATGAATATACAAAGCCTGTAAAGTCAAAATGTATAATCGTAGGTGCGGGGGAAGTATCGGAGCTGATAAACAGTTATATTATTGACAGCTATATTATTGCGTGTGATAAAGGCTATGAATATTGTCATAAATTTGGCATTAAGCCTGATATTATAATCGGTGATTTTGATTCGCTTGAAAAACCGGAAAATATTGATATTAAGATTTCCGAATATCCTGTTGAAAAAGATGATACCGATACGGCTCTGGCTCTTAAGCATGCCATCAGCTCGGGGTATGATCAGATTTATATGTTTGGAGCTCTTGGCGGAAGCAGGATTGACCACAGCCTGGCTAATATATCTCTTGTGTCTTTCGCAGCCAAAAAAAATATATCTCTTACAATTATTGATGATAAATCCACCATAAAAGCAATATTTAATAATGAAATCAGATTTCTGCCGGACCAAACAGGTAATATTTCGGTATTTGCATACGGAGGTATTGCAAAGGGAGTTACAATAAAAGGACTAAAGTATGAGGTTGAAAATATTAATCTGATGCCTGATATTTCACTGGGAGTCAGTAATTCTTTTACGGGAAGAGATGCCTTTATATCCGTAGAGAACGGAACATTATTAATCGTTTATGATTCAAAGAAATGAATACCGCTGTTTGCAGAATAATCAAAAATACCGGTGCCTTATGTTTTAGGCACCGGTATTTTTAAAATCAATAATGATTAATTATTAGCTTCACGACGAAGTCTGATAAGCACGGCAGCAACACCCGGCACGAGAAGAATAACTGTTGTAAGGACAATCTCTGCTCCTATAAATGAGAAGTTATATACAATAGGGTAGAGGAATTTAATAGCCTTTGGGAAATTGTCCGGCATACTGTCCATCCAGAACATATAACCCCCGATTACATGTGAAATACCGCGCATTACTGCTGCAAATACGTAACAAACGATAAGACCGTATTTTGTAAGTCTCTTTTCACCTGTTGATTTGTCGGTTGTTTTTAAGTTGCGGAAAACTCCTGAAAGACCGAGAGCTGCAAATGCAAAAATGTAATCAAAGCCTACCTGCAGAGGGCTGAGAAGCCATGGGTCCTGAATAAGCTGGAAAATACCGTAGGCCAGACCGCAGAGAATACCTGTCTTGATTCCGAAAAAGTAACCGATTAACGTTACAAAAAGCATACTGAACAGAGTGATGCTTCCTCCGTAAGGCATCTCCAAAAATTTGATTGAGCTTGCAACATAGGCAAGAGCAAGAAGAACGGCGCATGTAACGAGCTTCTTTGTACCGATTTTCTGTACAAAAGAAGGTTTAACTTCCTTTCCTTCTTTCTTTGCTTCCCTGTCAGCCTTTGCACGTCTGACAGCAAAGTAAACACTTAGTACGATGAGAAGAACTGCTATTACAATCATCACTATTTTACCATTGCCGGTAAATGAAAAATATCCGTATTCGTCCTTCTTCAAAAAGAAATTTGTGATTTTTGACATAAAAAAACCTCCTAAATTTATTTTGCCAGGAGGGAAGATTATAAATACAGAGGGTTACCCCATACATATAAATAATGCTTCCTTACGCCGGTATTACCCGGATCAAGTAATGAGGGACTGTATATAATACATCTCAGCAAATGCGCCCCTAGCAATAATGTCAAAAAAATAATATTGAATTTAAGATGATTTGTCAAGGATAATTTAATAAAGTGTTGAAATATGTCGTTTTTAATTGTAAAATAATACACAGTGAAATTTGATTAGATATAATTTCAGGAGGAAGCATAAATGATTAACAAATTAGTGAATCGTATTAAAGAGACAAATGCACCTGTTGTCGTAGGGCTTGATCCGACAATGGTTATGATTCCGGAGTGTGTTCAGAAAAAGGCCTTTGAGCAGTATGGTGAAACTCTTGAGGGAGCAGCTGAGGCAATCTGGCAGTTTAATAAGAGCATTGTCGATACAACATATGATTTAATCCCGGCAGTTAAGCCGCAGGTTGCAATGTATGAACAGTTTGGTATACCGGGTATGGTTGCATTTAAAAAGACAGTAGATTACTGCAGGGAAAAAGGTCTTGTGGTAATTGGTGACGTAAAGCGCGGTGATATCGGTTCCACATCTGCTGCATATGCAACGGCTCATCTTGGCAGGGTTAAGGTTGGAAACAATTCCTTTTACGGCTTCAATGAAGATTTTGCCACAGTAAATCCGTATCTCGGTTCTGACGGAATTAACCCTTTCCTTGATGTCTGTAAAGAGGAAAAGAAAGGTATCTTCGTTCTTGTAAAAACAAGTAATCCAAGCTCCGGTGAGTTCCAGGACAGAATTGCAGACGGCAGACCGTTATATGAATATGTTGGAGAGCAGGTTGACAGATGGGGCAGTGAATTAATGGGCAATTCCTACAGCTATGTCGGTGCAGTGGTAGGCGCCACATATCCTGAAATGGGTAAGGTTCTTCGCAAGGTTATGCCAAAGGCTTACATCCTTGTACCGGGATATGGTGCCCAGGGCGGTACTGCAGAGGGACTTAAGCCATACTTTAATGAGGATGGTCTGGGAGCTGTCGTTAATTCAAGCCGTGGCATTATTGCTGCTTACAAGAGTGAAAAATACAGGGAGCGTTTTGCACCTGAAAATTTTGCAGATGCTTCACGACAGGCTGTAATTGATATGATTGAGGATATCAACAGCATTTTTTAAATATATGCTTCAGAGAATATGAGAGCATGATTACGGCCAGCACAAATAACAGTATGTATTTATACAGTGTATAGTAAGAGGATACCTCTGACAGCGCGCAGGCGTTAATATAACCTATACCGATAAGCACGGTGTTCCACAGCAATATTCCTGCAAATGACCAGCATAGGTACCGGCAGTGACTGATACCGTTTATGCCTGCCGCAAATGCCACATAAGTACGCAGAAGAGGTATGACTCTGCTGATAAGAACGGCCGGTGCACCGTATTTTTCACATGTTTTTTTTGCCTTTTTATATGTATCTGATTGACAAAACGGAGCCAGCATTTTCGTGTTGATTAGTTTTTCACTAAGCAGGAAAATGATATATGTACCTGCCAGTCCGCAGATACTGCTGATTATCAGTGCGGGTACAAAGGGAATATGGTTAAGTCTTATGTAGATTCCGAAGAGCGGCAATATCAGCTCGCTTGAAACAGGAAAGCAGGCATATTCCAGCATTACCATTATCAGCATGGCATATATTCCGTAGTTCTCGATAAAATATTGAAGAGTATTCATAAAACAGTCTTTTTTGAAAATATTTTATTCGCCGGATTACTTATTTATACATATTTTTATTGACTAAATAATGTGAATGGCTATATACTAAAATTTGGTGACCATCACCGTATGAACAAGATATTTAAAATCAGATGAATAATCCGATTTTATTGTATTATAGAAAGAGGTTTTTTTATTATGGCAAACTACAATCCAAAAGACATTGAAAAGAAATGGCAGGATTATTGGGAAAAAAATGAAACATTCAAGACAGATGTTTGGGATTTCTCCAAGCCAAAATTCTATGCTCTTGATATGTTCCCTTATCCGTCGGGAGTGGGTCTTCATGCAGGTCATCCGGAGGGATATACGGCGACTGACATTATTTCAAGAATGAAAAGAATGCAGGGCTACAATGTTCTTCATCCTATGGGATATGATTCGTTTGGCCTTCCGGCAGAGCAGTATGCCGTTACGACAGGAAATCATCCTAATGGATTTACTCAGGAAAACATCAAGACATTTTCAAAGCAGTTAAAGGAGCTTGGATTTGATTATGACTGGTCCAAGATGATTGCAACATCTGATCCAAAATATTATAAGTGGACACAATGGATTTTCAAACAGCTTTATCTTGACGGATATGCACAGTATATTGATATGCCTGTTAACTGGTGTGAGGAGCTTGGTACGGTTCTTTCCAATGACGAGGTTATTGACGGCAAATCAGAGCGCGGCGGTTATCCTGTAATCCGCAAGAACATGAAGCAGTGGGTTATCAATCAGCCTGCATTTGCGGAAAAGCTTCTTGAAGGACTTGATGAAATTGACTGGCCGGAATCCACAAAGCTTATGCAGAAGAACTGGATCGGAAAGTCTACGGGAGTTGAAGTTAAATTTGATATTGTAGGCGGCGGAGAGTTTTCAATATTTACTACATGTATTGAGACTATCTACGGTATTACTTTTATGGTACTTGCTCCGGACGGAGAGATTGTTAAGGGTCTCATGTCCAGAATTGAAAACAGGGAAGAGGTTCAGGCATATATTGATGAAACTCTTAAGAAAAACGATATGGACCGAACTGAGCTTAACAAGACAAAGTCGGGCTGTGAGCTTAAGGGTGTAACATGTATTAATCCCGTAAACGGTAAGGAAGTACGTATGTTTATCGGTGATTTTGTACTTGCAAGCTATGGTACAGGCGCTGTAATGGCAGTTCCAAGCCATGACCAGAGAGATTTTGAGTATGCAATTGCCCACAATATTGACATGATTCAGGTTATTGACGGTACTGAGAAGCTCGGAAAGGTTGACGTATCTGAAAAAGCGTTTGAAAAACATGATTATCTTGGCAAGGGATATGTACTTATTAATTCGGAAGAATTTACCGGACTTACTGTAGAAGAAGCCAAGGAAGCCATTACCTGCAAGCTTGAAAAGATGGGTGTGGCAAAGCGTACCGTAAACTATCATTTCAGAGAGTGGATTTTCGCAAGACAGCGTTACTGGGGCGAGCCTGTACCTGTAGTTCATACCGAAGATGGCGGAATACATGTACTTGATGATGAGGAGCTGCCTCTTGTGCTTCCTGAGCTTGAAAACTACAAGGGTGTAAACGGTAAGGCTCCTTTGGAAAATGCTACAGAGTGGAAACAATATGATAAGAATGGCATAAAGGGTGTAAGAGAAACCTCTACAATGCCAGGTTCAGCCGGTTCGAGCTGGTATTTCCTGCGTTATATTGATCCTGATAATGAAAATGAATTTGCTAATCAGGAGCTTTTGAAGCACTGGATGCCTGTTGACCTCTATATAGGCGGACCTGAGCATGCTGTCGGTCATCTTATGTATTCAAGAATATGGAACCGTTATCTCTATGATAAGGGTCTTGCTCCTACAAAGGAACCGTTCAAAAAGCTTGTTCATCAGGGTATGATTCTTGGTTCAAACGGTATAAAAATGGGTAAGAGATATCCTGAGTTTGTTGTAAATCCGAGTGATATCGTACGTGATTACGGCGCAGATACATTACGTCTTTATGAAATGTTCATGGGTCCTCTTGAGGTTTCTAAGCCTTGGAGCAAGGATGGTGTCGAGGGTGCCAGAAAGTTCCTTAACAGAGTATGGAATTTCTTTACAAATTCAGAGAATATCGTAGACGGTGAAGTGCCTGAACTCGAAAAGGTCTATCATCAGACTGTCAAGAAGGTAAGCAGTGATTATGAAAAGCTTGCTTTTAATACCGCAATTTCACAGATGATGATTTTTGTAAATGCGGTATACAGGGTTGGCAGATGTTCAAAGGAATACGCTGAGGGTCTTATAAAAATGCTTTCATGTATAACACCTCATATCGGTGAAGAAATATGGCATATACTCGGCAATGAAAACACAATTGCGTATGAATCATGGCCAACATATGATGAAGCAAAGACAGTTGAAGATACAATTGAAATTGCGGCTCAGATAAACGGTAAGGTTAAGGCTTTACTTACAGTCGGTAAGGAAGAGGATGCAGACAGTGTTAAGGCCAAAGTATTTGAGCTTGACATTATTAAGACACTTACAGGCGGCAAGACAATTGTTAAGGAAATCTATGTAAAAGGACGTATTTATAATATTGTCGTTAAATGATTAAATTGTCTTTTATGATGACATCTGTTAACATAAGACCCGGTTCTGACTGTTAATTATATTATTAATGTATAATCAAACCCCGGAATTATTCTGGGGTTGATTTTTACGGTTAAAGGAATGAAAATGGATAATAAATATACAGTTCCCTGTATGGCAGGGAAATCATCTGAAAAACTGATAAGGGTGGACGTGCCGGGTTCAAAATCCATAACAAACAGAGCACTGCTTATCGCCGCTTTTTCAAACGGTAAATGTCAGTTAAATCACTGTTTAAGAAGCGATGATACGAATTATCTGATATCCTGCCTTGAAAGTCTCGGGTTCGAGATAAGCTGCGAGGGCGAAAACGCAGATATTGTAAATGTTACAGGACTGGGAGGTGCGGTGCCGTGTAACAATGCCGAAATATATGTCGGAAGCGCCGGAACAGCTGCCAGATTTCTCGTTGCAATGCTTGCGTTTGTCAGGGGAGAGTATGTTGTCAATTCTTCAGAACAGATGAAAAAACGTCCGATGAAGCCGCTCATTGACGCACTCAGAAGCCTCGGAGCCGAAATTACATGTCTTGAGAATGAGGGCTTCTTCCCAATTAAGATTAAGGGTATTGATAATATTGAAAATATACCTGATTCAATTGAGATAAATATTGATAAAAGCTCCCAGTTTTTAAGCGCGCTTATGATTGCGGCCGTAACTTTTAAGAAGGATTTTACGATAAATATCGTCGGCAGTCACGGGCTTCTTTATGTAGATATGACGGCATCCATTATGGGGAAATTTGGCGCAAAGGTTGAAAAGCATGATAATTGCGGTCATATATCATATGTTATCAGAAAATCGGACGGGTATGCAGCAGAAAATTATGATGTGGAGCCGGATATGTCTGCTGCTTCATATTTTTACGCACTTGGAGCAATACTTGGACAAACGATTACAGTTAACGGTGTATGTAAAAAAATGCTGCAGGGAGATGTACAGTTTATCGATGTACTTGAAAAGCTTGGTGCAACTGTATATGAGGAAGACGGAGCAATAATACTTCAGGGTAATGTAAGCGGCGTGCTTAAGGGAAGTCAGACCTTCGATTTGTCAACCTTCTCTGACCAGACGCTTACACTTAGTGCCATAGCGCCTTATGCCGACGGTCCGGTCAGCATTACGGGCGTAGACCATATAAGGTTTCAGGAATGCGACAGGATAAATGCAGTTATAACAAATCTTTCCGCTCTCGGAATAAAAGCAGAGTACCGGAATAATATACTTACTGTATATCCGGGTAAACCGCATGGGGGAGTTATTGACACCTTTGATGACCATCGTGTAAGTATGTCTTTCGCACTTACCGGTCTTCGTACAAAGGGTGTGATTATCGATAATTACAAATGCTGTAAAAAAACCTTCAACAACTATTTTGATGTTCTTGAAAAGGTACTTAAAGAGTTGAAATAATTATTCGTTACTGAATAGAAAGAGGTATGATTAATGTTTCCAGAAAGCAGATTTTATTACCTGTCTGCCTGTAAGGAAATAATTAATACATACCTCTTTATTGCTTTTATTTCAGATTGCTTTTGCCTGCCAGAATACTTTTTATCTGTTCCCATTTCGCTCTTTCGGCAGGAGTAAATGTACTCATCAGATAGCTTATCATCAGACTTGCTTCATCTTTAGTCAGACCCAGTCCGTTTTTTTTCATACGTGCTGCTTCGACAGAATATATCTTTAGTGCATTTTCTTTTGACTGTCCCTCCATTTTAGAAAGAAGGTTTGTCATAAACTCTTTTTTCTCTGAGCTTAAATTAGAAAATCTGGGGTCATTTAACCATTTTGAATCTATCATATTTACCTCCGTTTAAATTGTCATTTTTACAAGCTCAAAGCCGTCGGAAGGTGATTTGGCGGCAGGATTTTGTGGAGATTTGTTATCACGCTTCTCATCAGTGAAGGCAGTGAAAGAGGGTTCATTAAGAGCATTATCAAAAGGGTCCTTAATAAAATTATTATATGTATTTGGTTTGGCTTCTGATACCATATCAGGGGGAACGGGTACGTAAGATGAGCTTTCATTTGAAGCCATATTCATTATTTCTGAAAACAAATCACCTGTATCATTGCCATTGCCTCCCGAACTGTTCATGATATTCAGAAGATTAATCATCTGCATCATATTTTCCATATTTTCAAATGTTTTAAGGTCATTGCCGGTTGCATTCTTCTTAAGTGCACCGATAAGACTCTCGTAATCGTTTATTATCGGACCGCTTAGTACTTTATTTAGATTTATAGACTTATTTAACTGTCTTGAGTAATAATTTAATTCATAAAAAGAAAGAAAAGTCATAATATAAGGTCTTAATTCTTCATTAATGAACGGACATGCAGCACGAAGCATATCGATTTGTCTGCTGTTCATAGGCACCTCTATTATGACTTTAACTATAATAATATATGTTTAATTACCGAAAAAATGAATAGTATGAATAAAGGATGATAATTTTATATATAATTAACATCAGAATGGTTCGGATGATTTTATTCAGGATAATTAAGATTACATTCTTTAATGTCATATAAAACTTCATCTAAAAATTTCTCTGCAATCTTTTTTGCAACCGGCAGATTCATATCGGAACAGTTACCGCACTGAACCGGTGTTGCGCCGGGGATTTCACCTTCAAAGTCACGACAGAACTCGAAGGTTCTTGTGAGAAGAGGTATGATATCAGCTGATTTATAGTCGCCTGCGAGAACAAGATAGAAGCCGGTGCGGCATCCCATCGGACCGAAGTATATATCTCTTGCGGCATATTCTTCATCATTCCTGAGAAAAGTTGCCGCAAGATGTTCTATTGTGTGTATTTCCCCTGTTCCCATAACAGGATCGATATTTGGTCTTGTAATACGTATGTCAAAAGTCGTGATAATCTCACTTCCGGCCATATCCTTCCTTGAAACATATACACCGGGCAACAGTCTGGTATGATCTACTGTAAAGCTTGCTATTGTTTTCATATTGCCTCCAAAGAAAAGTATTCATTAACAGTATCGGCTAAAACAAATAAAATGTCAAGTCTCATAATGTCATTGTCAGTATGAAAATATCAGTGTCATTTGGTAATATATACTTCCCTGCTACGATATACGGAGGTAATCATTACAAATTATAATCAATATAAATAATGTTTTTAGATAATAATTATTGGATATTATGATAAACTGTGTTATATTATTTTTATAGAAATGAATTATTCTGAATAAAAGAGAAAGGAATATAATTCTTCTTTGTTAAAGACGGATTATCAGTAGAAAAATGACAGCGAAAAAAGCATACAGCAGAATGGGCTTTGCAACACTTGCCTTTATGGCTTCATGGAATGCGGTAGTACTCGGATTATCATTTATATTGGTGCTCGGCTTTAAGATAAAGCTTGGTACTGAGTTTGCAATCCTGCTTAATTTAATAGGGGAGCTTCTGGTTGGATTTCCTCTGTTTTATCTTATTGCAAGGAAAGTACCGGTTGAGGAGAGAATCATACCTGAGAGAAACGGCGGAAATGCAGGCTTTGTATTTAAGACTGTTTTTGTAATGTTTGGTATATCGATTGTCGGAGGAATAATATCTACGGTACTTAACAGTGTGCTCGCTGAAACTGTCAACAAGACTTCAGATGCAGGCATTGTTGATCTGTTTGAGAGCAATTTTGTACTTGTTGCAATTAATGTTATGTTTGTGGCTCCGATTGTTGAGGAGTATATAATGAGAAAGATGCTGATTGACAGGGTGGTAAGGTACGGCAAGAAAACAGCCATGATTATGTCAGGTATTCTCTTCGGTCTTTTACATGGTAACCTTGAGCAGTTCTTCTACACATTTTTTGTGGGCATGGTATTTGCGTATGTCTATATTAAAACAGGTAAATTAAGATATCCGGTTTTCCTTCATTTTGTGCTTAACTCAACATCAACGCTTCTTTCGTACTGTATGTCAAAGATACCTGAGTTTACACAGATTGAAGATACTGATAAGTTAGTAGAGGCAGTGCTTAAGAGTGATACGAAGACAATATGCTTCTTAATAATAACAGCAATTATGGTTATTGAATACCTTGGTGGTTTTATAGGATTAATCGGCCTTTTAGTAAATAAAAAAAGAATTGGATTTACGGAGAGTACGGTAGAAGCCTCAGAGCTGCTTGACGAAAATGTACTGACTAATCAATATATTGCAAATGATGAAGAGGGAACTGTTTCAGACGAATCACAGGAAAGATTTGAAAATTACAACAGATACGGACTTGTAAAAGAGAAAAAGCCTGTTTCTCCGGCAGAGGCAATATTTAATCCGGGAATGATTTCAGCCTTTGTAGGACTGATTGTGATTATGATACTCAGCTTTTTTATATGATGTCACGCATTTATTACCCGGAGGAAAGACTGATTGTTCTGCCTCGAAGAAAATTTGTAATTGATAAATGTTTCGAAATTAATATTATACGGTGGTAAATATGAAAATTGTTTTACTTGAAGGCGGAAGCCTTGGTGAGGATATTAGTCTTGACGGCTTTAATGAGATAGGCGAAACGGTAATTTATTCCAGGTCTGATATTGAGGAAAATGCCGAAAGAATCAGGGATGCTGATGTAATAGTACTTAATAAAATACCGGTTGATGGTTTGCTTCTTGAAAATGCGGAAAAAGCAAAGCTTGTATGTCTTACTGCAACAGGAACAAACAATGTTAACTTTGACTATACAAACAGCAGGGGCATTACGGTATGTAACGTAAAGGGGTATTCGACTGAATCTGTTGCACAGCATTCATTTGCAATGCTTTTAAGCCTTTATGAGCATCTGCCTTATTATGACAGATTTGTCAAATCAGGTGATTATTCGCGTTCAAAGTGCTTTTCTGTTTTCGACTACGGATTTAATGAGCTTTACGGTAAAACCTTCGGAATAATCGGTCTGGGAGCCATAGGAAGGGCTTCTGCACGTATTGCAAAGGCTTTTGGATGCAGGGTTATATATTATTCAACCTCCGGCATGCATTATGATGAGGAATATGAACGAACAGATCTTGAAACACTTCTTTCGGTCTCAGACGTAATAGCCGTTCACGCTCCTCTTAATGAGAGGACAAGAGGTCTGATATCATATGAAGGTTTTAAGCTTATGAAGAAAAATGCAGTTATTCTCAATACCGGGCGCGGCGGTATCATTGATGAGGATGCATTATATGACGCACTTGTAAATGACAGGATAATGGCAGCGGGGCTGGATGTATTACAGGTTGAGCCTATGGATCCTGGCAGTCCTTTACTTAAAATACAGGATTCCAACAGACTGATTATTACTCCTCATATCGGCTGGGGAACTGTCGAGGCCAGAACCAGATGTGTGGAAGAGGTTATTTTAAATATTAAAGCCTATTTCGCCGGTACCCCGAGAAACGTCGTTACGGGCAACTGAAAGCACCCCAAAATCATAATAAATTAAGCCTCTGTAAAACATTGATAAATATATGTTTTTACAGAGGTTTTCTGTTGAGAAAAAATATTTTTTTATAAAAAAACTATTGTAATAATATGTCGAATTATGTATAATTCAATCATTGCAGGAGACCACAGAACTGTTGGTCTTTTTTTTAAGCAATACTTCAGAAATTTTTGTAATCTTGGAGGAAGTACTAGATGGGTAATAACATTATCGAGCTGAAGAACATCATGAAAAGTTATGATGGTAATGTTGTGGTAGTAGAGGATATCAACCTTGAAGTAAAAAAAGGCGAGTTTGTAACTTTCCTTGGACCGTCCGGTTGTGGTAAAACTACCACTCTGCGAATGATCGCAGGCTTTGAAACGCCTACAGAGGGCGAAATTCTTTTAGATGGCAAAGACATATCTTCCGTACCGCCATATCTTAGACCGATTAATACGGTTTTTCAGCGTTATGCACTGTTTCCGCATTTAAATGTCTATGACAATGTTGCGTTTGGTCTTAAGCTTAAGACTATTGAGGTTAAGGATGAGAAAACAGGGGAGACGCGAATTAAGAAGCTTTCAAAGGCTATGATTAAGGAAAAGGTTTCCAAAGCACTCAAAATTGTTGATTTGGAGGGCTTTGAAAAACGTAGTGTGACAACACTTTCCGGCGGTCAGCAGCAGCGTATTGCAATCGCACGTGCCATTGTAAATGAACCTGAGATTCTGTTACTTGATGAGCCTCTTGGCGCTCTTGATCTTAAGATGCGCAAGGAGATGCAGATTGAACTTAAAAATATGCACAAAGAGCTCGGCATTACATTTATTTATGTAACCCATGACCAGGAGGAAGCACTTACTATGTCTGATAAGATTGTAGTAATGAGTGACGGCTGCATCCAGCAGATAGGTACTCCTGAAGATATATATAATGAGCCTGCAAATGCTTTCGTTGCCGACTTTATCGGAGAAAGCAACATCTATGTAGGAAAGATGACTGATAAGCTTAAGGTACACTTCTGTGATGCAGAATTTACCTGCGTTGATGATGTAAAGAAAAATACCATGGTCGAGGTTGTTGTAAGACCGGAGGATATTGAGATGACTACTCCCGAAGCCGGAATGTTTACCGGCGAGGTAAAATCGGTAATCTTCAAAGGCGTTCATTTTGAAATAACCGTTATTTCGGGCAAATATGAAGTCGTAATCCAGTCCACCAAATCGGCTGAAGTAGGAGCAGTAATCGGCATGAACATCGAACCTGACAATATTCACATTATGATGCCTGAGTATACAACGAATATCTTCGACGGTGTTATCAATGACAGCAATATGGTTGAATTTGCCGACGGTGAATTTGAATGTGATGTTACACAGCTTTATGCCGGTTCATCACTTGATGATGAAGGTATGCTTGTTCTTGCAGACGGAAATAAGCTTGATCTTAAGGGCACTGAGGTAGAAGTAGAGGTTCCTATTAATGCAGCTGACATGAGTGATGATGAAAATGCCGGCGGTACATGCGGTCATATTATTTCTCTTATTTACAAGGGAGACCATTATACATATACGGTTCGTACCAAGAACGAGGAAGATTTTATTATTACTGATGAGGATTTATGGAATGAAAACGACTATGTCAGCGTAATTGTTCCTAAGAATGCTATAAAACTTACACTGAAGAATCCGGAGGGCAAATAATTGGCTAAGTTTGGATTTTCAAGGAAGCATCTTGCAATTCCGTATGCTGCATTTCTGATATTATTTGTAATTGCTCCTTTGCTGATTATATTATACTATGCATTTACGAATGCTACGGGTCAGTTCTCTGTGAGTAATTTTATCGGGTTTTTTACCGATTCTAATACTTTAGGCACACTTGTATACAGTGCGACTCTGTCACTTACTACAACAGCAGTCTGTCTATTGTTTGCATATCCTCTTGCACTTATTCTTGCAAGGGGCGGCATTAAAAAGCGTAATGTTTTTTTGCTTCTTTTCATAATGCCTATGTGGATTAACTTTACATTAAGAATTACGGCACTTAAGGAAATATTAACAGCAATTGAACATAATCTTGCTTTTTATCCTTTTATTAATTCTGTCATTGGTATGACATATGACTTCCTGCCATTCATGATTCTTCCTTTGTATACTTCTTTCTTAAAGCAGGACAAGGATTTGAATGAGGCAGCGGCAGACCTCGGAGCCAATACCATAAATGTGTTTTTAAAGGTTACGTTGCCATTGTCGATTCCGGGTATAATCAGTGGCGTAATGATGGTATTTCTGCCTGCCATGACAAATTATGTTGTACTTGATATGCTTTACAATTCAACATACATAATGGGCAGCCTGATAGGAAGCTATTTTGCAGCCTACGACTGGAATAATGGTTCAATGATTTCAGTAATTCTTCTTATTATCATTTTTGGAATTACACTTTTAACAAACAGATTCGGTGACGAAAATGAGGGAGGAGGAAGAGTAGTATAATGAAGAAATTTTTATCATATACATGGATTTTTATTGTTTTATTATTTATGTATCTGCCAATCCTTCTTTTAGCAGTCTACAGCTTTACTGATTCAACCATGATAGGAACAATCAGACATTTTTCTGTTCAGAATTACATAACTCTTTTTGAAGAGGAAGAGCTTCGTAATATGATTATCGGAACTGTTATTCTTGCACTTGGTTCGGCAGTAATTGCGACAATTCTAGGAACGTGCGGTGCCATTGGAGCATATTATTCAAAGAAGCGTGCCAAACTTATTGTAAACAGTATGAATCAGGTACCGGTAGTAAATGCTGATGTAGTTACCGCATTTTCAATCTGTATTCTGTTTATTGTTGTTCTCGGAATTCAGAAGGATACATTTATACCGTTAATTATCGGTCATACGGTACTTACTGCACCGTTTGTATATCTTTCAGTCATTCCAAAGCTTAAGCAGATGGATAATAATCTTTATGAAGCTGCTCTTGATCTTGGAGCCAGTCCAGCCAAGGCGCTTTTTAAAGTCGTAATACCGCAGATAATTCCGGGAATTTTATCCGGTTTTATGCTTGCAGTCACACTGTCGCTTGACGATTATTTTATTACGACTTATACAAAGCCTGCAACATTTGACACTATCAGTACTTATGTTGTTAATGCGACAAGAGGCTCAAGGACCAACATCAAAACAGCTCTCTGGGCTTTATCTACCATTATTTTTGCAATCGTATTAATCGTTGTCATATTAATGAATTTAAAGAGCAGCGATGACGAAGAAAGGATCGAATAGATGAAGAAAATACTTAATTATTTATTTGTTCTTTTGTTATTAATGGTTTCTCTTACAGCCTGTGGAAAGCAGAATGAGGAGCAGACAGACAAAGATGTACTTGTCCTTCGTATAAGTAACTGGGAGGAGTATATCGATGAGGGCGACTGGGACGAGGAAGAGCTTATCGAACTGGAAAACGGTGATACCATCTTCGGTGAAAACTCAATGATTGAGGATTTTGAAAACTGGTATTATGAAGAATACGGACAGAAGATTAAGGTTGAGTACAGTACCTTCGGTACAAATGAAGACCTTTATAACCAGCTTTCAATCGGTGATGTATATGACCTCGTGTGTCCTTCCGATTATCTTATAATGAAGCTTATGGACGAGAAAAAACTTGTACCGTTTAGTGATGAATTTTTAAGTAACAAAGAAGGGAATTATTACTATAACGGCGTGTCGCCTTATATAAGGAGTATTTTTGATAATTACAGTATAAATGATGAAGCCTGGTCAAAATATGCTGCATGCTATATGTGGGGCACAACCGGTATTATATATAATCCGGAATATGTTACAGAAGAAGAGGCTTCCACCTGGGATATTTTTATCAATGATAAATTTAAAAGGCAGATTACTGTTAAGGATAATGTAAGAGACTCAATGTTTGCAGCTATGGGTATATACAAAAAACAGCTTCTTATGGAGCCTGCATTTATTAACAGTCCTGATTATGCCGGAAGGTTATTTACCGAATTTAATGACACCTCGGATAAGACAATTGACGGTGTTGAAAAAGTTTTAAAGGATATGAAAAATGTTGCCTATGCTTTTGAAACGGATGCCGGAAAGGCTGATATTGTTTCGGGCAAGGTAGTAGCAAACTATCAGTGGTCCGGAGATGCGGTATATGCAATGGATCAGGCAGAGGAGGATGATGTATATCTTAACTATGCTGTACCGAAGGAAGGTACAAACCTCTGGTTTGACGGATGGGTAATGCTTAAAGACGGTATAAGTGAGGATATCAGAAAGCAGCATGCCTGTGAAGCCTTCATAAACTTTGTATCAAGACCTGATAATGCAGTAAGAAATATGTATTATATCGGTTATACATCATCAATCGCGGGTACGGATGATACGGTTAGCCAATATATAAACTATAATTATTCGGCAGAGGAAGATGCGGAAGAGGTAACTGATTATGATATTTCTTATTTCTTCGGGAAAGAGGTTGTAATTAGTGCAGACAAAGAGCAGCTTAGCCGCCAGCTGTTTGCTCAATATCCTCCAAAGGAGGTCATGGATCGCAGCTCTGTAATGTGGTTCTTTGATAAAGATACAAGTTCAAAGATTAATAAGATGTGGATTAATGTCAGATGCTTTGAGGTAAAGGAGGCTGCCAAGCCGCTTGCATTTTTTGCACTTGCAATTATAATAATTATTATTCTTGCTGTTATTTACCTTCAGAGACATAAGGTATTTAACATTAAAAAGAAAAATAATCAGACATATTAAAAAATATTAGGCACCGGTTATATGAGCCGGTGCCTTATTTATTTTCTGTATTGTATAATATGTCTTATGAATAAAAATCAATTATTTTATCAAGTCTGGCAGTCATATTTTCAAGAAGAAGGTCAAGTATCGTAATACATACCATGGATTCAACAACTACGATTGCTCTTGGAACGATTAATGGGTCGTGACGTCCGTGTATCGATATTTCAACTTCTTCACCTGATTTGTTAACGGTCTTCTGCACGGAAGCTATGGAAGGAGTGGGTTTAAAGGCTGCACGCATAATTATCCGGCTTCCGTCGCTCATTCCGCCGAGTATACCGCCTGAATGATTAGTTCTTTTGTCAACCTTACCGTTATTCATATAAAACTCATCATTATTTGAAACGCCGTCGGATTCGCTTACGGCAAAGCCGTCACCGATTTCAAAACCCTTTACGGCTCCGATTGACATAACTGCCTGCGCCATTCTGGCATCAAGCTTGTCAAAAACTGTTTCACCTATACCGACAGGACACCCGTCTACAATACATTCTACAATACCGCCAAGTGAATTAAGTGATTTGATTGCTTCATCAGCCTTTGTTGCAGCCTTTTGGGCTGCATCTGAGTCAGGGAGTCCAAAAGGATTGGTATCACGCAGGGATAAATCAACCCTGGTGGCTTTAATGCCTGCTATTTCCGAAGCATAAGCATTAACCTGTATGCCAAGACGGGCGAGGATTTTGGAAGCAACTGCGCCTGCGGCAACTCTGGCAATTGTTTCACGACCGGAGCTTCTTCCGCCGCCTCTGTAATCGCGGAAACCGTACTTGGTATCAAAGCAGTAATCAGCATGTCCCGGGCGGTAGATATCAGAAATATTAGAATAATCCTTACTATGCTGGTCTTCATTATAAACAATCAGTGAGATGGGAGTACCTGTTGTTTTGCCTTCAAATACACCTGATAAAATATTTACACTGTCCGCTTCATTTCGTTTCGTAGTATATTTTGACTGACCCGGTTTACGACGGTCAAGAAAAACCTGAATATCCTCCTCGCAAAGCTCAAGACCGGAAGGAACTCCGTCAATAACGACGCCCACGCCTTTGCCGTGAGATTCACCCCAGGTTGAAATTTTAAAAAGCTTTCCATATATTGATCCACTCATATGATTTACTCCTTAATAAGAGATTTATATGTATTTTATAATATTATGAACACAAAGTCAATTTATAATAAATACAGATATTTAATGATTGAATTTAAGAGAATTAAAATAATTCTTTAAAAAATCAAAGAATTCTTTTACCTGTAATGAGGCAGAAGACTCATGATTTACTGATACAATGATATCTCTCTGGCAAAGAGGACTTGATATTGAAATGGTTTTCATGTTTTCATTATCAAGCCTACCCCATGTATACTGAGGCCAGAAACCGATACCTACACCTACCGAAATCAGATTCTTAACAGCTTCGGGACTGTCGCTTTCAAATACAACATTTGGCTTGAAGCCGGCGTGCATACAAAAACGGTCACATATTATTCTTAGGGATTTTGAACCCGCAAGAGATACAAAAGGAATTGCAGCCACATCACTTAACGCAACGCTTTCGTGAGCTGACAGTTTTGATGAACCTGGCACGGCCAGAAATATTTTTTCAGTAAAAATATAATAATCTTCAGGCTTATATTTCGGAATCTGGAAGAATTCTTTTGTGGAAATAGTGATATCTGCATTTTCCTCCTGATAGTTCTGAACCAGAATAAAGTTAATATCGTTATGCTCTTTTTTATAATCAATTATTGCATTTGTGATAACATTCGAGGCTGCCAGAACATTGATTTTTATAAGCTTTCGCCTTTTTTCATTCAGCTGACTGAGTTCCTCCGGTATTTCATTAAGGGCCTTCAGTACAGGCACAATCTTTTTGCTGAGATAAATACCCGATTCCGTAAGCGTAATATTACGTCCGTTGCTTTTAAAAAGCTTTACTCCGAGTTCTTTTTCAAGTCTTTTTATTGATTGGGTCAGAGCCGGCTGGGCTATACGAAGCTGTTCGGCTGTTTTACTTACATGTTCAGTCTGTGAAAGTGCATAAAAATATTTAAGCTGTAATATTTCCATATATTTCCTCCATAATGACTAATATTAATTATATATGACATTATATCATATATAATTTCCTGAAACAATAAGTTATGTGTTATAGATTATTTATTTTTGATTATAATTTACCTCACATAGGACAAAACGATAATATATATGTTATAGAAAAGCAACAAATTATATATTGGACATTTTGAATGTTTTTGTGTATAGTAATAAACGTAAGTAACTGATATGCGCAATCGATTCATCTTACTGATTATTATGTAAAGCAGTATGCTTTGAAAGGATGGTATTATGAACTCAAAAACAAATTATTTACTTTTAAACAAATTAGCAAGAAAGCATGGCATTGCATTGTTTGGTTCAACATATATGAACAGTTTGCCTTTAGCTGAATTATTACAGGATTATGGTATAAACAATATTGTATATAAGAGATGCATTGACGGTCTCAGAATAGAAGATGCCGAAAAACATATCGACTCATGTGTTGTGGGGCTCTTGCCTGAAAAGCTGATTATCAATATCGGTGAAGAGGATATTACGGACGATTGCGACATGGAGAAGCTTATTGAAGATTACAGATGGCTTCTTTACAATATTCATGCAAAGCTTCCTGATACAAGACTTTATCTGACAAGCGTTGTATCGGAGCATGAGAGAGCGGAAGAGTTAAATGCAGGCATTAAGAGAATTGCTGCCGAAAACGGGTGCGATTACATCAGGCTTTATGATAGCGTGGATTATGACAATATTGAGGTCGAACTCATAAATCGCCTTAAGCCGGTTTTCGTGAGAACGGGAATTAATTACTCTGACCTTGCAAATGAAGCATTAATTAATATTATGCTGCCAAATTAGGAGGATATATAAAATGAATTTAGTACTCGAAAGTTTCATGCTTATATGTTTTGGCTTTTCATGGCCGATAAATGTTTACAAAGCCTACAAATCAGAGTCAACAAAAGGAATAAGTATTCCGTTCCTCGTACTTATTATTACTGGCTATATATGCGGTATCAGTGCAAAATTAATATCAGGTCAGGTTAATTATGTACTTGTCGTTTATGTGATAAATCTTGTAATGGTTTCACTAAACTTTCCTGTTTATATAAGAAATCGCAGAATCGAAAAGGGCAAAGTTTATTATGTGCCTAAAATGGCATAAATTTCATAGAAATTTTGACAAAAAATCATTATTTGTTATTGTAAAAAATCTTATTATATTATAATATATAAATATAAATCGGCATAGTTGATTGAATTGTTAACTATGCCTTTTTATTGTAATGCAAAAAGAAATGAGCTTTTTGTATGTAATATTAATTCGGCATTTGTCGAAAAAGGGAAAGGGGTTCAAAATGAACGACAAAAAAGAATTTAAGCCGTTTATCCCTTCAGATAAGATATTACCTGAATTTACGGTTGTTTCCGTGATGATCGGTATTATTCTTGCTGTTGTATTCGGCGCAGCCAACGCTTACCTTGGTTTACGTGTTGGTATGACTGTTTCTGCATCAATTCCAGCTGCAGTTATTTCTATGGGTGTTATTCGTGTTATTCTTAAAAGAGATTCCATTCTTGAAAATAATATGGTACAGACTATAGGCTCAGCCGGCGAATCATTGGCGGCCGGTGCTATTTTTACAATGCCTGCGATTTTTATGTGGGCTGAAGAAGGCAAGTGTGATATGCCTTCATTCTTAACCATTTCACTTATTGCACTTTGCGGAGCACTTCTTGGTGTATTATTTATGGTTCCTCTTCGTACGGCTCTTATCGTTGAAGAGCATGGTGTGCTTCCTTATCCTGAAGGAACTGCCTGTGCAGAGGTACTGCTTGCAGGTGAAGAGGGTGGAGATAAGAGTAAAATCGTATTCTCCGGTCTCGGTATTGCAGCAGTTTATAAGTTTATTGCAGACGGACTTAAGCTTTTTCCGAGTGAGGTTGATTTTTCAATAAATAAGAGTTATAAAACAGGCTTTGGTATAGATGTATTGCCTGCTCTTGGCGGTGTAGGCTTTATCTGCGGACCTAAGGTATCAAGCTATATGCTTGGCGGTGGTGTATTATCATGGCTTGTAATCATGCCTGCGATTGCATTTTTCGGAGCAGATACTCTTTCATCGGTAACAGATGAAGCAGGTAATCTTCTGACATACAGCCAGCTTGACACATGGACATTATGGGGCAAATACATTCGATATATCGGCGCAGGAGCCGTTGCTGCCGGAGGTGTAATCAGCCTTATTAAGACATTTCCTACAATGATAAAGACATTTAAGCAGGCAGTCGGAGGCATCAATAAAAATGTTTCCGGCGGAGACAGAACAAGCAAAGATATTCCTATCAGTGTTGTAGGTATCGGTATTGTTGCTCTTGCCCTGCTTATTTGGGTAATTCCAACAATTCCTGTTAACTTCCTCGGAGCTGTTATTATAATTGTTTTCGGCTTCTTCTTTGCGACTGTTTCATCAAGAATGGTTGGTATTGTAGGAAGCTCAAATAACCCGGTATCCGGTATGGCTATTGCAACACTTATTGTAACAACCATACTTCTTAAGGCAACAGGAAATGTAGGTACAAACGGAATGATTGCAGCCATATCAATAGGATCTGTTATCTGTATTGTGGCTGCCATGGCCGGTGATACATCACAGGATTTGAAAACCGGTTATATCGTTGGCGCTACTCCATACAAGCAGCAGGTGGGTGAGCTTATAGGTTCGGTAGTATCCGCATTGACAATCGGCGGAGTTATGTATCTGCTTAACTCAGCATGGGGCTTCGGCTCTGATGAGATTGCTGCTCCGCAGGCTACTCTCATGAAGATGGTAGTAGAAGGAGTTATGGGTGGTACACTTCCATGGGTTCTCATCGGAATGGGTGTATTTATCGCTCTTGTTGTTGAGATTCTGGGAATCCCGGTTCTTGCCTTTGCAATCGGTCTTTATCTTCCTATACATCTTTCGGCTCCAATCATGGTTGGCGGTCTTATCAGATGGTTTGTTGATAACAAAAAGTACGAAAGTGAAAAGGATAAGTCCAGAACTACCGAAAACGGTATTCTCTATTCAGCCGGTATGATTGCCGGTGAGGGTATTGTAGGAATACTTCTGGCTATATTTGCAGTTGTCAACATAAGCGGAAAGTTTGATTTATCCGGAATTTACGGAGACAACTTCAGCGTTATCGGTAATTGGGTTGGCCTTGTGGCATTTGCACTGTTAATGTCAACACTGGTAATGTTTGCTTTAAAGAAAGAAAGCAAAAAGGCTAAAGACGAATAGTATTGTAAATACGATAGCTGTCACATTAAGGTATGTAACCATTAATGGTAATAATACCGGATAATGTGACAGCTTTTTTTATTAAAATGTAATAAAAGCAGGGAATTGTCTGATAATAATATAAAAATGAATTTGTGAAATGTATTTATTTGTAATTATCGGTGAAATGTGTTATTATATTTATAAAGTGTAAACAGACGGTATTAATAATATTCTGTCTGAATAAAAATGAATGTGAGATAATGAAATGACGGAAAATAAGAATAAGCTTAATTATGTCGATTTGATTCCGGCTCATTCAAAAGATAAACCCTGGAGCATTAACGATAAAAATCTTGTTGAAATTACTGTCGAAAATAAAGGCTTTTATAATAAAATAGCCCAGGTTTTCTTCAAAAAGCCGCGTTTTAGCTTTATATCGCTTGATGAATACGGAAGTTATGTTTGGCAGCAGATTGACGGCCGGACTGATATCAATGAGATTGGCAAAAGACTGGCACAAAAGTATCCCGGTGCTAAGGACAAACTGTATGAGAGACTTTGCGGATATATAAAAATTCTTGAAAGAAACGGATATGTGACAGTCAGAGGTAATAATTAATGGGATTTTTGAAAATAGTAGCCGGCATACTTGCATTTGCGCTTGTAACGGTTATCATATATATGTGGGGGCTGAGCAAACAGATGCGAAGTGAACAGGACCTTAACAATATGATAATGGCAAAAGGTACAGGTATTGTATTAAAATATTTGAAAAGTCATGATTACATTACTAAAAAGGATATTATTAACCTTTTTAAGGACGGAATTAAGGTAAAATTGTTTTATTCAAGAAATGTTGCCGCAGTAAATGACACTGATAAATTCAGTGAAAGCGTGATTGAATATATGATAAAAACGGGGCAGCTTGTAAAAGAGGGCAACAGATACAGGCTTGGAAAATAAAAACGGACGTATTTCTGAGAAAGGAAACAGGATATGAAGAAAAATGTTTTATTATTATTAATTACTGTTGCGTTGCTGTGTGTGGCGTGCGGCAAAAAAAATGATAATAAAAAAGATGAAAAAAATCAGGAACCGTTAACTCCGACAGTACAAGGCGGTAATCCTAATGACGGTATTGAGGACAATAATGATGATTTTGAAAATGATAATACGGAGTTTGAGATAGAAATATTAGATCCGACCCAATATGAAGATGATGAATTTACGCCTCAGGACAGGGCAAGCAACTATATAAATACTATATGGATAGATTGCTTCTCTGTCATTAAAAACTATGTTGAGGGCGAGAAGAAAATTGACGGCAATGAATACAACGAGGAGGATATTGATAAGGCGTTGCTTTGCCTGAAGGCTTATTATGAAGCACGTCCGAAATATGATGCGTATTTTGACAAGCTTGATAAAAATGAAAATCAGGAATTTCTTGAGGTATGGAACAGTCAGAAGAGTGAGATGGATAAACTTTACAACAAGGTCGTAACGGAAAAACCGAGAAAAAATGATAAGAGCTATAAGTTTGACTGTAATTTATACTCAGAGAATATGGCAAAGCTTATTGATATTGCCATGAAAAGTTATGGACCGATGAAGCAGTAACATACAGTTTTCGGATGATAACATTATTAAAGCGAATTACTGAATTATTATTGGTCTTTTATTAAATACTTGTATCTTGTCAGTACTTTTGATATAATTATTTATATAAGTTTAAGTATCAGGAAATAATGGAGGAAAACATAATGGCTTGTTTTATTATACCGGGAATTGAAGCCGCTGCAGTGACAGCAGCATCAAGGATTATCAAATCAAAGGAACAGAAAAAATTATCAGCTGACACAGAAGTTAAATTTGATGAAAATACACTTAAAAATTCTAAGGCTGATAAGCTTAAGAGCCTTTCTGCAATGTTATGGGGTGGCTCTGCCTTACTGGCATTTGAACATTTATGGCATGGAGAGATTGAACCGTTCTTTCCTTTCCTTACGGCAATGGGCAATAAGGAAGATATGATGGAAATGTTTTCTGAAATGTCTACCGTAGGTGTTTCAATGGCTGTCGCTGTTACTTCGGTCTGGGGATTATTTACCGTTGTGGCTTCAAAGCTCAGAAATAAATATGAGAAGGAGGCCAAAGCGTAATTATTGCGCCTTCAATAAAAATGACTTTACTTATTACAGTTATTGCTGCGGTCATTTCGAGTGCGGTATGGTATTTTAAAGATAATGAAAACAGGTATAAAGTCGGAACTCTGACGCTTATGTACTGGGGAGCTTCAATTATGTGGATGTGCGATGCGGTTGCAGAGTACATAGAGCTCCGGAGTGCATATTTTACTCCGGCTATGAAGGATATGATAAATGATTCATTTTTAGGAATATCAGTTGTTACATTCGGTCTCGTTATCTGGCTCGTAATGCTTATAGTCAGTGACCCGGACAAAGCAATTAAAAAAAACGTATGCAGATAATTATAAAGTGAAAGAATATGCCCACCTGTTCAGGTGGGCATTAATATTATGGATTAACCTGTGACCCGATATCTGCCGGTCTGCCCGGTTACCCATTTATCAGAAATTAACAGCCGCAGCCACATCCCTGGTTACCACATCCGTTACCGCAGAAGCAGAGGATTAATAATATCCAAATGATTGAACAGCAGTCGTCGCCGCAACCAAAGCCGTTGCCACCGCAGCAGAGGAGGATAAGAAGAATCCAGATACATGAATTATTGCCGCATCCGCCTAAAAAACCGTTTCTTCCGTTCTGACATCCGCTTAAGCATTCACCCATTGTTTATTCTCCGTTTTATTTTATATTGTATATTATGTCTGGAAAAATAAAATGTTACACAATTTTATAAATCTTCAAAGAGTTCTTGTAATTATTGGAAAAATGATTTATAATGCAAAAAAGAATACATGTATACGAAAGTGCAATGTGAAATTTATCATGCTTTTTTAAAATCGTGCATATTATTTATGTAATTATATTTTTAAAATGCAGCAATAAGATATTGGTTGATAACGGGAGTAAAATATGAATTACGGAGAAATTAAATATTTTGATGTTGCAAACGGTCCGGGTATACGTACCTCGCTATTTGTAAGCGGCTGTACTCATCATTGTAAAAACTGCTTCAATGCCAAAACCTGGGATTTTAATTATGGCGAGCCTTTTACAGACAGGCAGATTGACGATATTATCACTTCACTTATGCCGGAATATGTAAACGGATTTACACTGCTTGGCGGAGAGCCTTTTGAACCGGTAAATCAAAAGGGTATACTTCCGCTGCTCAGGCGTATTAAAAAGGAGCTTCCGTCAAAGAGCATATGGATTTTTACGGGTTATCTTTTTGACAGGGAGATAATCGGAGAAATGGTTGGAAATATTCCCGAAACAGAGGAAATCCTAAAGCTTACTGATGTTATAATTGACGGAAGGTTTGTAGAGGAGCTTAAAAACCTCAATTTGAAGTTTAAGGGCTCATCCAATCAACGAACCATTGATGTGCAGAAAAGCCTTAAAACAGGCAATGTGGAGCTTGTAGAGGGATATTGATTATTCGACATCATATAACTTTACAGATTGGTTTGATTTTTTTGAAAAGAGGAAATAATATGAGTTCACTTGATAATTCTAAGGATGAAAAGCTTCCGCTCAGAGACAAAGTGTTTTCACAGCTTCGTGACGATATTTTGTCCGGGAAATACAGTGTTAACGAGGAGCTTAAGGAAACACAGATCGGAGAGTCCATGGGGGTTAGCCGTACTCCTGTCAGAGAGGCACTCCGTCAGCTTGAGCTTGAAGGACTTATTACAATCATACCCAATAAAGGAGCTTATGTAACAGGTATTACACCTACCGATATTCATGATATTTATGTGATTCGCTCATATCTTGAGGGATTATGCGCAAAATGGGCATGCCGCCATGCAACTGAGGCAGAGCTCCAAAGTCTTGAGGAAATAGTTTGCCTGGCAGAGTTTAATGCAACAAAAAACAGGTATGAACAGATGGCTGAGCTTGATTCAAAGTTTCATGAGACGCTTTACAATGCCTGCGGCAGTAAAATGCTTCGTCATATTCTGCGCGATTTCCATCAGTATGTAGAAAGTGTACGCAGGCAGACATTATCACGCTCGGAACGTGCAATTGCGGCTATCAATGAGCACAAGTCCATTCTTGAGGCTATTAATAATCGTGATGAGGAGCTGGCTGAAAGATTATCAACCGAGCATATTATGACAACAATTTATAATTTGAGGCTCCGTGGTTTTCTTGGTGATGAACAGAAGTAACCTTTATCATTCTTTATAACAGTTGATTCAAATTTAGAAGTATTGATTATAAGCTTTATATAGTAAAAAGCAAACATCTTATGTGATGTTTGCTTTTTTGTTTTACGCAGTTAAATAAATTGCTGAATAAATCCTGATGTATTTTATTTATAATTATCGCCGGCTTTGAGAATGCTTGCCTTTACAAAAGACTGTCCCATTCTTCCATATATTCCATAAGCTTTTCATTAAGTTCTTCCTGCTCGTTACAAAGCTTTGTAAGCTCGTAAGCATTACTCTGAATTGCGGGATTGCTCATTTCTTCCTCAATCATGGCAATACGTGTTTCACATCGTGAAATTTCTTCTTCAAGCTTCTTAACCCTGTTTGCGACTTTTCTCCTGGCAGCTTCAAGCTCTTTTTGTCTGGACCAGTCAAGCTTGGCTTCCGATTCGGGTTCTTTTGTAACATTCGGATTAGTATTGCTGCCAAAGATATTATTCATGACAATATCTTTTTTATTAAGGTAATAATCATAATTACCGTCATAAGAAATAAATCTTTTGTTTACAAGATCAATTACACGCGTAGCCGTTTTATTAATAAAATATCTGTCATGTGATACATATAATACGGTTCCTTCATAGGAATTAACGGCTTCCTCAAGTATTTCCTTACTGCTGATATCAAGGTGGTTTGTAGGTTCATCAAGAAGCAGAAGATTGGAATTACCAAGCATCAGTTTTGCAAGTGAAACACGTCCCCTTTCACCGCCGCTCAGATCTTTTATAAGCTTAAAGACGTCGTCGCCCGTAAATAAAAAGGCAGCAAGTGTATTTCTGACCTTTGTATTATCCATAAGAGGATATTCGTCATGTATTTCATCAAAAATTGTTTTGTCAGGATTAAGCTCCTGCTGCTCCTGGTCATAATATCCTGTATAAACCTGGGAACCGTATTTGAATTCACCTGAGGTAGGAGGGCAGATACCGCGCAGGATTTTTAACAGCGTGGTTTTGCCGGTTCCGTTACCTCCTATAATAGCAACCTTTTCACCTCGTTTTAACAGAAAATCAAAATTCTCAAAAAGAATGTTGTTGTCGAAGGCTTTTGACAGACCTTTGATTGTGAGGACATCATTACCGCTTGTTACGGAAGGCGTAAGCTTGAATGAAAGAGACTTTTCTTCACCGAGAGGTTTATCTATTATCTCAATTTTTTCAAGCATTTTTTCGCGGCTCTCGGCGCGTTTGATTGATTTTTCACGGTTAAATGATTTAAGCCTGGTTATTACCTCCTGCTGGTGCCTGATTTCTTCCTGCTGCTTGTAATATGCATTGAGCATAGCATGAAACAGCTCGGCTTTTTTGGTAGAATAATCATCATAATTACCCATAAAGACAGTCGCCCTGCCACGTTCAAGCTCAATTATTTTAGTGACAATTTTATTAATAAAGTATCTGTCATGGGCTATTATAAGAACTGCTCCGTTATAAGAGGACAGATACGCTTCAAGCCAATTTATTGATGGAAGGTCAAGATGATTTGTCGGCTCGTCAAGGAGGATAATGTCAGGCTTTGATAACAAAAGCCTTGCAAGTGCCACACGTGTTTTCTGACCGCCGGATAATGTGTTTACTTTCTTTGAAAAATCATCCTCTGAAAACCCGAGACCCTTTAATACGCCCACGACTTCACTTTTGTAGGCATACCCGTTGCCGAGCTCATATGCGTGGTCTGCATCCGTATATTCTTTCATAAGCTGTTCAAGTTCGGAGCCGGTTGCATGCTGCATTTTCTTTTCAAGTATGCGCATTTTATTTTCAAGGTCAAGAATATCCTTTTTCATAAGCAGTATTTCATCATATATGGTATTGTCGCTGCCGAATTCCTGATGCTGGGCAAGATATCCGATAGTTCTGTCGCTGCCCTTAATGACGATACCGCTGTCAGGTTCTTCTTCACCTGCAATAATTTTAAAAAGTGTTGATTTGCCTGCACCGTTTATTCCGATAAGAGCTGCCTTTTCACGTTCTTCAATATGAAAGGAAACATCCTTGAGTATTACGTCAGTACCATAGCTTTTATCAATTTGTGAAACCTGTAAAATCATATTAATCCTCAAAAAGTATTTTAATTATCAATAAGGTTCAAAATCATATTTGTATCGTTTGATTAATATAACTCTGATGCCTGATATTTATAAACATAACTTAATAATTTTATCACAGTAATTACATTATAGTCAAGTAATGATTGACTGTCGTTATTCTTGACAATAAATTGAAATACGTTATATTATACATAATAGATTATTAAATTATTGGGGAGGAATTATGCAATATATATTAGATGCAAAATCAGTAAGATGTGTTGAAAATATGACAATCGGAATTTCATGCTTTCCCGGAATAATGTTAATGGAGCAGGCCGGTACACTTGCGGCAAAGGAAATTTCAGACAGATTTATAAAAAAAGGCGGCAGGATTGCCGTTGTCTGCGGAAAGGGCAACAATGGGGGAGATGGACTTGTCATCGGAAGACACCTTTCTGAAAACAAAGACATTACTGTTGAAATATTTCTTGTGACGGGAGATACAAAACAGACTTACATGATTGACAGTATTGAAATCCTGCAAGAGATAAAAGAGCATGTAAGTGATGATAATTATAATATGATATTTTATATTATTGCACGCGGCGGTAAGGTTATTGTTCTTGGGGAGGATTATGAAGCTTATATTACGGGTTATTATGATCTGATAGTTGATGCATTATTCGGTATAGGCCTTAATAGAGAGGTAACCGGTCTGTATAAAAATATTATTTTAAAAATTAATTCTTTGTCGGAGGACAATGAAAAAACATTTGTGCTTTCTGTTGATGTTCCGAGCGGAATTAACACGGATAACGGACTTGCCATGGGAGCGGCGGTAAAAGCGTCACATACAATTACATTTAATTATAAAAAACCATGCCATTTAATATATCCCGGAAAGAAATATTGCGGGGAAGTAATTATCATATATATAAATTTTGACAACAGATTTTTTGAAGAAATTAAGGAACAGGGCGATTATATTACAACTTGGGATGAAAATGATGTAATTAATGATTTGATTCCGCCACGATATGAGGATTCAAATAAAGGTACATATGGCAGGCTTTGCGTAATTGCAGGGTGTGAAAGGATGCCCGGAGCTGCTTTACTGTGTACTGAGGCTGCATATAGAATGGGAGTAGGCTATGTATGTCTTTCATCTGATGAAAAGGTTACTGACATACTTGCAGTAAGGCTTCCCGAGGCAGTATTAAATAATAACTATAAAGAAATAAATGACAATAATTATAATGCCTTTGTGATAGGACCGGGTATTTCAAAAAACGACCGTGCTGTTCATAAAATCAAATATATTCTTGATAATTTCAGAGATTCAGATGCTTCATTTGTATTTGATGCAGATGCAATAAATATTATTGCAGAGCTGCTTGACGAAAGAGGTATCATTGACACGATTGAACGTATTAATATGCTTAACAGTATTTTACCTGAGAAAAGTATCCTTACTCCCCATAAAAAGGAGCTGTCAGGGCTATTAAAAATTAATATGGATAAGCTTGCAAGTCTTTATGATGTAGCAGTTACCATAAGGGAATACTCCAAAGCTGTATTTGTATTAAAAGATGCACATTCAATTGTGGTTACAAAAGGACGGATGCACATAAATAATGTTGGCTGTAATGCACTTAGTGTCGCCGGAAGCGGTGATGTATTGTCAGGTATTATCGGGGCGTATATTGCCCAGCATTATGAATGCTTTGAAGCGGCATGCCTGGCCTGCCATGTACATGGATTTGTCGGAAAGAAAGCAGCGGAGAAGACAAATATGCAAAGTGTAATACCGGGTGATTTGATTGAAGAATTAAAGCATCTGTAATATGGTATTGTTCATGTATGTCTGCCTGTATGTATAATTGTAATTATGTGGGGGAAAATAATAAATATCAAACTTAAGGGGGTTTTTATGAATACCATAAAACGAGGAGATATTTATTATGCTGACCTCCGGCCTGTTATAGGTTCAGAACAGGGCGGTATCAGACCGGTCATCATTATTCAGAATGATTTGGGAAATTTATATTCACCGACTGTTATTTGCGCAGCTATTACATCAAAACAGAATAAAGCAAAATTACCGACTCATGTAGAGGTTTCTGCAAAAAATGGTGGTGTTTCAAAAGATTCTGTGATATTATTAGAGCAGGTCAGAACGATTGACAAATCAAGACTCAAAGAAAAAGTATGTCATGTTAGCGATAATGTGCTCAGCGACATAGACAGGGCGTTGCATGTAAGCCTGTCTATTTAGCATAATATGACAAAAGAGAAAGGAATTTTTTATTTTCATGGAGGAATCAAACGGGCAAAGTTTTGCCAATAAACTCAGACGTTTAATTAAAAAGGAAACGGTAAGGGACGAGGAAGTTCTTGCAGTTGTTAAGGAATTTGAAAATAAGGGTGTAATTGAGGCTGATGAAGCGGAGCTGATAAGTAATGTAATCGACTTCTCAGATACTCTGGCAGGCGATATTATGACTCACAGAACAAAGATTGTAGCAGTTGACACCACAGAAAGTGTTGAAACTGCCTTAAGATATATGCTTGATGAAAATCACAGCAGATATCCGCTTTATGATGAAACAATCGATAATATTGTCGGAATGGTTTATCTTAAGGATGTAATGTCAGCATATATGGATGGCAAAATGGACGAGCCGGTTAAAAAATTTGCCAGAGAGGCCTTATATGTACCTGAAACCATGCCGATTGATAATCTGTTTGAGGAACTTCGTGCAAAACGTACACATCTTGCAGTTGTAATTGATGAATACGGTCAGACTGCCGGAATAGTAGGTATGGAAGATATTATTGAAGAGCTGGTGGGTGAAATCCTCGACGAGTATGACGAAGAGGAAACCTATAGTGCAAAAACAGACGGCTCACTTAGTGTATCGGGCGATATAAAGCTTGAAGAGCTCTGTGAGCTTTTACATATTGAACTGCCTGAGGAGGATCTTGATAATTTTGATACACTTAATGGTCTGTTGATTAATCTTTTAGGTCATATTCCTGAAAAACATGAAAAAGACAGTATAAGTTATTGCGGATATTCTTTTAATATGGTTTCGGCAGAGGGCAGAGTGTTTGACGAAATAAGTATTATCAAAGAAGAACAGGATACAACCGAAGAATGAAAATAACAATACTTTGTGTAGGAAAAATTAAAGAAAAATTTTTTGGTGATGCGGTAAATGAGTATTTGAAAAGACTATCACGATATGCAAAGCTTGAAATCAAGGAATATGCCGATGAGAAAACTCCGGATGGAGCAGGAGAGGCGCTGGAAGAGGAGATACGCATTAAAGAAGGGCATCGTATTCTTTCGGGGTGGGATGAAAATGCATATACTTTTATTCTCGCAATAGATGGAAAGGGATACTCCTCGGAGGCGTTTGCCGGGAAAATTGAAGAAGTAATGCTTTTCGGAAAAAGTCACATTCAGTTTGTCATAGGCGGTTCGCTTGGACTAAGTGATGAAGTGATAAAAAAAGGAGATGTCCGGTTGAGCTTCTCGAACATGACATTCCCACATCAGCTCATGCGCGTAATATTACTGGAGCAGATATACAGAGCGTTCAGAATCATGAAAAATGAACCTTACCATAAATAAGGAGTTACATATGAAATTAATATTAATTCGTCACGGTGAACCAAATTATGAAACTGATTCCCTGACACCTAAGGGTGAAGCGGAGGCGGCGCTTTTACAAGAGAGGCTTCGAAATATTGATGTAAAAAAATATTATTGTTCGCCTCTTGGACGAGCAAAAAAAACTGCGGAAATTGCACTTGCGGGGACCGGTATTACACCGGAGATTCTGCCATGGATAAGAGAATTTAACGGTCACTGTAATGATCCGAGAGACGGTCATTACAGGCATTGTTGGGATTTGCTTCCCAAGGACTGGACATCCTATCCGGAAATGTATGACAAGGATAAATGGTCAACTTCACCGCTTTATGAAAATACGGATGTTGATTACGAGTATGGAATCGTAAAAGCAGGAATCGATAATTTCCTAAAAGAATACGGTTATATTCATACAGGCAATTATTTTACAATCGAAAAAAGCAATGATGATACAATAGTAATATTCTGTCATATGGCTGTATCACTGCTGATTATCGGATATCTTACAGGTATAGCGGCACCTCTTATGTGGCATGGTTTTTTTGCTGCACCTACTACATTTTTTGAAATTCAGACTGAGGAGAGAGCTGATAACATCGCTTATTTCAGAGTAAGAGCGATGGGTGATTATTCCCATCTGTATAAAGGCGGAGAACCGGTAAGTGATTCGGGATTTAAACTCGATAAGATAAAATAACTCCCTTTATAAGGGAGTTATTTTTATTAGGTAATAATATCTATTTTGTACCGAATATTCTGTCACCGGCATCGCCAAGACCCGGGCAGATATAAGCATTTTCGTTAAGCTCACGGTCAACATTTCCGATGTAAATCTGAATATCAGGATGAGCTTTGTGGAGCTTCTCTATTCCTTCGGGAGCAGCAATAATGCACATGAATTTAATGTTTACTCCGCCGTGCTGCTTGATAAAATTAACTGCTGAAATAGCTGAACCGCCTGTTGCAAGCATTGGGTCGGTTACGACAATTGTTCTCTCGTTAATTGGACTTGGAAGCTTGCAATAATATTCATGAGGCTCATGAGTCTCTTCATCACGATAAAGTCCTATATGACCAACCTTTGCTGTAGGTACAAGTTCCAGGATACCGTTTGTCATGCCGAGACCTGCACGAAGAATAGGAACGATTGCGAGCTTTCGTCCGGCTATGACAGGAGTCATACATTTTTCAATAGGAGTCTCTACCTCGACATCCATAAGCGGAAGGTCACGAAGAGCTTCATATCCCATAAGCATTGCAATTTCATTTACAAGATTTCTGAACTCATTTGTTCCTGTACTTTTGTCTCTGAGTCTTGAAATTTTGTGTTTAATTAGTGGATGATCCATTATAAATATATTATCCATTATAAACCTCCGATTATATTTTTATTCTAAGTGAATACCACGATGCTCGTCTGCTTTATGATCTTTGCCAAATTCATAATCATTTCCCGGAAGAATTGCATTAAGTATTATACCGATGAGAGCACCGATAGCAAGACCTGTAAGACTGATTGTAACTTTGCCGATACTAAATGAGATGGCACCGGCTGCACTATACTTAATACCTATAGAAAGTACAAGTATGAGTGCTGCGATAATTACATTTCTTGTCTTTGAAAAATCTACTTTGTTTTCAACAATATTTCTTACACCGACTGCAGAAATCATACCGTAAAGTACAAGTGAAATGCCACCTACCGTTGCTGTAGGCATTGAACTGATTAATGCTGAAAATTTAGGTGAGAATGAAAAGATAATTGCAAATACGGCTGCAAGCTCAATTACAAACGGGTCATAAACCTTTGAAAGTGTAAGAACACCTGTGTTCTCGCCGTATGTTGTGTTTGCAGGAGCACCGAAAAGTGAGGCAACTACTGTTGCAGCACCATCTCCGAGAAGTGTTTTGTGAAGTCCCGGTTCAGCAATATAATTTTTACCTGTTGTTGATGAAATGGCTGAAATATCACCAATATGTTCAACAATAGTAGCGAATGCGATAGGCATAATTGTAATTATGGAGGTGATAAATTTTGATGAATCAAAATTAGCTCCGAAAATTGAAAATACGGTTGCATTCTTTGAAACAGGCAAACCGATCCAGCTTGCTTCCTTTACCGCTGTAAAGTCAACCTCATTCATAAAGATTGCAAATACATATGATACGATAACACCGATAAGAATAGGAATTATCTTAATCATACCTTTACCGAAAATATTACAAAGAATAACTACAAGGATTGCAATAAATGCGATAAGCCAGTTCTTTGAACAGTTATCAACAGCTGACTGTGAAAGTGTAAGACCGATTGCAATGATGATAGGACCTGTTACAATAGGAGGGAAGAATTTCATTATTTTCTTTGCACCGAATATTTTAATGAGGAGTGAAAGAACGAAATAAAGAAGACCTGCGAAAGCAACACCTGCACATGCATATGGAAGAGCAGCGCTGTTGCTTATTGAATTACCCTCAGCATCGACCATGGGTGCGATAGTGGCATAACCACCGAGGAAAGCAAATGATGAACCTAAGAAGGCCGGTACCTTTCTTCCGGTGATAAAGTGGAAAAGTAAAGTTCCGAGACCTGCAAACAAGAGAGTAGTTGAAATGCTAAGTCCTGTAAGAAGAGGAACCAAGACAGTTGCTCCAAACATGGCAAACATGTGCTGGAGACCTAAAATTATACACTTGGGAGCTCCCAGTTCTCTGGCATTAAATATGCCGTCATTGTTTTTTTCCATATTAACCTCTTTCTGCACCAACCGGGTCATATTGGTGACTTCATTTTATATATTAACCCTCGACTTTTATTATACTTTTTTTGATTATTTTATACAAGATAAAAATACATAAAATGACAAATAAATTAATGCTTTATTTAACCTGATTTTCGTGATAAAATAGTAAAAAGTATTTTAAGTATACAGTATTGACATTCACTGCTGATTTTTATAAACGCTTTTTGTTTTATTTATTAACTAATAAATAACCAGATTAAATAATCAATTATATATTGGGAGAAAAAAATGAAATTCAGACCTTGCATAGATATTCATAACGGTAGTGTAAAGCAGATTGTCGGAGGAAGCTTATCCGATACAGATGATTACGCAAAGGAAAATTTCGTGGCCTCATATGATGCTGCCTGGTACGCAGCTTTTTACAGGGATGCAGGACTTACAGGCGGTCATGTCATTTTGCTTAACGGAAGCACCAGCGAATATTACGAAAAAACAAAAAATGAGGCATTATCGGCACTAAGGGCATATCCGGGCGGACTTATGGTGGGCGGCGGAATTAATCCCGATAACGCGCAGGAATATCTTGATGCCGGTGCATCACACGTGATAGTAACAAGCTATGCCTTTAAGGATGGAGAAGTCAGAATGGACAGGATTAAAAATCTTGAAAGGGTTGTAGGGAGAGAACATATATGTATTGATTTGTCATGCCGCAGAAGAGAAGGAAAATACTATGTGGTAACAGACCGCTGGCAGAAGTTTACAAATCATGAGCTCGATAAATATTTATTTGATATGCTAAAGCCTTATTGCGATGAATTCCTTATTCATGCAGTAGATGTCGAGGGCAGACAGCAGGGGATAGAAGATGAGGTTGTTAACCTTCTTGCACAATATTGTGATAAGCCGGTAACTTATGCCGGCGGAATCAGCTCATTTGATGATTTGGAAAAGTTAAAAAGCCTTGGAAAGGGCAAAATAGATGCCACCATAGGAAGTGCATTGGACATCTTCGGAGGTGGCATGAATTACTATGAAGTTTTAGATTTCTTTAACAGAAAATAATTATCGCATCGGAGTGCCTCCGTATTTCTTTACAAGATCATCAACCTCTGAGGAGACTCTGGTAAGAACCGGTGAACCAAATTTAAAATGTCTGCCTTTGCCTTCCATATAATTAATGGCCAGAAGGAATGAAGCCTCATCAAAACGTGTCATATACTTGTTGTTGATATTCTCAATGATTACTTCAGTCGGAAGTGACTCGTCATAACACATTTCTGAAAAAATCGTATTAAAAGCATTGTATACAAGCTCCTCCTGTTTGTTAAAGACAGGAGAGATGTTTTGTATATTAAAAGCATATAGGTAAACCCTGAGCCAGATGTTACCCTGTCCCAGCCATTCATAAACCGAATCGTATTTCTGCTCCATTGCATATACTTCACTTGCCCATTCAAGTGACATATATGTAGCTGAAGAAATTGTCTTTACATCAGTATTTGTCAGATTAAGATCAAATTTCTTATTAAATTTGTTTATAAGCTTCGAGCGGGCTGCTTCTGTACGCGGAAGATTATAAGGATTTGCAACGTTGGCGCTTTTGACTCTTGAAAAAGGTGAGCTGCTATATCCGGGCTGTGAGTACGCTTTGGAACTGCGGCCATAAGCTCTTTTCTGTGACTGGTATCTTCCCGTGGTACCTGTGCCTGGCTGTGAAAAAGAATTATAATACGGGTTTTGGTATTGATTCTGATCCTGCTGAATATTATTGTTGATGTTGGATTTCGCATTGAATACGTCAGAAAGTGTATCTAATAATCCGGTAAAAGAAAGAACAATCCATAAGCCTATGGTTGTAAACGGAGTGACAATCATGTTTATAACCCACATGATAAATGTCAGAGTGCCTTTTTTAATCTTAAAATTAAACTTCTTATATAATGAATCTGCCTCAATGGCTGCAATAATCAGATTAACTATAAACATTTTTATTCCCTTTTCAAATATATCGTTTTGTAAATAAGATAATGCTTGTATAAATAAATGGTTCGCAGGCTTTATATTTTCCCGACCGGGTATTTATACCTATGTAATATAATATACAATAAAATTTTGGGTATATCAATGTATCTTTTTATTTTTTAATCAAATATTTATAATCTGTATATATTTATTGATAAATGCTTTCTTTTTTTACTATATATATAGTTTGACTTGCATTTTTGGGTAAATAGTGTTAAATTATTTGTGGATTAGTGTATGTAAGGGCGCTAAATTATTATTTTTCAGAAATGAGGACGGCTATGATTGATATTAAGTTTTTAAGAGAAAATCCTGATGTGGTAAAACAGAATATAAAAAATAAATTCCAGGATCACAAGCTTTCGTTAGTTGATGAGGTTATTGAGTTAGATAAAGAACGCAGGGCAGTTAAGCAGGAAGCTGATAATCTCCGTAATGAGAGAAATGTTCTTTCAAAACAAATCGGCGGACTTATGGCCAAGGGTCAGAGGGAAGAGGCTGAGGAGGTTAAGGCAAAGGTAAAGGCCGGTGGTGAGAAGCTTGCCGAGCTTGAGGCTAAGGAGGCAGAGCTTGAAGAGAAGGTAACAAAGATTATGATGGTTATTCCGAATATCATTGATCCGAGTGTACCTATCGGCAAGGATGATTCTGAAAACGTAGAAATACAGAAATATGGAGAGCCTGTAGTACCGGATTATGAAATCCCATATCATACTGATATTATGGAAAGCTTTGCAGGTGTTGATTTTGAGGCTGCAAGAAGAGTGGCAGGTAACGGTTTCTATTATCTTATGGGTGATATTGCACGACTTCATTCAGCTGTTATTTCATATGCAAGAGATTTTATGATTGACCGCGGTTTCACATACTGTGTTCCACCATTTATGATTAGAAGCAATGTTGTAACCGGAGTTATGAGTTTCGCAGAGATGGAATCAATGATGTACAAGATAGAGGGTGAAGATTTATACCTTATCGGTACAAGTGAGCACTCAATGATTGGTAAATTTATTGATCAGATTATTGTTGAAGACCAGCTTCCATATACACTTACAAGCTACTCACCTTGTTTCAGAAAGGAAAAGGGTGCACATGGCATTGAAGAACGTGGTGTATACAGAATTCACCAGTTTGAAAAGCAGGAGATGATTGTTGTATGTAAGCCTGAAGACAGTATGACATGGTACGATAAGCTTTGGCAGAATACGGTTGATTTATTCCGTTCACTTGACATTCCTGTAAGAACACTTGAGTGTTGCTCCGGTGACCTTGCCGATTTAAAGGTTAAGAGCTGCGATGTTGAAGCATGGTCTCCTAGACAGAAAAAGTATTTCGAGGTAGGAAGCTGTTCAAATCTGGGTGATGCTCAGGCAAGAAGATTAAAGATAAGGGTAGTGGGCGAAAATGGCAAGTACTTTGCTCATACTCTTAATAATACGGTAGTTGCACCTCCTCGTATGCTTATTGCATTTTTGGAAAACAATCTTCAGGCAGACGGAAGTGTTAAGATTCCTGAAGCATTAAGACCATATATGGGCGGAATGACGGTTATGGTTCCGAAAAAATAATTTAAAAATAAAATATTATAAACAAAAAATATTAGAAAAGATAAAAAAATGGGTTTCACTATTATGTGAAACCCATTTTGATTTTATATTAACTTTTATATTAATATATTAGAATTTACCTGCAGTAGCAGCTTCTTCGATAGATACGGCAACAGCAACTGTCATACCAACCATTGGGTTGTTGCCGGCACCGATAAGACCCATCATCTCAACGTGAGCAGGAACTGAAGAAGAACCGGCGAACTGAGCATCTGAGTGCATTCTTCCCATTGTATCTGTCATACCGTATGAAGCAGGACCTGCAGCCATATTATCAGGATGAAGTGTACGACCTGTACCGCCGCCTGAAGCAACTGAGAAGTACTTCTTGCCCTGTTCGATACATTCTTTCTTATATGTACCTGCAACAGGATGCTGGAAACGTGTTGGGTTTGTTGAGTTACCTGTGATTGAGATATCAACATTCTCCTTCCACATAATAGCAACACCCTCAGTTACATCGTTAGCACCGTAGCAGTTAACCTTAGAACGAAGTCCATCTGAATATGCAATTCTTTCGATTTCCTTAACTTCGCCTGTCTTGTAATCCATCTCTGTCTCAACAAATGTGAAACCATTAA
>JAQXKO010000023.1 GCA_029010495.1 Clostridiales bacterium | reverse complement strand
ATAATATGATTCTTTCGTCTTTTCAATCAGGTGCTCGATACTGATATACTTTCCAACAATGTATCCGGCCCTATATAGCATCAACAATGTAAGTAGTCTGCTCATTCTTCCGTTACCGTCATTAAACGGGTGGATGCACAGGAAATCCAATATAAACATCGGTATCAGAAGAAGCGGATCAATTGTTCCGGTTCCGAGAGCTTTATCAAACTCATTGCAAAGATTCTCGACTGCTTCCGGCGTTTCCCATGCAAGAACCGGTCTGAATCGCACGAACTTGTTGCCTTGTTCGTCTTCTTCCTCAATCACGTTATCCGCAGCTTTATACTTTCCGCCGATATCATATCCTTCAAACTTGTAAAGATCTCTATGAAGCTGAAGGATCATATTCGGTCTTATCGATATATAATCATGGCTCTCATGGATTGTATTAAGCACATCCCTGTATCCGGCAATCTCGCGCTCGTTTCTCGTCCTAGGCGTAGTCTTATCTTTAACAAGTGCTTTTAGTCTTGCATCAGAAGTATAGATGCCTTCAATCTTGTTGGATGCCTCAGTACTTTGAATCTTGGCAATCTCAACCAGTTGCGTCAAAGTATCCGCTTTGGCTTCTATAAACAGTGACTGCTCACCTTTATATTCATGAATCTGTGTAAGCAAAGCCACGATTTCCGGCGTCAGTAGTTTTCCCCATTTTTTACTGTAATCAAAGTTTCTCATTTCAATATCCTCATTCAAACATCAATTCACTCATAAATGGATATAATGATGCAATTAAATAATAACACTTATTATACTCATTGTCAATGTCAATTACATCATTTTTCGCAAAATGACGTAATTAATCAATTGATGATGTAATTAAAAAACGCAGGCGGGAGAATTTCTCATATATTGTAAAGAATCTGGACGGTTTTCAATCATTTCAATTATTTCCCCCACCGTAGGTGAAGTATTCTTATCTTTAATTATTGAAATCATCTCTAAATACTGTTTTGAACAAGATTTTAACTGCAGCATACTTGAAATATGTTCATCCATTATAGTAAATACTGCAATTGTGATCTGCTCCCGATTAAAACCTTCAATCAATGTATTATCATTTCAAATTTCTTTTTAGATAAAAGAACACTTAACACATTAACTCCTGTAAATGATGATAAAGATGTTAAAATGACTTATAACGAGCCGGAATCAAGTATTTCAGGCACGCCTGTGGCTGTAACATTTAACTATGGATTGGTAAACGATTTCTTATTAGAATGGAATAAAAAGAAAATAGAATTATCTACAGGTAAAATTACACCTGAAGAATATTTTGAATGGAAAATAAAGTTTCCAGAGTGATAAGTCGTGAAAATGGCTTATATACTGGCTATAATTCCCATTGTAGTACCAAAATAGTACCAAAAGCAAAAAAACAAGCTCACAAATCCCCATTTTACGGGCATTTGCGAGCTTTTTGTAATTATTCAAACTCAATCGTACTTGGTGGCTTTGAGGTGCAATCATACATTACGCGGTTAACTCCTTTTACTTCGTTAACGATACGGTTTGTAACCTTGCTGAGCACTGGCCATGGAATTTCAGCAGCTTCTGCAGTCATAAAGTCTGATGTTAAGACTGCTCTGAGTGCTACTGCGTAGTCATAGGTTCTGAAATCTCCCATTACTCCTACGGAACGCATATTTGTGAGTGCGGCAAAGTACTGACCGAGTGATGCGTCAACGCCTGCCCGGGCAAGCTCCTCGCGGTAGATTGCATCTGCATCCTGCACGATTCTTACCTTATCGGCTGTTACTTCACCTACAATACGTACACCGAGTCCCGGACCCGGGAACGGCTGACGAAATACAAGATTGTGAGGTATGCCAAGCTCAAGTCCGGCCTTTCTTACCTCATCCTTAAATAACATTCTCAGAGGCTCAATAATTTCCTTGAAATCAACTACACTCGGAAGTCCACCTACATTATGGTGACTCTTGATTACTGCTGATTTGCCAAGTCCCGATTCTATTACGTCAGGATAAATTGTTCCTTGTACAAGGAAGTCAACAGCACCGATTTTCTTTGCTTCTTCCTCGAAGATTCTTATGAATTCTTCACCGATTATCTTACGTTTTTCTTCGGGCTCTGTCTTGCCGGCCAGCTTAGCATAAAATCTGTCAGCTGCATTTACCCTGATAAAATTCAACTCGTAGTTGCCCTTTGGACCAAATACTGCCTCAACCTCATCGCCCTCATTTTTTCTAAGAAGACCATGATCAACAAAGACACATGTAAGCTGTTTTCCGATTGCCTTTGATAACAAAACCGCCGCAACTGAAGAATCCACACCGCCCGACAATGCGCAGAGCACCTTGCCGGTTCCGATCTTTTCGCGAAGAGCTTCAATAGAGGTCTTTACAAAGTCGTCCATCTTCCAGTCGCCCTTACAGCCGCATACATTATATACGAAATCATGAAGTATCTCATGACCCTGCTTTGTATGCATTACCTCGGGATGAAACTGCGTTGCATATAGCTTCTTTTCTGCATTTTCCATGGCGGCTACGGGACAAACCGGCGTTGTAGCCGTTATTCTGAAGCCCTCAGGAGCCTTTGCGATATAATCGGTATGACTCATCCAGCAGGTCGTTACCTTTGAAACATTTTTGAAAATTACAGAGCTGTTATCTACTGTCACTTCGGTATGTCCGTATTCACTGACAGGTGCGGTTGCAACCTCACCGCCAAGCTCATAGGCCATAAGCTGTGAACCATAACAGATTCCGAGAATAGGGATGCCGAGTTCAAATATGGCTTTGTCATAATGTGGAGATTTTTTATCATATACGCTGTTTGGCCCTCCGGTAAAAATAATACCCTTAGGTGCCATAGCCTTAATCTCTTCAAGACTCATTGTATACGGTTTTACCTCTGCATATACATTGCACTCCCTCACTCTTCTGGCGATGAGCTGATTGTACTGACCGCCAAAATCAAGAACAAGAATAGTCTCTTTAATCATTTGTTGTCCTCCTAAAAAATTAGTTTTGCCTTGTCGGCTTTGACAGGCAAATCTCCGGAGTAAATTAAGCCTTACATTCACATAAAGCCCTGCTCCTTAGCTACAATATGTAACTTTATGTAAAACATCAGCCTGTCGGCGTCTGTTTTTTTCTTATGTATAACGGTTTTGATTCCCGCTTCTCCTGCTCATCCAGTTCACCCAGAATAGCAAAGGCTTCAGCTCTTGCCTTTTCCCTTTCCTCTTCTTCAGGAGTCATTATTCTTCCCTGATTTATCTTTTCCTCCGGTTTGGCAGCTTTATTGTCGCCGCCTCCCGAATGATGGTGAGAATTGCGTTTTCTGCACTTTTTTTCTACAGCAGGTTTACTATTTTCTACATTTGTAAGCTCATCATTATTTGGTACTTTTGTGTTTTCTTCAGCATCAACTGTTTTTTCATTATAAGCAGCGGTTTTTCCGACATTTTTCTGATTATTATCATTACTTACTACAGCAATAGTCTGATTTTTACTTTTATTAATCTTTTTTCTGCGCTTTTTATTTCGATTAGCTGTTGAAGAAGTACTATTGTCAACATTCCCTGTTATGACAGAATCATGTTCAGTAATGTTTTTAACGTCAGCCTCGATAATGTTATTGTCAGCTTCAACATTTGTATTTTTTAAAGCTGTCTTTTTTCCCTTATGCTGTATTTCATTTTCTGATTTTAAATCCATTGCAGGCTTCTGAAAATTAAGGTCTGAGACATTGTCTTCCTGCTTAGGTCTTTCTTTTTTATCAGGCTGTTTCTTTATCTGCTCCGGCTTCTTTTCAGACTGCTCCTTATTCTGCTCCGGCTTCTTTTCAGGCTGTTTCTTTATCTGCTCCGGCTTCTTTTCAGGCTGCTTCTTATTCTGAACCGGCTTCTTTTCAGGCTGTTTTTTTTCAGGCTCCATAATATCACTTTTTTGATGCTGTGACAATGCAGAATTTCTGTTTTTTTTGCCGACAACCATATGTTCGGTTGTGTCCTGCTCCTCTGACTGCCTGCGTGGCTTAAATATTCCTTTAAGCCTGTTAGTAATTCCGCTTTTCTTTTCAAAAATTGCCGCAATATCCTCGCATCTTTTTACAGTGAGGCCGCAAAGTCTTTTCATCTCATGAATTGCCGGGTCATAGCCCTTATCCTTGGAAATAATATAATATTCCCTGGCAAGTGATAAAGCGATATCATGACCCATATGAACCATGATAATGAAGTCCAATGCATTTTTCCCTATATATTTATTTGTGATAAGCTCAACACCGGCCTCGCAGTTAAATATCCTGTTCGCGTCCACCATGGAAAGCTTCTGATTCTGGGCTCCGATAAATATCTTCACCACATCGTCAGCTCCGAGTTCCTCCACATCCTTAAGTCCGCTCAGGCTGACATTTTCATAGTCTACATAAATTGCTCTTTTCATTATTTACCATCCATTCATTTTTTGAACAGAAAACTATATTTTCAGCTCATCAAGTGTAAGTGAATATGAATCAATAAATTCATCCATAAATACTTGAACCTCGGGGAGGTCTATTGCCTTTACTGTCTGCAGTGTCGTTTCCGCTGCCTTTTCAAACTCACGGTTTCCTGCAATACCTTCCTCGATACATTTTATGAGAGCTGATATTTTGTCCGCTGCCTTAACCACCTTCCAAAGAGCTTCGTCGCCTTCCTTTATGAAGAAATAATCCCTGTAATATTCCCTCATATCCTCAGGAAGCATCCCTATAAGCTTTTCATTGGCTCTGTCCTCAATTTCATGATATATATTTTTGATATCATCATTATAATACTTTACGGGTGTAGGCATATCTCCGGTGATAATCTCCGAGCAATCATGATACATAGCGATAATTGCACAACGCTCCACATTATAGCCTCTTCCAAAGCGCGAATTACCGATTATTGCAATTCCCTGGGCAATCATTGCCACCTCAAGAGAATGTTCGCTTATGTTTTCTGAAAAAGAATTACGCATTAATGCCCAGCGTTTTATATTTTTCATTCTGGACATCATTGCAAAGAAATGATTACTCATCCTTATCCTCCGTATCTCCTTTACTTAACGCCTCTGCCTCATCCCATATTTTTTTGAGATATTGACCTGTAAAGGAGTTTCTGTTTTCTGCTACTTCCTTCGGCGTACCGCATGCTATAACCGTACCACCGCCGGCACCGCCCTCAGGACCGATGTCAACAATGTAATCTGCAGTCTTGATTACATCAAGATTATGTTCAATTATAAGCACGGTATTTCCGCCATCCGTCAATCGTTGTAATATTTCCACAAGCTTATGAACGTCTGCAAAATGGAGACCTGTAGTAGGCTCATCAAGAATATAAATCGTTCTGCCTGTGCTTTTTTTACTAAGCTCTGTGGCAAGCTTAATTCTCTGGGCTTCACCACCTGATAAAAGGGTAGATGGCTGGCCAAGCTTGATATAGGAAAGTCCCACATCAAATAGTGTCTGTATTTTGTTTCTGATTCTTGGTACATTTTCAAAGAACTTCAGTGCCTCTTCAACAGTCATATCAAGCACATCAAATATATTTTTGCCCTTATAAAGTACATCAAGAGTTTCCCTGTTATAGCGCTTTCCGTCACATACGTCACACTTTACATAAATGTCCGGAAGGAAGTTCATCTCAATCTTGTTAATACCGTCGCCCTGACAGGCCTCACACCTGCCTCCGCGCACATTGAATGAAAACCTTCCCTTGCCGTAGCCCTTCATTTTTGCATCCTGGGTATTGGCAAACAAATCCCTGATCAAATCGAACACGCCCGTATAGGTTGCAGGATTTGATCTTGGTGTCTTACCGATTGGAGACTGGTCAATATTAATTACCTTATCAAGGTTTTCATAACCTGTCATATTTTTATGTGCACCCGGAATTGATTTTGCCCTGTTAAGATCTCTTGCCAGACGCTTGTAGATAATTTCGGTAACAAGCGAGCTCTTTCCCGAACCCGATACACCTGTTACACATGTCATTACTCCTAAAGGTATTTCGACATCAATATTTTTCAGGTTGTGCTCCCTCGCACCCTCTACCTTAAGAAAGCCTGTTGGTTTTCTGAACTCATTTCTTATCGGAATAAAAAGTTTTCTACTAAGGTAGGCTCCTGTAATTGAGCGCTCGCAGGCCATAATATCACTTGCTGTTCCTGTTGCCACAACCTCTCCGCCGTGACTGCCTGCTCCCGGTCCGATGTCAACAATATAATCTGCCGCAAGCATGGTATCCTCGTCATGCTCCACAACGATAAGTGTATTGCCGAGGTCGCGCAGTCCCTTAAGTGATTTAAGAAGTCTGTCATTATCCCTTTGGTGAAGACCAATGCTTGGCTCATCAAGAATGTAAGCCACTCCCACAAGACCCGAACCAATCTGTGTTGCAAGTCTTATTCTCTGTGCCTCTCCTCCCGAAAGTGATGACGTCGCCCTGGACAGGGTAAGATACGAAAGGCCTACATCATTAAGGAAACGAAGTCTGGCATTTATTTCCTTAAGCACCTGTTCACCAATCTTACGCTGTGTCCGGGTAAGCTCAAGCTTATTCATGTAATCTGACAAATCGGAAATACTTAACTCAGTAACCTCGGCTATATTTTTGTCGCCTACCGTTACCGCAAGAGATTCCGGTCTGAGTCTTTTACCATGACACTCACTGCATGGTGTGATTGACATGAAAGACTCATACTCTGCTCTTGTAGATTCGCCGGTTGTCTCGCGATACCGTCTTGCAACATTTTTCAAAAGGCCTTCAAATTCAACATCATACACGCCGGTACCCCTCTGACCTGTATAACGTACCTTGAGCTTTTTGCCGTCAGTTCCGTAAAGTATGAGATTTCTGACGCTTTCCGGATACTCACCAAATGGGGTATCAAGGTCAAAACCATACTCGTCTGCCATAGACTCAATAATGCATCTTGAAAAGCTTCCCTTATCCTTAACCGACTGCCAGCCACAGACTGCAATGGCTCCCTGGTTAATTGACAGGGACGGGTCAGGTATCATAAGCTCCACGTCAAATTCCATCTTATAACCGATTCCCGAGCACACAGGGCATGCGCCGAACGGGTTATTGAAGGAAAATGATCTTGGCTCCAGTTCAGATATCGAAATGCCGCAGTCAGGGCATGAAAAACTCTGGGAATATGTTTTTTCTCCAAGCTCTCCGGCATCAACAACAAGCAGCCCGTCTGTAAGCCTGAGTACATTTTCAATGGAGTCAGTAAGACGTGATTCTATACCCTCTTTAACCACGATTCTGTCTACCACAATAGAGATATTGTGCTTAATGTTTTTCTCAAGCTTAATCTCCTCCGACAATTCATACATATTTCCATCAATTATGACTCTGACGTAACCGCTTTTCCTTGCCTGCTCCAGAACCTTTACATGCTCACCCTTTCTGCCCTTTACAACAGGTGCCAGAAGTGTGAGTTTTGTTCTTTCAGGCATGGATAATATATCATCCACCATTTCATCTACCGTCTGTCTTTTTACAACACGTCCGCATTTCGGACAGTGGGGTACACCGATTCTTGCATAAAGCAGACGATAGTAATCATATATCTCCGTAACCGTTCCGACTGTCGAACGCGGATTACGGTTAGTGGACTTCTGATCTATGGAAATTGCAGGCGGAAGGCCTTCAATAATCTCTACATCGGGCTTTTCCATCTGTCCAAGGAACATTCGGGCATATGAGGACAGTGATTCCATGTAACGTCTCTGTCCTTCTGCATAAATTGTATCAAATGCAAGGGAGGATTTACCTGAACCCGACAGTCCTGTAAGGACCACAAACTCATCTCTTGGAATATCTATGTCGATATTTTTGAGATTATTCTCCTTTGCGCCTCTTATTTTTATATACTTTTTATTCATTTAATCATCCTGTCCGTTTATATGCTTATTGACCTCAATAAGCTTGTCTCTCAGTTCTGCAGCAAGCTCAAAATTCAGGTCTGCTGCCGCTGCATGCATTTTCTTCTTTATTTCAGACGCAAGGGCTCTGAGCTCACCGTCATCCATTGACTCAATATCCTTATCAAGCTTATTCTTAAGCTTGCGGTCAACCTTCTTCGATATGCTGATAAGATCCCTTACAGCCTTTTTAATCGTAGTCGGTGTTATGTCGTGAGCCTTATTATATTCATCCTGAAGCTTACGTCTTCTTGCCGTTTCCTTAATGGCTCCGTCCATCGAATCCGTTATATTGTCGGCATACATAATGACTCTTCCTTCAGCATTTCTTGCCGCCCTGCCGATAGTCTGGATAAGTGATGTTTTTGACCGCAGGAAGCCCTCCTTGTCGGCATCAAGAATTGCCACAAGACTAATTTCAGGTATGTCAAGACCTTCACGCAAAAGGTTAATTCCCACAAGAACATCAAATGCATCCATACGCATGTCCCTGATAATCTCGCTTCGTTCCAGTGTGTCTATGTCAGAATGAAGATATCTTACCCTGATACCCACTTCCTTCATATAGTTTGTAAGCTCCTCTGCCATTCTCTTTGTCAGTGTTGTGACGAGAACCTTACCCTTATTGTCAACTTCCTTTCTGACCTCCCCTAAAAGGTCGTCAATCTGACCCTTTACAGGCTTAACCGTTACTAAAGGATCAAGAAGACCGGTTGGTCTGATTATCTGCTCGGCACGAAGCATTTCATGTTGCTCCTCATACTCATTCGGAGTGGCGGAAACAAAGAGCATTTTGTCGATTCTGTCTTCAAATTCTTCAAAATTAAGAGGTCTGTTATTAAGTGCGGAAGGCAGGCGGAATCCATAGTCTACAAGTGTAGTCTTACGTGCTCTGTCACCATTATACATACCTCTTATCTGTGGAATGGTTATGTGACTTTCATCAACAATAATAAGATAATCTTCAGGGAAATAATCCATAAGCGTATATGGTGAATCACCCGGATTTAATCTTGCAAGATGCATGGAGTAATTCTCTATGCCGCTGCAGAAACCCGTTTCACGCATCATCTCAATATCATAATTTGTACGTTCGCTTATACGCTGTGCCTCAAGAAGTCTGTCTTCTTTTCTGAAATACTCTACCCTCTCGGAAAGCTCCGCCTCAATATCCTTAATGGCCTCCTCCATCTGCTCCTCCGGAACCACATAATGAGATGCAGGAAACAGAACAACATGCTCAAGTGTTGAGTGAACCTGTCCCGTAAGCGCATCCACCTGACATATTCTGTCTATTTCGTCTCCGAAAAACTCAATACGTACAGCCATATTATTGTCGACAGATACGGGAAACACCTCAACCACGTCACCTCTTACCCTGAAGGTACCGCGTTTAAAATCCAAATCGTTTCTTGAATACTGGATATCGATAAGCTTCCTTAACACCTCGTCCCTGTCCTTAAGCATACCGGGACGAATTGAAAGCGTCATTGTCTGATAATCAATCGGCGAGCCAAGACCATAGATACAAGATACACTGGCAACGACTATTACATCACTACGCTCCGTAAGTGCTGCGGTAGCCGAATGACGAAGTCTGTCTATTTCATCATTTATGGATGAATCTTTTTCTATATAAGTATCGGTTGAAGGCACATAAGCCTCCGGCTGATAATAATCATAGTAGGATACAAAATATTCAACTGCGTTTTCAGGAAAAAACTCCTTGAATTCACCGTAAAGCTGTGCCGCAAGTGTCTTGTTATGGGCAATTATCAGCGTCGGTTTCTGAACCTTCTGAATGATATTGGCCATGGTAAAGGTCTTGCCGGAGCCTGTTACGCCCAGAAGTGTCTGGAACTGATTGCCCCTCTCAAAGCCCTCTGCAAGTGCCTCTATTGCCTCCGGCTGGTCACCTGTAGGAAGAAATTCAGAATGTAATTTGAAAGGTCTGTTTTCTCTATGAAACTCTGCTTTTTCCATGAATTTTCCTCCTGAATAATTATCAGATTTATGTATTTAACTGATTTGTCTGAAGATGTGTCAGATAACCGTTTATAAAAGGATCAATTCCTCCATCCAGTACCATCTGTGCATTGCCGATTTCAACACCTGTCCGGTGATCTTTTACCATTGTATAAGGCTGTAAGACATATGAACGTATCTGCGAACCAAAATTAATATCGGCCACATCTCCTCTGATGCCCGCCTGGTAATCGGCCTGTTCCTGTTTTTTCAACATATAGAGCTTTGCCTTAAGCATCTGCATGGCTTTATCCTTGTTCTGGAACTGAGAGCGCTCATTCTGACACTGAACAACTATACCTGTCGGAATATGCGTGATTCTGATGGCTGAGCTTGTCTTATTAATATGCTGACCGCCTGCCCCGCTGCTTCGGTATGTGTCTATTCTCAAATCGTCCGGATTGATTTCAACATCCACATCATCCTCTATATCAGGCATTACGTCGCAGGATACAAATGAGGTCTGCCTTTTGCCCGCCGCATTAAATGGAGATATACGCACAAGCCTGTGAACACCATGCTCACTTTTAAGATACCCATAAGCGTTAATTCCATTCACCTGAAATGTTATTGACTTTATTCCTGCTTCATCTCCGTCAAGGAAATCAAGCACTTCAACCGTAAAGCCTTTTTTTCCTGCCCATCTGGTATACATGCGGTACAGCATTTCCGCCCAGTCACAGCTTTCCGTGCCGCCTGCGCCTGCATGAAGTGATACAATGGCGTTGTCCGCATCAAATTCCTCCGAAAGAAGTGTAGAAAGTCTGAGTTCTTCATATTTAGCAACAAACTCATCATATTCTGCCTGAATTTCCGGAACGAGCGATTCATCATTTTCCTCAACGGCCATTTCTATTAATGTAAACAAATCCTCTCTCTGCTGCCACAGACCTTTTATCGAAGCGACCTCATCCTTCATCAGCTTAAGCTTCTGAACGCTTTCGGCACTTTTCTTTGCATCATCCCAAAAATCAGGCTCCTCCATATGCCTTGAAATTTCCTCGATAAGCTCCAGCTTATTATCTATTGCAAGACCTTTTTCAAGCACCTGAAGATTTTCCTCACAATTTGTGAGATTTACTTTTATCTGATCTAATTCAACCATAAAACCTCATTTATTACAGACTATTATTAATTAAAGCGTAATCGATATAAATAACGGTTACGCTTTTATTATTATTATTACTGGTTTTCTATCTTCATATGACAGAATTTATATTTTTTACCGCTTCCGCATGGGCATGGATCATTTGGCATAATTTTCCTGCCCGAACGCTTAACTGTCTTTGGAACGGCAGTATCATCCTTGTTTGTACCTGTTACCTTGGCAACCTCTTCACGCTCAACCTTCTGTTCAACCCTTATATGCATAATAGCCTTTACGGTATCCTCTGCGATACCGTCAGTCATTTCCTGGAACATTTCAAAGCCTGTAATCTTGTATTCCTCGGTAGGCTTCTTCTGTCCGTATGATACAAGATGAATACCCTGCTTAAGCTGCTCCATGTCATCGATGTGATTCATCCATCTTCTGTCAATACATTTCAGAAGAAGGACACGCTCAACCTCTCTAAACTGGGCTGTATCTTCAAACTGTGCCTCCTGCTCCTCATACTTTCTGACAGCCCTGTCGACAAAATCCTTTTTAAATGACTTCTTGGTAACATGCTCAAGCTCTTCCTTTGAAAATGAAACATGCTCAAATGCAAATACATCCTCAATTTTGTCATTGAACCCGGAAAGCTCCCATTCGTCAGGATACTGGTCATCACCGATATATGTATCGACAATTGCCGCAGCAGTATTCTTTACCATGTTAAGAACAGGCTCTCTCATGTTCTCTCCGTCAAGAACACGACGTCTTTCTGCATAAATGATTTCACGCTGTTCATTATTTACAATATCATATTCCATGACATTACGACGGATACCGAAGTTATTTTCCTCAATCTTCTTCTGCGCCTTTTCAATAACCGATGAAAGCATCTTGTGCTCTATTTCCTGACCCTCCTGGATACCGAGTGTCTTGAATACCTTAATCATCTTCTCCGAACCGAAAAGTCTCATAAGGTCGTCCTCAAGAGAAATGTAGAATCTCGATTCACCTACATCGCCCTGACGTCCGGCACGACCGCGAAGCTGGTTGTCGATACGTCTTGATTCATGACGCTCAGTTCCGATTATTTTAAGTCCGCCAAGCTCCTTAACTCCTTCACCGAGCTTAATGTCAGTACCACGGCCTGCCATGTTGGTTGCAATGGTAACCATTCCTGCCTGTCCGGCCAATGCAACGATTTCCGCCTCCTTCTCATGGAACTTGGCATTAAGAACCTGATGAGGTATACCGGCCTTTGTGAGAAGCTTACTGATTTCCTCGGAGGAATCGATTGTTACCGTACCTACGAGAACAGGCTGCTTCTTTTCGTAAGCCATTTTAACCTGCTGTACAATTGCATTTAATTTTTCTCTCTTTGTTGTGTATACGGCATCCTCAAGATCCACTCGCTGTACAGGCTTGTTGGTAGGCACGCATATAACGTCCATACCGTATATTTCCCTGAACTCTGCCTCCTCAGTAAGCGCCGTACCTGTCATACCGCACTTCTTTGTATATTTATTGAAGAAATTCTGGAAGGTGATGGTGGCAAGAGTTCTGTTCTCCCTTTTAACCTTTACACGTTCCTTAGCCTCAATTGCCTGATGAAGACCGTCGCTGAAGCGACGACCAGGCATGATACGTCCCGTAAAGTCGTCAACAATTACAACCTCATCACCGTCAACCACATAATCCTGATCACGATGCATTATACTGTGAGCACGAAGGGCAAGATCTATATGATGCTGAATATCCTGATTTTCAGGATCAGCAAGGTTTTCAATCTTAAAGAATTCCTCAACCTTCTTAATACCCGATTCCGTAAGGTTGACCTGCTTTTCCTTTTCATGAACTACGTAATCGCCTGTTTCCACAACATCCTGTCCGAGAAGCATGTCCATCTGGGATACCTCTGTAACAGTACCTCGCTTTAACTGTCTGGCAATAATGTCACAGACCTCGTAAAGCTTTGTGGACTTTCCGCTCTGACCGGAAATGATAAGCGGAGTTCTCGCCTCATCAATAAGTACCGAGTCAACCTCATCGATAACCGCATAATTCAGACCACGCTGAACAAGCTTCTCCTTGTATATTACCATGTTATCCCTGAGGTAATCAAAACCAAATTCATTATTTGTACCATAAGTAATATCACACTTATAGGCCTCACGTCTCTCGTCAGATTCCATGCCGCCGAGAATTGTACCGACGGTAAGTCCGAGGAATCGGTGAACCTGTCCCATCCAGTCACTGTCTCGCTGTGCAAGATAGTCATTAACCGTTACGACATGAACACCCTTGCCCGAAAGTGCGTTAAGATATACGGGAAATGTTGATACGAGTGTCTTTCCTTCACCTGTTCTCATCTCAGGGATACGACCCTGATGAAGAATTATTCCGCCGACTAACTGAACGCGGTAAGCTCTCTGTCCGAGAACTCGTTTTGCAGCCTCTCTGACTGTTGCATAAGCATCTACAAGAATGTCATCAAGAGTTTTTCCTTCACTTAACAACTGCTTAAACTTTGCGGTCTGCGCCGCAAGCTCCTCATCACTCAGCTTCTCCATCTCAGGCTCCATAGCCTCGATTTTATCAACAATTGGATATATTCTTTTTAACTCATGGTCGCTATGAGTTCCAAATATTTTCTCGATTAATGACATTATTATTTCTACCTCCGAATTTCTGCTGAAGCTTTTCACTTAAATAACCAATTTGATGTTTATTATATCAAATTTCAAGTAAGAAGTAAACCGAATACTTTCAATTAAGCTTATTAAAATTGTTAAATAATATTTAAAATAATAAATTTTTTCCACAAATCGACATATGGGCATTATTTATTCAGATATTATGCTTAATAAATGATTGGTTTTTGTTGAATAACCGTTTTTTTAAGATGCTTTTTCTTTTGTTCAGTGCAACGCGTGTTAAAACGCATAGATTTGTCTGACGTTTAAGCAATATATATGTTTATTGTATGTTATTGCGTGTCATTATCATTATATCAAATAATGTTTTCTGTCATTTATCCTATCAATTAAATAAATCCCTTGAATTTGACAGAATTTATCGTATGATTTGACATCAAAACACATTTTCGACACAAAAATTTTACTATTTCGACCTGATTCGACTTCTATCGTACAAGTCCGTTCTACACCTGTATATACCAATTGTGGATAAAGTGGATAAATATGTGTATAAAATTAAAAAGGCGGTTTTTTAAGCATTTTTGTGGTTGATAAATCTCTCTATTTAAAAATTTATCCACAATTTGCGAGTTAATCCACATAAAAATCGGGTATAACTTGCCCTTTAGAACATTTATCCACAAAAAGTCAACCTGTTTTATGAAAATAATTAAAGTTGATAAATTTGGTAAATTAAAGCTATAATAAGGCAAAAATAATTAAATTGTGTTTACAATTGTCGATTTTTAAATTTTCATACCGGCTTTGTAAAAAAAACATTCTACTGCTGTTTCACGAAAATTCATTCTATTTTTACATTTTTCGACCAAATGTTTTATAAGCATAATTGAATAATTCCACAAAAGTAGAATAAAAAATAGAGCTTCTTTTCAACAAGAAGCTCTAAAAATCCGCCACTGATCGGCTGTATTAATTACATACATTCATTTGCAATAATATTAACAGCCAGAATAATAACACCAACCATAAGAGAGGCATCAACAATTTTAAGATTTGAATACATTCTGTTATTCTGACTTAATCGCTCCTCATTTTCAAGCCTGTCGGTATAAGCTTTGGATGATACTCTGATAATCATATACATTACGGCCGATAATACAATACCGATTAATGCCGGAATAAGCATGTCTTTAAGAACCTCTGCAACACCATTATATGATTTATCAAAGAACAGTATTCCCTGTAATTTTGATTTAAAAGTGTGATTATAAATGCCGATAAGTGTTGTTGTATTAAATACGCAATGGGCAATTACAGAATAAAAAACACTTCCTCCTGCATTATCAGTCATTGCAAACAAAAAGCCTGCAACCAGTGCGTAGGCAAACTGATTTAAATTTCCATGCATAAGTCCGAACAATACTGCCGCCGCAATGGCGCCCTTTACAACATTTTTTCTTTTATAGGCAGAAAATATTGCCCCGCGGAACATAAGCTCCTCTATGATTGCCGGAATTATCGCAACAGCAGCAAGCATAACAACAAACGGATATTTTTCTGCCGCCTCCACCGCCCTTTCGGAAGTAACATTTTTTACCAAAAGCGATGATATATTGTTTACTATTCCAAGAAACGGAGTGATTGTCAAACCAAGCACTAATGAAGCTGCCAAAGAAGCTGCATTGACCTTTCCGATTCCAAGAACTTCTTTGACACGCCCCAGATTAAGAAGTATATACATCACAAGCGGAACAAGGAGTCCCAGCTGGCTTACAAGTACACTGCCCACATAATTTTTAGTCAGCCCGGATATGCCTATAAGACTCATAAACAAAATAAAAATTACCGTGTATGAAAACAAACGGTTTACAGAGCCGATATCATCTGTCCTGACCTTTCGTCTAAATCTGTTTCCAGTCATTATTTCCTCCATATTCAGTTTTGTATGTTATTTGTATCACATATTCCCGTAAAATACAAGCCTTACCATTTACTTTCTTTACAAATAATAAGAAATCATTTATACTGTGAAATAGCAGATATAACAAAGAGCTTTTATAATTTTTTTTAAAAAGCTTGGCAAATTTATCCATCAAAGAAAGGATTTACCCATGAAACTCGGAATTACCCAGACATTAAAAGTTACAAGAATTGCAGAACACGGTGTATACCTCGGTGATTTATATCCTGACAAATCAGAAAACGGTGATATTACCGAAGCAGATGTTCTTCTTCCCCGCAATCAGTCCGGAGGACTAAGCATAAATGACCGAATAGAGGTTTTTATTTATAAGGATTCAGAGGACAGACCCGTTGCAACAACTTCTTCTCCGTTAATTACACTCGGAAGTGTTGCGGTGCTTACCTGTAAGGAGGTAACACGCATAGGTGCATTTCTGGACTGGGGGCTTACCAAGGATCTTCTTCTGCCATTCAGAGAACAGACAAAGAAAGTCGAAAAGGGCGACAGGGTGCTTGTGGCACTTTACACAGATAAAAGCAACCGCCTTTGTGCTACAATGAAGGTATATCACTACCTTAAAAAGAACTCTCCTTACACAAAGGATGACAAGGTTTCAGGTACGGTATATGAGGTCAGCGGAAACTTCGGAACATTCGTAGCCGTTGATGACATGTATTCTGCACTTATACCAAAAAAAGAGCTGTTCCACCCAATTCCGATAGGTGCCAAAATTACCGCCAGAGTAGTAAATGTGCTCGATGACGGCAAATTAACGCTTAGCTGCAGGGAAAAGTCATTCCTGCAGATGGATGCTGACGCACGACTCATACTTATCAGTCTTAAATCAGCCGGCGGATTTCTCCCATTCCACGACAAGAGCTCGCCTGAAGAGATCAAAGAGCGCTTCGGTCTGAGCAAGGCAGCCTTTAAGCGTGCCATCGGCTCTCTATACAAAGCTTCCGAAATTGAAATTCTCGAAGACGGAATCAGGCTTACAGAGAACTAATCAGGTACAAACCGCAACAAAATACACATTTTTAATTCCCGCCTCCATAAGATACATTGTACAGCATTGTATTGTACTTCCCGAAGTATAAATATCATCCACAAGAAGTACATTATTTATGGAGGTTTTTTTCTGCAGCTTCATAAGCTTTTCCTTATCAATCGAAAAAGCATCATACAGATTGAGAAGTCTGGAATTTTTTCCGAGTTGTTTTTGAGCCGCAGTATCCTTTGACCTTATTAAAATATTATCACAACAAGGGATTTTCAAATACTCAGATAAGTGCTTTGCAATAAGCATGGCCTGATTGTAGCCTCTTTCAACGAGTCTTTTTTTATGAACAGGAACCGGAATTACCACATCAGGATTATAGGACAATAATTCATCCGATAAATTATTGATAATCTGATTTGCAAAAAATCGTGCTATGTCACCACGCCCGTTATATTTCAGCTTAAGAACAAGCTCTCTTGACAAATCAGTATACGGATAAAGGCTTACGCCTTTTACAAAAGAAAAGCTTTCATTGCGACAGAGCTCACAATATTCTACATCAGTAGATTCAAGAGGTTTTCCGCATTTGAAGCATTTGGGTTCCTTTATGGGAACAAGCTTGTCAGAACATTTTTTGCAGCATTTCCCCTCCATATCAAGCGGAAGAGCCGCCTCACATACAGGACAGACAGGAGGAAATAACAGGCCTATTGCCAAATCATTTATCCTCCTGAATTTCTCATATGTATTCAAAGCTATCGAAGAATGCCTTTTTCATACATGCCGTCTTCTACCATTTTTCTGATGGTCTGCACTACCATTGGCTTATCCTCTCTGTATGTTACACCAATCCACCTGTCATCTGTTGACAGCACCTTAACTGATGCACGATTTGTGTCGATAAGTTCACTGACCATTGATGGCAGATAAAACTCGCCCTTGAGCATCGTCTCCTCATCAGCATTTTCAAGAAATTCCCTGAAGCCCTCATCAAGTCTTAAAATAAAATCCGATGTAAAACCGAACATATTCATTGAAACCGGTGTGCTGTATGAAGTTGTGAACTTCTCACCTTTAAGGTTGACGCCGCTTACAACATCACCTGCAGCCATCAGCTCACCGCACTCCTCAACGCTTAACAGGAAATCATTTTCATCAGTCTTACACACGCCGCGCTTAACGGTTCCGTTATCACTTAGTGTGTTGCCAAGCACAAAGCCGGCCATACAATATTTTCCGGGCTCATCATTTGTAGCAACAAGGTAATCATGAACCTTTCTGAAGGCTTCCCTGCCATAATAATCATCTGCATTAATAACCATAAACGGCTCATTTACAACACCCTTACAGCTCAAAACCGCATGACCTGTTCCGTAAGGCTTCTTTCTCTGTTCCGGAGCCGAATAACCGTACGCGGACAGATTGTTTTCCTGATATACATATTCGGTATTAACATATCTGCTGATTCTGTCACCGATAATTTCTTTAAAATCCTTTTCAATATCATGTCTGATAATAAATACAACCTTATTGAAGCCTGCATTTAATGCATCAAATATTGAATAATCCATAATTATTTCACCGCACGGGCCAACAGGTTCAAGCTGTTTGATGCCACCTCCGAATCTGCTGCCTATACCTGCTGCCATAATAACAAGCGTCGTATCCATAATAACCTCCGATTTTATAAATTCATTTCAATCAGATGATTTGTAAGGCCTGTAAAGCGCTTATTCTCATCCTCATTATCAATCATTGTATTAATCATATGCTCATCGCCCACTATTGTAACACATTTTACCGCCCTTGTCACGGCAGTATATAAGAGATTTCGGTTCATTAGCGGCTTCGGTCCTGCAAGAATAGGAAGCACAACAGCCGGATATTCGCTGCCCTGTGACTTATGGACCGTAATGGCATATGCATGCTCAAGCTCATCAAGATTTGAAAAGCTGTATTCAACCTCTTTGTTCTCATCAAACACAACGGCAAGTGTCTCCGTAAACAGATTTATTTCTTTAATATACCCCAGGTCGCCGTTAAAAATGCCCGTACCTTTTGCCAGAACAACATTACTCCGACCGTATACGGACCACTCAAGCTGGTAATCATTTTTAATCTGCATTACCTTGTCTCCCTCCCGGAATATGCGTCCGCCGATTTCGCGTTCCTTTTTGCCGCGTTCCGGAGGATTAAGCGCCTCCTGAAGATAACGGTTAAATACTACCGCACCCAGCTCGCCCTTCTTCATCGGAGTTAAAACCTGTATATCAAACGGTTTAGCGTTAACATATTTCGGCATTTTTTCTTTTACCAGGGCAATTGTCACATTTCTGACTGTAGCTGCATCATTTCTCTTAAGCATAAAAAAATCACTGCTTTTGTTGTCGATTACAAGATGCTCTCCGTTGTTTATCTTATGGGCATTTACAATAATATCGCTCTGCTTTGCCTGTCTGAAAATTCTCTGAAGCTTTACAACACTAAAAACGTTGCTGTCAATAATATCGCTCAGCACATTTCCCGGTCCGACACTCGGAAGCTGTCTTGCATCGCCCGCCAGAATCAATCTCGTCCCCACCGGTACAGCCTTAAGCAAAGCATTCATAAGATGCATATCAATCATCGACGCCTCATCAACAATTACAACATCTCCTTCAAGCGGAGTCTCCTCATTGCGATTAAAGCCCACACTTATAACATCGTCATCGCCACCGGGCGTAAATTCCAGCAGTCTGTGAATCGTGGCAGCTTCTCTGCCTGTAGCCTCACTCATTCTTTTTGCCGCACGTCCTGTCGGCGCAGCAAGGAGTACACGCAGCCTTTGCTCCTCATACATGTCAATCAGAGCGTTAATAATAGTCGTTTTACCTGTTCCCGGACCGCCCGTTATGATTAATACTGTATCGGTATTTGAGCGTACCAAAGCTTCACGCTGCAGCGAATCAAGTGTTATTCCCTGTTTGTGTTCTACAGCTGTAACACGTTGTTCTATAAGGTCTTTCGATATTTCCCGGTGTATATTTAAGTCATGCAGCATTCTGGCAATTGCAAGCTCTGTATAGTAGTACGAAGCCAGATAAATCCTGTTTATATCATTATAATTCTTTACAACAATCTTTCCCGAAATCGCCAGTCCGCTGATTATATGAGGAAACAGCTTAACATCGCACATCAGTATTTCAGAAGCTCTTCTGTATAATACCTCCTCCGGCAGATAGGCATTTCCCGCATTGGCTCCCAATGCCAGAGTATGAAGAATACCTGCCCTGATTCTGAATTCCGAATCAACATCATATCCGAGCCTTGAGGCAATTTCATCAGCCTGCGCAAAGCCTACACCCTTTATATCCTCTGCAAGCCTGTAAGGATTTTCCTCCAGCACCTCTCTCATCCGCTCGCCGTAAGTATTATAAATCTTAACTGCAAGGTTAGTTCTGATACCATATTTTGAAAGATACAGCATTGCATTTCTCATATCCTTCTGTTCAACGAACTGACGATATATTATCATTGCAATTCTCTCGGAAATACCCTTTACCTCTGCCAGTCTTTCAGGCTCCTTTTCCATTATCTCAAATGTATCCAAGCCAAATTTTTTAACAATTCTTCCTGCCAGTGCCTCTCCTACACATTTGATGGCGCCGGAGCTCAGATATCTTATTATCGCCTCTTCATTCGCCGGTTCGGAAACCTTATAATCAGACACGGTAAACTGCTCCCCGTATATATTATGGGTCGTATATCTTCCTTCCATTTCGAGGAATTCACCTTCATTAATAAAAGAAAAATATCCTACGCATCCGGTCTCCTCCGTATCCTTGGAAGCGACCGTAAATACGGTATAGCCATTGTCCGAATTTCTATATACAATATGTTCTACATAACCACTCAGCTTTTCCATGGCAACCCTTCTGTTATTATCTAATAAATGCCCCTTCGTATGGAGGGGCATTTTATTAATTATTCTGCAATCTTCTGATATTTGTCTTGCTGAGTACCTCAACATAACGTCCTGTTCCCTTAGCAACACATCTCTTGGCATCCTCTGCTATCATAGTGGCAATACCGGTTCTCTCCTGAATCAATTCATCAAGACCATAAATAAGTGAACCGCCGCCGGTCAGCACAATTCCCCTGTCTGCGATATCTGCGGCAAGCTCAGGCGGAGTAGATTCAAATGCCAAATGAATGGCATCAATTATCTGATTGGCAGGCTCCTTAAGAGCCTCCTCCGTATCCTCACTCGAAAGAGAAACCGTCTTCGGAAGACCTGTCACAAGGTTACGTCCTTTTACATCCATCGTAAGTGTTTCAGGACGTTTAAAACAAGAGCCTATCTTAAGCTTAATTTCCTCAGCTGTCCTGTCTCCGATAAGCATATTATAATTTTTACGCATATACCTTACAATTGCCTCATCAAAATCATCACCCGCAACCTTGATGGAATTACTGTATACCGTTCCTCCCAGACTGATAACAGCGATATCTGTTGTACCGCCGCCGATATCAACAATCATATTGCCGCAAGGCTTTGAAATATCTATTCCCGCACCGATGGCAGCTGCAATTGGTTCTTCTACCAGCTCAACATAACGTGCCCCTGCTGCATATGTCGCATCCTCTACAGCCTTCTTTTCGACCTCCGTACAGTTACTCGGTACACAAATACTGATAACCGGTTTAAAGAAACGATGTTTACCGATTGCTTTCTGGATGAAATACTTAAGCATTTTTTCAGTAATTGCATAATCTGAAATTACACCATGCTGTAACGGTCTTACGGCTACAACATTTCCCGGTGTACGTCCAAGCATTTCTCTTGCTTCTTCACCAATAGTCTTTATTTTATTGGTTTCCTTGTCATAAGCCACAACACTCGGCTCATCAAGGATTACTCCCTTACCCTTAAGATAAATCAGAATATTGGCTGTTCCCAAATCTATACCAATGTCATTACTAAACATAATTATCTCCAAATCAAACAGTTTATTATATTATTCTCAATTAATTATCCGTGCCCAATCCCTATGCGGACATTTCTGCACAAAAAATAAATCAAAACGGCATAACACACCATTTTGATTTATTTTATCACGAATCATAATAAAAATAAAGGGCTTTTTGGATATTTATAAACATATTAAGTAGTCTGTCCTAATATTTTTCTTGCATTTTCAATCCTATCCTTTGAAGGAGGCGCAATTCCCTCAAGCGGATAACTGATACCTAACTTCTCCCACTTAAATGTTCCGAGTGTATGATAAGGAAGCACTTCTACACGTTCTACATTTTTCAATGTATCAATAAATTCCCTGAGCTTATAAAGATACTCATCAAAATCAGTATATTCAGGCACAAGGACATGTCTTATCCAGACCGGCTTCCCGATATCGGAAAGATATCGTGCAAGATCAAGGATATTATCATTCGGATGACCGGTCAGCTCCTTATGCTTATCACTGTCAATATGCTTAATATCCAGAAGTATTGTGTCTGTATACTTCATCAATTCCTCAAATTTGTCAAAAAAAGGCTCCTCTCTGGTAAACGGATTGCCGCTTGTATCAAGACATGTATTGATGCCTCTTTCCTTTGCCTTTTTAAATAAATCAAGAAGAAAATCTATCTGAACAAGGGCCTCTCCGCCACTGACGGTGATTCCGCCATTATCACGCCAGTAAGGTTTATTTCTCTCCGCCTTATCAAGAAGCTCTTCCGCTGTATACAGCTTTGCCGTTGAATCATTGCATTTCCACGTGTCCGGATTGTGACAATACCTGCATCTCATATTGCAGCCCTGAAGAAAAATAATATATCTGATTCCGGGACCATCTGCCGCGCCGAATGATTCTATTGAATGAACATAGCCTTTTATCTGTTCCATTGTTCCTCCGTTCTTACAAAAAGCCCGGCAGCTTTGACCGCCGGGCTTTAAATTCAATAATCAAAATTATATGCTAATTATAATGTTCCGTGACATGTTCTTGCGATAACGTCCAACTGCTGCTCACGTGTAAGATCGATAAACTTAACAGCGTAACCGGATACACGGATTGTGAAGTTAGCATATTCTTCCTTCTCAGGATGCTCCATACAATCGATAAGCTTTTCAACACCGAATACATTAACGTTAAGGTGATGAGCGCCCTGCTCGAAGTAACCGTCCATTACAGCAACAAGGTTGTTGATTCTTTCCTCATCTGTGTTACCAAGTGCACTTGGGTTAATTGTCTGAGTATTTGAAATACCGTCAAGAGCCCATGTGTATGGAAGCTTTGCAACTGAGTTAAGTGATGCAACAAGACCATTCTGCTCTGCACCGTATGATGGGTTAGCACCTGGTGAGAATGGAGCCTTAGCTTTACGTCCGTTAGGAGTAGCACCTGTAGCCTTACCATATACAACGTTTGATGTAATTGTAAGGATAGATGTTGTAGGCTCAGCATTTCTATATGTGTGATGCTTCTTAATCTTCTTCATAAATGTATCAAGTAACCATACTGCTATATCGTCAGCTCTGTCATCATCATTACCATACTTAGGGAAATCGCCTTCAACTTCGAAGTCCTTGGCAAGACCCTTATCATCACGGATAACCTTAACCTTTGCATACTTTATAGCTGAAAGAGAGTCTACTACATGTGAGAAACCTGCAATGCCTGTAGCAAATGTACGACGTACATTTGTATCAATAAGTGCAAGCTCAGCAGCCTCATAATAATACTTATCATGCATATAGTGGATAAGGTTGAGGCAGTTTACATAAAGACCTGCCAGCCACTCAAGATAAAGGTCGTATTTCTTCATAACCTCATCATAATCAAGATACTCTGATACGATTGGCTCGTATGCAGGACCAACCTGAACATATGGTGTAAGTCCGTCACCCTCGTCCTTACCGCCGTTGATAGCGTAAAGTAATGCTTTTGCAAGGTTTGCTCTTGCTCCGAAGAACTGCATTTCCTTACCTGTCTGAGTAGCAGATACACAACAGCAGATGCTGTAGTCATCGCCCCATACAGGACGCATTACGTCATCATTTTCATACTGAACTGATGATGTAAGGATAGAAATATGTGATGCATACTTTCTGAAGTTATCAGGAAGTCTCTTTGAGTAGAGAACTGTCATGTTTGGTTCAGGAGCAGGTCCCATGTTCTCAAGAGTATGAAGGAAACGATAGTCACACTTTGTAACCATTGAACGACCATCCATACCGAGACCGGCAATTTCAAGCGTAGCCCATACAGGGTCACCTGAGAAGAGTTCATTGTATGACTGGATTCTTGCAAACTTAACCATACGAAGCTTCATTACGAAATGATCGATAAGCTCCTGGGCTTCCTTCTCTGTTATAACGCCGGCCTTAAGATCTCTGTCAATATAGATATCAAGGAATGTAGATACACGGCCAACTGACATTGCAGCACCATTCTGTGTCTTGATGGCTGCAAGGTAACCGAAGTATAACCACTGAACTGCTTCTTTTGCATTCTTGGCAGGCTGTGAAATATCATAACCATAGCTCTGAGCCATAACCTTCATCTGCTTTAAGCTCTTAATCTGCATTGCGATTTCTTCACGAAGACGAATAATATCATCTGTCATAACTCCGCATCCGCAGTTTAATAAATCTTCCTGCTTCTTAGCTACGAGGAAGTAAATACCGTAAAGAGCAACTCTTCTGTAATCACCTACAATACGTCCACGACCGTATGTATCAGGAAGACCGGTTAAGATGTGAGCCTTACGTGCAGCTCTGATCTCAGGTGTATAAACTGAGAATACAGCGTCAGAATGTGTCTGATGATATTCTGTAAAAATCTTGTGTAATTCAGGGCTTGGTGTGTAGCCGTACATTTCACATGACTGCTCAGCCATTCTGATACCGCCATATGGCATGAATGCTCTCTTAAGAGGCTTATCTGTCTGAAGACCTACAATCTTCTCTAATGTCTTATCTTCTTCATCAAGGTATCCCGGACCGTGTGATGTAATTGATGATACAATGTCTGTATCCATATCCAGTACACCACCCTTAGCACGAGCTTCCTTAAATAAAACCTGTAACTTACTCCAAAGCTTATCAGTAGCTTCTGTTGTACCCTCAAGGAATGATTCATCACCATCATATGGGGTATAGTTGTTCTGAATGAAATCACGAACGTTTACTTCCTCTTTCCAAAGACGACCCTTGAAAGATTCCCACTGTCCATAGTTTTCCATATCAATAACCTCCTTCTTATAATTAGTCCTGCCTTAGCCTGCAGGACAGATTTCAAAAATTTACATACAGTATTATAATAACTCAAAACACTAAAGGTTGCAACTAAAAGTCTGATATTTCATTCAACTTTTTTTGTTTTTTACCTTTGTTTGACTTTATTATATACCATTGCGGCAGTAAGTCAGTAACAATTGTTACATTTTAAAATATTTATATATAATTTTCCAACTTTTCACCGTTTATAATTTTTATCCAACCTTTATCAGCCTTAATAAGTCCGTCATCCTGCATTTTCATCAGCTCTCTTGACAGGCTCGGTCTCGTCACTCCCAGATATGAGGAAAGCTGTTCCCTGTTCATGTTAAGCACTACCTTCCCCGATTCGTTGCAGTTATCAAGAAGCCACAGCGCAATACGTTCACGAAGATTATTGCAGCTTAATATATGCGCTTTTTTTGAAAGCTCACTGTTTCTGACAGAGAAAATTTCGAGCATATTTTTAATTAGCTCCTGATGCTTTTTACAGGCATTGCCGCAAAATCCGTAGAAAAAGCTGAAGGGCAGCATCAGTACCTCAGTGTCGCTTCCCGCAATCGCATCGTACCAGTATTCCTTGTTGTCCGGATCAAAAAAATTTTCTCCCAGCACATCACCCTCGGCTACTTCAAGAATAATATCCTGACGGCCCGAGGAAAAATCTCTCGCAACAATTGCCCTCCCCGATAATATGACAAACATAAATACCGGCTTGTCGTGTACTCTGAAAAGGTACTCTCCCTCTTTATACTTTTTTCTTGAAGTCGAAGCGCAACGCAGCATATCTTCAATTTCTTCCTGACTGATTCCACGGAACAGATTAAGCTTTTGTATTTCCACTATATTACCCCCGGTATAATATTAATATCCGAAAACGCCGTCAAGAGACTCATCATTATCTATCCAGTCACTCACCTTTATTTCCCTGTAGCTGTCCTCGGTATCCCTGATAAATACCTTTTCGATTCCGGCATTTATAATCATACGCTTACACATCGAGCAGCTGTTGGAGTTATTGATTATTTCTCCCGACGCCTCTCTTCCGCAAAGAAACATGCTGGCACCCATCATACGGTCACGCTCAGCGGAAATGATGGCATTTGCCTCTGCATGAACGCTTCTGCACAGCTCATATCTTTCCCCCCGCGGGATATTCATTTTCTGACGGATACACATATTTATGTCGGAACAGTTTTTGCGTCCTCTCGGTGCACCGACATACCCTGTCGAAATAACCTCGTCATTTTTTACGATTACTGCTCCGTAATGACGGCGAAGACATGTACTTCTCTTTGCCACAACGTCTGCAAGGTCAAGATAATAATTAATTTTGTCACGTCTTTCCATTGTTTTTCCTTTCACAAAAAAACCAAAAAACATATTTAATAATCTACCTTTTATTATACATCCGATTGATATAAAACACAACAAAAATCAACCGGTTGCATATATTATTTCTTCCCGGCCTTATCATTATATGTATCAAGAAAATTATGTCTTCCCGTACTGTCCCTGTACTCAATAAGCGTATCAAGCTGCACATTTTCAGTACTTCGGAAAATGTTTTTTTCAATAATCGGATTAAGCTTTTTCAGCTCCCGGATAATTGATTTGACCTCTGCCCTTTTTGACGAGTTATGTGCCGTTCCGGATGCCTCTGCCGCCTCGGTAAATCTGCAGGCGCACTGCAGAAATGTCAGCTTATTGTAGTCTCTCCAATTTTTGATGCTTTCCTCCCTGATAAGATACATCGGACGAATAAGCTCCATGCCCTCGAAATTTGTAGAATGAAGCTTAGGCATCATTGACTGCATCTGACCGCCGTAAAACATACCCAGAAGAATAGTTTCAATCACATCGTCATAATGATGTCCGAGGGCTATCTTATTGCAGCCAAGCTCCCCGGCCCTGCTGTAAAGGCTTCCACGTCTCATCCTTGCACAAAGATAACAGGCGGAGGACAGATCAAAATCAGATACGGAATCAAATATATCGGATTCAAAGCTTTGAAGCGGTATGCCGAGCAGCTTTGCATTTTCAAGAATTTTCGCTTTATTGGCCTCATTGTATCCCGGATCCATCGATAAATATATAACTTCAAAATTCTTTTTCCCGTGCCTTTTCAGCTCCTGAAAGAGCTTTGCAAGAAGCATCGAATCCTTGCCGCCCGATATACAGCAGGCTATCCTGTCACCGTCCTGAATCAAATCATAAGTATTTATTGCCTTTGTGAATTTAGTCCAGATTTCCTTGCGGTATTTTTTGACAATGCTTCGCTCCGCCCTTTTTATTCTGTCCTCTACGGACAGAGCGCTTACATCTGTTTCTTCACCGGAAATAATATTATTTCTTTCATCTTCCATGTTTCTCTCCTGTATGCGTTATTTTTTCTGCAGATAATGAATAAAACAGGCTTACCATCAAAATGTTTTACTCAAAATGTCTTTTCTAAAATTCAAAATGTTTACTTAATTGCATCGTCAGGCTTTATCAGAAATTATCAGTGCTCGGTTTCAACAAAGAAAGGTTACTTCCTGTTCATCAGAACAAGGATACATAATGCTTGCATATTACGTCAAAAATTGATAATATTAATTAATAAATCCAAAAATGATGCGGAGGAGCAATATGTCTGAGCGCTTTAGCAGAACCGAAATTCTTTTGGGTCCGGACGGACTTAGCCGATTAAAGCAGGCACACGTGGCAGTATTCGGTGCCGGCGGTGTAGGCGGCTATGTAATAGAAGCTCTTGCAAGAAGCGGAGTAGGTACCATTACAATAGTTGACGGCGATACTGTCTCTGTCAGCAATATCAACAGACAGATAATTGCTCTTTCAAACACTGTCGGAAAGCTGAAAACAGAGTCTTTTAAGGAGCGTATTGCACTTATCAATCCCGATTGCAGCGTCATCACCAGGTCCGTTTATTTTACAAAGGAAAATAAATGCGACTTTAATTTTTCCGATTATTCATATGTGGTTGATGCCATCGACATGGTATCCTCAAAGGTTCTTCTGGCCACCTCCTGCGCAGACACAGGAACCCCGATAATTTCCTCAATGGGTACAGGCGGCAAGCTTTCAGCGACCAAATTTTTTGTGGCTGACATTTACAAAACCAGTGTATGTCCTCTTGCCCGGGTTATGAGGCGTGAGCTGAAAAAGGCCGGTATCAGGAAGCTGAAATGCGTATATTCGCAGGAATATTCCGATTTCCGCACCATAAAAGACAGCTCTTCTCCCGGACGTAATATCCCCGGCAGCATATCCTACACCCCTGCCATAGCAGGACTGATGATAGCCGGAGAGGTTATTTGTGATTTATTAAAGCAGGCGGAAAATATCAGATAATTGTTCCGCCTCCGACTACTATGTCACCATCATAAAGAACTACAGCCTGCCCTCTGGTAACGGCTCTTTGAGGGCGGTCAAATTCTACATGAAATGTATTCTCGGATGTCTGCCATACAACAGCATCATCCTCCTCATGACGGTACCGTACCTTCGCCTTAACTCTCATCGGCTCATATATACTGTCAACCGAAATAAGATTAATATTGTCTGCATCAAGACCTGTAGTGAAAAGGTCCTCATTTTTCCCGAGAATCACCCTGTTATTTTTAACATCAAGCCCACACACATACATCGGCTCCTTAAGTGAAAGACCCAGTCCTTTTCTCTGTCCGACAGTGTAATTTATAATTCCTTTATGTGTGCCGAGGATTTCACCATCCTTAGTGCAAAAGCTTCCCGGTTCATATTTTCTACCGGTGTAGTCCTCTATAAATTCAGCATATTTACCATTCGGCACGAAACATATATCCTGGCTGTCATGCTTTCTCGCATTGACAAAATCAAGGCTTCGGGCTATCTGCCTTGCCTCATCCTTTGTCATGGTTCCCAGCGGGAATCTGATGCATGAAAGCTTTTCCTTCGGAAGTGAATAGAGAACATAGCTCTGATCCTTCGACGGGTCTGTTGCCTTTTTCAGCACATACCTGTTCCTTGTTTCATCATAATCAATAATTGCGTAATGTCCTGTTACAACATACTCACAGCCAAGCTCCTGTGCCCTTAAAAACAGGCTGTCAAATTTCAGATGTCTGTTACATTCAATGCAGGGATTGGGAGTCATTCCGTTTTCGTATGCGCTGATAAACGGCTCAATTACCTTTTCCCTGAATTTGTCTGCAAAGTTAAAAACGTAATGACGCATACCGAGTCTTGTGGCAACCGCCCTTGCGTCCTCCACATCAGAAAGGCTGCAGCAGGTATGCTCCTTATCAAGGCCAAGGTCATCATTTCCATAGAGCTTCATAGTAACTCCTATACAGTCACAGCCCTCTTTTTTCATCAGATAAGCAGCAACACTCGAATCAACTCCGCCGCTCATTGCAATCAGCGCTTTATCCATACAAAATCCTTTCATGTCAAACAAATAATCTCACGATTTATATATCCGTTAAGAAAGACATTACGCTTAACAGCTCACAGAAAAAGGCCTCCGTATAACTTGAGGAAGCCCTTTTATTATCTCACAATTATTTATTATTATACTTTTCTGCATGTGAAGCAATCAATGCATTGTCAGTAAAGTAATCAATCTTCATGGCAGCCTTAACCTCTGCAAGTGTCTTTGCAGCCTCTTCCCTCGCTACCTCGGTGCCATTCTTCAGGATTTCATATACACCGTAAATATCCTTTTCATACTCGGCACGTCTTGCACGGAGAGGAGCAAGTTCCGTCTGCATTACGTTGTTAAGAAACTTTTTAACGGTACCGTCGCCCAGACCACCTCTTGTGTAGTGTTCCTTAAGCTCATCAAGATTTGCGTAATCAGGAAGGAACTCAGCGAAATGCTCCGGCTTTGAAAACGCCTCAAGATATGTAAATACAGGGTTGCCTTCGAGATGACCCGGATCCTCAATATGAATGTGAAGCGGATCTGTATACATACCCATAATCTTCTTCTTAACATCCTTCTCGGTATCTGCAAGATAGATGCAGTTCCCAAGTGATTTACTCATTTTGGCCTGACCATCCGTACCCGGGAGTCTAAGACACGCCGTATTTGAAGAAAGCAGCGCATTCGGTTCAACAAGAATACCCTCCCTGTACGTCTGTCCGAACTTTCTTACAATTTCCCTTGTCTGTTCAATCATCGGAAGCTGATCTTCTCCTACAGGAACGGTATCTGCCTTAAATGCAGTAATATCAGATGCCTGGCTTATAGGATAAGTAAAGAATCCCACAGGAATACTTGTTTCAAAATTTCTGAGCTGGATTTCCGACTTAACAGTAGGATTACGCTGGAGTCTTGAAACCGTTACAAGATTTGCATAATAAAATGTAAGCTCTGTCAGCTCGGGAATCATTGACTGAATAAAGATATTGGACTTTGAAGGGTCAAGCCCTGCCGAAAGATAATCAAGCGCCACTTCAATAATATTTTGTCTGATTTTTTCAGGATTTTCAAAATTATCCGTAAGTGCCTGCGCATCAGCAATCATAATAAAAATCTTTTCAAATTCGCCGGAATTCTGAAGCTCTACTCTTCTTCTTAAGGAGCCTACATAATGACCGATATGAAGTCTTCCCGTAGGTCTGTCTCCTGTCAGCATAATCTTACCCATAATATTCCTCCGTATAATCATACCGCCCGCTGCCGGAAAACAGTCAGGAGTTGTAATGTCATATAATATAATAAGGGAGCAGAAATAACTACTCCCTTATATTTTACATAATAATAAATTTTTTTCAAGTATTATTATCATATTATGCTTAAATAAGCTCCTCAAACACCTCTGTTCTGCAAAGCATAACCTCGAGATTACCGTTTCTTGTACGTATTTCATCAATAAATTTCTTTTCGGACTTATCGTCCTTAAGCTTTATTTCATATCTTAATTTAAACATGCTTCCCATGTTTGCGGTTTTTACCTTTACGAGCTCGCACTCCGTGGTATATGTATCAAAAATGTCATTAAATATCTCGGTATAATTAAGGTTTTCCGGAATAACTACAGTCAAAGCCTTTTTATTTTCATTTTTCTTTCCGTAACCCACAAGGCCGTAGAAAATAATCAGTGCGCAGAGAATTACAGTACTTACGGCAGCTATTCCGACATATCCCGTACCGCAGGTAAGACCAATCATCATAGCAAGAAAGATGCTTGAAATCTCCTTGGCTGTTCCCGGCTGGGAACGGAATCTTGTCAGACTGAATGCGCCTGCCACCGCAATACCCGTACCGATGTTGCCGTTTACCATAAGAATGACAATTGCCACAATTGCCGGCAGTATTGCCAGCGAAATAATAAAGCTCTGTGTATATTTTGTTCTGAACATATGCGAGAACGAGATAATAAATCCCATGAGAAGCGCTACGCCGACGCACACAAAAAAGTTGTTGATTGTAAGTCCGTTAACTCCGATAACCGATTTAAATAAAATTTCCATATAAACCTCCAAATAGTATTAATAACATTTCATTATAATATGTAAAAATTCTTCCCATTCCGCATGTCATTTTAAATGTATGTCTGATTATTATCTGTTGACATCCTCAAGAATCGCTTTATATGCCGTTCCGTATTTAGAAAAGCCTGTAGGATATATATTCAGCTCCTCAAGAATTTTCACAAGATAAAGCGGTATGGCCATCGGAGCTTTTATCTCCATAAGACAGTATCTGCGGTCAAGAAGATTCCTTCCGTAATGTCCCTTTGTCAGCGTAATATCTTCCTGACGCCACAGCGAATTATAGTCAAATGTTATTCTGACATCGCTTTCGGGATTAAGCTTGTATGCATCTCTTTCATATCCGAGATAAACAGACGGCCGCAGGCTGCCGTAATAATTGATAAAATATCCCAGCTCCCTTGATATCTGCGTATCATCCTTTACGGAGGTGTCATTTATCAGTGCTACCGCATCCCTGTAGGCAAGCTTTTCACGTCGCTTATAAACTATACCCTCATACTTCTTTTTAATCTCCAGATATGCCTTTTCTTCCTCTTTTATTACCCCATAGCTTCTTAGTCTGAGTTTTTCCTTATAAGCAGGTTTTTCGATGGAATCCCTTATCAGTCTGTAATCCGGAGTGTCATAATAAATATTTGAAACCGTTGAATGATAATACTCGTCCGCGACAAGGTGTTCGCCAAGTTTTTCACGAAGTCTTTTGTAATCCCCGACAGTTATCAGATATTTCTTTTCATACCTTTTAAATATCCTGATATCGCTCATATTTTCTCCTGTCATTTTAATTGACCTGATTATATTGTGGTATTTTGAATAATTTGTGTCTAAAGATTTATGTAAAAATGTTTTTTGACTAATCTACAATTAATCAGAGCCTTCCAATTCCCCAAAATAGTCATCTTTTTTACAGGCATTTTACATAACAATTCAAGTATAACACATTATCGCTCCGATTTAAACAGTATTATTACAGTAAAAATTAATATAATTATGCATTTAATTTTTATTTAACATTTTTTTCATAGTAATATACACGAGAAAATTGAAAAAATAATTGACTTTTTTCGGATTATTTGAAATAATATAGAATGATTGTGGGTATGTCTGCAGAGACTGTCACCACAGAAATATAAAATGTATATATTTAAGAAAGGTAAGGTAAATAAAATGGCAACAGTTGATTTAACAAAGTATGGTATCACTGGAACTACCGAAATTGTATACAATCCTTCTTACGAAGATTTATACAAGGAAGAAACAAAGGCAGAACTTACTGGTTATGAGGTTGGTCAGAATACAGAGCTCGACACTGTAAACGTTATGACAGGTATCTACACAGGACGTTCACCTAAGGACAAGTACATCGTTATGGATGAGAACTCAAAGGACACGGTATGGTGGACTTCAGAGGGCTACAAAAACGATAACCACCCAATGTCAGAGGCTACATGGGAAGTAGTTAAGAAGATTGCTAAGGATGAGCTTAGTAACAAGAGACTCTTTGTAGTTGATGCTTTCTGTGGTGCAAACGCAGATACAAGAATGGCAGTTCGTTTCATCGTTGAGGTTGCTTGGCAGGCTCACTTCGTAAAGAACATGTTCATCGTTCCTACAGATGAGGAATTAAAGACATTCGAGCCTGACTTCGTTGTTTACAACGCATCAAAGGCAAAGGTAGAAAACTACGCTGAGCTCGGACTTAATTCAGAGACATGTGTAGCATTCAACATTACAAGCCGTGAGCAGGTTATCATTAACACATGGTACGGCGGCGAAATGAAGAAGGGTATGTTCTCAATGATGAACTACTATCTTCCACTTAAGGGTATTGCTTCAATGCACTGTTCAGCTAACTGCGATATGGACGGAAAGCATACAGCAATCTTCTTCGGTCTTTCAGGAACAGGTAAGACAACTCTTTCAACAGATCCAAAGAGACGTCTTATCGGTGATGATGAGCACGGTTGGGATGACAACGGCGTATTCAACTTCGAAGGCGGATGCTATGCTAAGGTTATCGGTCTTGATAAGGAATCTGAGCCTGATATCTACAATGCTATCAAGAGAAACGCTCTCCTTGAGAACGTTTCTGTAGATGCTGACGGAAAGATTGATTTTAATGATAAGAGCGTTACAGAGAACACTCGTGTATCATATCCAATTTCACACATCAACAACATCGCTGCTGAGGTTAACAAAGTTTCTGCAGGTCCTGCAGCCGACAATGTAATCTTCCTTTCAGCAGATGCATTTGGTGTACTTCCTCCTGTTTCCATTCTTACACCTGAGCAGACACAGTACTACTTCCTTAGCGGTTTCACAGCTAAGCTTGCAGGTACAGAGCGTGGTATTACAGAGCCAACACCTACATTCTCAGCATGCTTCGGTCAGGCATTCTTAGAGCTTCACCCAACAAAGTACGGCGAAGAGCTCGTTAAGAAGATGAATGCAAACGGTGCCAAGGCATACCTTGTAAACACAGGCTGGAACGGAACAGGCAAGAGAATCACAATTAAGGATACAAGAGGTATCATCGATGCTATCCTTAACGGTGACATCAAGACAGCTCCAACAAAGAAGATTCCTATGTTCAACTTTGAAGTTCCAACAGAGCTTCCTGGTGTTAACCCTGCTATCCTTGATCCACGTGACACATACGCTGATCCATCAGAGTGGGAAGTAAAGGCTAAGGATCTTGCTGCAAGATTCCAGAAGAACTTTGTAAAATATACAACAAACGAAGCTGGCAAGGCTTTAGTAGCTGCCGGTCCTCAGTTATAATTAGTTATAAATATAAAGTTTATCAATTAATAAAAGGCTTCGGTTTCCCGGAGCCTTTTATGCTAAATGAGTTTGCTGCAGGCAGATTCAGAAAGGATTAACAATGGAGAACATCACCCCTAATACAGAAGAACAGGATGAATTAATCACCCTGGAGCTTGAAGACGGAACTAAGGTTGATTGCGAAATATTCGGCATCTTTGATTTTGAAGAGCAGGATTATATCGCTCTCGTACCACAGGACGGTTCCGAGGATATTTACCTCTATGGCTATAAGGAGCTTTCAGATGATGAGTTCGAGCTTACGGACATTGAAGACGACGAGCTCTTCGAAAAGGTTTCAACAGAGTTTGAAAGACTGGTTGACGAGGCCGCTGAGGAAGAATAAAATATTTATACAGATTTTCAAAAAAACCTTCGGTATATATTGTACCGAAGGTTTTTTCATATCATTATTAATGCAATAAGAACAATCGCTTTATCTTAAGCCCGGCTTATTTATTAAATGTACCGGCAAGAATACTGTTAATTACCTCTACCATCTGGTCAGATGCATGTTCATGACTGGCTTCAGTCGGATGATAATCAACCGCATAGCCGTTTTTGCCGGCATCCTGAACATCAAGCTTAAACGAATATACCTTGTCATCTTTTGTTTCTTCTGTATACCGCCTTACCGTCTCCTCTACGCTTGGATATAATTCCTGACCCATTACACCAAGTACACAAAGGATTGTTGCATCAGGATTTTTCTCACGTACAGTCTTTAAGAATGAAACATAACCCTGTACATATTCCTCGCATTTTGCCGGATCATTTTTCGTATAAGAATTGTCATTTGTTCCCAGGTTAATTACAACTATATCAGGTGTAAACTTCGAGAAATCCCAGTCTGTTTCCCTTGGCTTCTTTCCGAGATTAAACGAGCCGTATGAGTTACCAAATTTATCATAATATTTAGGAAGCTGCTGAACCTCAACCTTATCTCCCGAGGTATATCCCGAAATAATGCCATAGCCTGAAAGTGATACGAGGGAATAATCAGCATCAAGCTTCTTTGCGGTCTTATATGCATAAGCCCTGGTAGCATTCTCATTGTGGGTTGAATATGTATCCTTAAGAGTTCCTTCAACACCATAACCGCATGTTATGGAATCACCTACAAATTCGATTTTAAGCTTTTTGTCCGCAGTAGGCTTAATCACTGCCTCTTCATCACATGTAATATGAGTAATACCCATCGTAGAATCTGATGTTTCTGAAAGCTTTAACAGCCTGATAATATGTGTTTCGGCTTTATCGGATGTAAAAGCCTCAACACTCTTTAACGGCTTATCAAGCACATCCGTAACGACAATTTCATCATCTACATATACTGCATAACGTGCCTGATGATTTGTCTCGGCAAATATACTGTCCGACTTTAAATCAAATGTGCACTTTTTACCTGTAAATTCAAATTCCACTCCCGAAGCCGAAAATGAAAACCAAAGCACATCATTTGCCAGCATTGTACGTCCAATTCTTTTTACATTGTTTTTTGTCATTAGAAAAACTCCCTTGTCATATATTTTTCCCGTCATGCCCTCTTCAGTAATCTCAGCCTGTTCAGGTAATCCGGGTTTAGGTCCCTCGGGCAGCTTTTCCGAAGAATCGTCTGTCGATGTTTTCCCTCCGCATCCCGTGATACAAAGAACCAGGCACAGAAGAATGCAATAAAATCTTTTTTTCATTGTTCCTCCATATCAATCCAAATAATTAAGTTCTATTTGCAGGTTATATTTATTCCTCATCAAAAATTAATGAAGACAATTACATTAATTATAATCTTTTTTTATAATTAATTCAACAGGAAAAATATATATTTCTTGTTTTGCCGAAGTTTTCTGAGTGACGTCTTCAAGCGGTGACAAAAGAAATTTCCAATTACAAATGCAGCCACCAAAGACAACAATGAAACAAGCAGAGTAATAATCGTTAGCCGTTTTTTGCTTTCATTTACTCTCCATCTTTCTTTGCATCATAAGGAACAGAACCCTCAGCAACCATCATAGGTCTTTGTGTAGGAGCAGAAAAAGTAAAAGGAACAACTTTACTTTCTGGAGTTGTTTCAGAATACTCTTCGAAGTTCTCCACCTGTTCCATAACCTTATTGAATACTTCAGGACTGTATTGTGGCGGATATCCATTCTTGACAAGACAAATCTTAATGTCAAGTTTTAATTGATTACGCACATTCTGATTATTAAGCCAATCAGCAAATGAAGATTTTGTATCAATAATATCTTTTATCTTCTTAGCTAATGCTTTGCATTTATCATTGACTACAACACCATCTACTTCTTTATCTGTACCGTACTCAAAGTTATATTGGTCACGCAGTGAAATCAAAATGTCATAGAATGCTTTTTCTTCAAAGGTTAAACAGATTTTACGAAAGCTTTCTCTGTTTTCATTCATTTGACGAAGAATAGCTAAAGCCTGTTCTGTTGCAATCCTAATAATATCCTCTGATGCCTTTTCCTGTGTTTCTCCAGCTTCTTCCGCTGTAAGATGTTTACGTCTTTCATGATACTCCGCAATAGTCTTTTCCAACATTTCTTGGAACGATTTTGCAGCTAACTGATTGACTTTTCCGTATTCCTTAATCTGCTTACGAAGCATTTTTATAAGAAGTTCTAACTTG
>JAQXKO010000022.1 GCA_029010495.1 Clostridiales bacterium | reverse complement strand
TGGCTCTTTTTAAAAAGCCTGTTTGTTAATATCCTGAATTTTCTGTTGTTTTTACATGTCTCCATGTCATTCTTCCGAATGATTGTCTTGGAAATTTCAAGGTTGTTTCACTATTTAGTTATCAAGTTTCTTTTGTGTTTTACCACTTTTTCTTGTGTATCGCCGCCGCCTTACCGCGTCAGCAATGGGTATTATATCACTATGGATTGCCAATGTCAACAACTTTTTTTAAGTTTTTCACAACTTTTTTTTGCCCACAAAAAAGCCTGTTTATAAGTACAATATCTTGTTGTTAACCATGATTACTGCCCCTATAAACAGGTCTGAAACTTATATAAATTTTTCAATAATAACCTGAATGATGTTGTTGTCGTAGAAAAATTTTAAATATTCATTTTCACAGATCATCTTAAAAATCGTATTGTCCGGATTCTCGGCCGCCATAAAAGATATGATTGCAAAGAAAATCATAACACATATTATTCCGAGTGCCGCACCGGTTATCGCACCCATAATTCTGTTTATGGTCGACAAGACCGGTAGTTTTGCAATAAGGTTAAGTGATATCGAAGCCACAATTACCGATATATATACAACGAGGAATACTATCAGGAATACCAGTCCGTCTGTTGCTCTTCCCTTTTTAAATATCTCGCCGAACATAACCGTGATAATGATTGATATGGTTGTTGAAATAACACATGCGACTATTCCGACTACACTTCTTATAAACCCCTGATGCATGCCTGCCAGAGTCATCAATATCAGAAAAATAATTATACCTGTTAATAACGAATTCATATTACCGCCTTTTATATTCTTCCTATTATTTTGCTATTCACTTTTTTCCCCGGACTCGGCGACCAGCTCGATTACATTGACGGCCTTCTCTCCCATAATCATAAAAGTCTTTCCTCCGGACTGAGTCAGCACGCCTTTAATATCCATGCCCAAATCAAGCACTGCCTTGTCCTTACCCTTTATTCTGGTGACAAACAGCTCTGTGTCGTCAAAGAAAACCAGGTCCCTGCCGGATATATAAAATCTGTCATAATCCCTGCTGATATTCCTGACAGTCACCTCTTTGCCGTTTATGTCAAATACTGTTGCTTTATATGCTCCGTTTGCACTTGTAAATAATGCAAAATAATCGCTGCTTGCAGATACAGCCTCAATATGGTCGTCAATGGCAAGTTCCTTTATTTCTTCCTCGTACTCCTCCATGTCAAATAAAGAAACTCCTTTGTCCGAAAATGCAACCACCCTGTTGTCACCGCAGAATTTAACATCGCCCACAAGACGGTCTTCATATTTCTTAAGGCCTACAAGACGGTCCACGTAGTTGGAGCCGACCTCACCGAAATTATAAAATGTAAGCTTGTTACGAAGCTGATTATTATCAAAGTAAGCGTAACTTGTAACAAGCTTGCTTCCGTCATCGGAAAGACACATTGTTACAGGCAGACCGTCCTCGGCTGCCGCCGTCATCATATCAACTGCTTTATTGCCCGAAGCATCATATATCGCTATATAATCCTTTGAACCGTTGTCCATCCATACTGCCGTAGAGCCAAGGCTTGAGGTCCTGACCATTGAAATGGCATGATCCGTTGCTATCTTTGTGATTTTACCTTCTTTACCTATTATATATAATGTAACGCCGCCCACATCTGCTATTGCGGTGTAATCGCCGCACACGTCACCGACAGGAGCATTCATTTCATACGAAACATTCCACACTTCACTGCCGTTAATATTATAAGCAGAAGCTCCGTCACGCGTCATCTTTATGATTGAATTATCTCCGACCAGCATAGACGCATTGGAATTACCCTTAATATCGACAGAGCTCTTAACCGTATATGCTTTATATGTTCTGTTTCTTACCTTATATATAAATACCGCCACTCCGACAACAGCTGCCAGAATGAGAAGTATCACGATAATCGTCACTATTTTTTTGATGCGCTTTTTCATGAGTAACGCTATCCTTTCCGACTGTATTTCGTATTGCGATTATTTTATCATATTATATATATTTTTGCAAACCAATACATCGGGTTTTGACGGAATTAATCATTTTTTAATTATTAACGTCCAAGCCTGTAATTTGTAAACTGACGCAGACTGGTCCGAAGCTCCATACTGCTGTAATTATAGTTTTCAATATAGTATAGTATCAGAGTGCCCGCAATTATACCAAGTATCATGCAAATATAAATTATGCCGCGCAGGCTGATATCACTTGGAGCAGGCGCAGGCTTTTCAGACTCATCAGGCTTTTTCTCCTCCACCTGTTTTACCACCGGCTCGCATTTTATTTCGGCCTTTCTGTCCATAAATTCCTGCATATATTTCTGCATGGCGCAATTTTGTGAATAATAAACCATGTACCTGTCAAGTTCCCTTATTCCGTCCGGAAGACATGCAAACGGTCTTATGGTGGCGGAATTTCTATCCTTTATAAGTATAATCCCGCGTCCTTCGCCAAGTATCGCGTCTGTAATGTCAATCAGCGCCGACAAATCGATATACCCGGAGCGGTCATTACTGATAATACACACGCCAACCGGCTCCAGAGTCGGGAAATGAATGCGTCCCAGCTCCTTTACAGTCTCCTTCATCTGATTATATGAGCCCTCTGCATATAAATTATGCTCCGCCGGCGCCTGCAGGGCTAAGGCATCCTGTTCGGCAACATCATGTGTTTCCGGGGTATTGTTGGCTGCCTCACTCAGCTTTGAGGTGTATTGCCCTTTACTTCCCTGCAGCTTTCCGGACTTTACCGCTGCCGCCCCCTGAATATACACATTTTCTTCATTCTCCAGACGGACAAAGCTGCCATAAAGAGGAAATAGTCTGAAAGGCAGTACTCCCTCATTCTCTCTGTCTAACTCATGACTTATTATATATAGGAAACTTTTTACATAATCTTCCAGATAAATATTAACCTTATCCTTTATCGGGTGTGTAAATATGTCGCTGTTGTCCATGATTACACCTCCATCCGAATTCATTATAACGCATGAAATATCTCTGTGAAAAATAATCGCCCTGCTTTATGCTTTTTTAGTCGACATAAAGCCCAAAAAAGCGGGACGGAGCACAAAAATCATCAATACTTTTATTTTCTTTGCAGAATTTACTTATAACCGGGTATCATTTATAATCATTCGATTAATTAAGCTTCCTTTCACCTCAATAAAAAACCCGCCGGCTCACGCCTGACGGGTAAAAATCTTTATTAATTTATCCGCTGTAGCTGTTGGCATTATTTTATGTGACCGTCTTTGCTACACCGGTGCCAGATATGAAAAGCTCTATATTGCAAGAATCCCATAAGATATTACTTATGTCTATATTTTTATCACAAATATTAGCCCGGTTATGTGATTTATCATATAATTCTGTGCTTTCGTAATATAATATATGTCTGATAACAGGGCTCGACTAATTTTTGAGCTCGCCGAGAGTATTGCTCCAGGTCCTCTTAAGACACAGCAGGGAAATTGCCAACGACATCACCTCTGCAATCGGGAAGCACCACCATATGGCTCCGAGTCCGCCGATTTTTGAGAGAATGTAAGCGGCCGGCAGGAGTACCACAAGCTGACGTGCTACCGATACGCACAGACTGTAGGTTGCATTTCCGACTGCCTGGAACAGACTTCCCGTTACGATACAGAACCAGGCCACCAGATAATGCACCCCGATTATCCGTAATGCCTGACAGCCTATTGCCTTCATGTTTTCTGATGCCTCAAACATATCAAGAAGTGTTCCGGGTATAAGCTCAAAGCTGAGAAATCCCAAAAAGGTAAAGAAAAATGCAATTCCATAGCCATATTTTATGGTATTTATCATTCGTTTTTTCCTGCCCGCACCATAGTTGTAGGCAAGAATCGGTATGAGTCCGTTATTAAGTCCGAATACAGGCATGAAGAATATACTCTGGAGCTTAAAATACACACCGAACACAGCAGTTGCAGTTGATGATATACCCATGAGAATAAGGTTCATGCCTGTTGTCATGACTGAACCGATAGACTGCATGATAATAGACGGTATGCCGATTTTATAAATACCTGCAATAATGTGTCCGTCCGGTCTGAAGTTGCGCATGCTTACCCGGATGTCCGGATTTTTATACCTATTCCACAGATAAGCCTCAAAGCCGGCTATTGTCTGACCGGTTACCGTAGCAATGGCTGCTCCGGCAATTCCCAGCTTTGGCATTCCGAACAGACCGAATATGAGTATCGGGTCAAGAATAATGTTGATAACCGCTCCCGTTGTCTGAGAAATCATAGTATAGAAGGTACGTCCCGTTGACTGAAGAAGTCTTTCAAATATAAACTGGGCAAATATTCCGAATGAAAATATCATGACAATCGAAAGGTATTCTACTCCGTAGTTAAAGATATCAGTCTGACCCGGCTTTGTCTGCATGGTATAAAACGGTCTGACAAGCGTAAAGCCCATGACAGCAACCGCAAGAAAGCTTAATATATATACAAATATACCGTTGGCGGCAATACAATTGGCTCTCTCTGAGTTTTTCTGTCCCAGCGAGCGTGACACAAGTGCATTCACACCTACTCCCGTGCCCGCCGCAATCGCAATAATAAGTGACTGAAGAGGAAAGGCGAGTGACACTGCCGTAAGTGCATCCTCACTGATTTTTGCGACAAAAATACTGTCTACTATATTATAGAGGGCCTGTACCATCATAGATATCATCATAGGCAAGGACATATTTAACAAAAGTCTTCCCTCCGGCATAACCCCCATTTTATTTTCCTTTATTTCCATAAAATCCTCCGTGGCTGCCATACGCCATACAGCATTTTCTATCCAAAATGTGTCATATTTTGGGATATTATCACAATAAAAATTTATTGTCAAGTCATATAAAATCAAATAATTATAAATATTTTCCGTAATGTTTTTATATGATAAAGCTTATTCTTCTGCCTGGTACAGGGTGTATTCAGACATAATAAATACATGCTTTTACTTCTATTATAAATACCTGCTTTCAGCCAACACGCTTTATGTCAGATAAATTTGAGCCTTTTACAATGTTCTGTCTCTTGTATTTATACCGGCATGTGTGATATACTCTTTTTATTAACTATAAAATTGTTCTTTATATATCAGGAGAAATTATGCACTCGGAAAACCATCTTGAATTTACGGACGAGCTTATTAACCGTACAGGCTTTTACCTTTGGATGCATTCGCGCAAATGCAGGTTAATCCGCATCTGTTTTTATGCAGCCATGCTTATCAGTACCATATTTATGATTGCGGGACTGCTGCGGACTCTGGTTTTGAAGACAGACCTTACAATGATGCTTGTGTTTCTTGTACTTCTTATAATTCTTTTTCTGGCCATAACCATTATCTGGCCCCTCGTATACCGAAGCAAGGCTATCAGCCAGATTCATAAGGAGGTTCCCCAGATTATTACAATGGATGACCACTTTATAAATCTTCACACATCAATGTCGCATCAGAGGTACAAGTGGCACCATTTTGACGATTATGACGAGGATGACGGCTATTATTATCTGTTCTCGCCGGATGTATATATTATCCTTGACAGGAATCGCTTCAACGAGGGCGGGGAGGAGGTTTTCCTCAACTACAGGAAAATTGTTTCTCTTCGTAAAAACACATCTTCCAAATCAAAAAACGAGCGCTATCTTATGATATTTACAGGCGATTATCTGACGCCTATTGTTAATAAATTCAGGCGTCGTTCCTGATACCGTATATACGTGTCCCGGCCCTTCCCTGCCCGGAAGGATATGCCAAATCAGACCCGGGCAAATAAATATTTATCTTAACTTGGAAATAATATGAAGAATTCTAAATTATACAAACATATTATCAGGCTTCCGCTTTGTCTTTTCATAATTCTTTGCACATGCCTTTTAGGCATTAACGCGGCGTTGGCTGAGGGAAACAGTGATTTTACCAAACCTATTCTCGATAACGGTCCCGAGATTACCTCAAATGCCGCTATTGTGATGGATATTAACTCGGGCGCCGTTTTATATGGTAAAAACACTACCGGCCGTATCCAGCCGTCCTCCCTTACAAAACTTGTAACGGCGGCAGTGGCGGTTGACAGACTTGACGGCGGTTCCAATATTAATGTGTCCCTATCAGCCGCAAGCCAGACATTCCCTACGGCTTCAAACGCAGGACTGAAAAGCGGTCAGACAATAAGCGCCTCAGATGCGCTTGCAGGTATGCTTTGCATTTCTGCCGAGGACTGTACCGTTGCGATTGCCGAGAAAATCAGCGGCACCCAGGATGCCTTTGCGGAGCTTATGAACAGCTATGCAAAGAGCAGAGGATATGTCAATTCACACTTTACCAATCCTGCCGGCAGGGCAAATGCCGATAATTACAGCTGCGTATATGATTTGGCCTTAACAGCCTCCGGTCTTATGAAAAATTACAAAGGGGAGCTCACTCCCTTATTTTCGGCAGAACACACGCTTACAAGCGTCAATAAAAAAATCAAGAACACACACCGCTTTATAAACGGTACAGAAAAGGTCGCAAATGTATATGCCGGAAAAACAGGCGGTTCTGCATACGGCGGAGACGGAACCTGGGCTGTGTGTACCTTTGCTTCAAAGGGCAATCTCAATATTGTATGCATTATAGCCGGTGCAGCCGGGCTTTCAAATGCTTATGAAGATACAAAGCTTCTATTTGACTATTCATTTAACAATTATGAATCAAGGTCAGCTGCTTCGCTAACCTCCGCGAGGGGTGACGGCATTGAAAAGCTCTTTTCCTCCTGCCCTGTATTTACTCTTAACGATGGCGACCGCCTCAGTACGGATGAAGCATCCTATATTACTCTTCCCGTTGGAGCGTCCATGGAGGAGGTTACAAGAAATGTAATATTTAACGAAGAACCGGCACGCTTTAATAACGGATATAATCTTGTGGGTTCAATCGCCTACAGTTACAAATCGAAATATGTGGGAAGCTATAATATTTATTATTATACCGAAAACGGCACTATCTCGGAGTCAGATTTTATTAACATTTTTCCGGGCTTTCTGATAAGTCCCGACACGGTAATTTCAGGTGTTAACGACAATACACCGCCTGAGAAAAAAACTCATTTCACAACACGTGTTATGCGTGTTCTCTATAGCATGTTTACACCGGCCAAGCTTTATGCGGCAATTCTATGGCTTTTGATATTTTCAATAGGAGTATTGGTAATATTCCTTATCCTTCCGGTCAGAGAATCAATTTCGTATGAAGGTCTGTACAATAAAAGTATCGAAGACAGCAAATCGCCCGTTCTTCCGGAGGATGAACTGTCGGAGGTAACGCGCATGAGAAAAACCGATGACGCAGAAATGCACGAAATAACATAAAACAGCATATATTAAACCCCTGATATATGAATCGGCGAATTATTATTATAACCTAAGGAGGAATATTATGATTTACACACTTGAAAACGAAATATTAAAGCTCTCGATAGCTTCCCACGGAGCAGAGCTTACATCAGTCATTGAAAAAGCATCCGGACGCGAATTTATGTGGAATGCAGGAGACGCCTGGAAGCGTCATTCTCCTGTGCTTTTCCCCATCGTAGGCGGTCTCGTCGACAAAAAATACCGTCTTGGCAATACTTCTTACGAAATGGGTCAGCACGGCTTTGCCCGTGATATGGAATTTGAGCTTATAAATATTTCTACGGATGAAATTTCTTTTGTATTAAGAGAGACTGAAGAAACACTTAAAATATGGCCGTTTAAATTTGAGCTTATACTCGGATATAAGCTTTGCGGCAATACAGTTAAGGTGTTATGGAGTGTAAAAAATACAAATAATGACACCCTTCACTTCTCCATAGGAGGCCATCCGGCATTTATGTGCCCTGTCGGGGAGGGTGCTCAGGAGGAATGCTTCCTTCATTTTGATGAGGAAAATCCCGACTACTTTTTCCTGTCGGATAAAGGTCTTTTAGAGGATAAAAAGTATACTCTGAAAACTGATGGCGGTTATGTTAACATAAACCATGATTTCTTTAATAATGACGCTTATATTATGTACAATGACCGTACGAGAAGCGTAAGTCTTGCCGGTCCTGACAGGAAGGACTACCTTAAGGTTACATTTGACGCACCGGTTTACGGTATATGGTCTGCCAAAGGGGCACATGCTCCGTTTGTATGTATAGAGCCATGGTTCGGACGCTGTGACCGCACCTCGTTTAAAGGAAGCTGGGAGGAAAGGGAATACGATAACACCCTGGCAGCAGGCGAAATCTTCAATGCAACCTACGATGTGACAATACTGTAATTATGTTATAATCCGGTTATTTGAGAGCTTGTTTTTTCCTGTTTCGGAAAAATAATTTATCTGATTTTCATACAAAATAATAGCAGCGGTGCTTTTGTTATGTGCACGGAATTCCCGGCACATATCACTATTACCGCTGCTTTAACTTTTCTAAATATAATTATCTGTATTAATCGTTTCCTTATCTTGTCGGTATTACGAGAAGACACCGAACCGAATAATCCTTATCGGTATCATAATTAACGCTGAGAATCATAACAAGTATCTCGTCGCGTATGATGCGTCCCTTTTTTGATACAAGCATTTCTACTGTTTCAAATACCTTATCGGGTATTTTTTCAGAACTGCTCTGAATAACCTCCACATAAAACTCACCGTTAATCTGCTTTGCATCCCCTCCGTTATAATCCTTTGAAACAAGAAATGCCGAAGATACAGTTGCATTTTTCCTTGTCCCGTTAAAAACAAGTGTAATCGGGTAGGCAATTACTTCTGTTTCTTCTTTGACATTAGACAAGGCTACCTTTAATTCAGTAAACAGATCATATTCCTCCAGCTGAATTTCTCCTCCGTTAACCTTTTTGAAGCCCAGATATTTTTCATCAGATATAGTCATAAAATCATGGTCATAATTCGTAATTTTTTCAAGATTTCTTAAGGCTGAAGCCATATAATGTAGCCTAATGCGCTCATTATATATTTTCTCAAGATTTGCGGCAATGTCATTTCTCTTGTCGCTCAACACCTTATGACGGTTAAAGAAATTTTCCGTTCCTATATTGTCAGCTGAAAGAATATTGCCTATTTCCTCGATGCTGAAGCCTGCCTGCTTTAGCGCCTTGATATATATCATGGTGTAAATTTGTTGCACGCCATACTTCTTATACCCGTTTTCCTCAATATATTCCGCTTCAAAAAGACCCTGACTTTCATAATAATTCAAAGTATTTCTTGTTATCTGGCATAACTTTATAAACTGACCGCTTGAAAGAGGCGGCTCAGTATTAACTTCATTTATTACCTTTTGAAGATTGTCCCTGTCAGCTAATTTTATTTCCTTATCATAATCTGCATCAACCACCGGCACGCACACCAGTCTGTCACCAACACGAACTCTGTCTGACTTCGTCATAAACAGATTAGTTATTACCTTAATGTCGGAACAAATCTTAAGCCTGTTTTCAGCAATAAATTGATTGACCTTTTCAATTCCCCTGTAAAGCTCAGATACATCGCCCACAGAGCGATAAAACACATATTTCATATCTATGTCGCTATAATCAGGGCTGATGCCGATTCTTTTATCGAGAGTGTAAGAAGCAAGGGCATATACATTACATTCGCCGTTCATAAAGTCCTTTGCATCAAAGCAGGAAATAACCGGAAACATGCCATCCGGCAGCTTTCCATAGCAATGTAAAATCATTTTATTACAATACTCATAATATCTGTTCTGCTCCATACGACATTTTTCCGGAAGAAAATACATATAAAAGCTTCCCTTTATTTTATAGTCCATAATGACCGGCCGGCTGTTTGGTATAAAACGGTTAAAATGCTCTGACACTATGGAAATTTTATCAACAAAATTTAACGTTGTCTGAGTTTTGCCGTATTCATTTCTAAGGAAAATACGCTGCTGCTTAAAGGATTCCTTCCATTTTTCATAGAGCTTATCAAAAGTAACCGTATTAATGGCTGACATAAAATCCTTGACCTGCTCAAGACTTAAGCCTGCTGAACGGATAAGCCTGATAAGATACATTTCATAAAATTGGAAGGGATGGTAAAATCTGTCTCCTCTGCCGTTTGTTCTTATCGGTTTTAACAACCCTGTATTGTCATAGTGAATTAACGTGTTCCTTGTGGTATGGGTAAGCTCCATAAACTCACCCGTTATCATGAGCCTGCTCATCTGTCATTCTCTCCTTATCGTGGTACATTGTAGCTTGACACTTTAGTCCTTAAAAATAGCGGCACACACTTTAGAATAAAGGATTGCGACAAGAACGCAAATAACTGTTACAACCATTCCGTAGCCCACTACAGCTCCGGGCGAAATACTGCCGTATTTGTTTCTGTAAGCAATCAGGTTTACCGGAATAAGCTGCATGGAGCAGATATGTATTATTAAAAATGTGCACATATCATTTCCCGGCGTTCCCTTTTCGTATTTTTTAAGCCTTTTTGCCTTGTCCGGCAAATCACTCATAATTATTTCCTTCGTTTTAATGTCGCAGTATTCCTCCCGCTGCCTCACAAGCTCCTTCATTGCAAGTATACCGCTTGGCGTAGCGGCATATCCCAGCCCGAGAAAATTAGCGACAAGATTGGTCGTCAGATGTTTGGCCGCGACACTCCCCGGCTTCACTCCCGGGTAAAGATATATTATGGGACGTGTCATTAACATCGTAAGCCGGTCAATAATGCCTGCCTTCTCCGCCACCTTCATCAGACCGCTCCACAGTCCCATGATGCCAAGCATACTGATAATCAGCTCAACCGCCTCAGAGGATGCATCAAGAAGGCCTGATACAAGCCCTGCCTCACAACCTGTTATAAATCCTGCGACCACACCCGCTATTATCATAAGCTCCCAGATATAATTTATCATCAACAAAACCATTTTTTATAATAGTATGCAAAAAATAACGTCCGGATACATATTAATGCATTATTTATATATGCTTTGATGATTGACATTTCTTTTGTATGGCTTTATTATTTTATTAACTGATATCAAATCTGTAAACAGTTTGCACGAAAAGAGGTTGCCATGGAAAGTAATTTTTCTACCGACAGACAGCGCTACGAATATAAGGACTGGATACTTCACGACCGTATCTTTTCCGAAGAGCATATGTACGGTTTTATCGAGCGTAAGGCCAATGCGGAAAATATGACTATGACCTTAAGAGCTCTTCCTTTTATGAAAACAGCCCATGCAGGACAGACACGCAACGGCAGGGAACATATCCCTTATATTTATCATCCGCTTCTGATGGCTTGTCATGCATGCGCACTTGGTCTGGACGATGACGATATCATCGCAAGCATACTGCTTCATGACGTATGTGAAGACTGCGACATACCTCCCTGCGAACTGCCCGTTAACGAAAAAATTCGTGAAATAGTCGGCCTTCTGACATATAAACGCCTTGAAAATGAGTCACGCGAAGAGGCTCACAAGCGCTACTATGATAACATCAGGACAAATCAATATGCGGTAATCATAAAAATTATTGACCGGTGCAATAATTTGTCGCTTATGGCAGGATCATTCACAAAAGACCGTATGGTCCGTTATATTGAAGAAACCATGCGTTACATAATACCTCTTTTTGATGTAATTAAATTTGGCTTTGAAGGCAAATATTACAACATTGCCTTTCTATTAAAATATCATCTGTTAAGCGTAATGGAAAGTGAACGCTTTATGCTGGTGGATTAAAAAATATTATCAGGTCAAAGCTTATCCCCGGATATAGTCTTTGGCCTGTTTTTTTATCCAGTCGGCAAACTCCTCCATACCCTCTCCTGTTCTGGCACTTACAGGTATTATTTCCGCAGACGGATTAAGCTTTTTAATATGTCCGACTGCCTTTTCCATGTCAAAATCAAACGCCGGCAGGGTATCAATCTTACTGATAAGCACAAGGTCGCATACCGAAAACATCAGCGGATATTTTAAAGGCTTGTCATCACCCTCCGGAACTGACAAAATCATCATATTTTTGTGAGCGCCCGTATCAAACTCAGCCGGACACACAAGATTGCCTATATTCTCAAGGATAAGAATATCAAGACCCTCCACGCCGAAATCTCTGACCGCCCTTCTTGTCATGTCAGCATCAATATGACAGAGACCTCCGTTATTTATCTGAAGTGTACGGACACCGGTTTTTTCCGCAACTCTTTTGGCATCGATGCATGTCCTTATGTCTACATCCATAACGCCTATTTCATAATCCTTCTTCAAAAGATTAATGACTGCTCCCAATGCCGTTGTCTTGCCACTGCCCGGCGAAGACATTACATTCAGCATAAATACGTTTTTACCGGCAAGCTCATTTCTGAGCTTATCGGCCTCCGCTTCCATGCCTTCAAAAATGTTTTCGTTTATCTCTATGACTTTAATCTCTGTCATTGTCTACCTCTGCTCTGCCTCAAGTATCATGGCATATACATCTCTTTTACCAAGTCCGCGGTCCGATGCAACAGCCTTCATCGCTGCCTTTTTATCAAGTCCCTTATCCGTGTAAAGCTTCATATGGTCAAGTATGTCCAGTCCGCTCCACTCTGCAGCCTCATCTGCCTTAATTTCCCTGCGGCTTCTACCCTCAATGACAAGTACATATTCCCCACGCGGCTCATTTATGTCATAATATTCAATTGCGCCGGCTAAATCTGTTCTGTAAACTGTTTCGTGCTTCTTTGTTAACTCCCTGACAATTGAAATGTTTCTGTTTCCGAGACAGTCAGACAGCTCACTGAGTGTTTTTCTGAGATGATGGGGAGCCTCATAAATGATGATGGTTCTTGTTTCATTTTTTAGCTCCTCCATGGTTTCACGCCTTTCCCTTTTGTCTGAAGGCAGAAATGCCTCAAAGGCAAAGCGCCTTGTGGGAAGACCCGATATTACAAGGGCTGACGCCATGGCGCATGCTCCCGGCACTATCGTAACCGTTACTCCGGCCGCATGACAAAGTGCCACAAGCTCCTCTCCCGGATCACTTATGCCCGGCATGCCGGCATCAGTAATAAGGGCTATATTTTTGCCCTCCTGCATAAGCTTAATAAGCTCATGTGCCTTTGAAATCCTATTATATTCATGATAGCTTGTCATCGGCGTTTTGATTTCAAAATGATTGAGCAGCTTAATCGAATTGCGTGTATCCTCAGCCGCTATCAGGTCTGCCTCCTTAAGCGTTCTTATGGCCCTGATAGTCATGTCCTCAAGATTTCCGATAGGTGTCGCCACCAGATAAAGTGTTCCGTACATTATGCCTCCTTAATGAAAACAATGCTTACCGCACGGTAAGCATTAACCGACTTCGTATATTACCTTTGACGTGACTAATATCCGTACACCTCGGTAATCATCCGGGTATATACGCCTTCTTTTTCAAACACGATAACAGGCTCCTCAACCACAAGCTCCCTGCCTCCGTACTTTACGCCTTCGATTAAAACCATATTTGGCTTTTTATCCACATACGGATGAACAAACTTTATGCGCTTCGGCTCAATATCATACTGATTCATGGTTACAATTATTTCAGCCAGACGGCTCGGACGATGTACCATAAACAGTCTGCCGTCATGCTTTAACATCAGGGAGCTTTCCCTGATAACGTCATCAAGTGTACAGAGGATTTCATGTCTTGCAATATTTCTTGCATCAGTCGGACAGGTTATGCCCCTGCCTGCCGCCATGTAAGGAGGATTACAGGTTATCGCATCAATGCAGCTTCTGCCAAATGTTTCTGAGGCTTTCACCACATCGCCGCGTATTACTGATACCCTGTCGCCTATACCGTTAAGGCTTATACTCCTCATGGCCATATCTACATTTTCTTCAAGTATCTCAAGCCCGGTCAGGCTTTTTGCCTTTGTCTTTGCCGACAAAAGAATGGGGATAATACCATTGCCGGAACAAAGGTCGACCACCGTCCTCCCGTCCAATCCTCTCACAAAGCCCGTTAACAGGACAGCATCCATACCGAAACAGAATCTGTCAGGATTCTGAATTATGCGGAGGTTGTTGCGCTCCAAATCATCTATGCGCTCACCCTCCTTTAAATACCTGCTAAATTCCCCTGTAGCCATTCTAATCCTCTAAATGATGTGATTCTTTTTTCTCAAGAGCCTCAAGCTTTTTTGCCTCGGCATCATCAGAATCTTTTCTGTGATGCTTTGTTTTGTTAAATCTCAGCTCTGAAACCTTCACTTCACGAGCCTCTCTTACTTCGTCCTCTTTATCCGAATCATTAAATGCAAGCACCTTCACAAGCTGCTTAAGAACAGATGTGCCGATAACCTCACCCTTTTTACCGTCGGACATTATTACAACATCGCCTACATTCGGAAGCTTTGAGTTAAGGTATTCATATGCGTCCTCTTCATTTTTCAGACAACACATAAGTCTGCCGCAGTTTCCGCTTATCTTTGTAGGATTAAGTGAAAGGTTCTGCTCCTTTGCCATTTTAACGGAAACAGGAATAAATTCGGAAAGATAACTCTTGCAGCAGCACTCTCTTCCGCAGATACCGATTCCGCCCAGGATCTTTGTTTCATCGCGCACACCAATCTGTCTGAGCTCTATTCTTGTCCTGAAAATCGAAGCAAGATCCTTTACAAGCTCCCTGAAGTCTACTCTGCCCTCAGCCGTAAAATAGAAAAGAATCTTATTGCCGTCAAATGTATACTGACAGTCAACAACCTTCATGACAAGCCCGTGCTTTTTACACTTTTCCTCACAGATTTCCCTTGCTTCCTTTTCCTTTTCAAGATTATTGCGGTATATCTCGTCATCCTCAGGCGTTGCCACTCTGATAATATCCTTAAGCGGAGAAACGACGTCCTCTTCCCTGATTTCTCTCGGTCCCAGTATTACAAGACCGTATTCTACTCCCTTTACCGTCTCAACAATAACATGGTCTCCCGTATTTACCTCAAGACCTGCAGGACTGAAATGATAAACCTTGCCCGTACGTCTGAAACGCACACCGATAATTGTAACCATATATCCTCCTAATATTGGACACGGCCGCCTTGGCGGCACAAAATTTATTGCAACATATTTAAAAATTCGTATAAACTCGCTTCGGTATATACATTGGCGTCAAGCCTGTCCTTTAATAATCTTGCTCCGTCGATAAGGCTGCCTATCCGCTCAAAGCTTAATTCCTCCGCCTGACGCTTTATTGAAGAAATCTCCTCTGAAAAAATCAGCTTTTTTTCATTCTTTGCGGATTTGTAGTAAAGCACATCTCTTATATAGCTTTCAAACATCTCTGTGAAGAAATATATATCGTCCTTTTTTGCTGACAGCTCCTTTGACTTCTTAACAGCAAAGTCTGCCCTGCCGCTTCCTATTCGTTTAAGAATACCGATACATTCATCGCGCTTATCTTCAAATTCCTCACTGTCAATAAGCCTAAGTGCCATTCCCGGTCTGCCTCCGGCACATGCCGCTGCCGTTTTCGCCCTGTAGTCAGGCACCTCCCGCTCCGTCATTATAAGCTTTGCAACCTCCGCCGTGTCGCAAGGCAGAAAAGCCAGCGAAACTGCACGCGAAAGAATTGTATCAAGGAACATAAACAGATTGTTTGTTATAAGTATAATAACGCCATATTCCGGCGGTTCCTCCAAGGTTTTAAGCAGAGCATTCTGAGCCTGCTCATTCATCTTTTCGGCCTCATCAACAATAAACACCTTGTATTTATTGCTGTAGGGCTTTATCGCCATTCTGTCTAAAATCTGAGTACGTACATCATCTACGCTGATAACGCTTTTTTCGTGGCTTACGCTGAAAAAATCAGGATTGTTGCCACTTTCAAACTGCTTACAGCTCCTGCATAAGCCGCATGGTCTTCCTTCTCCTGCCTCACACATAATGCCCTTGGCAAACTCGCGCGCAACCATTTTCTTCCCCACGCCGTCTTCTCCGTGAAATACGTATGCATGGGACGGACGGTTACCGTCAATGACGTTTTTCAGATGGTTAATTATTTTCCTGTGGCCAATAACCTTCTCAAAGCTCATTATGATTCTCCCGGATTAATTCCGCCCTCTTTAATTATATATTCAACTACCTCTTCAACACAACGGTCAAAATCTATATTTATAAAGCGTTTTGTTATTCCGAGACTGTTAAGATAATCCTCTGCAAAATCCTCCTCATCAGCCAGATACCGTCTGCAGACCTCTTTAATGTTTGGATATTCCTGCTTCTGCTCCCTTTTTACAGAACGAAGGATTCTGTCAGCATCGGGACTTTCAATATAAACTGCCCTTACATACTCCCCGCCGAAATATGCAAGGAGCTTCTCATACGCTGAAGGCGTAACGATAAGTATAGAGTTATGCTTTTGAGGATTAATCTGCCCGTCATCACATGTAAAATAATGCCATGGGCCCATAACGGTATTGTAGCAGCGGCTCTCAATAACAATGCCCCTGTCCGTCATGGCTTTCATCTCGTCCGTTGTTACAAATCTGTACTCAACACCGTGTGTTTCGCCCTCTCTCATCGGACGCGTTGTATAGCCCACAACCGGCTTTATACTGTTGCCAAGTTTTCTAAGCACCTCTCTGTAAATATGGTCTTTCCCTGTAGCGCTTTTTCCCATAACTAGGAAAATCTTACCCATAAATTACCTCCAGCTTATTATTTTCAAAGCCATATATCTCCCTGCCCACGGAAGCTGCCGCCTTCAGGCGTTCAATTAAGTCAATATCAAGTATCTCTCCCGGAACCGCAAGAGGAAATCCCGGCGGATATGCCGTTATCATTTCCTTTAACACAAGCTCTCTGCCGTTTGCTATAAGCTCTCCGGCCTTATTAATGTCAACCGGCGCAGAATCAAGCGTCACTGCATATGAAAGGTGATACTTGCGCCTTCTTTCCGGATATTCATTTATCGAAACGGGTGATGCAATATTTCCGTTCACATAAGGCGCCAGATAACGAAGTGCATCTTCTATCCTGTCAAACGCGTCCGCACTGTCGCATATGGTGCAAATAAGGATACATGTATCGTCCGTGTACATTTCGGAAACTATGCCAAACCTGTCTTTTAGTATATCATATATTTGTCCGCCTGTCATTGGTAAATTCCTGACATCAATTACTATTTTGGACAAATCCCTGCCAAAACCACCCGGGCAGAGCAGCCCCTTTGCCTGTGAGTCCGCAAATTCATACACGCGTTTAAGATTTTCGGAAAAAATCTCAAACAACTCAGGATTAGATACGGTATATTCTATTGCCTGCTCGATAGATGCCATAAGCACATATGACGGGGAGCTTGACTGATAATAAGACAGCGTTTTGTTAATTTCCCTGTATGAAATTTTATCCGTACAGCGGTGAAGAAGTGCGGTCTGGGTCATGGCCGGAAGAGTTTTGTGAACACTCTGTATAACAATGTCTGCATGGCCGATTGCACTGTGCGGAAAGATGTTTTCCTTCATGAATCCCTGCTCGAATGCCCTGGCGGCAAAAGGAAGATGCGCCCCGTGGGCTTCATCAACTATAAACGTTATGCCGGCTGCTTTGCATAAATCATAAATTGCGCCGACATCACTTACATATCCGTCATATGTAGGAGAAGTAATGATGAGTGCCGAAACATCCGGATTATTGTTTATTGCGTATTTAACAGAGTCAGGCGTGATTATTCCGTTTTCCGGATAAATATAAACAGGCTCAATATTTCTTATGATGCATTCATTATACACGCTGCGGTGGCAGTTTCTTGCCATCAGCAGTCGGCTGCCTGCCTTGACGGAGGCGTGTATGGCTGCCTGTATAGCCGCTGTTGAGCCGTTAATAACATAATGCGTGGAAAGCGTCCCATAAATCGACGCCGCCCTATCCATAGACTCCTTTATGATTCCCTCCGCATGATGAAGATTATCAAATCCCGGAATCTCTGTTATGTCAATTGCATAATCAGGCAAAAGAAGGGTGTTGCGCTTGTGCCCCGGCATATGCATGGGTATCGATTCTGAAGCAGAATATTTTTTTAAGTTCTCATAAATTGACATAAGATTCCTTTCCGCCTAACACTTTTCTCATTGAGGCAAATTATGCAGTCCGCTCTTTACCTTGAGCCGGTGCATTTTCAATAAAAAAAATGCCTCACCCAGCTAAATAATAGCCAAATAAGACACTTAAGTGCACCGCCAGGGGCTCGAACCCTGGACACCCTGATTAAGAGTCAGGTGCTCTACCAACTGAGCTAGCGGTGCGAAACACGTATATTATATGTCATCTTTCGTCAAAATGCAAGTACTTTTTTAAAGTTTTTTTAAATTTTTAATCTTACAAATTAATTAATTGTATTTACAAAAATACCTATTATGACAATTTTTCCTACATATTCCTCTTTTTCTGCCAGGGACTCTATATCTAGTATTTGTTAATTTTTACTTTTTATGCTATTATTTAATATATATTATATTATGTTAAAGAAATACGGTCGGATTATGATTTTGGGCGATGTGGTTTATATGTCCGCCGTTTGTCAGATTTGTCAGTAATTTGGAGGTTTTTATGAGTTTATCTCTTTTTGTGCATCTGTGTATCACAATGATATTATTAGACATTGTTATCATTATCGGTACTTTTTCTTTTAAGAAATATTATAAAAAATCTCTTGCAGGCAGTCTTATTTCCGCGACCTGTGTTACCATTACATATTTGTTAAGCATTCTTTCTGATACGTATTTCAGTAATTCGCTTTTCAGCTCTCTTTATTTTATTTCTGTAGACATGGAAGTTGTTTTCCTGGCCTTCTACATTTCTGACTTCTGCAAGATTAATAATAAAGTGAATCACAAGAGGCTTCTCTATTTGTTTCCTGCTTATGCGGCAGTTGATTCCGTCCTTTTCCTGATTAATCCTTTTAAGGAGATTGTAATCAGTTATTCCTATGAGCCGGATGCCCTGGCGCACTGGAGATATGTGCCAATGCTTCCTTATAAATTTCATCTTGTTTTCTGCTATATAATGATATTGTATGTGCTTGCACATCTTTTAATAAAGATTGTTAATACGCCTTCGATAATTGTCAGAAGATACATAATCGTATTTTGCGGAATAGTCCTTGTTGTAATAATGAATGCAATTTTTCTGTTTCTGCCACAGGGCAGGTTTTTTGATTTTTCAATACTGTTTTACAGTATTCTCTGCTTTATTATTTACTGGACCAACAACCATTACTCCGCTCAGGGAGTTATGTCAATTGTATCCCAGCTTGCCCTTTCGAAGCTTTCCATGCCCCTGGTGCTTTTTGATGCCGATAATAATTATACGCATCACAACGATTCGGCGGCCTTTCTTATACCTAAGCTCGGTCCAAAGGAATACTATACGCTTGACGATTTTATCGACCGTTGGCATTTCCGTAATCATATAAAGGATACAGATTCCGATATCTCCTTTCAATGGGAATATCGAAACGAAAATGAAGGTATAAAAATATACAGATGTGATTATATTGTTCTTCGCTCCAAAAAGGGAAAGACTATAGCTCATGTATTTATGTTTACGGATTATTCTCTTAATTATGACCTTTTAACGGGCTTTCGTACAATGCATAGCTTTAAACAGGAGTATGAGGACAATAATATCACGTTTACATATCCTGCGGGTGTTGCCATCTGTGACATCAATAAGCTTTCGGAGATAAATAAAACCTATGGCAAGGATGCCGGCGACAACGCAGTTTGTACGCTCGCTAATGCCATACGCGAATTTACTCCTCAAGGCACTCATTATATAAGGTTAAATGATGCGAATCTCCTTTTTATAGTGAACGATACGTCTATAATTAAAATGCGTCACATCATTTCCTCTATCGAAGAGAAACTGAACAATTACTCCGACAATCCTTTTACTCTCAAGATGCAGAGCGCAATTATAATGTCTACCGACGAAAATCCATCCATTCAGAATGCAGTTTACCTCGCTTTAAAGAGTATGAAGGCCAAGAAAATGATGGATTCCCAATCAGCACATTCTTCACTGCTTGATTCCTTTGCGCAGACACTTCAGGAGAGCGACAGCTGTACAAAGGAGCATGTAAAACGTACGCAGATTCTTGGAGAGAAGCTTGGTATCAGACTCGGACTTTCCGATTATGATTTATCGAACCTTGCCCTTCTGTGTCTGCTTCACGATATCGGTAAGCTTGGCATTCCTCTTGATATTCTTAATAAGCCTACTAAGCTTTCTCCTGAGGAATGGGAGGTTATGCGTTCACATACGGAAAAGGGATATCGTATTGCAAAGGCATCAGAAGAGCTTGAAGATATTGCTGTTTTTATTCTTCATCACCATGAATGCTGGAACGGAAGCGGATACCCTGACGGATTAAAGCAGGAATCAATACCGTTACTCAGCCGTATTATAGCTGTTGTCGATACATTTGACGCCATGACCAATGACAGACCTTACAGAAAGGCATTATCAACCTCACATGCCTGCAAAGAGTTGCTCCGTTGTGCCGGGTCCCAGTTTGATCCATATATTGTTACCGAATTTATCGATATGTTACAAAGTATGAATATATGTACGGAAGATGATTTAATATTATCAGACGAAGAGATTGCTATCAAACCGATGGGACTTGAGACCGAATCAGAGCAGCTTGATACATCCAACTGCTGTGATGTCAAATATACCAAGTACCTTCTTGATAAAACTCAAAGAATTATCGCAATTGACGAAAATTTTGAAACCATAACCGGCTACTCCGAGGAAGATCTTGATACCTATAATCTTCATCAGATTGACCTTATTTTCCCTGAGGACGCCGATACATATGTGAAACTTGTCAAAAAACAGCTTGAAAAAAATCATGAGGCATTTGTCGAGCACCGTATCAGAAGAAAGGACGGCACCTCTAAACGCGTTTTTTGTGACGGCCGTGAATTCTTTGATTCCGTTACGCGTGAGCCAAGAGTTCAGATTATTGCCACAGATATTGCTCTTTCTGAAACCGTCAAGCAGATTGTCGATAAAGAGCGTGACAGCCAGAGGCGAAGCTTCAAGCGCTGGGAGGATACTGTCCGGTGCGATGCCCTAACAGGAATATATAACCGTATGGCATTCCAGAATGACGTATCTCTTCATCTTCTTAATATCAAAACCATTATGGCATTTATAATGATTGATATGGATTACTTCAAATCTTTCAATGATACATATGGTCACAAGCGCGGCGATGAGCTTCTCGTGGCCTTCGCAAAATCACTGGAAAATGCCGTCGGAGAACGCGGCATGGCAGCCCGTATGGGCGGTGACGAATTCAGTGCAATGCTTATATATGATAAAGGTGTCGCAAGAAAAACTATCGAAAACGATATTGAAGAAATCTGGAATAAGGTAAATGACACGATAAGAAGCTTTGAAAGTAAAGTAACTCTCTCTATGGGTATTGTATTGTCAAATGAATCCTTTAATACATTTGATGAGCTTTATAAGGCTGCCGATGAGCTTTTATATGAAGCAAAGGCAGAGGGAAGAAATCATTATGTAATGAAATAATTTTTATAGTCATTAAAAATATACCGGGAAATGAATCAGTCATTGCCCGGTATTATTACGAAAATAAATAAGCCTGTCTGACAATCAGACAGGCTTTTATGCACCGCCAGGGGCTCGAACCCTGGACACCCTGATTAAGAGTCAGGTGCTCTACCAACTGAGCTAGCGGTGCTGGCTCCTGCATTTTTCACGCAAGAGGCATTATATAACATGTTTAGAAAAATTGCAAGTACTTTTTTAATTTATTTTAAGCATTTTTCCCAATATAATTCTTTTGTCCAATTTTCACTGTCATAAACAGTCTTATAGTAGTTGCTTAAGAACTTTAATTTAGCAGACAGCTCTTCATTGCCTTTATACGGATTGAAAAACTCATCACACGTCATGGCATATTCAAAAAGTCTTGCGGTATCCTCATCAACATTTGTTTTTGAATATGTATCAATAAAATATACAGGATTTTCTTTATCGTCCAATGTATTTTTAATCTGGTTTTCATCCATCTCCACATTATACCTGTAATTATATTCGAAGTCTTTTGGATTCAGGCTGTAATAACCGTCATAATCAAAATATTTGTTAATATTGGAGCCGTGTGCTGTCAGCGCATGACAAAGTTCATGGTTTACCGTTCCCTCAAAGCCCCTGACTGTCGTCAGCGTAACATCTAAGCAGATGTATGTATCGGAAGGTTTACTGCTGTGTATACCCGCTGCCGTTGATATTGTATTATCATCTCCACTGCCGGTTATGCTTCCGGCAAGGAAAATCTTCAGCTTTCCTCCGAAATCATCGGATATCTGATTAATCATGCCTTCAGGATACTTTTCAAATTCCCCGGCAATAATATCAAGGCATTCGTCAATAAGAACAACATTATAGGAAGGAAATACCGAATAATACTCATCAGTACATTTCCATACATCCTCTCCCATATATATTTCTATTCCGTATTTTTCACCGAATACTGATGCTTTTTCCCTTACGGCAGTAAGTTTATTTTCAGCGTCATTTGTAATATCCTGTATACAGAATGAACGTCCTTCAAGATTATTCTTAACAGCCCTGCCAAGCTTATAAACATAGATTGATTGACTTCCGCTGCCGCCTGCCATTACAAGAAGGTCCTGATTTTGAAGATAAAATGCACTGTTTATGAAAATCTCCGTATCAGTCTCAAAGTCAAATTTCAGTTCATATTCTTTTTTACCTTTTTTCATATTGTAAAGGTTTATTCTTTTATCCTGAATATTAAATGATGCAAAATAATATGAACTGACTTCAATAATATATGATGAATTTATGTCCATATAGTATGACTGGGACAGACCGTTTAGTGTAGGACAAGCTGCTATGGAATCCTGTGTTTTCTTGTCAACAGCCACAGGATACATAAGCTGATTGCTACTGTATGTTCCATAGACAAAATTGTCATCTTCCACACAATTGTCTATACCCGCATATGGCGATTCAATAAATTTATTCTCTGCTATCAGATAACTGTATTTTTCCTCATTATTCAAATCTGCAGACAACTTTGAAATCAAAAGTGTATCTTCACTGTCGATATAATCAACCAGTCGTGATATTCCGTCTCTTTCATATTGGACACAAATATGAGTTTCCTGTTGAGTTTTAAAATCAAAGCAGTATATGTTTTCATCAACTGCATAGAACATTTTGCTGAGTTTGTCGTCATATATAAATTCCGTGGCATAGGTTCCTTTGAAATCATACTTTTCTATTTCAGTTAAAGTATTGTCAAGTATATGTATTGTTTCATCCTTTTGGTTGAAATATACGATTTTATTATCCTTTACATGTACACGATCTTCCAGCATCGTACCCGCCGGCAGCTTAACATTTTTAACAACCTCAGGTTTTGAAGGGTCAATCAGCCAGAAGATATGTGTAACGTCTTCAACTCCCTCAACCGTATGGATAAACATATATTCGCCGAATTCGGTTATCTCACTCAGGTACATTTCATCCGTAAGCTCCGCAAGATTTATTTTATATAACCCGTCTGTATTGTTATATGTTTCTCCGTCGAAAATTGACTTCGGTGCTTGTGTCGGCGCAGGCGTCACTTCCGGCGTCGGTGATGCAGTAACTGACGGTGTCATGTTATTGCCAATCTCCTGTTTATTATTTTTTAATAAGCTTCCGCATCCGCTAAGACATATACATATTGCAATAAGTAAAGCCCCAAATACAAATTTTCTTTTCATTATTGTCTCCGTTCTGCAGCAGGATTTGATATTTACAAAGGTCTGATAAGTCCGGCTGCTTTATTTTTTTAAGATAATATAAGGTTTTGAATATCACAATTCCGATAAAATGATAAATCATTACGGTAAAATATAATATATTTTTTTATATCCTAAACATAGCACAATATATTTTATTTCACAATACAGAAATTAAACGTTAATAAAAATTTAAAATCCTCAAAAATACAAAACTCCCGGACACATAAAGCTTATGCCTTATTTATCCGGGAGTAAATATTAATTTTATTTTTCGCAGCTTTTTTATCCGGGAATGCGTATCACATTTATATTTACAACGCATTATCGGTTGCCTGACCGCGCCGGTTATTATTTTGCTGCAAGAAGCATCAGAAGCCTGTTGCTTCTCTCAATAAATTTTGCAAATTCGTCCGGCTTAAGAGGCGACTGTGCAAGTCTTGCAAGGTCATATACCTGCTCGCAATAAAGAGAGGTATTCTTTGCCTTAGGATGTGCAATAATATTTTTTACAAGCTCATTATTTGCATTAAGAACAAGTGTCTTTGGTGTATCGAACATACTCATATCCTGTCCATAACCATACATCTTCATCATGTCAGCCATACGTCTTCCTTCCTCAGAAAGCGTTATTATGCCTGATATTTCTGCATTTTTAAGCTTTTCAACCTTGATTTCAACCTTATCATTATTGATTGCCTTCTTAAACACCTCTGAAATCGAATTAATTTCGTCCTCCGAAAGCTCTCCGTCCTCTTTGAAGGATTCTGTAAGATCGGCATCAATTCTTACAAAGCTTACCTTTTCATTTGAAGCCTCTACCGCACTGATAAAAGGAGAATCGATATTGTGGTTAAGGATTACCGCATCAAGACCCTCTGCCTTGAACATATTTATGTACTGACTCTGCTCAACCTCATCAGTTACATAGAATACCTTCTTCTTATCAGGGGTTTTATCTTCTGCCTCTGCATCAGTCTGCCCTTCCTTAGCCGCAGCCTCAGTTTCCTCTGCCTTTTCGTCATCTTCAGGGTAATTTGCCTTTAAATACTCTTCAAGTGTCAAATATTTGCCTGAAAGATTCTTATAAAGGATGTAATCTTTCATTTTATCTTTAAACTTTTCATCCTTTAAGCAGCCAAACTTAATAAAAGGAGCGATATCGTCCCAGTATTTTTCATAATTTTCCCTATCAACCTTACACATACCGGAAAGCTTGTCGGCAACCTTCTTTGTAATATAATCGGAAATCTTTTTTACAAAGCCGTCGTTCTGAAGTGCCGAACGTGATACATTAAGAGGAAGGTCCGGACAGTCAATAACACCCTTAAGGAGCATTAGGAATTCCGGTATTACCTCCTTAATATTATCGGCAATAAATACCTGTGAATTATAGAGCTTGATGGTTCCCTCAATTGAATCATATTCTGTATTAATTTTAGGAAAATACAGAATACCCTTTAAGTTAAACGGATAGTCCATATTAAGGTGAATCCAGAAAAGAGGCTCCTTATAATCTTTAAATACCTTGCGGTAAAATTCCTTATATTCTTCTTCGCTGCACTCATTAGGATGATGATTCCACAGCGGATTAGTCTCATTAACAGGAACTGCTTTTTTAGGGTCAGGAGCCGAATCCTTTGCCTTTCCGTCCTCTCCGACCTCAACATCCGTTACTTCATCATCTGACTCAAAATCATCTGCACCAAACTGAGGATCGCCAAAATAGATTGGCCAAGGCATAAAGCTGCAATACTTTTCGATTACTTCCCTTGCGCGATACTCATTTGAAAACTCATAGCTGTCCTCACCAAGATAAAGAGTAATGCATGTACCTCTTTCGGTTCTCTCGCCCTCGCTCATGCTGTACTCGGTGCCGCCCTCCGACTCCCAGAATACCGGCTTAGCGCCTTCTTTATAAGAAAGTGTATCAATTGTTACTCTGTCAGCAACCATAAATGCGGAATAAAAGCCAAGACCGAAATGACCGATAATCTGGTCACTGTTGGCCTTATCCTTATATTTTTCAAGGAACTCTGCGGCTCCCGAAAAAGCAATCTGGTTGATATATGTAGCAACCTCTTCCTCAGTCATACCGATACCGTTATCGGTAAAGGAAATTGTCTTTTTGTCTGAATCAACCTTAACAACAATTGCAAAGTTTTCATCATCTTTAAGCTCTGTCTCACCCATAAGAGAAAGCTTCTTAAGCTTTGTAATGGCATCACAGCCATTTGAAATTAACTCTCTGATGAAAATATCATGGTCTGAATAAAGCCATTTTTTAATAATCGGAAATATGTTTTCCGAATTGATTGATAAGCTTCCGTGCTTTTCACTCATTTTTCTACCTCCAAAGATTATCTGTATTTTGTTTATAGATAAAAATTATTTCTTAAGCTAATAATATATCAAACATGAGCAAATGTCAAGAAAAATATTAGCACTCAAATGTATTGAGTGCTAACAAAAAATCAATATTTATATTTTTAACTGTGATTATTTTGCAATTCCGGAAAGCTGTCCTATAAGATATGTGTTTCTAATCATTGAAACATTATTTGCAAAAATAACTTCCTTTGCTCCGGTCTTTGTTACAAGCTCCGATAAAGTGCCCTTGTAATAACGATAGTCGATCACATACACTTTTTCATAATGATCTGCAAGAAACGGTGCAAATGCATTTCCGAAGGATTCCTTGACAAGAATACATGCGCTGCCGTCGGAAAGATTTTTATTGTTAATTACTGTATATGGGTTATCACCTGCAATAAATGCAGAATATTTTACATTACTTTTATAGTTTGAAACATTATTTATTACCGGCCATTTGAATTCCTTACCATTTGAGTCGGTAACAGTCATTACACACTCTGATTTAGGTGCATAGGTATCAAGTGTATCAGGATTATCATAAAGAATCTGACTTCCCGTATCCTTGCAAAAGGACCCTGTAAAACCTTTATAAGAAACCTTTTTTAGCTCTGAAAGCTTTTCAGGCACCTTTCCTGATTTCTTGCAAAACTCTACATAAGCATAATAAGCGCCCAGCTGCGTCCAGTGATGGTCGGTGTTAAAGTAAATATATTCTTTTCTGTGCTGCATTAAAGTGTCATAAATCGGCACCTGAATTACATTGTCACCGAGCTTTCCGTAAATTGATTTTAAGGAACTTAACATATCGGAATTGCCTACAGGTGCTCCCTGATAAGCATCAGGCATTGTAATGCCTGCAGAAAGAGGAATAACAATACTGTAAACCTTTGCCTTGCCCTTCATCTTATCTGCAAAATCATTTACTGTCTTTGCATAAGAATCAGCTCTTTTATCCTGGTAATTATACCCCTCAAAGGCCTGCTTTCCGATAATTATCACTGCGCCGCTCTTTACAGGCTTTTCGGTTGTGGTAATCTTTTCATACTCAGCCGGCTTGATATCCTCGGTAGGCACCGGAGTATTGCCCGGGTCCGTATTATTTCCTCCCGTCACATCTGTCGGAGCCGGAGTTACATTATCTCCATTACCGCCATTCTTCGGAGTAGGCGTACATGTAGTTATTTCACCGCTGAAGGAATTACCGACAATTTTTTTGTCATCATCTTTGCTTTCGCAGGCTGTAAGACTGTAAGTCATTATTGCTGCAAGAAAAAGAGCAGCCACTTTCTTTATTCTCATATAATTCACTGAATATTCCTTTACCCGTACGGGCAGGAAAATCTGTATCCTTTCCCTCTAATTATTATTAGTACTTATTTATTATTTCCTTTGCTTTGTTGCTGTCACCGCTGATACACATGATTACGGCATTATTTTTAATCTCAACGACACCGCCTTCAATTCTGTCAGATTCCTTTGGAATATAGTTTTTGAAGGATTCGCTCTGGTCTGAAAGATATGACTTTACATTTTCAAGCATCTTATCGGCAGTAGCCTTGTCCTTACACACAAATACACCGATTTCCTCGGCAGTAGTACCATTGCTCAAATAAAGTGTTGCTTCCACACCGTCTTCAAGATCAACATAATTTGATATTTCACCGGCCTCAACCATTTCAAGCTCTGACTCATACTTAATTGATGACTTAAGTTCATTTACGAGTGCTGCCGCATCAAATTCCTTTTCCTGCTTTTTATTGTCACCCTTATCGGAAGTGTCTGAAGCATCATCAGTCTTGCCGCCGCATGCAACAAGTGTCATTGCCATAATAAGTGCAAATACAAGTAATAATTTCTTTTTCATATCATATCTCCTGTTCATATTATAATTATTAATTTTTAAATTGCTTCATATAAAAGTATTTATATATACTTTAGCATCTATACCTGCCGGCGCAATTATTATACGTTCTTTTATGAAGAATATCAACCCCAAGTTTAATTTTCATAATTTCTTAAGAGTTTACACTTTTAAGACAAACAAATTATTTATTATGTATAAACATATTTTTCCTGTGCATAATAACCTTTGAGAGTTATCTCTCTTTATCATATCCAAAGAGTACTTGCGACTGGCCCCAAGTAAGGTTTGGGTTACCTCTTGCACAGGCTCTTTGGTTTTGAAAAAAAGGCGATTTATCGCGGAAATGAGGATTAATATGAGAGCATCAGCAAAAAATTATGAAACAGTTGCAAAATATTGTGGTTCTTATGCTCCAAACAGCAGCTGCGGTCTTAAAAATTCTTCAACCGGCTGTGAAACAGAGAAGAGCTGCACAAACTGCCGTCACTTTTCATCAAACGGTGAATATTGTGTACTTGACCTTTATGACAAGATTGCAAAGGATCACAATATCGAATAATCGTTGCGGCTGTGTCTTGACCTGTAGCTTATGCTGCAGGTCTTTTTTATGATAATACTGCCAGCATATTACCGACACTTGTTATTATCGCGGCGGTTATGGCTATGGCAAGAATTGCCGCACCGATATAAATTAATGTTCTTACTCTTCTCCTTTTAACGGGATTATACATCTGAAACTGATGCTCACGGTCTCTTTGCCTCTCTGCATACGGCTCAAGAAATTTTACAAGCTCCCAATAATGACGGTTATCATTCTCCCTTGTAAATGCATCGAGTGCATAAGTGCGCGCCATCACATAATCATGTTCAAAATATGAAATAATACCCATAAGATATGACCAGAGTGCCAGCTGTTCTGTTACTCCGCGCAGAAGTCTTTTGGCATCCTCCATATTACCGTCTCTGATATTTCTCATGGCATTTTTATAATAATACCTGTCTTCTTCAAGAAATTCCACGTTAAAAACCGAAAAATCGAGAAATTGCGCAATGCCGGATTTGTCTGCCGAATTAATCTCCGAGGTATCCGCCAGAGCTACCTCCTTTACACGACGCTTCCCTTTATTATTTCCTAAAGAGTCACCATCCGGAAGCAGAAGCATATCGGATGCACTAAGCGTAGCGTCTCCATTTGTCCTGCGCCTGCCCTTTCTGTTCTGAACAAATTCCTCTCCCATGGAACCGTTCCACATCTCGTCAGAGGATATCTGCGACTCATCACCCGAAATATGTCCGTCATCCCTGTAAATGTCTGCATTTATTCCGTATATGTCAGTCATATTTACATCCCGGAATTGCTCCGGAACCTCCGAAACCGGAAGCTCACTGTTAATTTTCCGAATATCATTAAGCTTTTTAGCTGCAGCCTTCCTTTCACGCTTTATCCTGCGATAGGCCTTTGTCTGTTCCAAAAATCTGGGAGAAGTAATGTCTGCATCTGCAATAAACTTTGTTTCTCCCGGGAAATATAACTCCTTAAGCCTTTCATATACCTCATCGATTTCCTCATCAGTTGCGCCTGAATCCAGTCCCAGCGACGCATAATCATCTTCATTTCTTCCCATCTGTTTTCTTCTCCCCCCACACAATAACTTAACTATTTGACGTTTTGTTATTCTTTTTATCTTTTTCGTAAAACCTTGTCCAAACGCCGGAATAAAGAATATTATTTAATATCGGCGCATATTCACACAAAGGCAGCAACTCATAATTTACGACCGCCATTGAAATAAGCTCCGTCAGCATTTTCTTAACCTTTTCCTTCAGATTATCGTCATTTTCCTGATTGAAAAGAGGATTATAACGACCATGCTTCATATCGTCCTCATAATCAAGATATGTATCCAGAACATAAATGTATTTTCCAAGATAAAAGCCCAGATTCTTTAAGATATTTGTAAAATTATCATTCTTTACGGCAAATATTTCTGACAGAATGCAGCCGAAAACGGATGCACCCTTATCAATATTGTCACAGTTTTTCTTTTCCTCCTCGGAAAGTGTCGAAAGAAGCTTTTTAATCTCCCTGCATTTATCAGGATATTTGGCGATGATTTTTTTAACCCTGCGTTTTTGTAACGCCGCATAGATATAACGTGTCAGTTTCCTTTCATCGTTCCAGTCATCCATACACTTATAATAAGAAAGGAGCAGTGTCATATCGGCGCAATACTCCTGAAAACCGTGCTTTATGACCGGTTTCTTATGAAAAGGATGAACAATACATCTTTTTTTGTAAATCTGTACCTTCTCATCATATAAATCGGCCAGAAGAATTGACAAAAAAGTCAGATCATAATTAACGCAGAAACGCGAAATATTGCCGTGACTTTCCTTTAAAGCCATGCAGAGACCGCAATATATTCCCCCATACTCCTCAAATTCCCTGCATTTAAGCTCTGCTTTGTTAATAAGTACATAGCCAAACATTTTCCCTCCGGACGATATCCGTCTGTTTTTATTTCAGTTTATTAACTTATCTGCCAAATCATATCCTTTTACATATTTTTTACAGAAGAAGCTCGCGAACCATCTTTTCATCATACGTTACAGATGAAACCTTATCAACCTCAATACGGTAAAGTGCATTTGCAGCAATATGCTCTGCAGCCTGCTCCAAATCTCTTACGCCCGACGCACTTGAGCATATTTTTACAATCTCACTAAGGGCATCATCCGTTATAATACACTCGCCCGCCCTAAGACTCAGTCTTTTTAAAATCTTTGGAAGTGAGAAATCCCTGAAAATTATTTTCTTCTCCTCAAAGGTGTAATCAGGGAGCTCAATTACCGCAAAACGAGACATAAGCGGCGCACTAATCATGCTCTTGTCATTTGCCGTTGCAATCGGATATACGCCGACTGTCGGAATCATACATTCAATGTAATTATCCGTAAAGCCAAGATTGTCAAGAAGTGTTAAGAGTACGTCTGCCGGATTGGCGCTGCCCTTTCCCGACGCTGCTTTATCAAGCTCATTGATAATAAATACGAGATTTGATTCACCTGCCGCCGAGAATGCCTCCATGATAATACCCGGTTTGGCATTAGAATAAATTCTTGAGCTGCCCGTAAGCTGCTCAGGGTCATTTATTGAGCTCATATCAAGCGTTGTCCACGGAAGGCGCAGAATTCTTGCTACCGCATAAGCAATCTGCGATTTACCCGTTCCCGCAGGACCCACAAGGAGAAGGCCATAGGCAGGCAGTGTATGGGTACGGTTAATCTGAATAATCGTCTCCATAATTCTCTGCTTAACCTTTTCCATGCCGTAAAGCTCTTCATCAAGAATTTTTCTGGCAGCAACCGGATCAATCGACTCAAAATAATTATTTTTCCACTGAATATTCATCATAATTGACAGAGCGCGCTGTGCATGACGCTTCTCCTCAGGCGAAACCTCATGCGACTTTGCCACGGCCAGATTTCTTCTTGCCCACAGACGAATATTGTTAGGGAGTGTTCTGCCTGCGCAGCTGATAAAATCCTGGATGCTCTGAATGCTTGTCAGCTTCATGCTGTCGCCCTCTTCATCCTTATCCTCATCCTCTATTTCATCTGACGGAACATCACTTGATAACAGCTTGTCAATCATAAACTGGAGGAAGCCGTCCTCTGCCGAAAGCTTACCTCCGCCGCCAAATGCAAGCTCGCGGATTCTGTATACCACATATCCGCGCGAAGTATTTTCGCCCGAAAGTCTTACATTGATATGATTATCTCCAAGCCATTTAAGAAGTCCGACAAATCTGACGTCTGCCTCAACAAGCTCAGCCCTTATCATTTCACCGCCCTCTCTGACCTCGAAGGCAGCCTTCTTTGTTGAACTTGTAAAAAGACCTGTTGTATGATGCGAAAGCCTGTTTGCAGAATTATCAAGTATAAGAATCGGATTCTCAACCGAGCTCTGCTTTGCTCCGGTCTTAATTGTCTTTATGCTCCACCCCTCTGTCACTTCCTTTTTCGGAGTGTCTGAAAAATCAAATACAGGCATCATTATCCTTAATCCGCCGATGACGGATTTTCCTTTCTTTTTATTGAATATTACTGCACGCCAAAATTCATTAATATTTGACGCACAACTATTTATTTATGTAATACTTTTGGCAGAATAATATTAATATCTTGCCACCAGACGACATATCGGATTACCCATTTCGGAAAATCTCTCTTCATATTCCGTCATTATATTGCCCTCATTATACGGACTGTTATGCAAATCATATGTCACATCACTGAGTATCCAGCCGGCATTTTCAATTTCTTCCAGACTGAAGTCAAAAAGCGATTTGTTATCTGTCTTGAAAGCCACATATCCTGACTGCTTCAGAAAATTTTTGTATCTTGCGAGAAATCTGCGGCTTGTAAGTCTTCTTTTGGCATGTCTGTCCTTTGGCCATGGATCTGAAAAATTAAGATAAATCCTGTCTACCTCATCCTTTTCAAATATTTCTTCAATGTCCTCTGCGTCAAATCTTAAAAAATAGAGATTCGGAAGCTCCAGCTCCTCCTGCTTTTCAACTGCCCTTATGAGTACGGAAGAAAATTTCTCTATTCCTATATAATTAATATCGGGATTCTGCTTTGCAAGCTCTGTAATAAACCTGCCCTTTCCCGTTCCGATTTCAATATGAAGCGGATTGTCGTTGCCGAATACATCTCTCCATCTTCCTTTATTTTCTGCGGGCTCATTAATTACAAATTTATTAGCAATCATTTCCTCTCTTGCGCCCGGTACATTTCTGAGTCTCATAATAAATACCTTTCAAATATATAATTTATCTAATATCGGATAGTGCCCTTTCGTAAAAAAACGTTACCTGCTGATAATAACCCGCATATTTATCCTCTGTCCATAACGGTGCCTTCCCGTCATAGTGATTTGCAAAGACCTTTTTCATCCACGTGTCTACAGGACAGCACTCCATATGATGGAGTCCGAAAAGCAAAATACAGTTGGCAACCTTAGGCCCTATGCCCGTTATCGCCACAAGCTCCTTATAAGCCTGCTTGGCATCCCTGTTAAATTCTAACTTTCTCGTACCCTCTGTCAGCTCTGTTGCCAGCTTTATAATATAACTGTCCCTGTATCCGAGTCCCGCGCCGTCTATACGCTCTTTTTCACGAAGAAGCCTGTCGGGCAGCGGAAAAAATTCATCAGAGGCCTTAAGCTTTTTAAGAGAATTACGGATTCTCGGTATGTTATTGTTCTGACTAATCATAAAAGAGCAGACAGTTTCCCACAAATCCTGATTGAGAATCCTGATACCTCTTCCATACTCGAGAGATTTATATAAATATTCATCTGATTCATCTATAAAGCTCTCTATCAGCTCATAATCAGTTTCCAGGTCAAAATAGTGGGCAAAATAATCATTTTCTTCGTCGGGACAGTCAATAATATATTCATCCGCCGAAGCAGTCGCATGAGCCCTATGGCGACCGCTGGTTATAATATAATCACGTTCACCGCATTTTTCCCAGCCATAAAGCACCTGGCCGCTATAATATATTTTATCTAAATCTAAATATTTTGTACTGCCTTTAATCATTTTCTTTCATTTCCGTAGTAATATAATTTACTCTGCAGTCCCTTCCGCCCTCAAGCTTCAAATTTCTGCCGTTGCATTTTGTGCAGAATAAATCTGAGTCCTTATAATTTGGAAAAATTAACATATCGCAGTCGAGGCAGCGGAAGCTGACCGGCTGATTCTCCACAGTAAGCTCTGCTCCTTCAAGCGGCGTATCCTTGACAAATTTGTCAAAATATCTGATAATCCACTCTTTTTCATAACCCAGCATACGGCCAACGGTAATATTTACCTCTATAACCCTGCCGTCAAAGTCCTCCGGCAGCCGGGACATGGCTGCATTTATTATTCTTTTTGCAATTGATAATTCATGCATAAGTCTACCAGCTTATAAGCTCATATCCATCCTCTGTTACGACAACCTGTACCTCCCACTGGGCTGAAGGCTTTCTGTCCATAGTATAAATGGTCCAGCCGTTTGACTCATCACAGAAAATGTCAGGTCCGCCGAGGTTAACCATCGGCTCAATCGTAAACATAAGTCCGGGAACCATAAGCATCTCCGTATCAGGCTCACTTACAAATGAAACCCATGGCTCCTCATGAAATTCAAGCCCTATTCCGTGACCTCCGATTTCCCTTACAACCTTATAACCCTGACTTTCACAGAACATATTGATTGCATGACCGAGATCTCCGAGTGTCGTCCATGGCTTAACCATGGAAAGACCGATTTCAATGGATTTTTTAACATCTTCAACTAGCTTTTTCTTTTCCGGACTGACATTGCCTATCATAAACATTCTCGAGGAATCCGAATAATATCCGTTATATATCGTGGAACAGTCCACGTTAATGATGTCACCCTCCTTAATAATCTCGTCTTTTGACGGAATACCGTGACATACAACATCATTAACCGAGGTGCAGACACTCTTTGGATATCCTTCAAAACCAAGAGGAGCAGGTATACCTCCCAGCTCGGTTGTCTTATCATATACAAGCCTGTCAATGTCCTCCGTTGACATGCCTGCCTTAATATTTTCTGCCACATAATCAAGTACGGCGATATTTACGGCTGCACTTTCCTTTATTTTTGCAATCTGCTCAGGAGTTTTTATCAGCTCTCTTCCCGGCACATCATAGCCAAGACGTCTGAACTCCTTACATTTTGTATCAAAGCCTTCATGACACTGCTTATATTTCTTGCCGCTGCCACACCAGCAGGCATCATTTCTGCCTAATTTCATATCAAATTCCTTTCCTGTAAAAAAGCACATATATAAATAAGTATAACCTATCAGCGAATTGTTTGCAATATAATTTATTTTTCAGAATCAGTGATTGACATTAACAAAAAAAACTTTTTCAGATAAAAATTTCCCGGTCATCAATAGCTGTTTCGAAATTTTTAACAGCCTGTTACAGCCTGCAGATTATGCCGTTGAAAAACAAGAAATTTAATGTAATTATCACCCTGATTAAAAAAGCTGCTACCCCCGTGGAGTAACAGCCGTGATAAAATTTATCTTTTAATTAATTATTACTGTTTTGAAAAATTATTCAGCCCGATATCTAGCTGTTATATTTGCTTTCAAGGCCAAAATATTCTTCAAGGGAAATCCAGTCACCGTTATTGTAAAGCTTTGCGGCAAGCTCTTCACCTACATACCTGCAGTGCCAGCTTTCATACTTATAGCCGGTTATATCCTCCTTGCCCTTAGGAAAACGGATGCATAAGCCGAATTTATAACAATTATCATTAACCCAGCGTCCTGCCGGAGTATTTGTAAATGAATCGCTTACAGGAGAAAGGTCAAAGCACAGACCTGACTGATGCTCCGAATGACCTCCTCTGGCCGAATACGTGTCCGCTGCCGCTTCTGAGTCCTGTCTGGCATATTCCTTCCACAAATCAACCTGACAGGAATAAGATCTGTAGCCTGAGCCCAGCTTGAGCTCGATTCCCTCTTTTGCAGCTTCTGCCTTCATCTTTTCAAAAGCATCATATGTTGTTTTATCAAAATTGTCCAGTGAATACGAAACACCCGTCAAGTCAGCCGTTGCATCCGAAGGAACAAAGCTTTCAGGAAGCGCAAAGGTTTTATTGACAATCAGCAGGCCGTCAACATATGTAATACCATCCTTTATTTCGAGTACGAATCCCTTTTCGGTAAGACCTTTAAGACTTGAAATGCTTCCTGTATCCTTAAGAGTGCTCTGGTCTATTTTTTCAAGGTTATCCGTTTCTGTTTCTGTATTTATATCTTCCGGATCACCATTTGGAAGTCTTAGTCCAAGTTTTTCCTCCAATGACCTGTCAAGTGTATGCTGCTGTTCGTCAACGGCTACGGTAATCTTAGCTTTCGGTTTTTTTAAGGCAACCAATAATACAACAATTAATACAATAATTAAAAAGCCCAATACCCCATACATCAGATACATAGAATAGTCTTCTTTTCTTTTCTTTTTTCTGCTTCTATTTCTATTCGGATAATTATTAGAATATTCCAATTATATCACTCCTTTACACAATAACCATATAAACTGTCATTTATGAAAATCAATCACCTGACGTACAGATAATATCTCTGCATACGAAGTCCGATATAGTCTTCATAATAATATATATTTTATCATATAGTTATAAAATGTAAACCGTGAAATAATAAATTTAAGCACTTTTTAAAAATATTAATTGTCATTTATTATAGCAGAAAACAAATCAATACTCCCGCAAAAGTTACTGCAAGAGCCGCCTTCCACAATAATTCCCTGTTTATGCCTTCCATAAATCCTTCAATATTATTTTGGCCTTTTTTGTCCCTGTTGCCCGTATTATCCTGTTTCATATCGATTAACGGCTTATTGCCGCCGGTATTAATTAACTCTGCCTTCTCTTTCTGTATATCAGCTCCCGTTCCGGGTATATTTCCCGCATGCTCTGACAAGTCTCCTGACAGACCTCTGTCTATCATATTGTATAACGCCCCGAAGGTTACATTTGATTTATTTGCCGCGCTTCCGGCCAAATAGAGAAGATATACGCTTTTATTGTCCGAAAGATCTACATAATCAAGAATAAATGAAAATAAATCACTCAACTGATTGTGAACATCCCTATGACTTCCCGGCAGATAGCAGAGAAATACTTTTTCCTCTTCGTCCATATAAATTGTATCCGGATGAAGCAGATAGCTCTGCTCTTCAAGCATATAGCTTTTTCCCTCCAGAAAAATTCGTTCAAAATCTTTAAGCAGATTACTTGCAAACTGTGCCGTAGGCTTCTTTTCGTTAAAAAATTCGCGTAAAGATTTTTTGCCTGAAATATTATAGCAGTAAGTACGTTCCTGCTCATTACTTACAGATAACGAAAGGTATCCGGCAATCGTATTATGAACAAGCATGTTTTCCCTGAAATCCGTTTCATTATTATCTGCTGCAAAGCACAAAAATCTGCCTGTCATATCACCCTTATAAAAATAGTCAAGATTTTCAAGCATAATATCCTCCCAAATTCCATCATTATTATATACGCCTCCGATATACCTGCCACGGACGTCATACCCTATTTTTCCAGAAATATTTTCTTTATAAGCCTGTATATAACTGTTGTAATTCTGGCCATCAAGACTCCGTTATTACATTCCTTTGTTGTCTTAACCGTTTTGTCGGCAGGTTTGATGTTGCCGGGAACGTATCTGAAGACTCCCGGCTTATATGTCAGCTTTGAAACCGAAGCATCCTTACTTATTTGAACATTTCTCCTGCATATCAGACCTGCCATTGTGTTTTTAACTATTCCGCCATATGCAATACCAATAGCCTTCTCCGCCTTATGTACGGATTCCTCATCCTTGAAGCCCTCCTTCAATACTGCCGCGTCATTTGGTATCTTTCCGTATATTGAAGCCATCCGCCCCTCCTCTGCCGCAAGATACCCGTATGCATCTGCCAGACAGTAATCATGAAGCAGAAAGCCATAATAAATAACAAGAAGTACTGTAATAAACACAATTGGCATAATAATGGTTGCCTCAAGCGTAAAGGATGCCTTTTTTTCATATTTTTTCATCGTTCCACCCGTTTCCATAACTGCAATAAGGTACTATAGCAGAGCTGCTATCTCAAATTACAACAGCAGAACTGTCCAAAGCCTGCTGTTAACTAATACAATAACAAAGCACTGTTACGCCTGCCGGCAAAGTACTATAACAAGGCTGCTATCAGGCCCGCTGTCATAAGCGGTACAAAAGGAATGGGTCTTTTTTTCCCAACAGCCGTCATTATGCACGCAATAACAAATCCCAAAAGGAGTGAAATACACATCATCTTTATAAAAATTGAAAATCCAAATACAAATCCGCACCATAAAATGACATATGAATCACCCCTGCCAATTGCTTCCTTTGATAAAATGCTCGTTATAATACATACAACTCCTATAAATAAGGATACTGCTCTAAGAGAATTAAAATAATCCGCCCCATTGCCTCCAATCAGAAGAAATACTAAAAGAGGCCCGCTGAATAACAGGATTCTGATATCCACCCTTTTCTTTTTTAAATCACTGAATGACATTAATATCATAATTATCAATGCCAAAACATATACAATCGCATTAATCATATCACTTATCCTTACTGCATTTACTACACAATCTCAGTCCTAACTCCTTTGCATATTTTTCATCAACAGACTCAACATGGCGTTCAATTTTGCTGCATGACTTATCCACATGAAATCTTGTTCCGTACTCGGTTATATACACGAAGGTTCCCGGCGTTTTATTTTTTGTGCATTCCTCACACGGATGATAAATGGCACCGCTTGCAGATCTTTTTTCACCCAGGGCGCGATACGGAATCTTATCGGGTGTGATGAATATGTAAGTACATTTTTCGTTAGTATGATACACCGTTCCGTTTGTTGTAATATATACCCTGTTTTCATTTGGTTTATCATCAGGCTTTTCTTCTTTTTTTTCATATTCAAATTCTTTTACAAGCTCCCAGCCCGAACCGTAAAATGAGTTAACCGAAAGCTTCTGACATATCTTTTTATTCGCATTCTTAATGATACCTCCCGGAAATACTATTGTGTATTCCGCGACTAGAGATATTTTGCCATTGTCGATAAATATTTTTGATTTGTCAAAACTTACGCCTCCGGCTCCTCCCTTTATCATACTAAATTTTAATTTGTTTTCGCTGCAAAAGCTGTCAAATTCCTTTTCAAGATATTTGCTTCCCAACGAATAGGATATTCCTTTTACCAGAAATTCCCCCAGCCACTCCCTGCTTATATTAAGCTTATCCATATCCTCCTTTATTCCGTTAAGGAAAATACCGGAGCCCTTAACATATGCCACACCCGTTCCCTGCGAATAGAGCTTTTCTGATAGGCTCAGCATGCCCTGGTATACAAGAAATTCCGTATGCAGCATTATAAAAAGGTATAAAAAAATCAACAGCGCATAAAAAGCAATAGGGAATACAAATGCCGCCTCAACAGTATACGACGCCTTCTTTTTCCATTTCATATTTATTGTCCGATAAATCAAAATACCGCCTCCGGCATCTTAACCGCCGAATTAACACGAAGCTTATAATAATCCTTTTTGACTCCGCTGACAGAAGTATTGAAAAATCTTGAGCGAAGCTTAACCTGCGCCGTACAGCCAAACCCCACATAGCAATTCAGAATGTCAAAGCTTTTATTATAGAGCTTTTTCATATTGATATCTATAATGTCCATAATTCTTTTAATCGTTACATCAGGACCGCTTATAAGCATGAATATAAACATATAGGTCTGATATCCGAGTGAAATCCCCTGTGAAGAAGTATAATTTGCCGCCTTATTCCTTACAAAGCGTTTCGTAAACGAAAAAATCTCTGTCACGTGAACACACTGCGAGACAGCCGTAGGTATAAAATTCACACTCTTCCCCTTCAAAATGGCCGCCGTCTCCACAACTGCATTTTCAACTGCCAGTACAATTCCCAACAGAGCAAGAATTGCAATACCAAGCGGTGTATCTGCTATAGCTGCCGCAATTATTGACTTCAGAGAATTTTTTATCGCATCATCTGATAAAACAAATATAAGATTTGCTGCAAGTCTTATACCAAATATAGCCCATGAAGCCTGTTTGATATTTACCGAATCCGATTCATGGCCGAAAACTATATATTCCTGCTCATATTTTAATTCTCCATCCACCTTGTCATGAATATAATTATCCATATTCCGGCTTGCGTATGTCGCAAGAAGTATATCATCAGCCGCATAAGTAACCTTTTCATTGATTATATCCGAAAATTTCTTCAGATACGAATCGTTTACCAACTCATCGACATAGCTACCGTCCAGAATTGATTCCTCGTCTATATCAAGTTCGTCATACAGTGAAGAATATATTATTTCACCCTTAAGCTTTACTGACGGCAGCTTTTGTGAATATACCGCGTTTTTCGAGATTTCCGATACATCCTCAAACCACAATGAAGCAAATCCCATTTTCAGGAAATTAAGCAGATCATTATATAAGTTTTCAGCATCCTTTTCATCATCCGTCTGCTTTTTCTCATCCTTTTCAAATTCGATTTTATTACCGCTTATTCCGTTAAGCAAACCGGACAGACTCTTAAAATCCTCAGCATTAAGCTTTGAAATATCTTCCCCAAGATATACTGCCGCATCTGCAAGCGCAGCATCCTTAAGCTGCTTTTTAAACTCGTATAAATTGTCGTCAGTCAGTTTTACGGTGCCGTTTATTTTGCTTTCAACGCCATTTACCTGATAAACAAATCCGTTTTTCGACCCCGCATCCGAACCAAGCGAGGCTCTTATGACGCTGACTATTTCACTGTTTATCATATCAGTCGTCTGATATTTTTCATTTTTGGCAACAGGCAGGGCAAAAATCCCATATTGTGTGTAAAGCGGTGCGCTGTAATTACCAAGAACCGATTCCAGGGCTTTATTTAAAGTTTCATACACTATCACATGTCCCGATTTTGCGTACGCATGCTCCAGTGTTACCAGAAGCATCGAGATAATCATTGTCAGCACCAGCGTAAAGGTCACGGTAACACTTGCTTTTTTCTTATATTTTGCTGAAGATTCCATTTGAGTCATTTGATATTGATGTAAATGCCTTGGTAACCAGGTCCGTTATTTCTGTTTTAAATATGAGAACTATCCCTATCAGGATAACCAATATTAGTATAACTTCAACTATTGACGCACCCCTGTTGTTCTTAACTAATCCGAATATTTTACCGAATGTTTTTCTGCATAAATTAATCATATTTCCTCCTTTTTACATATTCATAAATGATGGTATTATAATAATGGCAAGCACGATTATAAACATGCCTCCCATCGGTGCCAAAAGCTTCAGACTGGCCTCCTCTCCTTTTTTTCTTATGGCAGCCTGCTTCTCCCTTCTTGCCTCCGTTATTTCTTTTTTGATACTGTGGGAATATACATCACCTCCCCGGTAAAGCTGCCTTGACAATACGGAGCCAAGTCTGATGTAAAAGATATTTCCGCATCTGCGGCCAAACTCCTCATATGAGGCTCCCAGCTCCCTGCCGTTTTTAATTTCGTTACAGGTTTTTTTCATTTCTTCGTATACATATCTTCTTTTAGTATGTCTGTTTTCATAATCATCCGATATTCTTTCAAATGATTTACTTACTCCAAACCCACACTCTGCATACAAAAGAAGCTTTGAGGCCACCTCTTCAAAATCATTTACCAGCTCTTTTTCTCTCTTGCGAAGTTTTTCCCTTCTTTTTGCTGAACCGTAAAAGGCCAGGCAGATGCTTAATAAAATTCCTGTATATATTACGATTCTTACTCTGTTATCAGGTGGAGTATAAAATACTACTTCTTCGTCATCCACAAACGACGGCAGCTCCACAACCTCCTTGTCGACGTTTCTGTTCAGATATTCATCAATCATTTCTGACAGATACGCCCTATCCCTGACAAGCCCTTCATCCGGCACCACAACCACATCAATCTCTCTTTCCTTAACTACCTCAAAACTTTTTACCTGCATGGTAAGTGTTACCGGCGTATCCTCATAAATATTCTGACGATTAACCATACCCTCACTGTCAATTATTTTATTGTCAGAGCTGATCCATGTTATTCTTGTCGATTTATTTTTATAGCTTTTATACAACTGTAAATTGTCCGTTATTTTCTTAAAATTTTCATTCGCCCCGAGAATTTTATCAGGAAGCTCCTTTATGGCTTCATCAACGCGCCTTTCCATTTCCTTCATGTCGGGAACAGTCTCACCGACATTTATTTCGACAGGTATTTCATTATCCCGATAGCTTGTCATAAGAGTTATTTTTTCCGAACCGTATTCAGGTCTTGTCAGACTGTCGACTCTTTTATGGTCTGTTGTAAACAGGGCCAGCATAATAGCGCATAATGAGGTTATTAGCAGGGCATATATCGCAAACAATGCCGGCTTAAGCCTTTCCTCCCTTTTGGCAGCTTCCCTATCCTGCCCGATATACACCTTTGTATAATAATCTTCAAGCTGCTCTTCATCCCATGGATTGATTTTCTTTCTGACATTATCATATATGTTTATGAGAAATGCAGCACCGGGATGCGCAAATCGCCTTAAGGAATAAACTCCCCCCTGAAGCTTGTATATCCCTGTAATATATCCCGCAATAATAATTATAAATACAATCGTAAGTGTAATTATAGCCAAATACATATGCCACCTCCGGCTTTTCTCAGGAATTAATCCTGTCGACAATTATATTGCTGTACTCAATCATAATACAGTAAACTGCAGAAAGCACAAGCATTACTGCCTTGCCTCCGGTTGTATAATAAAGCGGTGTAAGAAAAGAGCTTGAAAAAACCCTGAAATACAACAGGATTAAAAGCGGCATCACCTTCATAATCAGACACTCGGTTTTGTTACCCGAAATAATATCTTCAATTTCCCTGTTAAGATTAATTGTTTCATATATGTTATTTCTGGCTGCCCTGATTAGTGCAGTCAAATCTCCTCCGCTGCTGTTTGCCACGATAAAAACCTCGCAGAAATCCATTATTTCCTTCAAATCACTCTTTTCCATAAAAATCTGCAGGGCATTTGATAAGCTTTCGTTTATGCTTAATCTGTTTTCCACCTCATCAAGACATTTAACAAGCGGTGAGGAAGCTCCATATATGGCTTCCACATCCTTTTTGGCCGCAATTACTGCCATTCCGGCACTGTTTCCGGCCAAAATTGCAGTTTCAAGATTTGATAAAAAATCCTTGAACTGGTTCAAAATAATTCTTCTCTGCTTTTTTCGGTATTCTGCTCCTATACCTGACAACCTGTAAACCAAATACGGAGTCAATACCGCCATTCCAATTAACGAATTATAAAACAGAATCGAAACTGCCAGACACATTGCCAGAAGCGTCCCCAGATATCTTATGACAAATAATGTTTTATCCTTTTTCATATTTATTCTTTATATCCCTTAATCAAAAGCTTATCCCTATGCAGGAGGTCATTTTTCTTAACAAGACATGCTCCTTTTTCAACACATGACGTCTGCTGTTCATATTCAAATAAAATATTCAGCTGAATTTCACCGTTTTTTATCCCGTTAGTTTCGGCGATTGTTGTAATCTTCCTTGAACCGTCTGCAAAGCGCTGCATACTGATGATAATATCAATTGCACTTGCAATCTGGCTTCTGATTGCCTGAATAGGAATCATTTCATCGAGAATAACCATTGTTTCAATACGCGAAAGCATATCTTTTGCCGAATTTGAATGGCCGGTTGACATTCCGCTGTGGCCGGTATTCAGAGCCTGCAGCATATCAATTGCCTCTTTTCCCCTGACTTCACCGACAATTATTCTGTCCGGCCTCATTCTAAGAGCGGTTTTAATAAGTGTTCTCATTGTGATTTCCTCAATTCCTGCTCCGTTTGCAGTCTTGACCTCCAGTGAGATACTGTTCGGATTTGAAATTCTCAGCTCGCTTGTATCTTCAGCAACAATAATTCTCTCAACGGGATTAATGCACCCGATAAGCGCATTAAGAAATGTTGTTTTACCGCTTCCTGTTCCGCCGGAGCAAAAAATATTATAGCCACAGTCCACCAGCTTCTTTAAAAAATCACCTGCTTCTTTAGTCAGCGTTCCCATTTTCACTAAATCGTCAAGACTGTACATCTGCTTTGAGAACTTTCTGATTGTTAAAACAGGTCCGCATAGCGAAACCGGAGGCAAAACCGCATTAATTCTGGAGCCGTCTGTAAGCCTTGCATCAACTATCGGCTTTGATTCATTAATTATTCTTCCTACATTTGATGCAATTCTTCTTATAATATCAACCAGTCTTTCCTCTGAATCGAAGCTTACTTCAGATTTATACAGACGGCCTTCTTTTTCAACAAAAATATTATCAGGTCCGTTGACCATAATTTCAGTAACAGAATCATCCTCGACCAGATCCTGTAACACATCAAGTCGTCTTAATGAATTAAAAATCTGTTTTCTTAAAATAACCCGCTGTTCCATGGAAATGTATTTATTATTAATATACTCGATAATACATTCGTCAATTATTTCGAAAACCTGCTCATCCTCAAGCTTTTTTGTAACATCCAGACGTTTGACTATTTTTTGCTTTAGCTCATCAACCTCCTGCTTTGTAATTTCAGAAATATTCATAATCACACCCCAATATTTTTTCTGCCTATTATTTTTCGGACAATTCCCTTTTCCTTATCCGGTAAGGCTGCAGGCAATTCTTTATTATTAGAAGCTGCCGCAATACTTTTTGTCACACTGTTAATACAATCTGATGCCCTGTGAAAAAGCTTGGAATCAAAAATATTTTCATCATTTTTTATCTTTTTGACGGCAGCATCATACACCGGGCCTGTTTCTATAATCTTTTTTACTGTTTCCTCCCCTGATATTTTTTTTAGCTGATCAATTATGGACTTATCGTATTCCTCCGATTCACTGTTGACCAGAAAAATTTTACAGGCCTTTTCAAATAATATTTTCTGTGCCGGGAAATTCATACTGCAATTTATTACTACCGTATTATATTTTTTTTCTTTTGTTATTCCCGCAAACAGATTAAACAAATCATCTCCGGTAACCGATAAGATGTCCTCATAGCCTGCTACATTAGTATAATAATCATAATATTTATTGGATTTTAATGCCTTACCCGTAAATGCCGGCCATAAATCAGCATGAATTTTCAGATTATAAATTAATGCGCTTAAACAATAATTCTCTTCATATAATTCACGATTGTACCAATCAAAATTAATGAATAAAACATCGTCATTTTTGGCATATGCAGCAGAGAGTGCCCTTGCAAATAATGAAGAGCAGTCGATGCCGGCATAATCAATTACGCAAATAATTTTAAATTTATACGACTTTTCCGGGACGAAATCAATATTTGAAAGCTTCAGATTAAGCCTTTTAACAATCTGGTCCATACTCTGATACATAAAAAGCTCATCATCCTTCTCTGTTTCAAACCTCGTAAGAATAAATGTCTTATCCGGATTTGACTTACCTGTTTCGCACCATATAAATTCATCAACAAGCAGCACATCTATATGCCTGTCTTCAGAAAAAAGCATGTAATCATATAAATCAACAAAAGGAATAACTCTGTACTTTAAAAGATGAGAGCTGCATATGTAATCAGCCAGACTGTGAACATAAGCAGGGTCTCCGGCAAGTATAGCAAGTATTTTTTCCATAAATGCACCTCCAAACGTTGTAAGCATCCTCAAAATAAACCACTTTATTCTGAAAGTCAATCCTCGAAATTTTCAGGCCTTTCCTTTGGTAATATTTCACCGGACATATAAATTTTTTGTGTAAAATTACCATGGTAAAGTTTCACAATAATATTTTAGCAATAAAAAAACATGCACAAAATCAATAAAAAAAATTGTGCATGTTTGCCTTTATGTTCTTTTATGTTCTTTTATGTTTTTTTACATTATTTTACGTTCAGTATAAGATAATGTATGTTTTATTTACGTATTAAAAAATATATTATAGTCCGGTTAAATAAATTAATTACGTAATTCTGTATTTTCAACATCGGTCTACTCTCTGCCAAGTGTATAACATAAAAAAAGACCCTTCTGCAAATGCAGAAGAGCCTGTAGTGAACCACTGGGGATTCGAACCCCAGACAACTTGATTAAAAGTCAAGTGCTCTACCGCCTGAGCTAGTGGTCCATATAAAAATAATGCCCAGAACCGGAATCGAACCAGTGACACGAGGATTTTCAGTCCTCTGCTCTACCAACTGAGCTATCTGGGCATCTATGTTAACACCTTTCGGTGAAACCTATTAAATTGATTGCGGGAGCAGGATTTGAACCTACGACCTTCGGGTTATGAGCCCGACGAGCTTCCAGACTGCTCCATCCCGCGACGTTTAATATCTTTAGTTAAAATGGGCAGGGAAGGATTCGAACCTTCGAAATCGTCGATAACAGATTTACAGTCTGCCCCCTTTGGCCACTCGGGAACCTACCCATAAATGGGACCTACAGGGCTCGAACCTGTGACCCTCTGCTTGTAAGGCAGATGCTCTCCCAGCTGAGCTAAGATCCCATGTATATAATACGCTAAAAGCTTGTTACCTTATTTAATTACCATAAAACAATTAAAATGTCAATACCTAATTTACATTTTAACGACCTGGATGGGGTTCGAACCCACGACCTCCGCCGTGACAGGGCGGCGCTCTAACCAGCTGAGCCACCAGGCCTTAATCATATACATGATTTTCAAACACCATTTTAAGTGAAACAAATAAACTTCATATAAAAACTAATCCATGAAAAGTTTAGGTTAAGCCCTCGACCTATTAGTATTGGTCAGCTGCATGCCTTACGGCACTTCCACCTCCAACCTATCTACCTCGTCGTCTTCAAGGGGTCTTACTG
>JAQXKO010000021.1 GCA_029010495.1 Clostridiales bacterium | reverse complement strand
GAAGTAGACTGGATTCAAGCTGCAAGGTTCCACGCAGAGTGGAGTAAGAAGTTTTACGATGTAATAGTTCCATATTTAAAATAATATTTTATGTAGATTTATTAGAGCGTGTATATCTTAGTCTCCTATAATCGTTAAAAGTGAACCCAGAGGGTTCATCGTTATAAGGTTGTGTTCACCTTTTAACGATAACTCCTCGGTTTCAAGCGTATATTCTTACCCATTATCCATATACGTTTCGTATCCGTTTGAGTGTAACACATTGCCTTATTTTGCCTCGATTTGCCATAAAATGTACATACTGTCGAATGTCATTTTAATCTTGCAACATCAATGAATAATTTAGGCAATAATGTCAAAAATATTCAATGAGGAGATTGCTATGAACATTAATCGAGATAAGTATTTAAATGATTTAATAAATAGAAATAGTTTATAATTGATAAAACAAACCATTAGGCAATAAGTTTTTAACTAAATATATGAAAAGAAATCTAATAAAAGCAGAGTAGAAATAGAAGAAATCATTTTCCATCCCGGTACAAAAAACGTCAGTATTTATAAGGTGTTCAGTGCTTGTAACAAATTCAAAAATATGAGAAAATATAACACGATATGAGACGTTATAAAGGAGCAAAATTTATGATTAAAGTACTTTTCATCTGCCACGGCAGGAAGTTGCTTTTCTGGGAAAGTGCAGGAAAATCAAGGGTTGTGGGAGTTTAGAAGGGGATTTTTATACTAAATTTAAGCCAAAAAATTAAGGATTTGGGGCTGTGACATGGTGGAAAAGAGGAGAGCAATTTTCAAGTATATAGTATGCTTGAAAATTGCTCTTTATTGAATAAAAACGCCGAATGCGTCAAAAATAATCATTATATAATTGAAAAAACATATAGGTTGGTATATAATAGCTTTGAACAAAAATGCCGAATGCGTCAAAAATATTCAATAAGTGAGGTGCGGGAATGGATATTAAAAGAGATAAATACCTAGCAGATTTGATTAACAGAATGAATAATGGAATGATAAAAGTTGTAACGGGTATAAGAAGATGTGGAAAATCCTATTTGATTTTCACAATCTTCAAGAATTATTTAAAGGAACAAGGCATTGATGAATCTCATATTGTTACTATTGAATTAGATCAAAGAAAAGATAAAAAATATCGGGATCCAGATGTTATTTTAGAGTATATAGAGTCACGTATTATAGATGATGAAAAGTTTTATATATTGTTAGATGAAGTGCAATTGTTGGAGGATTTTGAAGAAGTTCTAAATTCATTACTTCATATTAAAAATTTAGATATATATGTCACCGGAAGTAATTCTAAGTTCTTGTCAAAAGATGTTATTACAGAGTTCCGTGGAAGAGGGGATGAAATTCATATTTATCCATTAACATTTAAAGAATTTATGCAAGCATACGATGGCGATATATATCGTGGATGGGCAGAATATGTTGTTTATGGTGGTTTACCGCTTACGGTAACAATGAAAACTGAAGAACAGAAAATTAATTACTTAACTAAATTATTTGAAGAAACATACTTGAAAGATATCATTGAGAGACATCACATAGAAAAAATACAGGAACTAGAAGACTTAGTAAATGTTTTGGCGTCAGCCATTGGTTCTCTTACTAATGTACCAAAGATTGAGGCAACGTTTAGAAGTGTAATACAGTCTACCATTAGTGCCAATACAATTAGACAATATATCGAGTATTTAGAGGATGCATTTGTTATTAATAAAGCCAATCGTTACAACGTTAAAGGCAGAAAGTATATCGGAACACCTCTTAAATATTATTTTGAAGATGTTGGATTGCGAAATGCCAGATTGGGATTTAGGCAAGTAGAAGAAACTCATATTATGGAAAATGTAATTTACAATGAATTACGTAGCAGAGGCTATTCTGTAGATGTAGGAGTAGTTGAAAAACGTGGTAGAAATAAAGAAGGAAAGGAGGAAAGAACGTATTTAGAAATTGATTTTATTGCAAATCTTGGAAGTAAACGATATTACATTCAGTCTGCATTTAGTATGCCAACGGAAGAAAAACGTATTCAAGAGAAAGCATCTCTTATTAACATAGGCGATTCGTTTAAGAAGATTATTATTGTCAAAGATGTTGTTAATGTAACAAGAGATGAAGATGGAATTACTACAATGAGTATTTATGATTTTCTTTTAAAGGAAAATAGTATGGAATTATAGGTAGAATAGGCTATATTTTTTAGAGAAGTAGAAAGGGATGGTTAGATTGAAACGAAGAGCAGATTTATTAATTGACGGTGTGTATAAAAGGATTACTATATGGGATGCATTGGACTATAAACAAAATCATCCAGAATTGTGGGATGTTTATAAAGAAAACATATATAATATTTGCAAAAATCCCCAAAACAAGGTAAGAATGGTATTTCAAACAGGTAAGTATGGTGTGCTGAAAAATAGCTATTTTCGTTATTATAACGCAGATTTTGAATATAAGGGTGAGGGAAGCGAAGAATCATATAGACATGAATTTTTTAAAGAATGTATTTCTAGAATAAAAAGGCTTGAACTTAGATGGAATAAGGAAGCATTAACAATATACCCTGAAGAAATTTTGCAAGAAGAGACTATTATTATGGAGGATGGTAGCAAGCGTATTGTTGATTTACTAGTGCGTTTCAAGGAGGCAGAGCCTGCAATTTATGTAGAAAAGTGGGATGGACAACTTGCGATAGAAATTAATGATACCCATCCTGTCGATAGCAAAAAAATAGCTCAGTTGAAACAAAAAAGAATTGCTTGTTTTGAGTTTACTGTTAACAAATGGAGAATAAAAGAAGAATTTGTAGATTCAGAGGAAGAAGAGAAACAGTATGATGTAATTTGTAAAAAATTAGACGGAGAGAATGAGGGGTATATTAGAGGAGAACTGTTGGTGGATGCAATATCTCCTAAATACTTTTCAACAAAACTATTTGAAGATGAAAGAATAGAAAAAGAGCGGGTATTGTCTGAGTTGATTCAGTTAAAAAAAGCATACGAGCAAATATTTAATGCGTATACAGAGGTGAAAAAGCAGTCGGAAGAAAAGTCTAAAAAATTAATAAGATATAAGGAAAAGATAGATGGCTTAGAAGTGCGTGTTCAAATGCTTGAAACCGAAAATGAAGAAATAAAATCGGGGTTGGCTTACAGATTGTTTGGAAAAAAGAAATAAACGAAACAATGAAGCAAAAAAAGGAGTGACCATTAGAATTTAGGAGGTTACAGATAGATGGATGGTAGTCAGTTACATATGAGTATACAAGAAGCAGATAATATATCGCTTAAGCAGCAGTTTTTAGATTTTATTGCACACCAGGGAATTAGAACGAAAAAATATATCGGTACAATTGTATTCAGAGGAGAGCAACTCAATATATATCCTAAAATGTTCAGACCATGGGACATGTAGATATCTCCGTAACACTGGATACATATACGCATATCAAGTCAGAGGATGCGATTGCAGAGATGGAAAGACTCGATTTACTGATGGAAAAAGAGGCTTAAAAGAACGATTGTTTTGGCTCGGCAAAGGACAGTTTTGATGTGTTAGTTTGCCACGAGATGTCCAACAAAGCCAATGTTTATGCGGGTTTGTGAAAATTTAAGACAGTTGAAATTGCTATCTTAAATTTATGAAAATTAGCCAATTTTTAGACAATCACCCGAGAAAATAAGCTCTATTTTGAGAAGAAATGACACAACAACAAAATATTGAAAAACTCCACAAACCCTGTATTAACGGGCTTTTGAAAGGATTTGAGAACCTATGAAAGAAAAGATAAAAGTGCTCATGGTCTGCCACGGCAACATCTGTCGTTCCCCTATGGCAGAATTTGTTTTAAAGGATATGGTTGCAAAACGCGGTTTTGCGGACCGGTTTGAAATTGCGTCGGCTGCGACAAGCAGGGAGGAGATTGGCAATGATATTCACTATGGGACAAGAGATATTCTGCGCCGTCATATGATTCCTTTCTCGCGTCGCAGGGCAAGGCAGATTGAACGGGACGATTACGATTATTATGATTATCTGATTGGGATGGATAATGCCAATATACGCAATATGGAGCGGATTTTCGGCCATAGCAGGGAAGAAGGCAAGATTTTTTCTCTTCTGGAGTTTGCAGGTATATATCGTGAAGTGGCAGACCCGTGGTATACCGGCAATTTTGACAAAACGTATGAAGATGTCCTGACCGGATGCGAGGCATTTTTAAAATATTTAGGAGAATAGCCGGTTGCATTATAGTCTGTTGACGGTAAGTTTTCGCAATAATTGTCAAATTATGTCTTAATTAATTAATATTTGCTTGTTTCTTCCATTTTGACGTGCTATAATTATTTTATTGTTCATATACTATTTTTCGGTACGGCAATATTTTGTGAAAGAGAGCTCTTATGAAAATTGAAATTAAGCAAAGTAAATTACGTAAAATATATATTTTTATAATTGTTATATCGTTTCTGTTAACCTTTATTACATATCTTGTTATGGTCTATAATAATCAGGTAAATGCACGCAATACAGGTACATTGTGGATTAATCAGACGAATACGGTGCTCGAAAATAATGACAAAGAAGCTTTAACCTTTATGGAATCGTTAAAGGATGAGTATCTGATTCGTGCACGCATGGTTTCATATATGTTTAATAAACAGCCTGAGTTGGAATCTGATATCGAATTAATGAAAAAAGTCTGCTCGCAGCTGTCCATTGATGAATTGTATTTTTTCAACGAAAGCGGTGTTATTTATTCGGGTACTAATCCTGAGTATTTCGGTATAAGTTTATATGACGGTGAACAGATAGGCTATTTTAAACCTATGCTTGATGATAAATCATTGGTTATGTGCCAGGATGTTGAGCCAAATACTGCCGAAGGAAAAGAAATGATGTATGCGATGGTATGGAATTATGACCGTACCAAGATGATTCAGGTCGGTATTGAGCCTAAAAGACTTCTTAATTTAATGAAAAAAAATGAGTTATCCGTGGTTGTGAGCAATATGCCTGTTGACCGGAATGTTAATATTTATGTTGCAGACATAAACAGCGGTAATATTATCGGTTCCACCAATGGTAAGACAGGTAATACTCTTCAAAGTATAGGTATTTTATATTCATTTCTCGATAAAGATAAAATCCATCATTCAAATAAAGTTGTTGACGGTAAGATGTCGGTTGTATCAGTGATGAAACATGATAAATATGTCATCGGTGTTGTGCAGACGATTGAGGGAATGAGGGAAAAATCCGCCATTCCGATGCTTATTATAGTTATCTGTATCGCAGTGTCGGCAATACTCATTTTACTTGTAACGAGAAAGCTGTTTTTTGCCAAAAGGGACCAGATTGAGCAGTATAATTTATTAAAATCCATGTCGGAAATATATTACAGTATGCATCTTGTCGATATTGAGAAAAATACAATTGTTACTTATTCCGCTCAAAATCATGTAAAGGCAATCAATGACAAAAACGGAACATTAAATGCCTCAGAGACTGTCAAAGAAATAATGCATGCGACAATGTCAAATGAATATCTTGAGGAAGGTCTTAAGTTTTGTGATCTCTCCACCCTTGCAATGCGTCTTAAGGGTAAAAAGGGTATTTACAAGGAACTTCTTGGTAAAAATGTGGGCTGGATCCGTATGGCTTTCATCACAATTAATACTGACGAAGAGGGACTTGCAACAAAGGTTATTTGTACTACTCAGATTATTGACAACGAAAAGCGTAAGGAGGAGCGTCTGGTCAGGGAATCAATTACAGACCAGCTTACTCACTGCTTTAACCGAAGAGCGTATGAAATAGATATTAATGGTGTTAAGGAAGATTTTTCAAATATGAATTTTGTCCTTGTTTCCATGGATGTCAACGGTCTGAAAACAGTCAATGATTCTTTAGGTCATTTGGCGGGAGACGAACTTCTTCTGGGTGCTGCAGACTGCATGAGAAACTGTTTTTCAAGCTATGGCAGGGTTTACAGACTGGGCGGAGATGAGTTCATGGCTATTCTGTACGTTGAAGAAAATATGCTTGATAAAATCAAAGCCGATTTTGAGGCTTCACTTTCGGAGTGGTCGGGCGACCTTGTTGACAATTTATCCGTTTCCTACGGATACGTTACAAAGAGGGAGTTCCCGGATATGTCAATCGCTGAAATGGAGGAGCTTGCAGACAAACGTATGTATAAAGCAAAGGAAGAATATTATAAACAAAGTGATACAGATCGCAGAAAACAGGTTTAGCTTTTATACTTGTGTATCTGATAAAGCTGTGCTATAATACTGAAAAGTATTCACATTTCAGTATGCGGTACAGCTTTTATTATATTTTGAAAGGATTTTTACTATGGATATTTTATATAACAGCACAAGGGATTCACATCTGAAGCTTACGGCCTCCCAGGCTATTCTTAAGGGACTGTCAGACGACGGGGGATTGTTTGTGCCTGACCATATCCCAAGTCTTGATAAGAGCTTTGAGGAGCTTAAAAATATGGATTACAGACAGGTTGCTTATGAAGTTATGAAGCTTTTCTTTACGGATTTTACCGAGGAAGAGTTAAAAAGCTGCATAAATAATGCTTATGATTCCAAATTTGACTGCGAGGATATAGTTCCTGTTACATATGCTGACGGTGCATATTATCTTGAGCTTTTCCACGGCAAAACAATTGCATTTAAGGATATGGCGCTTTCTATTCTGCCGCATCTTATGACTACAGCTGCAAAGAAAAACAATATGAAAGATGAGATAGTGATTCTTACTGCTACCTCCGGTGATACCGGTAAGGCCGCACTTGCCGGCTTTGCTGATGTACCTGGTACAAGAATTGTGGTATTTTATCCAAAGTATGGCGTTAGTCCTGTTCAGGAGAAGCAGATGGTAACACAGAGGGGAGCCAATACAAGGGTAATCGGTATTGAGGGAAATTTTGATGATGCCCAGTCAGGTGTTAAGGCAATGTTCAACAACAAAGAGCTTGCCGCTGCAATGAAAGCTGCCGGTTTTGTTTTCAGCTCAGCTAATTCAATTAATATTGGCCGTCTTATTCCTCAGGTCTGCTATTATGTATATGCTTATTCAAGACTTCTTCTTGATGACTGTATTAAGGACGGAGAGAAGATAAATGTTGTGGTTCCTACCGGCAATTTTGGTAACATTCTTGCTGCATATTATGCAAAGCTTATGGGTACTCCTATCAACAAGCTGATTTGCGCAAGTAATACCAATAAGGTATTATATGATTTCTTTACTACAAAGACATATGATAAAAACAGGGATTTTGTGGTAACATCAAGTCCTTCAATGGATATTCTTATTTCTTCAAACCTTGAGCGGTTAATTTATAAAATCTGCGGTAATGATGCATCTGAAACTGCTAAGCTTATGGAATCTCTCAAGAAGGATGGGGCATATACCATAACTGATGAAATGGCAGCCGGGCTTTCGGATTTTGTATCCGGTTATGCAACTGCAGATGAAACGGCAGCTGCCATCAGAAGGCTTTATGACAATACCGGATATATTATCGATACACATACCGCAGTGGCAGCTAAGGTTTATGAGGATTACAAGAAACAGTCGGGAGATGAAACACCGACAATCATTGCTTCAACAGCAAGTCCGTATAAGTTCCTTAGAAGCGTATTAAGTGCGATTGATGAAAAATATGATTCCAGGACTGATTTTGAACTTATTGATATTTTAAAAGAACTCAGTATGACTGAAATTCCTCAGGCGATTGAAGATATAAGAACAGCTCCGGTTCTGCATGATATTGTATGTCCGACAGAGGATATGCAGAAGCAGGTTGAAAAATATCTTGGTATTCAGTAAAGGGGTAAATGCTTGAAAAAAATAATTACATTTTTTAAAAACAGTATTTCGCTTATTGTTAAGGGAATTTTTATCGGTGTGGCCAATATTATTCCGGGTGTGAGCGGCGGTACCATGGCTGTGTCTTTGGGAATATATGACAAGCTGATTTCTTCGATTACAAATCTTTTAAAGGATTTTAAAAAGAGTATTGCATTTTTATTTCCGCTTCTTCTCGGTGCAGGACTCGGAATTGTGGGATTTTCTTACCTGATTGAATATCTTTTATCACATTATCCGCTTCCTACTGCTTTGGCTTTTATCGGTCTTATTTTTGGCGGTCTACCGGTAATGTGGAAGGGTCTGCGTGCCAAACAGACAGAAGCAGGCATGTGTAAATTCCGACTCAGAATACAGGATATTATTGTGTTTGCACTTTTCCTTGCGTTTGCAGCAGGCCTTCCTTTGATGAAGGAAAGTACAGATACAATGCAGACGCTTCAGGTCAATCCGGGTAATGCATGTATGCTTTTCTTCGGAGGCATCATTGCGGCTGCAACTATGGTTGTGCCCGGTGTCAGCGGTTCCATGGTAATGATGATACTTGGCTTTTATTATGGCGTATTGAATCTTATTACGGGTTTTTTTGATTCATTATTTGCCTTTGACATCAAGGCATGTTTTGTTGCATGCGGTCTACTAATACCTTTTGGTGTAGGAATTATTATTGGTATATTTATTATCGCAAAGCTTATTGATTATCTTTTTGAAAAGCATGGTGTACTTACATATGCGGCTATTTTTGGTCTTGTTGCCGCTTCACCGTTTGCAATTATTTATAATACGGCTGCATATAAATCGGTTTCGGTTCCGGGAGTTTGTGCGGGCTTAGTGCTTTTCGCGGTTCTTGGTGCAGTAACCTACTTTGCAGGAAGAGAAAAATAATATAAGGATTCCGTATGAGTAATTATACGGAATCTTTTTGTATAATGATTAATAATGGAGAGTTACTATGTTAAAAGAGAAACTTGACGGAATTTTACAGGATGAAATTGACAGAGGGGGCTGTGTAGGCAGTGTATGCATGGCTTTTCACAATAATGAAGAGGTTTACAGCGGTATATTCGGTAAGGATAATCTGACTGATGATAAAAAGCTGGGTTATGATTCGATATTTAAAATGTTTTCCATGACAAAGCCTGTTACCGCTGTTGCCGTTAACATGTTGATTGAGCAGAAACGTCTTAACAGGGAGGACTACGTTGATAAATATCTGGAGGGCTTCAGGAAACTTTCGGTTATGGACGCTGAGGGCAATATTATACCTGCTTCCGGAAGGATAAAAATTAAAGACCTTCTTAACATGACAGCGGGCGTTGAATATCCGAACGACCAGACAAAAGCAGGTTTTTATCTTGGCGAGAAGCTGTTTTGGCCTATGGAAAACGCCTATCCGGAGAAGATGATTCCGACCGTTGAACTTATGAACAGGGTTGGAGGTATGCCTCTTTTATATGAGCCGGGAATGCATTGGAATTATTCTTTGTGCGCAGATATACTTGGGGCAGTTGTTGAGGTTATTTCAGGTGAGAGTTATGGTGAATTTCTCCGCAAAAATATATTTGAACCGTTGGAAATGACTGATACGGGCTTTTACGTACCTGAAGAAAAGCTTGACAGATTTGTTACAATGCATGATTTGCAAAACGGAAAGTATGTACCCTGGGATTACCCGTTTCTGGGCACATATAACCGCAGATATAAGCCGGCCTTTGAGTCGGGCGGCGCAGGTCTCGTATCCACACCGGCTGATTATGCGAAGTTTGCTCTTATGCTCTGCAATATGGGAACTCTGCCTGAGGGTATTCTTTCACATGGCAGGGCAGTGACGTTATTGCAGCCGGAAACTGTTTATGGCTTTATGAAGGGGATGCTTTCTTCGCAGCAGATGAGCACATGCTGTTGGGATTCAATGACGGGATATAATTACGGCAATCTTATGAGGGTTTTGGAAGATCCGGAAGCGGCAGGCGTTAACGGGCCGGCAAAGGGTGAATTCGGCTGGGACGGCTGGGCCGGAACATATTTTTGTGTTGATCCGATTAATAAGGTTACGTTTTTGTATTTTATAAATGTTACAAACGGTAACAGGGACTGGTTTATGAAGATAATTAAGAATGAGTTGTACAAGCAACTTGATTTGTCATAATATACCACATAAGTGTTGAAATTTATAGAAAATATTGGAAAAATCGCATATTTTAATATTTGACATTCTATGATACAATTTTTAGCGGTGGTTTTTGGTTAACAGTAATTGTTTATTTGCCGCATTATGCGGTTTTATTTAATATAAAGAGGTATGGCTATGATTAGAGAAGATATTAGAAATATTGCGATTATTGCCCATGTAGATCATGGTAAGACAACACTGGTTGATGAACTGTTAAAGCAGAGCGGCGTTTTCAGAACAAATCAGGTCGTTGAAGAACGTGTTATGGACTCTAATGATATTGAGCGTGAAAGGGGTATTACAATTCTTAGTAAGAATACGGCTGTATTTTACAAAGGTGTTAAGATTAACATCATTGATACTCCGGGTCATGCTGATTTTGGCGGTGAGGTTGAACGTGTTCTTAAAATGGTAAATGGTGTTATTCTCGTAGTTGATGCATTTGAGGGTGCAATGCCACAGACAAAGTTTGTTCTTAAAAAGGCATTGGAGCTTCATCTGCCTGTAATAGTGTGCATTAACAAAATTGACAGACCTGAGGCAAGACCGAATGAGGTTATTGATGAAGTGCTTGAGCTGTTTATGGATCTTGATGCCGATGACGACATTCTTGATTCGCCTTTCGTATTTGCTTCTGCAAAGCAGGGCGTAGCCATACTTGAGCTTGGCGATGAACAGAAATCAATGGAACCGTTATTTGAAACAATTATCGAACATATTCCTGCACCGCAGGGTGATGATAACGTGGGCGCCCAGGTGCTTATCAGTACGATAGATTACAATGAGTATGTCGGCCGTATCGGTATCGGCAAGGTTGACAACGGTACCGTTAAGGTCAACCAGGAGGTTATTATTGTCAACCATCATGACCCTGAAAAAAAACGTAAGGTAAAAATCAGCAAGCTTTATGAATTTGACGGACTCAGGAAGGTAGAGGTTGAGTCAGCAACAATCGGTGCAATTGTTGCAATTTCAGGTATTCCTGACATTCATATCGGCGATACAATCTGCGCTCCGGATAATGTGACGCCTATTCCTTTCCAAAAGATATCAGAGCCGACAATCAGTATGAATTTCTGTGTAAACGACAGTCCTCTTGCAGGTCAGGAGGGAAAATTTGTTACATCAAGACATTTACGCGAAAGACTTTTCAGGGAATTAAATACAGACGTCAGCTTACGTGTTGAAGAAACAGAAACTACTGAAAGCTACAAGGTGAGCGGCAGAGGAGAGCTTCATCTTTCGGTGCTTATTGAAAATATGAGAAGAGAAGGATATGAATTTGCCGTAAGTAAAGCAGAGGTTATCTATAAGAAAGATGAAAACGGCAGTATTCTTGAACCAATGGAAGAAGCCGTAATAGATGTGCCCGAAGAATTTGCAGGCTCGGTAATCGATAAGCTTTCACAGAGAAAGGGCGAGCTTATATCTATGGGCAGCTTTGGCACAAATACCCAGAGACTTACATTTAAAATCCCTTCAAGGGGCTTAATCGGTTATCGTGGTGAATTTATGACCGATACAAAGGGTGAGGGTATTATCAATACCGTATTTGACGGATATGCTCCGTACAAGGGTGATATTTCATACCGTAAGCAGGGAAGTCTTATTGCTTTTGAATCAGGTGAGGCAATTACCTACGGATTATTTAATGCACAGGAGAGAGGTTCACTCTTTATCGGACCCGGTGCTAAAGTATATGCCGGAATGGTTATCGGTCAGAACGGAAAGTCAGAGGATGTTGAGGTTAATGTCTGCAAGAAAAAGCAGCTTACGAATACACGTTCCTCGGCTGCTGATGATGCATTAAGACTTGTTCCTCCGAGAGTGTTAAGTCTTGAGCAGAGTCTTGAATTCATTGATAATGATGAGCTTTTGGAGGTTACCCCTTCATCACTCAGAATCAGAAAGAAGATTCTTGATTCACTTGAGAGAAAGAGAGCGAACAGAAAAAATTAAAAATATACAAGTATTTCAAAAAAGCTGTGATTAGCTACATATGTTGATAAAATAATTTTTTTTGCGTGGCAGGACCTGTCGATTAATGGCAGGACCTGTCATTTTTTTTGGACGAGTTTATGTTGAATGAACAAAAAATTAAACGTATAATCTAGAGCGTAAGACATATATATGTAACAACTTAAGAAATATAAAGCAGTCTAACGGTAAAAAGACACTGATTAAGCCTATGTCTGCGCGGAGGTAAAAATGACAGAAAAGATTTTTGAAAATAACCAGGTTACATTGGTAGGAGAAGTAGTTACTGACTTTACATTTAGTCATGATGTGTACGGAGAAGGCTTTTATATGATTGATGTAAAAGCAAAGAGGCTGTCGGATTCCTTTGATTATATTCCGGTCATGGTTTCGGACAGACTTATATCACCTGATGAGAGTATTAAGGGAAAATATGTTGTTGTAACAGGACAATTCAGATCCTATAACAAGCATGATGAAACAAAAAACAGACTGATTCTTTCGGTTTTTGCAAGAGAAATTGAGGTGACGGACGAGGAACCGGAGGATATAAAGCCAAACTATATATACCTTGACGGATATGTATGTAAATCACCGATTTACAGGAAGACTCCTCTTGGACGTGAAATTGCAGATATTCTTCTTGCGGTTAACAGACCTTACGGCAAGAGCGATTATATTCCGTGTATATGCTGGGGACGAAATGCCAGATATGCGGAAAACTTTGAGGTCGGAGGCAGAGTGATGCTCTGGGGCAGAATCCAGTCCAGAGAATATCAGAAAAAATATTCAGAAACAGAGATTGAAAAAAAGATTGCATATGAGGTATCCGTAAGCAAGCTGGAGTATGAGCCTGAAAAAATAATGGAAGATATGTATGCATATACATAAATCAACTGATTGACAATAGCTTCTTTAAATGGTAAAATATGTCTGATTATGAAATTAATTATTTGGAGGTGCTAATATGTCTATATTTACAGGTGTTGCTACGGCAATTGTAACTCCTATGAATGCTGATGGTAGTGTAAATTATGAAAGCTTTGGTAATCTTATTGAATCTCAGATTGCCAACAGCGTTGATGCAATCGTTGTTTGTGGAACTACAGGAGAGGCTTCCACGTTAACTCACGAAGAACACATTGAGGTAATTCGTTATTGTGTTGAAAAAGTAGCTAAGAGAATTCCAGTAATTGCCGGCACAGGTTCTAACTGTACTGAAACAGCTGTTTATCTTTCAAAGGAAGCTGAGAAGTGCGGAGCAGACGGTGTTTTGTTAGTAACTCCTTATTATAATAAAGCAACTCAGAAGGGTCTTATTGCTCATTTTACAAAGATCGCCAATGCAATCTCTATTCCTGTTATTCTTTATAATATTCCGGGACGTACAGGTTGCAAAATGAATCCGGAGACAATGGCAGAACTTTTTGAAACAGTAAATAATATTGTTGCAGTAAAGGAAGCAAGCGGCGATTTGAGCGCTATTGCAAAGCTTGCAAGTCTTACAAACGGTAAAATGGATATATATTCCGGTAATGATGACCAGATTTTACCTATCCTTTCACTTGGCGGTAAGGGTGTTATCAGTGTACTTAGCCACGTTGCACCAAAGGATACACATGATATGGTAATGAAATTCCTTGAGGGCGATATTGCTGCTGCTAAAGAACTCCAGCTTAAGTATATTCCGCTGATAAATGCTTTGTTTAGTGAGGTTAATCCTATTCCTGTTAAGAAGGCTTGTAATCTTTTGGGTTATAATGTGGGCTCACTTCGCAGTCCTCTTACAGAAATGGAAGATGCAAATGCCGCTAAACTTGAGAAAGAGCTTAAGGCAGTAGGACTTCTTTAATTATTGGAGGTTACCATGACAAAGATAATACTGAGGGGTTGCTCCGGCCATATGGGCAGAGTAATTACCGATATTGTAAAGAATGATGATGCCTGCGAAATAGTAGCAGGTCTTGATATTATTGATGATGGCACACTTGGTTATCCTGTCTATTCAAGCTTAAAGGATGTAAAGGAAGAGGCAGATGTTTTAATTGACTTTTCCACACCAAAAGGTATCAGAGAGCTTATTGCCGAAGCAAAGGTAATTGATCTTCCTCTTGTACTCTGTTCAACAGGATATACAAAGGAAGAGGTTGATTTTATTGTTGAGTCAGCCAAAGATATGACAATTCTTCGTTCGGCAAATATGTCACTCGGAATTAATACTATTATTAAGCTTCTTAAGGTCGCCACAGAGGTTCTTGCAGACGATTTCGATATTGAAATCGTTGAAAAGCATCACAGACTTAAAAAGGATGCTCCAAGCGGTACTGCTCTGGCTCTTGCAGATGCTATTAATGAGGTGTTGGACAATGAATATGAGTATATTTATGATCGTTCAACACGTAGTGAACAGCGTCCAAAGAAGGAAATTGGCTTATCTGCCGTAAGGGGAGGTACTATAGTAGGTGAGCATGAGGTTATCTTCGCCGGAACAGACGAAGTGATTGAAATCAAGCACACTGCCTACTCGAAGGCTGTTTTCGGTAAGGGAGCTGTTAATGCATCAAAATATCTTGCCGGCAAGCCTCATGGTCTTTATACCATGAAGGATGTAATTGGCTAAAATTTAATAAATTATGATTATGCAAAGGATACGGACAAGGCTCTGTATCCTTTTTTTATTTAAGGAGAAAATGTGGTTTACAGGTTAAAGAAATATATAAGAATATTGCTGATAATTTTGTCGGTATGCCAGATTGTCATTATTCTGGCAATTTGTCTGTGTATTAGGGCTTATGAATATCATCATATTACAAGGCAGGCTTTTAGCAGACGTATGATACTTGCAAGTGTTCTTGACGGAATCAGAAGTGAAACTCCGTTGGATGATGACGGTAACATAAGAAATATCAGAGTCGGCATTGCAAATACCGACTTTACAAGCCTGTTTCATGAACAGGTTATTATATCAGGCAAAGATTTGTGCCTGTACAGATGTGAATCAAATGAATATGCATGCGGTAATGATAATATAAGTATGCTTGATAAATCTCTGTTCATTAAGAATGGCAATAATGATACTCTTGTATTTGACAGAGATAATGTTAAAACAAATGATTTATACAAAATAACATCATCGGACATGATTTGTATTGAATCGATTTTAAGAAAGGGTAAGGCTCCGGTATATGAAGGCTCGATTTATATTTATATGATTGATGAGGGCATAATAATATGTAATGAGCTTGATTTGGAAACATATTTATATTATGTAGTTCCGAGTGAAATGCCGCCGGGCTATTCATATGAGGCATTAAAAGCACAGGCGGTATGTGCCAGAAGCTTTGCGATTAATCAGATGGAGAAGAGCCAATATAAACAATACGGTATTGATTTGGTAGATAATACAAACAGTCAGATGTACAATAATTGCGGGACTGATGAGTCGATAATAAAAGCAGTTGACGATACTAAGGGCGAGGTGCTTATCAAAGGAAACAGCATTATAACAGCGTATTATTATGCGACCTCATGCGGAATATCTGCAATTCCGAAGGATATCTGGGGAGGAGATGATATTGATGCATACGCATACGGATTGTTCAGTAAAGGGGGAAGTGTATTAAAGGTAGATTTATCAAAAGAGGATGATTTTAAAGAATTTATTGATAATACAAGCCTTAAAAGAGAGTCCGTAACGGGTAATGCTGTTTCGGAGCATATTAGAACATACGAAACAGGAAAGCCGATGTACAGATGGAGCTGTGAAGCAGATGTTGATACTATGTCGGCTGCATTTATATGTAATTATGACAGATTATATGATAATAACAGAGATAAAATCAAAACAATGGAGCAGTCATATGAAATTGGCGGTAAAAAACTTTTGTCAGGCAAAATATCTGATATTAAAGTAACTAAAAGGGGTAATACGGGAGTTGTCATGCAGATAATGGTAACCATAGGGGACAGTAAGATAATAATATCGGGCTGTGAGCTTATCAGAAGCATTTTGTCAACGAATGCTTATAGTTTACGAATGAACAATGATTCTGTTCAGAATTTCAAAATAATACCGAGTGGTTTTTATTATCCTGTAATTTCTGATGATAAAATCATTTTTAAGGGTGGCGGCTACGGTCACGGAGTCGGGATGAGTCAGGATGGTGCTGATGAAATGGGCGGAGACGGTTACACCTACAAAAAGATTCTTAAAATATATTATCCGGGTACTGACCTGGCAGACGATAAGACATTTCTCAATAAGGTATTGACATATTAGAAAACTGTTGTTACAATATTTGTTGTTTATAAAACTTTATATTGTTAAAATGGCGTTGATGGTGTTTTAAACGTATTATTTACCACAGAGAGAGGGAATCGTCGGCTGGAAGTTCCTTCGGATTAAATTATACGCCTACCTTCCCACCGGAGCTGCTGCCTGAACTGACAGTAGGGCAGACGTATGAGCGCGTTAAGCTTGGCTTAAGTGCCCGTATTTTTTATACGGGAATTTGGGTGGTACCGCGAAGTATATTTACTCCGTCCCAATATTTTGGGATGGAGTTTTTTTATAAACCGATTCCCATTCGGCAATTGTGTGGAACACAATAATAGTTTAAAATAATTAGTTGGAGGAAATCATGAAGGAAAAACTTGAAGCAATTAAAATTGCAGCACTTTCAAAGCTTTCGAAATGCACAAACCTTGACGGTCTTAATGATGTGAAGGTTGAGTTCCTTGGCAAAAAGGGCGAGCTTACAACTGTTCTTAAATCATTAAAGGATGTTGCACCCGAAGAAAGACCTAAAGTTGGTCAGATGGTTAATGAGGTAAGAAGCCTTATCGAAACAAAGCTTGAGGAAACAAGGACAGCTCTTGCCGAAAAGCTCAGGGAAGCAAAGCTTGCATCAGAGGTAATTGATGTAACACTTCCCGCTAAGAAGCCTGTTATCGGTCACAGACATCCTAATACTCTTGCACTCGAAGAGGTTGAAAGAATATTTATCGGAATGGGCTATGAGGTAGTTGAAGGTCCTGAAGTTGAGCTTGATTATTATAACTTTGAAGCATTAAATATACCTGCAAACCATCCGGCTAAGGATGAACAGGATACCTTCTATGTAAATGGAGATATTCTGTTAAGAACCCAGACATCTCCTTGTCAGGTTCGTGTTATGGAGAATAATAAGCCTCCGATCAGAATTCTTGCTCCGGGCAGGGTTTTCAGATCTGATGAGGTGGATGGTACACATTCACCATGTTTCCATCAGATTGAGGGACTTGTTGTTGATAAGAATATTACATTTGCAGATCTTAAGGGAACACTGGCTGAGTTCGCAAAGGAGCTTTTCGGTGAAGATACTAAGGTTAAATTCAGACCGCATCACTTCCCGTTTACTGAGCCAAGTGCAGAAGTTGACGTATCATGCTTTAAGTGTGGAGGAAAGGGCTGCAGATTCTGTAAGGGTAGCGGATGGATAGAGATTCTCGGCTGCGGCATGGTTCATCCGAAGGTACTCAGAATGTCCGGCATCAATCCTGACGAATATACAGGCTTTGCTTTTGGTGTAGGCCTTGAGCGTATTGCACTTTTAAAGTATGAAATAGATGATATGCGTCTTCTTTATGAGAATGACACAAGATTTTTAAAGCAGTTCTAGGGAGGGAAAACTAATGAATACATCTTTATCTTGGATTAAAGCGTATGTGCCTGACCTTGAATGCAGTGCACAGGAATATACAGATGCAATGACACTTTCAGGAACTAAGGTAGAAGGCTTTGATAGGCTTGATGCTGATCTTGAAAAGATTATCGTTGCAAAGATTTTAAAGATTGAAAAGCATCCTGACGCTGACAAGCTTATCGTATGTCAGGTTCAGATTGATGAAGAGGGTAATACGGTACAGATTGTTACAGGAGCACCAAATGTTAAGGAAGGCGATGTGGTACCTGTTGTCCTTGACGGAGGAAGGGTTGCAGGCGGTCATGATGGCAAAAAGACTGAAGGCGGCATAAAGATTAAGAAGGGGAAGCTCAGAGGTGTTGAGAGTAACGGTATGATGTGCTCCATCGAAGAGCTTGGACAGACAAGGGATATGTATCCTGATGCTCCCGAATACGGTATTTATATTTTTTCTGACAATCCTTATTATGATAACCTTAAAATCGGAAGCTCCGCAATTGAGGCACTCGGATTAAATGATGTAGTATTTGAATATGAAATTACAAATAACAGAGTAGATTGCTACTCGGTACTCGGTATTGCAAGAGAAGCCGCTGCCACATTTAAAAAAGATTTCGTACCACCTGTAGTAACAAAAACAGGAAATAACGAAAACTGTGCAGATATGATAAGTGTTGAAGTTCAGGCTCCTGACCTTTGCAGACGATATGTGGGAAGAGTAGTTAAAAACATTAAAATCGGTCCTTCACCAATGTGGATGCAGCGCCGACTTGCTTCAAACGGTATCAGACCAATCAATAATCTTGTAGATATTACAAATTACATTATGGAAGAGTACGGTCAGCCGATGCATGCATATGATTTATCAACTATTGCCGGCAGCAAGATTATCGTAAGAAGGGCAGTCGAGGGTGAAGAATTTGTAACTCTTGACGGTGTAAGCCATAAGATGGATTCTTCCATGCTTATGATTGCAGATGCCGAGAAGTCAGTCGGAATTGCAGGTATTATGGGCGGTGACAACTCAAAAATTACTGATGATGTTACAACAATGCTTTTCGAAGCAGCCTGCTTTGACGGAACCAACATTCGCCTTTCAGGTAAAAAGCTTGGTATGAGAACAGATGCCCAGGCTAAATTTGAAAAAGGTCTTGATCCGAATACGACAATGGAGGCAATGGACAGAGCCTGCCAGCTTATTGAAGAGCTGGGAGCCGGTGAGGTAGTAGGCGGATGTGTAGATGTATATCCTGAAAAGAAAGAGCCATGGAAGATAAAGTTTGACTGGGAAAGAACAAACAGGGTTCTGGGAACGGATATTTCAAAATCTGATATGATTGCGATTTTCAAAAAGGTTGATCTTGGCTATGATGAGAGTACCGATGAGGTGCTTGTACCAACCTGGAGACAGGATGTATTATCACAGGCAGATCTTGATGAGGAAGTTGCACGTTTCTACGGATATGATATTATTCCTACTTCACTTCCAAATGGTGAAGCAACAACAGGAAAGCTTTCTTTCAAGCTTACGGTTGAAAATATTGCAAGGGATGTCGCTGAAAGAAATGGTTTTTCAGAGGGCATGACCTATAGCTTTGAAAGTCCAAAGGTATTTGATAAGCTGCTTATCCCGGCAGATGATGTTATAAGAAATACGGTTACGATAAGTAATCCGTTAGGTGAAGATTTCTCGGTTATGAGAACAATTCCTCTTAACGGTATTCTTACAAGCATAGCTACCAACTGCAACAGACGTAATAAGGAAGTAAAGCTTTATGAGCTTGCCAAGATTTATATTCCAAAGAGTATACCTGTAACAGAGCTTCCTGACGAAAGGGTTCAGTTTACACTTGCATTTAATGAGTGCGGTGATTTCTATGACATGAAGGGCTCGGTTCTTGATTTTCTTGAGGAGGTTGGTATTGACAAGGTCAAATTTACAGTATCCTCAAAGACATTCCTTCATCCGGGAAGACAGGCAGAGATGGTTGTTGACGGAGATGTTATCGGTTATCTCGGCGAGGTTCATCCTCAGGTTTGTGATAACTACAATATCAATGGAAGAACATACGTGGCTGTTATTGATATGCCAAAGATACTTGATAAAGCATCATTTGACATTAAATATAAGGGTATAGCAAAGTTCCCTGCCGTTTCACGTGACCTTTCCATGGTAGTTCCAAAGAACGTCCTTGCCGGTGATATTGAGGAAGTGATTATTAAAAATGCCGGAAAGCTTCTTGAAAGCTGTTCTCTTTTTGATATTTATGAGGGTGAACAGATTAAAGAGGGCTATAAGTCCATGGCATATTCGATTAGCTTCAGAGCAAATGACAGAACTCTTGAGGATAAGGATATTACTCCTGTAATGGATAAGATTCTTAAAGGACTTGGTTCTCTCGGAATTGAGCTTAGAGCATAAAAACATATTTTCCCGGTGCTTTTGCGCCGGGATTTTTTAATATATGCTTAAATTAATATTTAAGCCTTGTATTTTTTTGATTTATTATTTATTATTTATATCATGATAAGTCTGTATTTTTTCAGACGTTTCGAGGAGGAGATTATGGTAAATAATATTATTCTGGTATGTGATGATGACAGAGATATAGTAAGAGCTATATCAATATATCTGGAAAATGAGGGATATAAAGTAATTAAGGCATATAATGGCCGTGAAGCAGTTGAGTGTGTAAAAAAATATCGCGGAATTAAGCTTGCAATTCTTGATATTATGATGCCTGTTATGGATGGTTATGAAGCATGTCATGAAATCAGGAAGGATAGTAATATACCTATTATTTTTCTTACTGCAAAAAGTCAGGATTCCGATAAGATTACAGGACTTGATATCGGTGCTGATGATTACATAACAAAGCCATTTAATTCTTCCATGCTTGTTGCCAGAGTTAAGTCCGCATTAAGAAGATATACGGAGCTTGGCTCGGGAAATAATGTGTCAGAGCATATTGTTGGCGGAATTATTCTTAATGAAACAACAAAAAAGGTCACGGTTGACGGAGAAGAGGTGGTTCTTACTCCGACCGAGTATGGTATATTAAAGGTGCTAATGGAACAGCCGGGCAGAGTTTTATCAGCCAAAGATATTTACAGAGCCGTTTGGGAGGGGGATCCTATCGGTGCTGAGGGCACTATTGCGGTACATATTCGTCATATTCGTGAAAAAATCGAAATTGACCCTGCAAATCCAAGATATATAAAGGTATTGTGGGGACAGGGCTACAAGTTAGAAGAGAACTGATAAGGGATATTTATGGATTACAGTATTAATTCAAAGTTCAAAAGGCTGTTCGGCTTCAGTCTGGCCTTTTTTGTATTTGCAATATGTTTTATAATTATGGCTATTGGTGTGTATATGGGATTATATACGAATGGCTTTAAAAAGGCATGGAACAGATATCTTTCTAATAAAATGTATTTGGATGCCGAAAAGGCAGCCACAACTTATTGTCAAGATTATTATAATAATATAATGGAGGACGGAGATTACTATTCACATTATTACGATCAGTATTATAGTGACGACAATAATAATTTCAGGTTTACTTATATTTCAAACGACAGTTTCTCGATTCCGGGATACTTTCATGCTACGGAAAAAAAGCAGATGGTATCCACGTATAAGTTTGATCTTGATATTGAAAATCTTACAATTGACAAGACCTTTATTTATAATTCTCTTGAGGAAGTTCAGGAAAGCGAAGAGATTACAAAGGCAAAAAGACTTGGACTTGACGTTGTCATAACAATTAATGATAATAAGTATTATGTTAATGTAAATGATAAAAAAATAGAAAAAGTTAAGATTGAGCTGACATGCTATGTGCCAAGTGAATATACAGCCAAGGATGAGTACTATGCTACATATTATTGTATGTATCTGGCATATGAATTCAGATATATTATTCCTGTTATTTGTATTATTTCGTTAATTTTTATGCTATATTTCCTTTATCTTTTGATAAAGGGTACAGGTCATATAAATCAGCGTGAAAGCATAAAGATTAGAGCAGTTGACAGGCTGCCGCTTGAGATTGTAATAGGATTATTTGGGTTTTTATTTCTGTTTTATTTGGAATTTGTTGTATCCTCAATTTCCGGATTATTCTTTGTTCACAACAGTAATGCGTTATACAATGTATATTATACCTTTACTATATTTTTATTAACTTATATTCTTTCATTTGCGGTTGCTGAGTTTATTATGACTTTGGCCGTCCGCATAAAGGCAGGAACGCTGGCTCAATGCTCGATAATCCGCATTATTATCAGTAAGCTGAATAATATTTTAAAGAGAGCCGTTAATGCTGTGGTTAACATAAAGATGTCGATTCATTATATTCTGGTTTTTATTTTGATAGACGGAACAATATTATGGCTTGGATTTTTCATACCGTATAATGAGTTGAGAATCATCTTATATGTGGTTTTGACAATATTGTTTATTAATCAGTTCTTCCTGATTTATAATGTATATCTTATTGATTCTGCCGTAAATGCCATAGCTGAGGGACAGCTGGATTATAAAATTGACAACAGGCTCGTTTCAAGAATTTTCAGAAGAACTTCAACAGCAGTAAATCATATTTCTGACGGTATGACTCTGGCACTTAAGGATACACTAAAAAGTGAGCATTTTAAAACAGAGCTTATTACAAATGTTTCACATGATATTAAAACACCTCTTACTTCAATCATTACTTATGTAAATCTGCTTAATAAATGTAATGTCAATGATGAAGAAGCGGGTGAGTATATGGAAATACTTGAACGGCAGTCTGAAAAGCTGAAAAAGCTTATAGAAGACCTTATTGAGGCCAGTAAAGCGTCGACCGGTAGTCTGAACGTCGATTTTTCCGTAATAGATGAATATATTCTTACGGAACAGGCAGTAGCAGAGTATCTTGACAGATTTGAGAGTAAGGGACTGGAATTAGTCATCAATAATATGTCGGATAATGCTGAAGTTATTGCGGACAGCAGACATTTGTGGCGTGTAATTGACAACCTGCTCAATAATATTTATAAATATGCTCTTGAAAATACAAGAGTGTTCATTGATATTTATACAAAAGGCGATAAACAGCTTATAACCTTTAAAAACATATCAAAATACCATCTGAATGTATCAGCTGATGAGCTCACGGAGCGTTTTGTAAGAGGTGATAAGTCAAGAAATACAGAGGGAAGCGGTCTCGGACTTTCGATTGCCAGAAGTCTGACAGAGGCAATGAACGGTAAATTATATATTGATATAGACGGTGATTTATATAAGTCGACTGTTGAGCTTTCAAAGCCTGAAAATAATACGGAAACGGAAGAATAGTTTATGTTTTTTCACAAGGATGAATATATAACCGGTGACACTAAGAAAAAGCGTTCATCGGGCAGACCTAAGAGTGCGGTGGGCGGTTTTGCACTTTTTACCGGTATTATTGCACTTGTTGTATTTTTATGCCTTATCATTATGTCGATGTCGGAGCAGCAGGAGGTTGTTAATTCGGTATCATCTCTTGCGGTTCTTGACTTTATCATTGTTATATGCGGTATGTATCTGTCACTTGTCGGATGTAAGGATAATGTTGGAAATTATAAAGAATCAATTATTGCACTTGTAATTAATTCATTATTGTTTATAATGATATTAGTTATGTTTTTGATTGGAATCGCATAATATGTAATTTCTGCCGGGACATATGTTCCGGCATTTTTATGGTAGGATTATAAAATATAGGCTATATTTTTTATTTGATTGGAGAGCATATGATTTCAGAATTTGTTAATGCTGCAAACGAAAACCATCAGGAAAGATATGAATTGTCACTGAACAGAATCAGGGAATATGCATTGGAAAACAATACGGGGAATTTTGCTCCTTTTTTCTGTTGGGTAAGTGACTTTGCGTCAAGACTTGATAAAGCACTGTGTCTGTATGAAAGCAGGGAGCTGTATTCACTATCCTCCCAAGAGCTGGCATTGCTTAATAAATCACTTTACAATGATGTGATGCCTGAAAATTATGATCATTCATATATGAATCCGGAATATTGCGCAAGCTGCTTCGGAAAGCAGATTGGTCCTTTACTTTCCCATATTGCAAAGAAAATGTATGATATGATAATTGAATGCTTTGCGGGACAGCGTTGGAAGCTGCTTGTATTATTTGAGCTGATTAATTATGTTTATGTGCTTTTATCGGACGGAAATGCAAAGGCCTCATCGGTAAAAAACGCTATATATTATTATTATCATGATTATTGCGGCGAAAATCTGCTTCTGGATACATTAAGAAGAAAAAATCCTGATTATAATGAACCGTTAAAAATAATCAGGGGCTTTGATTTATGCCAAACCGACTATCTTTATTATTATGGCTCATATATTGGAGAAAATGAGCTCTTAATCAGTAAATTTCTTGCAGGAAAAAGTGAGGAGGAAATTTTTTCACTTGCGAAAACCTTTGTAGACGGTTATATCAGAGGCTTTGCGGCAACCGGGATTGATTTTTCTTCAAGGAAAAATATTGAAATACGGTATTGCGTCGGCTTTGAACGGATTATTCTGGAAGCGGTTAAAATGTTTGAGGCAATGGGTAAAAGGATTATCATGTATATGGATGACAGTAAACGTCTCGGAACAAAATCTTCAAGCCCTAACAGACAATTTGAATATGACCACAGAAATGATTTTGTTTACTTTTTAAATAAGCGATATACCGATGTGCGCCTTGAACTGTTAAAGCAGATATATGACGGAATGAAGGATGAGCTTTCCGTATTTGCCGGTCCTGTATGTGTAGAGACATTTGGTGAGAACGAGTATGAACCGGTTAATAAAAAAGACGTATTAAAGCCGTGCGATAAAAATCATCAGCTTTATATTGCCCTCCGCTCAAAAAGTCAGACGCTTATAAGGCAGTATATTGATTTTGAACAGGTGTCATTTACGATTATTGCGTTTCCTATTCCTGAAATCGGTGATAATTTTGAGGAAATATTTGAAGCAACCGATAAGGTCAACACACTTGATAATGACGTATATACCAAAATACAGCAGACAATTATCGATGCGCTTGATAAATGTGATTATTGTCATATACTCGGATTATCGCCAAACAGTACCGACCTGAAAGTTAATTTATACAAGTTAAATAATCCTGAAAAAGAAACAATATTCGAAAATTGTGTTGCCGATGTTAATATTCCTGTCGGAGAGGTCTTTACAACGCCTGTTCTTAAGGGTACTGAAGGAATATTAAATGTTTCGCATGCATATCTTGAAGGATACGAGTACAAAAATCTTTTTATGAAATTTGAGGACGGCTTTGTTACTGATTACGGATGCGATAATTTTTCGGACATTGAAGAGGGAAAGGAATACGTAAAAGAAAATATTTTAAAGAAGCATGAGAAGCTTCCGATGGGTGAATTTGCAATCGGTACAAATACTACTGCGTACGGAATGGCAGAGCATTATAAAATATGGGACAGGCTTCCTATATTGATTGCGGAAAAAACCGGTCCTCATTTTGCCGTAGGCGATACATGTTATTCGGATTTTGAGGATTATATGACTTATAATCCCGACGGAAAGGCGGTGGTGGCCAGGGATAACGAAGTCACTTTGCTGCGAAAATCCGACAGGGAAAGTGCATATTTTAACTGTCACACCGATATTACAATACCTTATGATGAGATAGCCTCAATTACCGGATATACAAAAAATAACGAGGCGGTTGAAATCATCAGAAACGGCAGATTTGTGCTAAAAGGAACAGAAATGCTTAATGATGCATTCAAACAGTGATATTTTATATAAAAAACAATTTTATGCTTTACTTGTAATGTATTGATGTTGTATAATTAATGATGTATTTTGGTGTACTTTGGCGGAAATTAATTATTATGAGTATAAATATTTATTATACAAAACAGGCGTCTGTTTCGGACGCCTTATAGTACTTTTTTAACGGAGGTTATTATGGCACAGGTTGGAATTGTAATGGGTAGTGATTCAGATTTACCTATCATGAGAAAGGCGGCAAAAATGCTCGATAAATTCGGTATCAGTTACGAGATGACAATTATATCAGCTCACCGTATGCCGGATGTATTTTATGATTACGCATTAAATGCCGAGAAGAACGGTATGAAGGTTATTATTGCAGGAGCAGGCGGTGCGGCACACCTTCCGGGAATGACTGCTGCATTATTCCCATTACCGGTTATCGGAGTTCCTATCCATACAAAGACACTTAGCGGAGTTGATTCACTTTATTCAATTGTACAGATGCCTTCAGGTATTCCTGTTGCGACTGTTGCTATCGACGGAGCTGCAAATGCAGCCATACTTGCAGCAAAGATGCTTGCAATCGGTGATGAAAAGCTCCTTGAAAAGGTTAAGGCCTACAAGGAAGAGCTTAAGGGTCAGGTAATGGTTAAAAAAGAAAAAATCGAAGAAATTGGCTGTGATGCTTATCTTGAGCAGATGTAGTCATTATAAACTATAAAGCGCAGAGGCGCGGAAAGAGGAAATTTATGGATTATAAGAATGCCGGAGTAGATATCGAAGCCGGGTACAAGTCAGTAGAGCTTATGAAGAAGCATGTAAAGGAAACATTAAGACCTGAGGTTTTGGGCGGTCTCGGCGGCTTTTCGGGGGCGTTTGACATGTCAAAAATTAAAGAAATGGAAGAGCCTGTATTGCTTTCCGGTACGGACGGCTGTGGTACAAAGGTTGCGCTTGCGTTTTTAATGGATAAGCATGATACTATCGGTATTGATGCGGTTGCAATGTGCGTAAATGACGTTGTATGCGCCGGTGGCGAACCACTTTTCTTTCTTGACTATATCGCATGCGGTAAAAACTATCCTGAGAAGATAGCTTCTATTGTAAGCGGTGTTGCAGAGGGATGCAGACAGTCAGGCTGTGCACTTATCGGAGGCGAGACAGCAGAGCATCCGGGTCTTATGAAGGAAGATGAATACGACCTTGCCGGCTTTGCGGTAGGTGTTGTTGATAAGAAGGATATTATTACCGGTGAAAACTTAAAATCAGGCGATGTTGTAATCGGTATTGCTTCTTCCGGTGTTCATTCTAATGGTTATTCACTTGTCAGAAAGGTATTTGAGATGACCAAGGAAAGTCTTGATACATATTATGACGAGCTCGGCATGACACTCGGTGAATGTCTGCTCACTCCGACAAGAATTTATGTAAAGGCATTAAAATCCGTCAAAGAAACCGGTATTACAATCAAGGCCTGCAGCCATATTACAGGCGGCGGCTTCTATGAGAATATTCCGCGTATGCTTCCTGAAGGCAAGCACGCCGTTATAAAGAAGGATTCTTATGAGGTGCCTGCAATCTTCAAGCTTATGCAGAAGGTTGGCAACATCGAAGAAACCATGATGTACAACACATATAATATGGGTGTAGGTATGATGGTATGTGTTAATAAAGAAGATGCCGATGCAGCAATTAAGGCTATTGAGGCTGCAGGAGATAAGGCATTTGTTGTCGGCGAAATCGTTGACGGTGAGAAAGGAATCACTTTATGCTGAGAATAGTTGTTCTTGTAAGCGGAGGCGGTACAAATCTTCAGGCTGTTATTGATGCAATTAATTCAGGTAAGATAACAGATACCGAGATTGTGGGAGTAATAGCAAGTAATCCGTCTGCTTATGCAATAACAAGATGTAATAATGCAGGTATACCTTCGTCAGTAGTTTACAGAAAGGATTTTGAAAGTGCGGAGGCAAGAGATAAGGCGTTGATTGATGCTATTGACTCATACAGTCCCGACCTTATCGTGCTGGCAGGCTTTCTTACTATATTACCTAAGACACTTATTGATAAGTATCCTGAGAAAATCATGAATATTCATCCTTCACTGATTCCATCCTTCTGTGGTGACGGTTATTACGGACTTGAGGTTCACAGACGTGCGCTGAAGAGGGGAGTTAAGGTGACGGGAGCGACCGTTCATTTTGTTGATGACGGAACCGATACAGGTCCTGTTATTATCCAGAAAGCTGTATATACAAAGCCGGATGATACGCCTGAGGTATTACAGCGCAGGGTTATGGAGGAGGCTGAATGGCAGATATTACCGGCTGCCATTAATGCATTTGCTCATAATATGATTAAAAAGGACTCAAACGGTAATTTTTACATTGAAGAGTAGCGAGGTAAGTATGAAAGTATTAGTTGTTGGTAGTGGCGGCAGAGAGCATGCCATCTGTATGGCAGTTGCTAAAAGCAGTCAGGTTGATAAGATATATTGTGCACCGGGCAATGCCGGAATTGCCGAATATGCTGAGCTTGTTGATATTAAGGCTATGGAATTTGACAGGCTTGTGTCATTTGCAAAGGATAATTGTATTGACTTAACGATTATCGGGATGGATGATCCGTTAGTTGGAGGAATTGTTGATGTATTTGAGGCAGAAGGGCTCAGAGTATTCGGACCAAGAAAAAATGCTGCCATCATTGAGGGCAGTAAGGCTTTTTCAAAGGATCTTATGAAAAAATACGGAATACCATCCGCTGCATATGAAAACTTTGATGATCCTGAGAAGGCTCTGGAATATCTTGAAACAGCAAATATGCCTATTGTTTTAAAGGCGGACGGCCTTGCACTCGGAAAGGGCGTATTAATTTGTCAGACGCTTGAAGAAGCAAAGGAAGGCGTCAAGTCCATTATGCTTGATAAGCAGTTTGGTTCTGCCGGCAACAAAATGGTTATTGAAGAGTTTATGACCGGTCGCGAGGTAAGTGTTCTCTGCTTCTGTGACGGCACGACCATTAAGCCTATGACAAGTGCCCAGGATCACAAGAGAGCTAAGGATGGCGATCAGGGACTTAATACCGGCGGTATGGGTAATTTTTCACCGTCACCGTTTTATACTGAAGAGGTTAAGAAATTCTGTGAGGAAAATATTTATTCAAAGACAATGGCGGCCATGAAGGCTGAAGGAAGGGATTTTACGGGAGTTCTTTTTGTGGGACTTATGCTTACTCCAGACGGTCCTAAGGTACTTGAATATAATGCAAGATTCGGTGATCCTGAAGCTCAGGTTGTCCTTCCGAGACTGCAGAATGACATTATTGATGTTATTAATGCATGTATTGATGGAAAGCTCGACAAAATTGATTTAAAATTTGAGGATAATGCCTGTGTATGTGTTATTCTTGCGTCAGATGGTTATCCTCTTAAATATGAAAAGGGCTTCAAAATCACAGGAATGGAGAATTTCAAAAATGTTCCGGGACGTTATCTTTTCCATGCCGGTACCAAGTTTAATGAAAACGGGGATATTGTGACAAACGGTGGTCGTGTGCTTGGTGTAACGGCAACAGGAAAGACACTGAAGGAGGCCCGTGCCAATGCATATGAATATGTTGACCTTGTTGACTTTAAAAACAAGTATTACAGACATGACATCGGCAAGGCTATTGACGAAGCTTAATATTATAATTATTTTTATTCAGTGGGAATGGTGTAGCATATGCTGCACCTTTTCCGCAATTATAAGGCATACGAAAAATGTCTTATTTTGGGAGGTTTAGATGACAGGTTATACTAATAATGCAAAAAAAGCTCTTGCCATGGCGGGAGATATTGCGCTTAGCTACAACCACAGATATGTTGGAAGTGAGCATATTCTTTTGGCTCTTATGAAAATTCCGGGAGTTGCAAAGGATGTTCTGTTAAACTTTGTCAAAATTGATGATTATGAAAACATATTATCTGATTTATCAATAAATGAGGATGATTTAATATATTCGGAAGCTGCAGTTAACATGTCCGAGCGTGCATTAAGAATACTCGAACAGTCAAAAGATGAGGCTGCAAGACACGGTAATGACGAAATAGGAACAAGTCATATTCTTTTATCTCTGCTTAGGGAGAAAGACTGTGTTGCAGACAGAATATTAAATACACTTAAGCTTAATCTTGCGGACATTTATGTTGCAACACTCCAGGCATGCGGTTACTCGGGAGCAGACATAAAGAAGGAGATGAATAATCTCAAAAAGCATGTATCCGGCAACTCGGCCTTTCTGGACCAGTATACAAAGGATCTGACATCAATTGCAAAACAGAAGAAGCTTGATCCGTGTATAGGACGCGAAAAAGAAATGACCAGAATCATTCAGGTTCTGTGCCGTAAAAATAAAAATAACCCATGCCTTATCGGTGAGCCGGGCGTCGGTAAAACAGCTGTTGTAGAGGGTCTTGCCGATCTTATTGCACGAGATGCGGTACCTGACATAATGAAAGGTATGAGAATACTCACTCTTGATCTGTCAGGAATGGTAGCCGGATCAAAGTACAGAGGTGAATTTGAGGAGCGTATTAAAAAGCTTATTAATGAAGTAAAGGAATGCGGCAATATTATTCTGTTTCTTGATGAAATTCATACTATTATCGGTGCAGGCGGAGCAGAGGGCTCAATGGATGCAGCCAATATATTAAAGCCAAGTCTGTCACGCGGCGAGATTAAGATTATAGGAGCAACCACAAGGGAAGAATATCGCAAACACATTGAAAAGGATTCTGCACTTGAGAGGCGTTTTCAGCCTATAGTAATCGAAGAGCCTGACACAGAAGATACAATTAACATTTTGAAGGGACTCAGAAGCTATTTTGAAAAATATCATAACACTGTTATAAGTGACGAGGTAATCGAGGACTGTGTATACCTGTCGGGCAGATATGTAAATGACAGATTCCATCCCGACAAGGCGATTGATCTTCTTGACGAAGCATGTTCCATGGCAAAGCTGAGCGGCTTCAAGATTAATAAAGAGCTCTTGGAATATGAAAACAGACTTATCGAGATTAAACACCTTAAAGATAAATGTCTTGAGGAGTTAAATATTCCGATGATGCATGAGCTTAATGAGGAGGAAGACAGGATCAATAGTAAGCTTTTGAGGGTTAAGTCATCAAAAAGCCGTAAACCCGTAAAGGTTAGTAGGGAGGATGTTGCAAAGATAGTAAGTAACTGGACAAAAATTCCTGTTACAAAGCTTACCCAGTCTGAAAATGATAAGCTGCTTAACCTTGAAAAGACACTGAGTAAAAGAGTAATCGGTCAGGAAGAGGCCGTAAGCGTCGTATCAAAGGCTATCAGACGCGGTCGTACAGGCATAAAGGATCCTCGAAAGCCTATCGGCACTTTTCTTTTTCTCGGACCGACAGGTGTCGGTAAAACAGAGCTTTGTAAGGCACTTGCCGTGGCATTGTTCGGGAAGGAAAGTGCAATTATCAGAGTTGATATGTCGGAATATATGGAAAAGCACAGCGTTTCAAAAATGATTGGTTCGCCTCCGGGATATGTCGGCTTTGATGACGGAGGACAGCTGTCTGAAAGAGTAAGAAGAAATCCGTATTCAATTGTGCTGTTTGATGAGATAGAAAAGGCTCACCCTGACGTATTCAACATTCTTCTTCAGATACTTGACGAAGGACATGTGACAGACAGTCAGGGCAGAAAGGTAGATTTTAAAAATACAATTATTATCATGACAAGTAATGCCGGAGCTTCGTCAATAATCAGTCCTAAGCGTCTTGGGTTCAGTAAAGAAACTGATTCTGCGGCTGATTATGAATTAATGAAAAACGGTGTTATGAATGAAATAAAAAATATATTCAAGCCTGAATTTCTTAACAGAATTGATGATATAGTTGTATTTAAACGTATAACCGAGAAGGAAGTTGCGGAAATTGTAAAAATTATGCTCAATGAGCTTTCGGCAAGAATAAAGAACAGTCTTAACCTTAAGCTTCATGTTTCAAAGCAGGTTGTTGATTATATCGCAAAGAAGGGGTATGAGCCTAAATACGGAGCCAGACCGCTTAAGAGAGCCATTCAGGATAATATCGAGGATATTATTTCGGATGAAGTGCTTAAGGGCTCATTTGCAGGCAGAGAGGATATTTATCTAAAGCTTAAGGATGATAAGGTGTATATACAGTTATAGGAGGCGGAGTTGGCAAAAAATAAGACTTTATTTTTCTGCAGTGCCTGTGGCAACGAACAGACAAAGTGGGTGGGACAGTGTCCTGCCTGCAGGGAATGGAATACATTTGTAGAGGCGCCGGATAATAAAATCACGCCGGGCAAAAAAAATAATTCCGGGAATACTATGGTTATGAGACAGACCCTTAGGGACGTTGATATGGAAGCTGAGGACAGGATTTCAACAGGAATTAATGAACTGGACAGGGTCCTCGGCGGCGGTATTGTTACAGGATCGCTCATACTTGTAGGCGGAGACCCGGGCATAGGGAAATCAACACTGTTGCTTCAGATGTGCAGAAATCTCACTGATACCGGACACAGCGTATTATATGTTTCGGGGGAGGAAAGCCTAAGACAGATTAAGCTCAGGGCAGATCGTATCGGAACTTTTTCGGATGAGCTTAAATTACTTTGTACGACTGATGTAAATAATGTTGTTTCACAGATTTATGATATGATGCCGCGTGTTGTTATCATTGATTCAATACAGACTATGTATAATGATTCGGTAGATTCGCAGACAGGCTCAGTATCTCAGGTCAGGGAAACCACGCAGACGCTCCTCAGAATTGCAAAGGAGCAGAATATTTCAATATTTATTATCGGACATGTTACAAAGGAGGGCACGGTAGCAGGTCCGAGAATGCTTGAACATATGGTGGATACCGTGTTATACTTTGAAGGGGAAAACACCTCCTTCTTTAGAATTTTGCGTTCTGTTAAAAATCGTTTTGGCTCAACAAATGAAATTGGCGTTTTTGAAATGGTAAAATCAGGACTTAAGGAAGTATCGAATCCAAGCGAACATATGCTTGAGGGTATGCCGGAAGGAGAACCGGGCTCGGTTGTTACCTGTGTTATGGAAGGCACAAGACCTATCATGCTGGAGGTTCAGGCTCTGGTCTGTCAGACAAATTTCAATATGCCCAGAAGAACTGCTGCCGGCACGGATTATAACAGGGTAAATCTTTTAATGGCCGTGATGGAAAAAAGAATGGGGATTCATCTTTCGGGGTGCGACTGTTATATTAATGTGGCAGGCGGAATGAAAATAAATGACCCCTCGCTTGATTTAAGTATTATTGCGACAATTATGTCAGGCTTTTCCAACAGACCGCTGCCTGAAAAGACAATGGTATTTGGCGAGGTTGGCTTAACAGGCGAGGTAAGGGCAGTAAGCAATGCCGCAGCAAGGGTAAATGAGGCTGTTAAGCTCGGTTACAGGCTATTAATAGTGCCGAAGGCATGTATAAAGCAGATAAAACATGAAAGGCTTGATGATGAGGTTAAGATAACCGGCATAGAAAATATCAGAGAGTTAAGAGATATAATATAGTTTATCAGTCTTAATGACTTGAAAATATTACATAAGCGGGCGAAGGTAATTTATCCGTTTGAATTATTAAATTAAATATTATGCAGGGGGGTACAAAGGATGAATATGCGCAGAAAAATATTGATATTAACATTGGCTGCTTCGCTGACATTATCTGCATGCGGCAATAAAAAAGAAAACATTGTTTCCGATGAAAAAATCAACAGCTATGAGCATATTTTTTCTAATGTGCCTGGTGAAAATATCAATATTGTACCAGAATATGATGAAGACGGATATATGATTACAAACGATCTGGTCTATGTTTCAAAGGATAATGCAAATCTTTTGAAAACAGCAGATTCCGAAGGTGAAAAGGCAGATAATCTGCAGTATGGCACCGAACTTGTCAGAACTTCATTAAGTGAAAACGGTTACAGCAAGATTTCGTTAGATGATAAGGTGTTTTTTATTTCAAATTCCGATATCACTTCTCTGAAAATTGATAAGGATAAGGATTTTAAATATTCTGTTTCGGCTTTAAATATAGTGGAGACAACAAGACAGTTTTATACATATGACGATATGTGTGAGGATATTATGCTTATAAGGCAGCAGTATCCTGAAGCGGTTAAAGTATACGCAATCGGATTATCGTGGGATAACAGAACTGTTTATGATATAGTCCTTGGCAATCCGGATGCCGGTAAAAAGATTATTATTACAGGCGGAATGTCGGGTTGTGAATACATGAGCAGCCTCGTTCTGGCTAAATATATTGAATATTATGCACGATATGCAGCTGAAGGATTATATAAAGGATATAGTTATAAGGATCTGCTGAATAATTGTTGTATTCATATTATTCCTATGGTCAATCCTGACGGTATCGCTATCAGTCAGTTTTATCTTGATGCGGTAAAAACAAAAACATATTATGATAATATCAGTCAGTGGTTTGAAAGAGATCAGTCAAATGGCGGAACCAGTCTCTCTATAGAAAATTATCTTATGTTTTATGATGGAAATGTAAGGGGCTGTGATATAAATATGAATTTCCCATATAAATGGGAGGAAACGGGAGGTAATTCCTATCCGGGAAGCAAAAATTATAAAGGTGATTCAGCCCGGAGTGAGAATGAAACTCTTGCATTGATAAAGCTTATCGACAAAATCAATCCCGATTTGGTTATTAATATGAAAACCTCAGGAAGCAGTTTTAATTATTATTTCGGACAAAATGAAGCCCTGCTTAAGAAATGTAATGATTATGCAAATCAGCTTGGCAGTGTATCTTCTCATATTGTAGATAATTTTAAATTTCTTAAGGATGGATACGGAAGCTTTGAGGGTTATGTAAATAATGTCAAGAATATTCCGTGTCTCAGAATGAATATCGGCAACGGCAATGCTCCGTTATCGCTTAATGAATATAATTCCATTTGGAATTCTACAAGAGAAATGCTTGCCGAAGCAATGATTATGCTTATAAATAATTAAATATCTTTACGTTTTTTTATTATAATTATATTTTTTTAAAATAAAAAAATGTAAATTTGTGTTGACATATTGGATATAATATTGTATTATTACATTCGGTTGAAAATGTAGGGGTATAGTTCAGCTGGTAGAATATCGGTCTCCAAAACCGCAGGTCGTGGGTTCGAATCCTACTGCCCCTGTAAATCTAGGGATGTACAATGTACATCCCTTTTTGTTTGCTGTATAAAATCTTTTTTGGTAAGGGGAACACAAATGACACCATATGAGGAAATCATAAGATTAATAAGGGGACATAAAATATCTATTCAGACTCATAATTTTCCTGATCCTGATGCAATCGGTTCTGCCGTGGGTCTGCAATACTTTTTAAAACAGTTTGGTATTGATTCGATTTTATTATATGATGGGAAAATTGATAAAATAAGCACCAAGAAAATGGTTGATTATTTTAATATAGAAATATTTCCGGTTCATGTTGTTGAGAATCTTAGTGATAGTGATTATGTTATTACGGTAGACGGTCAGAAGAATAACTCAAATTTTACCGATATCATAGGCGATGAGGTGGCCTGCATTGATCATCATCCTTTTGTCACTGACTATGAATACCGTTTCGTTGATCACAGGCCGGTTGGCGCGTGTAGCAGTATAATAACTGATTATTATTTAAAGAGCGGCGTTATCCCTTCGGAGGATGTTGCAACAGCTCTTTTATACGGTATTAAAAATGATACCTCAAACTTTCAGCGGGGAGTAACAGGACTTGATATTGAAGCTTTTCAGTTTCTTCATAAATATGCCAATTATCAGAAGCTGCGTTCCATTGAAAACAGTACTGTTGAATTATCAGATCTTCGTGCATACGGCGCTGCGTTTGAAAATACTGTTGTATATGACAGGGTTGGTTTTGCACATATTAATTTTGACTGTCCCGATGCATTAATAGCTATGGTTTCTGACTTTATATTATCGCTCGATGCCGTAGATGTTTCGATTATTTATGCAGACAGAAACGGTGGTTATAAATTTTCGGTTCGCTCTGAGGTTGATAATGTAAATGCAGGCAAAATGATTAATAAGGCACTTAACGGAATTGGTTTCGGAGGCGGACACCCGACTATGGCCGGCGGTCTTATTCCGAACGAATTTGTTCTAAAGCTTGGTGATAATCATGATTTTTCAATCAGAAAAACATTTATGGATGCAATCAGCTGGGCTATGTCTTTAGGTGAATAGGAGGTAATAATGGGTGAATACAGGCTTATAAAGCAAAACGGCGCTGCCAAAAGAGGTGAATTTAAAACTGTTCACGGCACAATTCAGACTCCTTGTTTTATGAATGTCGGAACGGTTGCTGCCATTAAGGGCGGTGTGTCTTCAATTGATCTTAAGGATATTGATACCCAGGTTGAGCTTTGCAACACATATCATCTTCATGTCAGACCCGGAGATGAGCTGATAAAAGAGGTTGGAGGTCTTCATAAGTTTATGAATTGGAATAAGCCTATTCTGACTGATTCGGGCGGCTTCCAGGTGTTCTCTCTTGCAAAGCTTCGCAAGATAAAGGAGGAGGGAGTTTCCTTCAATTCACACATTGACGGCAAGAAGATTTTTATGGGACCGGAGGAGAGTATGAGAATACAGTCTAACCTTGGTTCCACAATTGCAATGGCTTTTGATGAATGTCCGCCCAGCAAGGCTGATAAAAAATATATAAAACAGAGCGTTGACCGTACCTCACGCTGGCTTGTGAGATGTAAGACTGAATTAGACAGACTAAACTCTTTGCCGGATACAATTAACAGGGAGCAGATGCTGTTTGGAATTAACCAGGGTGGTATATATTCTGATATAAGAATCGAACATGCAAAGGAAATAGCTAAGCTTGATCTCGATGGCTATGCAATCGGCGGTCTTGCAGTTGGCGAAACGCATGAGGAAATGTACAAAATAATCGAAGATGTAGTTCCTCATCTTCCCGTAAATAAACCTACTTATCTTATGGGTGTAGGTACTCCAGCAAATATTCTGGAGGCGGTTGAACGCGGAATTGATTTCTTTGACTGTGTATATCCGACCAGAAACGGACGTCACGGTCATGCGTATACTAATTTCGGCAAGATTAATCTTCTTAATCAGAAGTATGAAACGGATATGAGACCGATTGAACCGGGATGTAACTGTCCGACATGCAGGAATCATTCAAGAGCATATGTAAGACATTTATTAAAAGCAAAAGAAATGCTTGGATTTAGATTAATGGTATTGCATAATTTGTTTTTTTATAATACAATGATGAGTGAGATTCGAGATGCCATTGACAATGACAGATTTGCAGAATACAAAGAAGCAAAGCTCTCTGGTTTTTCCAGAAATGGTGAGGATTTTTAATTTTATATTTTCGGAGGTTTTAATATGTTATTAGCAAGCAATGCAAGCGGTGCATTCTTAACACTTGTTATTTATGTTGTAATCATTGGTGTGTTTTTTTATTTTATGTTATTTAAGCCACAGAAAAAACAGCAGCAGAAGCAGCAGGCACTTATGGATTCCATGGAGATAGGAGACAGTGTTCTTACAACAGCAGGCTTCTACGGTGTAATAATTGACATAATGGATGAGATTGTAATCGTTGAATTTGGTAATAATAAGAATTGTCGTATTCCTATGAAAAAAGCAGCAATAGTTGAGATTGAAAAGGCAAATAAAGACAATTAATAAATTATGGCTCAGATACTTTAGGTGTCTGAGCCTTTTTGTTTTATCTGAGTATATTAGTTAAGCTTATTAAGCCTGAATTTAATATTTTCAAGTATTTCATATGGTATGGACATGTTTCCTTTACCGGTACCGATTTTTAAATCCGGTTTGCAGGCACCATGAAAATCAGTTCCTCCGCTTATTATCAGGTCATATTTTGAAGCAAGGGAACGAACAAAATGTTCATCATCTGCTTTGTTGGAGCTGTAAATTGCTTCAATACCGTCACCGCTGCAATCCTTAAAGCTTTTTACCAGCTCATCAATCTGACGTACATTATAATTATATAAAAGCGGATGTGCGAGAATACATATTCCGCCTGCATCGTGAATTAACTTTACTGTTTCTTCAAAATTAATATATTCTCTTTGGACAAAATATCTGCTTTCTTTATTCAGAAAGCGTGCAAATGAATCAGCCCTGTCCCGAGCATAGCCCTTTTCAACAAGAAGCCTTGAAAAATGACCTCTTGTAATAATTGTGGAAGGATTACCGAACAACAATTCATCATAATCAAAAATATAGCCGTCTTTATTCAGACGTTCAACCATTTTATGATTTCTTTCATCGCGTCTTTTTCTTGTCAATGCAAGAGCTTCATTTAGTTTTTGATTCTCCGGGTCAATATATAAGCCGAGTATGTGGATGTCACGACCTTTGTAGCCGGACGATATCTCAACACCCGGTATTACTTCAATAAGCTGTCTGTCGCCGTCAAAAGACGCATCCTGAGCCTCTTTTATGCCGTTTGTATTGTCATGGTCAGTAAGTGCATAGGCAGATAATCCGGCTTCTATGGCAAGCCCGGTAAGCGTGGCAGGCTCATATGAACCGTCAGATGCATTGCTGTGTACATGTAAATCAATTGTTTTCATAACAAAGCCTCCGGAATATAAATAATACATGAATATTATCACATATGAATAACAGTGTAAATAGTTGATTGAATGAGAAGAACATCATCTGAAAATGATTTCGTTATTATTAATATAATTTTGCCGGTAAATAAAAAAAATGTTATATACATGGACTGCTATACATAAGATATATAAAACAAATTTGAGGAGGCTTTATGTTTGCGGGTATTAAATCATTTTTAATTAAAGCAATAATAATATACTTAATTTTCTGTTCGTTTGGTGCATTAATTATGTATAAGCTTGATTTATACGGATTATCGGAAAATATTGCCGGATTTGCGGTATATGTAATAATAGGAATTATTCTCGGAATAATCAGCACGAAAGACAATGACAGCAGGTTATTAATAAAATCATTTTTTTATTCTTCAATATTTGCAGTAATATTATCGGTTGTATTATTACTTGTAAGTCTTGTTACTAAAAATCAAATAGAAGGTATCCATTATCTCAGAGTGCTTTCCATGATTTCAGGTGCTCTGTCAGGGACTGTTTTACATACAATATGGAGGTGAAAACACAATAACATTTTACATCTTATAATGCTTGAAAATATTTAAAAAAACGATACTTATATATTGATATAATCATAAAAAAATAGTATAATAAAATTACCCGGAAAATATGGTTTTCTGTTTATTTTGATCCTACACTTATTAAAAGGGATTCCTATATCTGATGCGGATGTCAGGCCTCATTTATTTATCCAGTGGAAGGCTGAAGTATTCATGCGGTTGCCCACCTGACTTTTGGTCAGGAATCAAAATACAGATCCATAACCGGGTATTTTTTTTATAAGTCCATAAAAATGTACATATATTAATTTATAATAAAAAAATCCATAACCTTAGCGGCTATGGATTGTCTGATTTGCTATTCGGCTGCGGTATTTTCGAGGGCTTCCTTTGCAGAGCTCAGAATAAGCTCCTCGGTATATGATGTATCTGTCTTTGTAAGAAGTTCGGAAAATGATTTTGTATCCAATTCGTTATTGATTGATGCAACCGTCTGCTCTGCAAGAGGATAAAGAGTTTTTATGAATGAATTATCATCCTCCAAAGTCAGCTTTTTAACCCTGTTATTATCTACGTATATATATAATTCCGTATTGTAATCACCGAGAGTTAATTTTGTTTTATATACGCCCGGAATATATGTATCGTTTTCGGCAGTAAAATCAATTAAGCTGCTGTTTGCAGGTTTGTCTGATTTCCCGTTTATCAGTAACAATAAGAGTAAAACCGCAAGTGCAATTGCAATCACATACATATAAATTTTCTTTCGTTTGATAACTAATATTTTTGTCATGGCTTTTAGTCTTTTTTTATATATTATGACTTATCTTTTTTTAATATTACCATACAGGAGGTTTTTATGAGTGTTTATTATTTATTAGGTCAGGCCAATTCCGGCAAATCAACCTTTCTTTGTAAAAAAGCACTTGAATTTGCGGAAAATGAGAAAAAAACCGTAATTATGATTGTGCCGGAACAGTTTGCATTAAAAACAGAAACAGATCTTGTAAAGATGTCTTCGGGCCACGGCATAATGAATATTGAGGTTTTAAGCTTCACAAGACTTGCATACAGAATCATGGAGGAGGCAAATGATAAAGCTTATCCAATACTTGATGATATGGGTAAAACCATGCTTATTAAAACAATCCTGCGTGAAAACTGCGAGCAACTGTATGTATACAGAAAAAAAGATAACAGCATAAGCTTTGTGGATGAAATTAAATCCTGTATATCTGAGCTTATGTCATATATGATTACATATGATATGCTTATGCCTGAAGAGGAGGATAACAGCCTGTTAAGCTATAAGAGAAGGGATATCGCTCTGATTTACAGGGAATTTCTTAAGAAGATTGAAGGCGTGTACACTACAGCCGAGAGTCTCGATGAGTTATGCTTCAGACATATCAATACCTCAGACATATTAAAGAACAGCATCATCATCCTTGACGGATTTACCGGTTTTACTCCTGTACAGTATGCATTTCTGGAGCATATTTTCGGAGTATGCTCCGATGTGTATGTTTCATTATGCGCTGATAAGTCCTTAAAACACGGTGATTTTGTTTCTGCAGAGGATTACGGAAATTACAAGGGTATTTTTTCAATGTCTGCGGAGGTATTGTCAAAGCTTACAAAGATTGCAAACGACAACGGCTTATATGCCCGAATAATTGATTTTGATGAATATTGTACAAATGTCAATTCGATAAAAGCACTCAGCAGTAATATTTTCAGAACAGTATATTCAAAGCAGAAGGAGTGTGAAGGAATATACATTAATTCTTTTTCCGGTATAAGAGAAGAATCATATCATGCTGCTGCAATGATTAGTGATTTGTTGAGAAATAATAATTACCATTTTAGGGATGTTGCCATAATATGCGGAGATATTGACAGCTATGGCATATATCTGAAGGCTGCGTTGACCGATTACAATATTAATTATTATATTGACGAAACAAGATGTGTAGATAAAAACATATTGATTTCGTTTATTCATAATGCAATAAAAGTAATTGATTCCGATTATTCGAGAGAGGCTGTCGTTAACTTTATTAAATCGCCTCTTGCGGGTTTTGATTTTAAAACTGTATGTGAGTTTGATAATTATCTGTCAAGCTACAATTACAGGGGACGAAAAAGATATGCGAGTCCATTTACCTATACCTTAAGAATAAAAGGAACTATCGATATTGACAAAATTAATGAGCTAAGGGCATCACTTGTTGAGAAAATATCCATGCTTCCCGCCAAACTTGATAAGCTGTCAATTAAAGAATTTATAAAGTCACTTTATGAGTTTCTGGAAAGCTTTAATGTTGAGGAAAAGCTTAAAAACATTGTAACTGATTTCGAAGGAGTGAGGCTTTATGATAAGGAAGCCATGGCAACCGAATATGACAAGGTATATACGGAGGTCATAAAGGTGCTGGAACGTATTGCAGAGCTTAATGACGGTACACCTGTGTCATACAAGGAATTTGACGATTTATTTATGATGGGAATTAAAAAGCTGAAGCTTGGAATGATACCTGAATCAACTGATGTCGTAACGATAGGTGACGTAAAGCGTACCAGGCTTAAAGACATAAAGGCTCTTTTCTTCCTGGGAGTTAATGAAGGTGTTATTCCTGAGGTAGGCAGGAATGGCATCATATTTAGTTCAGATGACAAGGAAATACTTAAAAAGAACGGCGTAGAGCTGTCACCGGTTATTAAAAATGATCCTTACAGGGAGGAGTTTTATGTATATCTAGCTCTTTCAAAGCCATTGGATAAGCTTTACTTGAGCTATATCAATGTTGATAATGAAGGTAATGAGCTTCGACCTTCTTACATTCTGGGACAGATAAAAAATATTTTCCCTGAGATAAAAATAAATGAGATGCATGATACACTCAGTGAAAAAATCGGCTTTGACAACGGTTTTTCGTATTTCGTCGGCCATGATGATAACAGGGATGAGCTGTATTATAAGCTTAAAGCTTATTATGAAGATATTGGCGGTTATAAAAACAGTGATATTGATAAGATGAAGCTTATGATATGTGAACCTGTTACTGCTTTATCAGATAAAATTGCTCTTAAGCTGTATGGAGAAATTTTAAAGGGCAGTGTTACAAAGCTTGAGGAATATGCCTCATGCCATTATAAATTTTTTATCCGATACGGACTGGGTCTTATAGAAAACTATGAAGCAGAACCCGGAAGCATTGATTTCGGTAATATCTTTCATAAGGCTCTTTCAAGCTTTGGGAAATATCTGAGCGATAAAAAAGACGAATATGATTCATTGTCCGAGGAGGAAGTCGTAGAAAACGGTATATCCTGTATAAGCAGGGCGGTAAATGAATATCAGGACGGTCTTTATTTTGAGGATGAACGTCTGGAGTTTTTTGCAGAACGTATGGAAACTGTTATGGAGATAACTTCAAAAGCTATTTTCAGACAGCTGAAATCAGGTGATTACAAGCCGGAATTGTTTGAAAAGAATATTTCTTTATCAGGTGTAAATTATGACCTGAGCGGTGTTATCGACAGGATAGATATATTAAGAAATGACGAATGCAGCAGAATTAAGATTGTCGACTATAAAACAGGCAGTCAGGACTTTTCTTATGCAGCTCTTTTAGAGGGCATATCCCTTCAGCTTCCCGTATATATGAATGCTGCTATGGAGTTGTTTGACAATCCGATATCAGCCAATATGTTTTATCAGCATGTGGACAATCCTGTATTAGATAAAAAAGAGGATGTGGCTGTTGATGAAAAGCTGAAGGCTTTGAAGCCTGTAGGTCTGGGTGTGTTCAGTGATATTAACATCGGCGGTCTTGACAGGGGAGCGTTTACTGACGGAATCAGAACAGCCGGTTATGACTCACCGGTAATAAAATACGGTACAAAAAAAGATGGGGACATTGACAGGAAAAAGACAAATATGACCAGATGGATTGATGATGCTTCCATGGCTGTTGTTACCGGCCATGCATTAAAAAAGGTCAGGGAATTCTCAAAAGATATACTTTCGGGCAATATATCGGTAAATCCGTCAGATAATAAGGTTTGTAAGTCGTGCGATTACTGTAATTACAGGGGTATATGCGGCTTTGATAATAAGCTGTCAAAATTTGAATACAGAAATTTTATTACTGATGAAATCGAAGCATATAATGAACTTATGGAAACGGAAAAGGAGGAAGGTTAAGTGGCACAGTTTACTCCAAAACAGCAGGAGGTAATAGATGCACCTATTACAAATATTTTATGCGGCGCCGCTGCCGGCTCCGGTAAGACAACTGTACTTGTGCAGAGAATTATTAATCAGACAACAGGTATTGGTGAGAGTATCCCGAAAAATCTGATTGATATTGATAAGATTCTTGTAGTAACCTTTACCAAGAATGCGGCGGCTACCATGAAAGAGCGTCTTGCGTCGAAACTTTCGGAGCTTTGTGAAAAATATCCTGATAATAAAAGGATTATTGAACAGAAAAATAAGGTTTTGTATTCTGATATTATGACGATTGACAGCTTCTGCAGCAAGGTTGTTAAGAGTTATTGCTATACCTCCGAAATAGAACCCGGTTTTATAATCGGAGATGAATCAAAGCTAAAAATAATCAAGAAGGAAGCAATAAAGGACGTTTGCATGTCCTATTATGAAAAAAAGGACAAATTATTCCTTGATCTGGTTAATCGATATTCGGGAGCGAAAAATGATTCTGCCATAGAATCAATGATTGACGAAATTCTTAAAAAATCGGAAAGCAGTGTTGATGTGCGTGAATATATAAAAAGTATTCCTGACAATTACGGCTGCTTTACCGGGGAAGAAATGCTTACCACGCCCGTTGTTAATTATTTTATTGATTATGTCAATATGATGTTTAAAAGCATAAGCTGTTCTATTGACAATCTTATTGCCGTATGCCGTAAATATGGTGAGGAAAAGTTTGAAAGTCTTCTGGTGGCTGACGGAGATATAATAACCGGATTAATGGGGCTTGACTTTAATGAAACCAAATTAAAGCTTGCAAGCATAAAATTTAAAAATAATGCCTTTGATACGAAGGATGAAGAACTTAAACGCTTTCTGTCTGAAGCAAGAGACCGATATAAGAAATCAAAGGGCCTTATTGATAATATTAAAAAAATGTTTGAAGAATATAATCTCGATGAGGTGGCACATATTAATCAGGAGCTTTATGCGATAATTACAAAGCTGTCAGAGGTTTGCCTTGATGTTTACCATGAGATTATGAAACGCAAAAAAAAGCTGAATATGTATGGTTTTTCCGATATTGCGCATGAAGCATTGAGAATCATTAAAAATAATCAGGCGGTAAGAGAGGAACTGATGAATCATTATGAGCAGATAATGATTGATGAGTATCAGGATTCTAATGATATTCAGGAGGAACTGCTCAGCAGTATATCAGGTGAATTATATGACAGACCAAACATGTTTATGGTCGGTGATGTAAAGCAGAGTATTTATAAGTTCAGACAGGCAAAGCCGGAGCTTATCAGAAGCAAGATGAGAACATATGAGGAAGATAAGGATGCAACGGACAGGCTTATCAGCCTTAATAAAAACTTCAGAAGTTCAAAAAAAATTGTTGATACGGTTAATCATGCCTTTTATAAGCTGATGAGTGCCGAAAGCTCGGATATTGATTATTCGGGACAGGAGCTTGTGTGCGGCGCTGATTACAGGGAATTTGAAAACAGGCTGCAGGCAGTCAGTGAGCTGATTTTGGTAAACAAGGACAATATTGATAAAAAAGCTGAATATGAGCTTGTTTGCAATAAGATTGCAGCCAAAATCAATGAAATTGTCAATGATGAAGAATTCTTTATATACGAAAAGGGAGAAAAGAGAAGGGCATGCTATAAGGATATAGCTGTATTGACGAGAAGTAAGACGGGTGTTGTTCCTTATCTTGCAACATATCTGCCTGATAACGGCATACCGGCAATGGTTAATACAAAAACAGGTTATTTCACAACGACCGAGATAATGTACATAATTAATTATCTTAAAATTATTGATAATCCGTATAAGGATATTGAGTTTACGGCAGTATTAAAGACATATCCGCAGTGCATTACTGATGAAGAGCTTGCCGTACTTAAGCTTTACGAGCGTGAAATAACTGACGGTGAGAAACTCTACATGTATACAATAGCAAAGAGGTATTGCCAGTCGCACAATGATGATATGGCCGAGAAGCTCAATCATTTCTTTGGTAATTATGAGATTTTGAGAGATATTGCTTTGGCAAATGGTGTCTCAACGGTTATTTCAGCAATTTATCAGCTGACGGATTATTGCAACTTTGCACTTCTTATGCCGGCGGGTAAGCTAAGAGCTGCCAATCTTGAAATGCTTTATGTTAAGGCAAAGAATTTTGAAGACGGTAACGGAGGTGAAATATCCGCTTTTATACATTATATCGACAATATGAAAAAGTATGAAATATCTGAAGGAGAGGCAAATGTAGGAAGCGGAGCGGATTTTGTAAGTATTCTTACAATTCACGGCAGTAAAGGTCTTGAATATCCTGTTGTTATTATTGCAGATCTTGATAAAGCATTTAATACAAGTGACGAAAAAGGCTGTATGATTATTAATGATAATCTGGGCTTTTCTCTTGACTATGTTCATAAGCAGCTTCTAAACAAGTCCAAAACATTTCAGAATAAGGTTGTTTCCAAGGCCGTTAAAAGGGAAAACATTGCGGAGGAGATAAGGGTTCTTTATGTGGCAATGACTCGTGCAATGCAGAAGCTTATCATGATAGGAACGATTGATAACACTGATGTGATAAGTAATGTCGGCGTAAAGGGAGATAATCCTCATTTGAGTTTTGCAGATATAATAAGCTCGGATAATTATTTGTCAATGCTTCTTCCGGCATTTTTAAAATCAGATAATCTTGATATGCTTGTAAATGATGGTCATTTAGTAATCGGAGATTATCTTGATATATGTATTGTATCTGATTTTTCTGATCTTAAGTCAGTAAGAGACGAAACCTGTGATGAATTAAGCACTAAGCCTGACTACAGGGAAATAAGTGAATATTTTGATTACAGATATCCGTACAATGACGAATTTGTACCCGTAAAATATTCTGTGTCAGAGCTTAAGCATGAAAAGATTGACGAATATGATAATAAACGTAATGAGCTGTTTTCGTTTGATGCTTCAATAAAGAACGATAATAAATACGTGCCTTCTTTTATTGAAGAAGCAGAAGAGAAGACAAATACCGGAGCTCTTCGGGGTACATTATACCATTTGTTTATGGAGCATGTTATAAAAACAGGACATACTACCTGTGATGAGCTTAAAGAATATGCCGATGAAATGATTGCAAATGGTCTTTTTACTGAGGAAATTAATAAATATGTTGATTATAAAAAAATTGAGAGGTTCCTGATGACAGATACTGCCGCAGGCATGAGAGGGGCTTATGAAGAGGGCAGACTTTTCCTGGAACAGCCTTTTGTTATCGGTGTGCCTGCATGTGAGCTTAAGCCCGATACGTATAAATCATCTGAGCTGATTATGATACAGGGTGTTATTGATGCATTTTATGAAACTGATGACGGTGCAGTACTGCTTGATTACAAGACCGATAAGGTTGATGATAATGATGGTGAGGAGATTCTGAGAGGACATTATACGGAACAGCTGCAGCTGTATGCGAGGGCAATTGAGCAAATTAGGGGTATAAAAGTTAATTCTTTGTTAATTTATTCATTTTCACTTGAAAAAATCATAGAATTGTAAGAAAATAGTTCATATGATGAAAATTGTGTGAAACAGTTGGATTTTCATGATTTTTTATGTTTATGTTTTTTATTCGGAGGGCAGATATGAAAAAGAAATTACTTTTTATATATAATCCTAATGCCGGCAAATGTAAAATTAAGGATCAGCTTAGTGATATTCTTGACGAGTTTTGTGATGTATATTCGCAGGTTATTGTCAGTCCGACAAAAAAACGCGGAGACGCAACAGAATTTGTTATTGAATATGAGGATGACAGGGATTGTGAGATTGTAGCCTGCTCGGGTGGAGACGGTACACTTCATGAGATTGTAAACGGTATGATGAAAAGAAATTACCGTGTACCAATTCTCTATATCCCTACAGGAAGCACAAATGATTTTGGCAAGAGCCTTAATATACCCAAAAACATGGTTGAAGCTTCATCCATGGTTAATACCGGTAAGTTGTTCCCTTGTGATGTAGCATCATTTAATTCAAAATATTTTGTTTATACTGCAGCATTCGGTATATTTACCGAAACATCATATTCTACGTCCCAGACGCTTAAAAATATGCTTGGACATTTTGCATATATAATAAATGGTGCAACTGAGCTTACAAAGATTCAACGATATAATATGACGGTTGAATACGACGGACAGATTGCTGAGGGAGTATTTATCTTTGGTGCAATTTCGTCAACTTCTTCAATCGGCGGAATGAAGAGTATTACAAGAGACGATGTGGAGTATGATGACGGCTATTATGAAATGATACTTATACGCGATGGCAGGATTTACGAATATCCGGCATTAATTAATGATATTTTACGAGGTAATGTTAACAGCGAAAAGGTTATATATGCCAAAGTAAAAAACATTAAGATAAAATCGGAAGAGGATGTTCCATGGTGCCTTGACGGAGAATTTGGCGGAATCGAAAGATTCGTTAATATAAATGTTCACCAGCGTGCAATCACATTTATGATTCCTGATATTGAAGAAAAGCAGAATTTATTAAAAATTGAAGAGTAACAAATATATTTACTGTCAATATTTTGTTGATTTATAACAGAATTTTTGATATAGTAAATATGTTTGAAAATGTAAATAAAAGGCTGGTAACTCGGCCTTTTAATTATATGTATATTTGTTTATAATTGTATATAATAATTGTTTTATTTACAGGAGGATTAAAATGTTATTTGTCGGTGTAGATTTGGGAACATCATCGGTTAAGCTTGTTTTAATGGATGAAAACGGTAACATAATAAAAATTGCTTCAAGAGAATATCCTCTTTATTTCCCGAAGACAGGCTGGAGTGAACAGAATCCCGCGGACTGGTGGAACGGCTTTGTAACGGGTATGGAGGAGCTGACAAAGGATATAAATAAGGATGATATCAGGGGAATCAGCTTTGGCGGTCAGATGCACGGACTTGTGATTCTTGATGAAGATGATAACGTGTTAAGACCTGCTATTTTATGGAATGACGGACGTACGGGAAAAGAGTGCGATTATTATAACAAGACAATCGGCAGAGAAAAAATATCTGAGCTTACGGGCAATATGGCTTTTACGGGTTTTACCGCACCGAAGCTTTTATGGCTTAAGAACAACGAACCTGAAATATTCGGTAAAATTTCAAAAATAATGCTTCCTAAGGATTATCTTGCATACAGGCTGTCAGGCGTTCACTGTACTGATGTGTCCGATGCTTCGGGTATGCTTTTGTTTGATGTTAAAAATAAATGCTGGTCTGAGGAAATGTGTGAGCTTACGGGTATCAAATCATCAATGCTTGCAAAAATATTTGAAAGCTATGAGGCAGTCGGTAATATTTTGCCTTCAGTAGCAGAAGAGCTTGGACTGTCAAAAGATGTATTAATTGTTGCCGGTGCAGGAGATAATGCTGCCGGAGCAGTAGGTACCGGTACACTCGGACACGGTATGTGCAGCGTAAGCCTTGGTACAAGCGGTACTGTATTTATTTCAACAAATGATTATGCAGTAGATCCAAATAATACAATGCATACATTTGCACATGCTGACGGAAAGTATCATTTCCTTGGCTGTATGCTCAGTGCTGCTTCATCAAACAAATGGTGGATGGATGAAATAATCGGTACTAAGGATTATGCCGGCGAGCAGAGTAAAATTGAAAAACTGGGTGAGAATTCAGTATATTATCTCCCTTATCTTATGGGCGAGAGAACTCCTCACAACAATGCTAATGCAAGAGGCGTTTTTGCAGGTCTTTCACTTAATACATCAAGAGCAGATATGACGCTTGCAGTTCTTGAGGGTGTCAGTTATGCACTCAGGGATTCAATTGAGATAGCAAGAAGCCTTGGAATTGAAATATCACGTATACGTGTATTGGGAGGCGGAGCAAAGAGTCCTTTATGGTGCAGAATTCTTGCAAATGTAATGAATGTCAGTGTTGACAGGATTAACTGCGAAGAGGGTCCGGGCTATGGTGCTGCAATTCTTGCTGCAGTAGGCTGCGGTGTATATGAAAATGTACAGGCTGCCGCAGATAAGTTTATCTATGTTACAGATACCATCGAACCTGATTCGGTTCTTGTTGAAAAATATGAAAAGAGATATCAGGTATTTAAGTCGATTTATCCTGCACTTGTGCCTGTGTTTGATAAAATAGTTGAGACAGAGTAGGCGCTGATGGGTATTTATAAGGATTTTGCATATTATTATGACCTGTTCATGGATGATATTCCGTATGATGAATGGGCAGATTATATTCATTTGCTTCTTAAAAATAACGGAGTAAATGATGGAATCGTATGTGAGCTCGGCTGCGGCACCGGCGAGATTACAGGCAGACTTCATAAGCTTGGTTATGACATGATAGGCATTGATAATTCGGAAGAAATGCTTATGCAGGCCGGGGATAAGATGTATGATGATTCAGATTATTCCGAGGAAGGTGATTTTGACGGAGAATATGAAGAATTAAATAATAATATCATATATCTTTTGCAGGACATGAGAAGCTTTGAGCTATACGGCACAGCAGCTGCATTTATCAGTGTATGTGATTCCATAAATTATATAACCGAATATGAAGAGCTTGTAAGTGTTTTTAAAAATGTAAATAATTATCTCGACAGAAACGGTGTATTTATATTTGACTTAAAAACGGAGTATTTTTATAAAAATATACTTTCAAATAATCATTACCGACAGGAACGTGAAGAGGGAGTCCTTATATGGGACAATACGTATGATGAAGAAAGGCACGAAAATGCCTATGATATTACTATTGATGTGTATGGTGATGATGATACCTATTATGAGATAAAAGAGCATCATGTTCAGAAATGCTATACTATTGATGAGATTATAAAGGCAATAGAAGAAGCAGGCATGAAGCTTACGGCAGTATATGATGCTTTCACTCAAAATAAGCCACGCGACGATTCAGAAAGAATTTATTTTGTCGCAAGGGAGGGTTATCAGCCCGGCAAAACTTATTTGTAATAAAGGAAAAATAAAATGGATTATATAGTCAGGGCAATGGCGGCCGGAGACAGGATAAGGGCCTTTGCATGTACAACAAAAGAATTAACGGAGTATGCAAGAAGAGTTCATAATACGACTCCTGTTACAACTGCTGCTCTGGGAAGGCTTATGGCAGGCGGTCTTATGATGGGCACCATGCTGAAGGGAGAAGATGAGCTGATAACACTCAGAATTCAGGGAGAGGGGCCTGCCCGCGGAGCACTTGTGACAGCCAATTCTAAAGGTGAAATTAAGGGTTATGTTAATAATCCCGATGTCAATATTCCTCTCAGGCCGGACGGAAAGCTTGATGTAGGTAATGCCTTTGGTGCCGGCATATTGAGTGTAATTAAGGATCTCGGACTTAAAGAGCCTTATGTCGGACAGACAATACTTCAGACAGGCGAAGTGGCAGAGGATTTGACATATTATTTTGCAACAAGCGAACAGATTCCCAGCTGTGTCGGTCTTGGCGTTTTAGTCGATAAGGATTACTCCGTAAAGCAGGCCGGCGGCTTTATCATTCAGCTTATGCCATTTGCAGATGAAGAGACGATTGATAAGCTTGAGGATAATATAAAAAAGATCAGTTCTGTAACTTCAATGCTTGATTCCGGCATGAATCCGGAGCAGATGCTTGAAGCGGTACTCGGAGATATGGACCTTACTATCACCGATACGATTCCTGCCAAGTTTGCGTGCAATTGTTCAAAGGAGCGTTTTACAAAGGGCCTTGTCAGTATAGGCACAAAAGAGTTAAAGGAAATGATTGATGATAATAAGCCTATAAATGTAAATTGTCATTTTTGCAATGCCAATTATGAATTTACCGTTGAGGAATTAAAAAACATATTAATTATGGCTAAAAAGTAAGCTTTGTGGTACAATTCATAAGGTGAATATAAATATTTTTAAAAAACGGAGGAATATTATGAGTACAGACAGATATGTCAGCCCACTTTCAGAAAGATATGCAAGTAAGGAAATGCAGTATATTTTCTCTCCTGACATGAAGTTCAGAACATGGAGAAAGCTCTGGATAGCTCTTGCAGAATCAGAGATGGAGCTCGGATTAAATATAACACAGGAACAGATTGATGAGCTTAAGGCTCATGCTGACGAAATTAATTATGATGATGCAAAGGCAAGAGAAAAGCTTGTCAGACATGATGTTATGAGTCATGTATATGCATACGGTCTTCAATGTCCGAAGGCAGCCGGAATTATTCATCTCGGTGCTACAAGTTGTTATGTCGGTGATAATACAGACATTATAATAATGGCAGAAGGCTTAAAGCTTGTTAAAAAGAAGCTTGTAAATGTTATGAGTAAGTTATCGGAGTTTGCACTTAAATATGCAGATCTTCCTACTCTTGCATTTACACATTTCCAGCCTGCCCAGCCAACCACAGTCGGAAAGAGAGCTTCGCTCTGGCTTATGGAATTAAAGCTTGATTATGATGATTTATGCTATGTTATCGACAGTCTGCAGCTTCTTGGCAGTAAGGGTACTACAGGTACACAGGCAAGCTTCATGGAGCTTTTTGACGGTGACCACGATAAGATTAAAGAGCTTGAGAAGCGTATCGCCGAGAAGATGGGCTTCAAGTCATGTATTCCTGTATCAGGCCAGACATATACACGTAAGGTTGATTCAAGAGTATTGAATGTCCTTGCAGGTATTGCGGCAAGTGCTACAAAGTTTTCAAATGATATAAGACTTTTACAGCATCTTAAAGAAATTGAGGAGCCTTTTGAAAAGAATCAGATAGGTTCTTCGGCAATGGCTTATAAGCGTAATCCTATGAGAAGTGAGAGAATTGCTTCATTATCAAGGTATGTTATGTGTGATTTGTTAAATACTTATTTTACAAGTGCAACACAATGGTTTGAGAGAACTCTTGATGACTCTGCAAATAAGCGTTTATCAGTTCCTGAGGCATTCCTTGCAATAGACGGAATTCTTGATTTGTATATGAATGTTGTTGACGGTCTGGTTGTATATGATAAGGTAATTTACAAGAGACTTATGAGTGAGCTTCCTTTCATGGCAACAGAAAATATTATGATGGACGCAGTTAAAGCAGGCGGTAACCGTCAGGAGCTTCATGAGCAGATTCGAACACTTTCCATGCAGGCGGGTGCCAATGTTAAGCAGAAGGGTCTTGAAAATAACCTTCTTGAGCTTATTGCGGCAGATGAGTCCTTAGGTCTTTCACTGGAAGACCTTAAGAAGAGCATGGATCCGGCTAAATATGTCGGCAGGGCTCCGGAGCAGACAAGAGAATTCATCAGGGATGTCATCATGCCTGTTATTGAAGAAAACAGTGAAAGTCTTGGTCTTTCAGCAGAAATCAACGTTTAATAATTACCGACAAAAGCGTGGCTTATACTGTCACGCTTTTTGGCGTAATTAACAGTTGACGTATATTTTAATTAAATCTATTCTTGATAGAACGGAAAAGAGGATTATATGGGAGTATTTGAACAGAAAAATGCATGGCTAAAATATGATGAGGACGGTAAAAGAAAAGTATTTGATTTTTGCGACGGATATATGAAATTTATATCCGAAAACAAAACAGAACGGGAATGTGTGGATACTGTGATAGCTGAGGCAGTAAAACTGGGCTATAGAAATATTGATGATGTAGACAGAATTGTTCCGGGCGATAAGCTTTATTACAATAAAATGGGCAAGGCCTTAGCTTTGTTCGTTATCGGAAAGAAGCCGCTTAGCGAGGGAATGAATATTCTTGGAGCACATATTGATTCTCCCAGACTTGACATTAAGCAGAATCCCTTATACGAGGATAATGAGCTTGCTCTTCTTGATACACATTATTACGGCGGAATTAAAAAATATCAGTGGGTATCAACGCCGATGGCCATTCACGGCGTAATCTGTAAGAAGGACGGAGAAGTAGTTAAAGTAAATATCGGAGATAATGAAGGAGATCCTGTTGTCGGTATTTCAGACCTTCTTATTCATCTGGGGGCAAAGCAGCTTGAAAAAAGCGGAGCCAGGGTTGTTGAGGGTGAAGCACTTGATGTAACTGTCGGAAGCATGCCTTTGAATGACGAAGAAAAGAATTCGGTAAAGCTTAATGTTCTCGGTATTCTTGAAAAGCTTTACGGACTGACGGAGCGTGATTTTATATCCTGCGAGCTCGAGATTGTTCCGGCAGGACCTGCAAGAGATTATGGTATTGACCGTTCCATGATTATAGGTTACGGCCAGGACGACAGAGTGTGTGCATACACCTCCTATAAGGCTTTATTTGAAATTTCGGAGCCTGAAAGGACAAGTGTCTGCCTTCTTGTTGACAAAGAGGAAATCGGAAGTGTAGGTGCGACAGGAATGCATTCCAGATTCTTTGAGGATGTTGTGGCAGAAATCATATATAAGATGGGAAATTATAATGATATTTATGTCAGAAGGGCAATGTCCGGTTCATATATGCTTTCGTCTGATGTCAGCGCAGCTTATGATCCAAATTATCCGGATGTATTTGATAAGAAAAACTGCGCTTACTTCGGATACGGTAACTGCTTTAACAAATATACAGGATCACGAGGTAAATCCGGCAGCAATGATGCAAACCCTGAATATATTGCCAGACTAAGGGCAGCATTGGATAAATATGATATTACTTATCAGACCGCAGAGCTCGGAAAGGTTGATGCAGGCGGCGGCGGTACTATTGCTTATATCATGGGAAATTATGGTATGAATGTAATTGATTCAGGCGTTGCAGTTCAAAATATGCATGCTCCGTGGGAGGTAACAAGCAAGATTGATATTTATGAAACATTTCTTAGCTATGGTGCTTTCCTTAAGGAATTTGTATAAAGCCGGCCCCAATATTTATCAGATTAATGAATTAACAGATTTTTACTTAATAAAGAGAGGTCATTATGGAGACTATTAAGATAAAGTATTTTAATGATGAGATAAAGAAGCTGGAATACATTGACGGTAAAAGCGACTGGATCGATTTGCGTGCCGCAGAGGAGGTTGAACTTAAGGCAGGAGAGTTTAAGCTTATAAGCCTTGGTGTTGCAATGAAGCTTCCTAATGGCTATGAGGCGCATGTTTGTCCGCGTAGTTCTACCTTTAAAAATTTCGGCATTATCCAGGCAAATTCAATGGGTATTATTGACGGAAGTTATTGTGGTGACGAGGATGTGTGGAAATTTCCTGCAATTGCTCTTCGTGATACGAAAATATCAATAAATGACAGAATTTGTCAGTTCAGGATTATGAAAAACCAGCCCCGGATTGAATTTGAAACGGTTACTAAATTGAGTGATGTTTCGAGAGGCGGGTTTGGCAGTACAGGTACTAATTAATATAATATACAGTCATCTGATAATTATCAGATGAAATAAATAATTTGGAGGCGTATTATGACAAAGGTTGATATTATTTCCGGATTCCTTGGTGCCGGCAAGACAACACTTATTAAAAAGCTCTTATCCGAGGGAAATTATGGTGATAAGGTAGTTCTTATTGAGAATGAATTTGGAGAAATCGGAATTGACGGCGGTTTTCTCAAAGAATCCGGAATTCAGGTTACTGAAATGAATTCCGGATGTATCTGCTGCACGCTTGTAGGTGATTTCGGCAAGGCATTATCAGAGGTTATCGAAAAATATGACCCTGACAGAATCATTATTGAACCAAGCGGAGTGGGTAAGTTATCTGATGTAATTAAGGCTGTGGAAGATATTAAAAATGACAAAATAGTATTAAACAGCTTTACTACTGTAGTTGACTGCGGAAAATGCAGGATGTATTTAAAAAATTTCGGTGAATTTTTTAACAATCAGGTTGAATATGCAAAGACAGTAATTTTAAGCCGTACACAAAATGTCTCTCAGACAAAACTGGAGCAGGCTGTATCATTAATCAAAGAGCTTAATGATAAAGCTACCGTGATTACGACTCCATGGGATGAGATATCCGGAATGCAGATGATAGAGGCAATGGAGAATTATTCGACTTTTGAGGAAGATTTATTAGCCGAAGCAAAAAAGGCTTCACATCATCACCACCATGATGAAGATGAAGAGTGTTGCTGCGGACATGAGCATGAGCATCACCACCACCATGATGAAGATGAAGAGTGTTGCTGCGGACACGAGCATGAGCATCACCACCACCATGATGAGGATGAGGAGTGCTGCTGCGGACACGAGCATGAGCATCACCACCACCATGATGAAGATGAGGAGTGCTGCTGCGGACACGAACATGAGCATCATCACCACCATGATGAGGATGAGGAGTGCTGCTGCGGACACGAGCATGAGCATCATCACCACCACCATGATGAAGATGAGGAGTGCTGCTGCGGACACGGGCATGAGCATCATCATCACCATGCTGACGAGGTATTTACAAGCTGGGGAAAAGAAACACCTAAAAAGTTTGAAAAAGATGCACTTGAAGGTATTCTTGAAAAGCTATCAGAATCTGATGACTACGGACTTGTACTTCGTGCTAAGGGTATTGTGCCGGGTACGACAGGTGCATGGCTCCACTTTGATCTGACACCGGGTGAATATGAGATACGTGAGGGCGCAAGTGATGTTACCGGCCGTATCTGTGTAATCGGAAGCAAGCTAAAAGAAGATGAGATTTCAGAACTTTTCGGAGTTTAATTATTTATGAACGGAGGAAATATGGAAACACCCGTATTTTTAATAAATGGCTTTCTTGAAAGTGGTAAAACAACCTTTATTAATGAGACAATGAAAGAACCTCAGTTTGCCAATGCAGGTAATGTTCTTATTCTCATGTGTGAAGAAGGTGAGGAAGAATTTGATGAGGTTAATCTCATAAAGCGAAATGTGTCTATCCTTCCCGTCGAAAAGCTTGAACAGCTTACACCTGATTTTTTAAAGCAGCTTGACTCATATTATAATCCCAATATGATTCTCGTTGAGTATAACGGTATGTGGAAAACAGAGGATTTTCTTGATCTTTCATTTCCTGATAATTGGGCGATGGCCCAGATAGTAACACTTATTGATGCTACTACTTATCAGACATATTATGATAATATGCGTTCATTTTTTGCGGAAAATGTAAAATACTCCGATGTTATCGTTTGTAACAGGGTAGATGAATCAACCGACAAGCTTAAAATAAGACGTTCTATTAAACCGCTTAACCGTCAGGCTCAGATTATATATGAAACTCTTGACGGAGTAGATGACAGTGAGGTTGAAGAGGAGCTTCCGTTTGATGTTAATGCCGATGAAATAGTAATTGAAGATGATGACTTCGGCTTATGGTATCTGGATGCCATGGATCATCCTGAAAAGTATAAGGACAAGACCGTAAAATTCAACGGTATGATGTTTTATAATGATAAAATGCCGAAGAATTGCTTTATACCGGGACGTATGGCAATGAACTGCTGCGCAGAGGACCTTGCATTTATCGGATTTATGAGTAAAGTACCTTCAGGTAAAAAAACAACTGATTATCTTAACAGAGGCTGGTATTATGTTACAGCCAAGGTTAAGATAGAGTTTGTAAGAGAATACAGGGGCAAAGGACCTGTTCTTTATGCAAGTGAGCTTACACCTGGTCATGAGCCGGATGAGAAAATAGTATATTTTACTTAATGTTATGTTATACGCCGGCTTCGCCTTGTCAAAACAGACAGAATAGGAGATAAAGTATGAATAAGTTTTCAATAAGGGAATTATGTAAATCCGGGAAATTACTTTTACATGGTCGAACATCGGAAATCATTAATCCAAACAGAGCGGGAGATGACGTGCCGGATGGTGCAATGCCTCTGTTCTATACCGGTTCAGCTCTTGAATTTAATGTGTCCGGAACGATGCTTAATGTTACCTTTTATTCGGACTATGATTGCTATGAACAGTGGATATCCGTTTATGTAAATGATTCATTCATTCAGCGCCTGATGCTGCCAAAAGGTGTTTATACAGTTAGCTGTTTTCGTAATATGAGCCCTGAAAAGATTAAAAATGTCAGGCTGATAAAAGAAGTACAGGCAATGAGTGATGATAAATCATCAATGCTTCTTGGGGTAAGTGCCGAATGTGACGGTAAATTTGAAAAGGTTGAGCCGCGTAAAATCAAATTGGAATTTATTGGTGACAGTATTACATCAGGCGAGGGAACGGTAGGAGCCAAGTCCGAAGAAGATTGGATTTCAATGTTTTTCGGAGCATCATTCAGTTATTCTTATATGCTTGCCGATAAGCTTAATGCTGATTATCAGGTCGTTTCACAGAGTGGATGGGGACTTCTCTGCGGTTATGATGCCAATCCGTATCATTCACTTACAGAGCACTATACAAAGGTATGCAGCTTATTGACAAGCGACAGACAGCGTGCCCTCGGCTCATGTAATGAATATGATTTCAGCAAATTTATAACTGATTATGTGATTATTAACCTTGGAACAAATGATTACAGTGCGTTTAATGCTGAAAAGTGGACAGGCGAGAGTGGTGAAACCTTTGAGCTGAAAATGAAAGGTGGAGAATTTGATAAAAATGATGCGTCCCTTTGGGTGAGCGCTGCAGACCGGTTTATAAGAATTATCAGAAATAATAATTCGCATGCACATATTTTCTGGGTTTGCGGTATGCTTGGAAATGGAATATTACCGCTTGTTGACAGAGCAATTACAGAATATAAGGCTGCTACGGGCGATGAAAGAATTGAGCTTATTGAAGTTCCTGAAACAAATGATGAAACTGTCGGCTCAAGATTCCACCCGGGAATAAAAGAACATGAGCTTGCGGCAAATATTCTGTATGACAGAATTTGTGAACTACGAAGATAGTTTTATCCGTATTTGTTTGGGGCTTTGATGAATATAATGTGAAATGAATCAAATCTCAAAGTAATAATAAAAACAGGATTAGTCAGATAACTGATTAATCCTGTTTCTTTGTTAATAAATTATTATTCTAATTCAAATGCACCGGTATAGAGCTGATAGTAGGTGCCTTTGGCTTCAATAAGCTCTTCATGAGTACCGCGTTCGATAATTGAGCCGTGGTCGAGAACCATAATGGCATCAGAATTTTTAACCGTGGATAATCTGTGTGCAATCACAAATACGGTACGATTCTTCATGAGTGCATCCATACCCTTCTGAACAAGGCTCTCTGTTCTTGTATCAATGGAAGAGGTTGCTTCATCAAGAATCATTACCGGAGGATCAAGTACAGCTGCTCTTGCAATACTGATTAGCTGTCTCTGTCCCTGTGAAAGATTTGCTCCGTTTGAGGTTAACATGGTATTATAGCCGTCCGGAAGTCTTGTTATGAAATCGTGGGCATTTGCAAGCTTGGCAGCCTGTATACATTGTTCATCGGTAGCATCAAGATTACCGTAACGAATATTTTCCATTACTGTTCCCGTAAAAAGATTTACATCCTGTAATACGATTCCGAGGCTTCGACGAAGGTCAGCCTTTTTAATTTTGTTGATATTAATGTCATCGTATCTTATCTTGCCGTCAGCAATATCATAAAAACGGTTAATCAGGTTTGTAATAGTTGTCTTGCCAGCTCCGGTAGCTCCGACAAATGCAACCTTCTGACCCGGCTTGGCGTATAATGTAATATTGTGCAGAACAGGTTTTCCTTCTTCATATTCAAAGTCGACATCATATAATCGGACATCGCCCTTTAATTTTGTATATGTTACAGTTCCGTCAGATTTGTGAGGATGCTTCCACGCCCACATACCTGTCTTTTCGTTACATTCAATAATTTTACCGTCTGCTTCCTTACAGTTTACAAGCGTAACATAGCCTTCATCCGTTTCAGGTTTGCCGTCCATAAGCTCAAGTATTCGTTCAGAACCTGCAAGGGCCATCGCTACAGCATTTATCTGCTGTGAAACCTGGTTGATACTTCCTGTAAACTGTTTGGTCATTCCAAGGTATGTTGCGACAACAGGTACTGACAAAGGGGCAAGCATTGAACCTGTACTAAACAGGTTTTCAAAGGAAAGATTGTTGATACCCAATGTTGAAACAACAAGGAAGCCTCCTATAAATGCTGTTAAAACATAAAGAATATTGCCGATGTTATTCATAATCGGTCCAAATACATTGCCGAATTTGTTTGCTGATTCAGCGTCATTAAACAGCTGTTCGTTAAGTCTGTCAAAGTCTTTATTTGCATCTTCTTCATGATTAAATACCTTAACAACCTTCTGGCCGTTCATGATTTCTTCAATAAAACCTTCCACGGCACCCAGTGATTTCTGTTGGGCAATAAAAAATCTTGCTGAATTGCCGCCAACGACTTTTGTAAGCTTAAACATTACAAAAATACCTAAAAATACAATAATCATCAGATTAATACTGTAATAAAACATTACTAAAATCAGTGCGGTTACTGTCAGAAGTGCATTAAACATCTGAGGTACGCTTTGTGAGACAAGCTGACGAAGAGTATCAACGTCATTAGTATAATGGCTCATTATATCTCCGTGATTGTTGGAGTCAAAGTATTTAACAGGCAGATTCTGCATTGCATTGAACATTCTGACACGAACTTTATGAAGAAAGCCCTGGGTAACTCTGGCGCCGATAAGGCCCATTACTGTATTTGAGATTATCCCTACAGAATAAATAATAATCATGATAATGATTGCTTTTATTATTTTTGCACTAATCCCGTTCCAGCCGGTTATCATACCTTCTTCAATATATGTAGTAAGTGTTTTGATAAATACGGTCGGAGTTACACCGATGAGCGCTGTTATAATAATGCAGATTATTATTGCAGTCACTGAGCCGGGATAATCCTTAAACAGCATTGTTGTAATTCGTTTCAAATTTTTTAAATTAATTTTTGGTGCAGGACCACCGTGCCTTTTACCACCATGCGGTCCGTGAGAATTGCCGGCCATTACCTGTCACCTCCCATTGAATTCTGTGAATAATAAACTTCCTGATAAATCTTACAACGGGACAGAAGCTCATCATGTTTGCCCGAATCAGCAATCCTGCCGTTATCAAGTACTACAATAAGGTCGGATTTTTCAATTGAAGCAATTCTTTGAGCAATAATAATCTTTGTGGTATCAGGAATTTCTTCTCTGAATGCCTTACGAATAAGTGCATCGGTTTTTGTATCTACGGCAGAAGTCGAATCATCCAGGATGAGAATCTTAGGCTTCTTAAGAAGTGCTCTTGCAATACAAAGTCGCTGCTTCTGTCCTCCCGAAACGTTTGCACCGCCTTGTTCAATAAGCGTGTCATATTTGTCAGGAAAGGATTGTATAAACTCATCGGCCTGTGCAAGCTTACAAATTCTTACAAGTTCATTATCATCGGCATCCTTATTACCCCAGCGAAGATTTTCTTTTATGGTTCCGGAAAACAATATGTTTTTCTGCAAAACCACTGAGACTTCTTCGCGAAGACTGTAAAGGTCATATTCTCTTACATCAATACCGCCAACCTTAACCTGGCCTGTTGTGACATCATAGAGGCGGGAGATGAGCTGTATAAGAGTAGACTTGCCAACACCCGTACCGCCGATGATACCCACGGTCATGCCTGCATCTATATGGAGATTAATATTTGAAAGAGCATATTTTTCTGCATTTTTAGAATATTTAAAGCAGACATCAATGAAATCAATACTTCCGTCTTTTACATCCGTAACGGGATTTTCAGGATTCTTAATATCGCTTTCTTCATCAAGTACTTCCACAATTCGTTTTGCCGACTCGCCTGCAAGTGTCAGCATTACAAAAATCATTGAAAGCATCATAAGACACATAAGAATCTGCATTGAATATGTAATAAGACTTGTAAGTGAACCGACACCTATTTTTGCAGCGCCTGTTGTAATTATTATTTTAGATGAAAAATATGATATTAAAATTGTTGAAGCATACATTGAAAAATTCATAAGCGGGGAATTAAACGCAAGATTTGTTTCTGCCTTTACAAAATCCCTGCGGATATCATCTGATGCTTTGGCAAATTTCTGCTTTTCATAGTCTTCACGTACAAAGCTCTTCACAACTCTGACGCCTTTAACATTTTCCTGAACTGAATTGTTAAGTGCATCATATTTTTTAAATACGGAACGGAAAACAGGCATGGTTTTAGTAATGATTATATAAAGTCCTAATCCAAGAAAAGGAATGACTGCGGCAAATATCCAAGCAATATTTCCGCCAACCTTAAATGACATAATAAATGCTATAATGAGCATAAGAGGGGAACGAACCGCAATTCTTATTATCATCATAAATGCATTTTGAACATTTGTAACATCTGTGGTAAGTCTTGTAACCAGTGAAGCGGTTGAAAACTTATCGATATTGGAAAAAGAAAAATTTTGAACTTTGTAGAAAAGCTCAGCTCTTAAGTTTTTTGCAAATCCTGAGGATGCAGTGGCACAGAATATGCCGGCAAGACATCCGAAGGAAAGGGATAAAAGGGCCATGACCAGTAATAAGAGACCGTATTTAAATATTTGGTTCATACCTGCACCGGATTCAATCGAATTGATAAGCGATGCGGTAAATAGGGGAATAAAGCATTCACATATTACTTCGCCGATCATCATAACAGGTGTAAGTATGGTTGCCTTTTTATATTCTCCTAGACACTTTGCAAAACGTTTAATCATATTAACTCCTTTGCATATTATACTGTTTCCCTGTAATCAATCACACGTTTTGTTTTCTTCTCGCTACGAGGAAGAGTTCCGACCGGAACAGGAGTGATTTTAGGCGTAACACCGATTTTTGATTTAAATGATGCGCGTATTGAGTTCGCTGTTTTTTCGAAGTCAACACGTCCTTCAACTTCGACTGTTACAATCATGATATCTTTATTTTTGTCATTATCATGTGCAATTGTAATATTATATTCACTTGAAGCACCGTCAATATTCTGGAGTATTTCTTCAACCTGACTCGGAAACATGTTAACTCCGTGAACCTTAAACATGTCATCACTACGTCCCTTAATTGTATCAATTCGCGGATAATCGCGTCCGCATTTACATTTACCGGGAATAATACGTGAAATATCATGTGTTCGGAATCGAATAAGCGGAGCGCCCTCTTTTACAAGCGTTGTAATTACGATTTCTCCCTCTTCGCCGTCGGGAACGTTTTTACCTGTTTTTGGGTCGATTATTTCAATATATACATAATCATCCCAATAGTGGATTCCGTTGTTTTCAGAACAGTTTATACCGATTCCGGGACCGTAAATCTCAGTCAGACCGTAAATGTCATATAGTTCTATGCCAAGCTCTTTTTGAATATAGGAACGCATTTTGTCTGACCATCTTTCAGAACCGAATACGCCTTTTTTTAGACAAATCTTATCCTTAAGCCCGCGCTTGTTGATTTCCTCAGCAAGTAACAGTGCATAAGAAGATGTTGCGGTTAATACTGTTGACTTTAAATCCTGCATCATCTGAAGTTGTTTTTCGGTGTTGCCCGGTCCCATAGGTATGGCCATGGCTCCAAGCTTTTCACAGCCTGCCTGAAAACCTATTCCGGCAGTCCATAAACCGTATCCCGGTGTAATCTGAATTCTGTCTTTATTTGTAATACCGGCTGTTTCATAGCAGCGTGCAAACATTACGGCCCAGTCATCTACGTCTTTGGCTGTATATGGGATTATTACCGGCTTGCCTGTTGTACCTGAAGATGAGTGTATACGTACAACATCTTCGTCAGGAACAGCCTGAATACCGAGCGGGTAGGCATTTCTCAAATCATCCTTGCTTGAAAACGGAAGACTTTCAAATTCTTCCTGTGAAGACACCCCGGTTATTCCTGCTTTTTTGAAAATATTGCCGTAATAGCTGTCGGATTTAATGAGTCTTTTAATCTGAATATCTGCCTGATTCAGCTGTATTGCACTGAGCTTCATAGAATTTACCTCCTAAATTAAATGCTTTAATATTAATGTCAACAAATTTTGAAGGAACACGTTTATTGATTTCATTAATCATCGTATCACGGTCGATATCAATGCGTCCGTCGGCTATAAGTATACCGAGAACGGCAACGTTAAAAAATTTGGAAGAACCGAGAGGAGCACATAATTCCTCGGAGTTGACAGTGATACATTTGCATTTTTTATTTAAATAATCAGTCATCTCTGTGCCGTCATAGCCTGTTGGCTTAAGAGATTCCGTTGTTGGTCTTACCGGCACGGTGTTTACAATTACCATACCGTCTTTTTTCAGATAGCAAAGGTTCCTGACAGCCTCGGCCGGTTCAAATGCAATGATTATGTCAGCATTTCCCAGCGGAATAAGAGGAGAGCAGGCCTTGTCACCTATTCTGATGTGAGATGTTACTGAGCCGCCTCTTTGGGCCATACCTATGGTCTCTGCGGAATGAACCGTATTGCCATTTGTCATGGCTGCTGCAGCAATCAGCTTGGAAGCAAGAACGGTTCCCTGACCGCCTACGCCGCAAAGCAGTATATCTTTATTCATTATCTGACACCTCCGTTTTATTTATCAGTCGGAACGGTTATAGCCTTGACGGGACATATATATCCGCAAAGACCGCATCCGGTACACAGTGAATTGTCAATATTAACCCTGCCATTGTTAATAATCAGGGCAGGACAACCGATTTCATTAATACATTTCTTACAGTTTATGCATTTATTACTGATTGTTGCTGTCCCTGCCGGCTTCGTGATTGCAATACATGGTGATTTAAAGATTATTGCCTTTACACCCGGTGTGTCTGCACATTCCTTTACAGCCGCAACTGCCTCGTCAAGCTTTAGAGGGTCAACCGTAATTATCTTTCCGACGCCCATACCCTCAAGGATTTTTACAATGCTTACTTTATTAACTATGTCGCCCATCATATTTCTGCCGGTGCCGGGATGAGGCTGATGACCTGTCATGGCAGTAGTAGAATTATCAAGAACGCATAATGTCATATCGGCATCATTATAAAGTGCATTGACAACACCTGTCATACCCGAAGCAAAGAAAGTCGAATCACCTGTGAAGGCAAATGTTTTTGCTTCTTTATCTACCCAATGGAAGCCCTGTGCCATGGTAATACCAGCTCCCATACAAAGGCAGGTATCAACCATATCAAGAGGCATGGCATTACCGAGAGTATAGCAGCCTATGTCGCCGCAATAATATGCCTTTTGTCCTTTCATTGCCTTTTTAACAGCATAAAATGAGGCACGATGAGGACAGCCGGCGCATAATACGGGTGGTCTTACAGGCAGTGCCGGAGCATCGGAGATGTCAATTTTATTTGAATTAAGATTATGACCGAGAAAATCTGCAATTATCATTCTTACATTGTCAGCTGAATTTTCACCTGCAACGGGAACGTGACCGGAGCGCTTTCCGAGAATTTTTATTTTTAGACCATATATGCCTGCAATACGGAAAAGCTGGTTTTCCATATAAGGACTCAGCTCCTCCAGGCAGAGGATTTCATCCTTACCCGAAATTGCCTTTAATACAAACTTTTCGGGGAATGGGTAAGGCGTTGATATTTTTATTAACGAAATATCAGGATAATCAACCAGGTATTCCTTTGCATATGCGTAGCTGATGCCTGAGGCAATAACGGCTTTTTTAGAATGCGCATTATTGTCATAATTATATTTGTAATCTGAAAAATCATCAGCGATAACAGGATTTCGTTTTTCAATCATATTGTGGTTGGCATATGAAAGACGTGGGAAAATTACCCATCTTCCGGAATCCTTAACAAATCCCTCATAATTTTTGGGTAAATATGTATTATCAATGTTTATTGAAGCATATGCATGACAAACACGTGTCGTCGGTCTGAAAATAACAGGTGTCTTATATTTTTCAGAATAATCAAAGGCATCCTGAATCATCTGATATGCTTCCTCGGGAGATGAAGGATCAAATACCGGAATGCGGCAGAATTCAGCAAATGCTCTTGTGTCCTGCTCGGTCTGAGAGGAAATTGGACCTGGATCATCTGCAGATACGACAACCATTCCGCCCTTAACACCTACATATGCAAGAGACATAAGCGGGTCAGATGCAACGTTTAATCCAACCTGTTTCATGGTGACAAGTGTTCTGGCACCGGCGTATGATGCTGCTGCGGCGACCTCCATGGCAGCCTTTTCATTTACCGACCATTCAAGATGTACACCGTCATGAGGATATTTGCTTATCGTTTCAATTATTTCTGAAGATGGAGTACCGGGATAACCGGCGACAACATTTACTCCGGCAACAAGTGCGCCAAGTGCAATAGCACCGTTTCCCATTACATATTCTCTGCTCATAGTCAGCTCCTTAGTTTAATATTTAGTTATAAATAATCAGTGAAATAATTATGTTTATTCTGTTAACGGTACAGATAACAAATACATAATTTTCCATTATACATAACTTATTTATTATAGCTCAAACAAATACAAAAATCAAATATTATATCTTGTTTAATCAAAAAATAAGAAAAAATAAAGTATCGAACAAAATTTCGAAAAAACTCTTGCAATATAATTAATGCTGTGATATAATCAATTCAAACAACGAACAGATGTTCGCATTGCGCTGTGAACATTGATAAATGAAAAAAATTATAACCCAATAGTATAAGACCATATTTTGGGACATCCAATCCTTTATTATGATGTCATCAATAAAGATGACGGACTTAATCATTCATTTGTTTTTTTTATATGATGACTTTATGGGAGGATGTTATGAAGAAAGGATTAATCATGTATATAAAAAATAATTTCGAAAAAATCGAAAGCTTTCTGGCTGCCCTGTATATTATTGTTATATTTGTATTTCTTTATATGAATCTGTTTTTTAATTTTATTGCTGTTGCAATGTTGATTACAGCAGCTGTTATTGGCCTGAAACCTGATAAATCACATATCGATTCCGTAAATAATTCTAAATCAGATGCTTCCGGAAGTGATTTGTCACACGATGATGGATTGAATGATAAATATTTCAAATCGGGCAGGATGGCAGGCTGACAGTTATTCTAAGCTTTTTATCATAATTTTTTATTCTCACTCTGAAAAAAGCCTTTCGATATATAAACACCGAAAGGCTTTTGCTTTGCATTTGTTAAGGAGTATCCGTTTCTTCAATTGTTTGATTTACGGTTACTTTTACTTTATCAATTCTTTTTTTATCCATTTTTAAAATCTGATAAGTCGCATTTTCATCATTTGTGATTTCAAGTTTTTTAGGAATGTGACACAGAATCGAAAGAACATATCCGGCAAAGGATTCATAATCTTCAGGTATGCTCAGTCCCGTTATTTCATTAATTTCATCGATTTTGGCTGAACCGTCAATTATATAAATATTATCTGAAGCTTTTTTAATTAAATCTTCTTCATCATTGTCATATTCATCCCTCAGCTCGCCGACTATTTCCTCCAGAAGGTCTTCAATTGTTATTATTCCTGCTGTAGCTCCGTATTCGTCAAGAACGATTGCCATGGACAGATTGCGGGAACGGAGCTCTGTAAGAAGCTCTGACGTTTTTTTGTGTTCAAATGTCAGATAAGGTTTTCTGGCAACCTTTGATACAATAAATTCCGAAGGCTTCTCCGAATAAATAAAGAAATCCTTAAGAAACAGAACTCCGATTACGTTATCTGTTGTTTCGTGAAAAACAGGTAATCTTGAAAAATTGCTTTCAAGAAAAACGTCTTTGATTTCTTCATATGTGGCTGTATCTTCGATAAAGTTGACATCAATACGCGGAACCATTATATCTTTTGCAAGACTGTCGCCAAAGTCAACCACGTTTTCAATCATATCGCGTTCTTTTGTCTCAATGACGCCTTCTTCATGGGTGACATCAACAACGGTAAGAAATTCATCTTCTGTAATTGCAGAATTCTTTTTGTCCGGATTAATTCTTATTATTAACATAAAGAAGCGTGAGAGCTTATTTAAAATATAAATAACGGGCGTCAGGACAATATTTAAACCGTATACAAACGGAACGTAAATAAGTGAAATTGTATCTGCATAAAGTGTGGCGATGGTTTTAGGAATTATCTCACCGAATATGAGGATAAGAAATGTCAGAATACCGGTTGCCACTCCGATAGGCACACTGTTAAATTGATTTGTTACCAGAATTGTGGAAATTGAAGACGCTGAAAGATTAACAATATTGTTACCAATCAATATTGTAGAAAGCATTTTAGGCTGATCATTTGTCAGTTTGATTACAAGTGATGCTGCTTTATTACCGTTCTCACTCATTGAACGCATTTTAATTTTATTGACTGAAATCAATGCAGTTTCGGCTGATGAGAAAAAAGCAGATAAAAGAATTAATATAAATAATACGATTAAATATCGGACGGCAGGGTCCATTTGATTTCTCCTCTGATTAAATATTCTGCTGATGCAGTTGACACAAATTATATAAAATGTGTAATGAAAAGTCAATAAGGCTTAAGCAAATTGTATGCCGATAAGTTGTTTTGTTATGTATATTAAGCAATTTTGGGGAAATAATAGATATATTCTAAGATTAAGAGAGTGATTCTATGAAAAAAATAACAAAACAGGATAATACTAATGAGCATAAAAATTATCATGAGAAAAATAAGACAAAAGAAATAATGTCACCGGATATTGAAAAGAAAAGCCGTGTATTTGACGAAATGTTAAATGTTAACGGCTGCTTTGATATGATAAAACGATGTGTCAGCATCGGAAACAGAAAGGGTTACATTTATACAATAGACGGTTTTACAAACGGTGCAGTTATGCAGAGAGTTGTACAGTTTTTAATTGAGGTTGAAGAAAAGGATATTCCCGACAGGGCGGAGGAGTTTGCCGCAAAATGTATACCGCACGGAGAGCTTATTGTCGCAAGAGAATATGAAGAGGCTAAAATACTTACTTTATCAGGCATGTCGGCAATTTTAATAGACGGATTTGAAGAGGTGTTTGTAATTGACTGCAGGGAATTTCCTGCAAGAGGAGTGTCAGAACCGACAAAGGATAAGACACTCAGGGGTTCGCGTGACGGATTTGTCGAAACGATGATTTTTAATGTTGCATTACTTCGAAGAAGAATCAGAACTGAAGATTTCACATCAAAGCTTATGCAGATAGGTACAAGCTCAAAAACAGATGTTTCGATATGTTATATTAAGGGCAGGACATCAGAAGATATGCTTAATACGGTCTTAAATAAGCTGAAAGAAGTAAAGGCTGATGCATTAAGCATGAATGTGGAAAGTCTTGCAGAATGTATTTATAAAGGTTCGTGGTTCAATCCGTTTCCGAAGTTTAAATATACAGAGAGGCCGGATGTCACGGCTGCTTCAATACTTGAGGGTAATATTGTCATATTTGTTGACAACTGCCCGTCGGCAATGATAATCCCGACAACCGTATTTGACATTATTGAGGATACGGATGATTATTATTTTGCTCCGGTTACCGGCACATATTTGAGGTTATCGCGTTTGTTAATTACACTTTCGGCACTTGTCGTTTCCCCTTTGTTTCTGCTTGTCTGTCAGTATCCCGAATACCTTCCGGAGGGGTTAAGGTTTATGCTGCCGAAAAATTATATTAATGTTCCTATTGTCCTTCAGTTTCTCCTGCTTGAATTTGCAATAGACGGGCTTAAGCTGGCGAGTCTTAATACACCGGATACTCTCAGTACATCTTTATCGGTTATTGCAGGTATTGTGGTCGGTGAGTTTGCCATCAGCTCCGGCTGGTTTAATGAAGAGGTTCTTCTGTGCATGGCCCTGGTTGCTCTTGCAAATTATTCACATTCCAGTTTTGAACTCGGATATGCTTTGAAATTCATGAGAACGATTATTCTTATAACGACGGCAATTTGGGGAATATACGGTTTTGCAACCGGAATAGGACTTGTAATCATATTAATCGGTACAAATAAAACGGTTACAGGCACACCGTACTTATCTCCGATAATACCTCTTGACTTTAAAAAGGTATTAACTCAGTTTTTGAGAGTTGATATAAAAAAGAAGCAGAATTAATATATGATGTAAATATGAGCTTTCTATATTACGATTTTACCTGATTACGGTTATTTTTTTAAATATTTGTGAAAAGTCGGTTAAACATTAATGAACGAATGTTTATCCGCTTTACATATCATATGATAAGTGCTACAATTTACTGATAAACGGATTATATTATTAATCCTAAGGAGGTTTACCATGGATGAATTAAGCAGAGTTGGTGAGAAAAATCCAATGAATATTAACGGAACTTTACCGGTTGTTAGGGAAGATATAAAAGATATTCCGCAGTTTGCGGAAAAGCTTTTACAGATAGCAAAGGAAGCAAGAGAATTTTCATACAGTCCATATTCAAATTACAGCGTTGGTGCTGCGCTTCTTTGCGGAGACGGAAGTATATATACAGGATGTAATGTCGAAACAATTGTCTTCAATGGTGTATGTGCCGAAAGAAATGCCTGTTTTAAGGCTATAAGTGACGGTAAAAGAGATTTTTTGGCCATTGCGGTTGCCGGAGGAAAGCATGGAACTGAGACAGGTAACTGTACGCCGTGCGGTGTGTGCCGTCAGGTGCTTGCAGAGTTTGCGAGGGAAAACGACATTATAGTAATATATGAAAAATCAGGCGAAATAAATGCAGTACCTTTATCAGAGCTTCTGCCTTATTCTTTTGATATGAATTAATAGATAATCAATATATCTGATGATATTATAAGACTTATTGTTAAATGCGGACTCATGTGAATTTATAATCCGGACTAATGACGGATGGTATGCGGTGTTATATATTTTTGTACGGTTGCAAAATCAGAAATATTGCAAAAAACACAAAAAATGACTTGACAAACATGTAATGTATGTATATAATGCCATTTGTACGCGAGATGGCGTTATGGCGATGTAGCTCAGTTGGCTAGAGCACACGGTTCATACCCGTGGTGTCGTGGGTTCGAATCCCTCCGTCGCTATTATTTTTTTATCCTTGGAGGATATCATGAAGAATTTATTTACAGCTGATTGTTTTTATTACTTTTACTTTATCTAATACAAGTCAGATAGGTAAGAGTGTTTTTTTGCTGTAATAATATATGACTTTATAAAGCCTTGCAGTGAATTCACTGTAGGGCTTTTTTTATAAACATATATTACATATTTATAAATAATTGATTTATGGTTTTATTTGTTGTTTTACAAAGTATGAAAATGAATTTGATTTTTTAATATAAAGGAGGGCAATTTAATGATTGCAATTTTAAAACAGGGAGTTACAAAGCAGGAAAGAGATAATCTTATTAAATGGTTTAAAAACCAGAATGTTGACGTTCATGTTTCGGAAGGAGAGTATCAGACTATTCTCGGTCTTATCGGTGATACATCTGTTTTTAATACTGATTTTATAGAAAATATTGATATTGTGGAATCAGTCAAAAGAGTCAGTGAGCCTTTTAAAAATGCAAACAGAAAGTTTCATCCTGATGATACTGTTATTAATACCTGCGGGCTGAAAATAGGAGGAGGTAACTTTCAGTATATGGCCGGACCATGCTCCGTGGAGTCAGAGGAACAGATTATTGAGGTCGCAAAGGCTGTTAAAGCAAGCGGAGCAAACATTTTAAGGGGCGGCGCATTTAAGCCCCGTACAAGCCCATATGCTTTTCAGGGAATGGGTAAGGACGGTCTTGACCTTCTTCTTCTTGCAAAGAAAGAAACAGGCATGCCGATTGTTACCGAAATAATGAATGCAAATCATATTCAGCTTTTTGAGGATGTTGACATTATTCAGGTCGGAGCAAGAAACATGCAGAACTTTGAGCTTTTAAAGGAACTCGGCAGGATAAGAAAACCTATTCTTTTAAAAAGAGGTCTTGCAAACACGATGCAGGAGCTTCTTATGAGTGCCGAATATATTCTTGCGGGAGGAAATGAAGAAGTTATTCTTTGTGAGAGAGGTATCAGAACATTTGAAACATATACAAGAAATACTCTTGATCTCGCAGCAGTACCAAAGCTTAAGGAATTGTCACATCTTCCCGTAATTGTTGACCCTTCACATGCCACAGGCTACAGAAATCTCGTTAAGCCGATGGCTATGGCAGCAGTTGCGTGCGGATCAGACGGATTAATGATTGAAGTGCACAATGATCCTGCTCATGCACTTTGTGACGGAGCACAGTCGCTTACTCCTGATGCATTTACTGATGTAGTTAATGCTTGCGAAAATATCAGAAAAGTATTATAACTATATATAACAGACGGCTGATTTATATAATATATAAATTTAATTTATCTTTTTACAAATAATTGTATTCATCTTTTCAAAAGGAGATAATAATGATTGATATAAAGGACAGCAGGGCCAAAATAGATGATATTGATGAAAAGATGGTTGCTCTTTTCAGGGAAAGAATGGCAGTAGCTAAGGATATTGCAGAATATAAAAAGAGCTTAGGCAGGGCAACTCTTGATGAAAGTCGTGAAAGAGCACTCCTTACAAGAGTTTCTGAAATGGCAGGTGAGGAGTTATCAAGCTATTCCAGAGTTTTGTATTCAATGATTATGGAGATTAGTAAATCATATCAGCATGGTATAATATATCCTGATTCAGAGCTGAATGAAATGGTTGATGAGGCTTTATCAAATACCGGCAAGCTGTTCCCGCCTATTGCTTCCGTGGCATGTCAGGGCGTAGAGGGAGCTTACAGCCAGATTGCCGCCACCAGGATTTTTAAGGTGCCGAATATAATATATTATGAGAATTTTGAAAACGTATTTGAGGCTGTTGAAAACGGTAGCTGTCAGTATGGCGTGCTTCCTATTGAAAATTCTACTGCCGGCTCTGTTAAAATGACTTATGATTTAATGATTAAGCATGATTTCTATATTGTCAGAAGCTTAAGATTGAAAATAGATCATAATCTGCTTGCAAAGAACGGCACAAAATTATCCGATATTAAAGAGATTTTTTCACATGAGCAGGCGATTAACCAGAGTACGGAATATATAAAGAAGTATTTACCGGGTGTTAAGGTCACGGTTGTAAAGAATACTGCCATGGCAGCAAAGATGGTTGCCGAGTCTGACAGAACTGATGTTGCCTGTCTGTCAAGCCGCTCCTGTGCAAATCTTTACAATCTTAATATTATTGATAAATGTATACAGGATAAAGAAAACAATTACACCAGATTTATTTGTTTTACAAAAAAACTCGAAATATATCCCGGTGCGGACAGAACATCGTTCATGATGGTAATTGATCATAAGCCTGGTGCGTTGTACAGGGTAATGAGCAGATTTTATGCACTTAACATAAATCTGCTTAAAATTGAATCAAGACCTATTCCTGAGAGAGATTTTGAATTTATGTTTTATTTTGATGTGGAAGCAAGTGTTTATTCACCTGAGTTCAAAATCCTTCTGTCAGAGTTTAGTCATCAGTCGGAGGAATTTAAGTACCTTGGTACTTACAATGAAATGGTATAATAATAACAGGAGTATATTATGAGAGTCGGATTAGGATATGATGTTCACAGGCTTGTGAAAGGAAGGAATCTCATTATCGGCGGTGTAAAGATTGATTATGAGCTTGGACTGCTCGGTCATTCGGATGCTGATGTCTTGGTACATGCAATAATGGATTCACTTCTCGGAGCTGCAGCTCTCGGAGATATCGGCAGACATTTTCCTGACACGGATGTATTATATAAGGATGCTGATTCGATAGAATTATTAAAAAGGGTTGGTCAGCTGATAAGGGAAAAGGGTTATGAAATAAGCAATATAGATTCCATCATTGTTGCCCAAAAGCCTAAAATGGCGCCCCACATTGAAAAAATGCGTGAAAATATTGCCAATGCTCTCGAAATTGGTACCGACAGGGTTTCCGTAAAAGCCACAACGGAGGAAGGACTTGGTTTTACGGGGGAAATGCAGGGCATTTCAAGTAAGGCGATATGCCTGTTAATTAAGAACGGTCAGTAGAAATTTTTGTTGCATTATTTTAATAGTGCCAATATAATCAGATTTGAATCTGTATGATTAATATTAATCATATTATTATATTGTAAATTAGAATGTATTTATGAATTATGTACCATTGGAGGAGTATATGGAAAACAGATTAAACATTTATAATACGCTTACAAAAAAGGTTGAGCCTTTTATTCCTAATGAGGACGGAAAGGTTTCCATGTATACATGCGGGCCTACTGTTTATCATTTTGCTCATATCGGAAATCTCAGAAGATATATTTGCGAAGATGTACTTGAGAAAACACTGCGATATATCGGCTATAACGTTAAACGTGTTATGAATATTACTGATGTCGGACACCTTTCCGGCGACACTGACAGCGGTGAGGATAAGATGCTTAAGGGAGCCAAAAGAGAGCATAAGTCTGTTATGGAGATTGCCGATTTCTATACGAAGGCTTTTTTTAAGGATTGCGCATCATTAAATATTAAAACTCCGGACGTGGTTGAACCTGCCACAAATTGTATAGATGAATTTATTCATATGATTGAGGTACTTCTTGAAAAGGGATATGCTTATATATCCGGTGAGAATGTATATTTTGATACATCAAAGCTTAAAGATTACTATGTTCTTACGGGACATAACGAGGAAGACCTTTTTGTGGGCGTAAGAGATGATGTAACAGAGGATGACAATAAGAAAAACAAAAATGATTTTGTTCTTTGGTTTACAAAATCAAAATTCGAGGACCAGGCTTTAAAATGGGACAGTCCCTGGGGTGTCGGATATCCGGGCTGGCATATTGAGTGTTCATGCATCAGTATGAAGCATCTTGGCGAGTATATGGATATTCATTGCGGAGGTGTTGATAATATTTTCCCTCATCACACAAATGAAATTGCACAAAGTGAATCATATACCGGTCATAAATGGTGTAATTACTGGTTCCATGTTCATCACCTTAATGATAAATCAGGAAAAATGAGTAAGTCAAAGGGAGATTTCCTTACGGTATCACTGCTTGAGAGCAAGGGATATAATCCGCTTGTATACAGAATGTTCTGTCTTCAGAGTCATTATCGTAAGCCGCTTGAATTTTCTTATGAGGTACTTGACCAGGTGACAAGTGCTTACGAAAAGCTCAGGAAAAAGATTGCTTCACTTAAGGATGAGGGCGAGACAGATAAACAGGCATTCGAATTTTACAGGGAAAATTTTGTAAAAGCCCTCTGTCAGGATATCAATACTTCAAGTGCAATTACTGCTCTTTATGATGTATTAAAGGCGGATATAAATGATGCAACAAAGCTTGCGCTGGTTAAGGATTTTGATTATGTATTAAGTCTTGACCTTACCAAAAAGGAAGAAAAGTCAAACGGCGCTTCAGATGAGCTTACCGCTTATATTGAGGAAATGATTGCTCTTCGCAGGGAAGCTAAAAAGGCTAAGGATTTTGCCAAGGCTGACGAAATAAGAAATACTCTTCTTGAAAAGGGTGTTTCAATTAAGGATACAAGAGAAGGAACAGTATGGGAGTTAGTATAAATTCTGATATATTAAATACTTTCGGACTTTCAAAGGAATTTGATGTAAGAAGTGCTTCTCCGCTTACTCTTGCATATGTCGGAGATGCTGTCTTTGAATTGATAGTCCGCAGTCTTATCGTTGCGGAAAGTGATTCGAACGTAACTAAATATCACAAAAAATGTATTCAGATTGTAAATGCGTCTGCACAGAGGCAGATATTTGAAAAAATCAGGGATAATCTGTCGGATTCTGAAATGGCTATTTATAAAAGAGGGCGTAACGGCAAATCCTATTCTATGCCTAAAAATGCTTCGCCTGCCGATTATCGCGTAGCTACGGGCTTTGAATGTCTGTGTGGGTATTTGTATCTTTCCAATCAGTCTGACAGATTATTGGAGCTGTTAAAAAACGGATTAGATAGTATGATTTAGGAGATTTTATGAGATACGAGGAATTTGTTGAAGAAGGAAGAAATGCCGTGCTGGAGGCATTCAGGGCCGGCAAAACCGTTGACAGATTATTTGTCCTTGACGGATGCCAGGACGGACCGATAAAGTCTATCTTACGGGAAGCAAAGAAAACTGATTGTATTATCTCTTTTGTAAAAAAGGAAAGACTGGATCAAATGTCTTCTGAAGGGAAGCATCAGGGTGTAATTGCATATATTGCCGCTTATGAATATGCCGAGGTCAGCGACATACTTAATGCTGCTAAGGAAAAGAATGAAGATCCGTTTATATTTATTCTTGATGGTATTGAGGATCCCCATAATCTCGGTGCAATAATAAGAACGGCTAATTTATGCGGTGCTCACGGTGTTATTATTCCTAAAAGAAGGGCGGCCGGACTTACGGCAACAGTTTCAAAGGCATCTGCAGGTGCAATTAATTATACTCCTGTCGCAAAGGTTACAAATATTGCCAAGACTATCGAGGAGCTGAAAAAAGAAAATATGTGGTTTGTATGCGCCGATATGGACGGTGAGCTGATGTATTCGCAGAATCTTACGGGACCGATTGGTCTGGTTATCGGTAATGAAGGCGAGGGTGTATCAAGAATCGTCAGGGAAAAATGCGATTATATTACAAAAATTCCAATGATGGGTAATATTGATTCATTAAATGCAAGTGTTGCAACAGGCGTAATTGCATATGAAATTGTAAGACAAAGAATGAATAAAAAATAATACTTGAAATATTACATAATATGTGTTATTATTCATACGTTGTTTAAATGCTGCCTTGGCTCAGCTGGTAGAGCGTCGCCTTGGTAAGGCGGAGGTCGGCGGTTCAAGTCCGCTAGGCAGCTTTCACGATAATCTAAAGCTTTATGAAGGGCGCAGCCCGTTACCCGGATAATCTGAGAGAAGAGAATATTATCCGGGTTATTTTTTTAAAAAAGAAAAAACAGGTATGTAATTAAACCGTAACATGTTAAATTACTGTTAAATTAGAATGAAAACTCTTTTCTTTTACAGTTTCATGTGCTATAATCCACACAAACAAAAGAAAAGTATTTTTTTTGTGTTAACCATTAACCTGGGTTTTAATTGACACCATATTCTGTAATGTATGGATATACTTACCGATATGGTGTTATTTTTTTACAAATATTTACATTATAAATTATATAATATGATTTAATTTACTAATAATAAGTGATATCTTTACTTTTTATCATATTTAGTATATAATATACATAATTTTGGATTATGGAGCGAATATGGAAAATAATAAAAATAAGAACAACTATAGACATAACGGAAAAAATGACAAAAAAGCTCTGATACTTTGTATTGTTATTTCTGTTGCCGTTATCATTGTTATGTTTGCGCTGATTATAGATACTTCTAAGAAGAATAATTCTGATACCGGTAACGGGTCAACTGAAGTGAATTATAATGTTGAGCAGGTTGAACAGGCTGTTGTTGACAAGGAACAGTTGAAAATTTATAACGAATGTCTTTCGGAAGGCGGTATTATCGCGGGCATCAATAATATTTCTGACTATGTAACACTTGTTCCTCTCGATGAGCTTACAGTAAATACAAAGGATTTTCCTAAGGTAGTGGAGCACGGTCAGATTATTTTCAGGGAAAACTATGTGATGGGAGATTTCCTGCTTGAAAATGTTGTTTATAATTCCGAGGTCGGCAAATATGACGCATACTATAATAATGTAAATGAAATTATAAAATTTATTCTCGAACATGATTATAAGCAGTATTCATATTATTACGCTCAGGCTGACAGAAAGACATGGGACAGCATCTATGATTTTCTTAAGGTAAATAAAAATCAATACGAATATTTTGTTGATGCCAATACAAGATGGCAGTACAAATATTATATGGTGGTTGAAGCTCTCAGACAGGAACTTAATATTAGTGTAAATGAGGCTGATATGATAAAATATCTCATTGAAACAGACACCTCAGTTAAGGATGAAACTGCTGCCAGAATTAAAATCAAACAGCTTGGTTCAAACTATATTGCCCAGCATGCCGCAGCATGGAAGATTAAATATGCTCTTCTTGAAAAGGCTGATAAAAAGGATGCATCAAGAGAAGATAATCTTAAGGACTACAAATCATATTTTTCAAATATTTTTTATGATAACGGTAAATTGAAGGAAATTGGTGAAACCAAGACCTATATTAAGCTTCCCGAAAATCTTTCGGATTTGTTAAAGGAAGAATGGAATAAGGATACATATAATAAAATTTATTCCGGAATGGAAATTGTAGGCGAAAATGATTCTCTCAATAAATTTATAACGGAAATCCCGGATGAGGTTGTGAAGGATACGGGAATAAATAAGGAAAATTACTTCAAAGAACAGCTGGTCATTCAGATTCTTGTAGATAAAATGGAGCTTATTCCAGATAATTATGAATATGATTATCTTGTTTCAAACGGTTTGGACAATGAAGATAAAAATGAAATTATTTATAAATACGGCAAGCCATATTTCACAAGAGAATTAATGAAATATGCAGTGTTCCGTGAATTTGGAATTGATGCGGAATAAAATATTCATTTAAGGAGGTAGAATAATGGGTAGAGGCGGCGGCCACGGCGGTGGCGGAGGCGGTCATCACAGCAGCGGAGGTTTTAGAAGCAGCGGAGGCGGCGGAGGTTCACACAGATCCTCGTCCGGATTTAGTCGAAGCAGCATTAACAGAAGCTCACGCCCGAGTGGCTCATATCATAATAATTATTCATATGGCAGGGGATATCATAATACATATGTTTATGCGCCGGGTGGCAGATACAGAAGGCCATACAGGAGCAACGCCGGAGGAATAGGATGTCTTTCTTTTATTATACTGATGCTGGTTGTATTCATTATTATGGGCGTAATCAGTTCCGGTAAGAGCTCTGAAGGCGTTTCGTTCAGTCAAATCGATGAACAGGTAGTTGCAGCAGAAGCTGAAAAGTACTATAACAAGGAATTAAAGCAGGCTGATAATGCCATGCTTTTATATATCACAAATTCAAAGAAGCTTGATGATGAATATCCGTATGTCTGGTACGGTGATAAGGCCGGAAGATTTGTTCAGAAAAATCTTGACAGATTCTGGTCGATTTATGACAGTCATTACGATGATGATCTCGGATATCAGCTTGATTATACATTAACAGAGTTTGCTGCAGCTCTTAAGGGCTCTGATGAAAAGATTCCCGAAATACCTTTTAAAGGCAGCTTTAAAGATATTGCAGAGGACAATCTCGGCTGGGTTGACAGTCCTGAAAGAGTTGAAAAGGGCGCCAAGGCGCTTTATGATGCCACTAATGTTCAATTCTATGTTGTAACGGTTAACTACGATAAGATTCCGTCTGTAGTAAAGGCTCAGGAGGAAAAGAGCGCAAAAATCAGGAATGTTTTACTGGTTGTTGTAGTTATCAGTGTAGGCATTATTGCATTTGTAGTTATTAAGGGCAATAGGGACAAAAAGAAGGCTGAAGAGCAGAAAAAGCTTGAAGAAGAAATTAAAATTATTAATACTCCTCTTGATGAGATGGCAGGTACGGCAGGCGGAAGTGTGGTTGATGACTTACTTAAAAAGTACGATTCCGATGAAAAAACACCTGTAAAATAACAAATAAACGGGCGGTTTGCAAAAAAAATTGTAAACCGCCTAAATTTATACTTTAATTTCTCTGATTTATGTGGTAAAATATTTCAAATATAGTTATTGTTAATATGCCGAACTATATGTTGTATCATAAATTACACTATATATTGTATTTTAAATAATATATCAGCCATATATTTTTGGCCTGTTACAATAGATTTTTGGAGGAACTTTTAAGATATGTCTGAAAATGAAAACATAATGACAAACGAAAAAGAGATTGTCAGCAAGAATTTTATTGAGACAATTATTGATAAGGATATTGCGGAGGGTAGATGCACAAAGGTCATTACAAGATTTCCTCCCGAACCAAACGGATATTTACATATTGGTCATGCAAAGTCGATACTTTTAAACTCCGGTCTTGCAAAAAAATACGGCGGACAGTTTAACTTGAGATTTGATGATACGAATCCGACAAAGGAAAAGGTTGAATTCGTTGAAAATATCGCCAAAGACGTTGCATGGGTTGGCGGCGAATTTGAAGACCGCATTTTTTATGCTTCCAATTATTTTGAACAGATGTATGAGGCCGCTGTTAAGCTTATTAAAAAAGGCAAGGCTTATGTATGTGAATTAAGAGCCGAAGAAATCAGGGAATACCGCGGTACATTAACAGAGCCCGGCAAAAACAGTCCTTACAGGGACAGAAGTATTGAGGAAAACCTCGAACTTTTTGAAAAAATGAAAAACGGTGACTTTGAGGATGGTTCTGTCGTTCTTCGTGCAAAAATTGACATGTCAAGTCCAAATATGAATATGCGTGACCCTGTTATTTACAGAGTTGCACACATGACACATCACAATACGGGAGATGCATGGTGCATATATCCTATGTATGATTTTGCTCATCCGATAGAGGATGCAATCGAGGGAATTACACATTCTATCTGTACGCTTGAATTTGAAGACCACAGACCATTATACGACTGGGTCGTGACAGAGCTTGAATATCCTAATCCGCCAAAGCAGATTGAATTTGCAAAGCTTTATGTAACTAATGTCATCACAGGTAAACGTTATATCAAAAAGCTTGTTGAAACAGGTGTGGTTGACGGATGGGATGATCCGAGACTGGTATCAATTGCTGCTCTCAGAAGAAGAGGCTTTACACCTGAAGCATTAAAGATGTTTATGGAGCTTGTGGGAGTAAGCAAGTCGCAGAGCTCTGTTGATTATGCAATGCTTGAATACTGTATCAGAGAGGATCTTAAGCTTAAAAAACCACGTATGATGGCAGTTCTTGACCCTATTAAGCTTGTTATTGATAATTACCCTGATAATACAACAGAAATGGTTTCCGTACCAAACAATCAGGAAAATCCTGATATGGGTGAGCGTATGGTTCCTTTTGGAAAGGAGCTGTATATTGAAAGAGAGGATTTCATGATTGAACCTCCAAAGAAGTATTTCAGACTCTTCCCGGGCAATGAGGTACGCCTTATGAGTGCATATTTTGTCAAATGCGTATCATATGAAACCGATGAAGCCGGTAATGTAACTGTGGTTCACTGCACATATGATCCTGAGACGAAGTCCGGTTCAGGCTTTACCGGACGTAAAGTTAAAGGAACCATTCACTGGGTAAATGTTTCTACTGCAATTAAAACAACAGCTCGCTTATACGAAAACCTGACCGATGAAGAAAAGGGTGTATATGATGAAGAAACAGGCGAGATGAATATCAATCCTAATTCTTTAGTCGTAAAAGATGAATGCTATGTTGAGCCTGCTCTTAAGGACTGTAAAGCGTATGACAGCTTCCAGTTTTTAAGAAACGGATTCTTTACCGTTGATTGTAAGGATTCATCTTCCGAACATATTGTATTTAATAGAATCTGTTCATTAAAGAGCAGCTATAAACCTGCAAATTAATGAATAACGGAGGTTTTATGAAAGAACAGTTATATACTATTCCCGTTAATGATGCGTTTAATGCTGATTGTGAGTGTCCTATATGTTTTATGTATGAGGAACTCCAAAATGGCGCAATTGATTTTGTAATGGGTTCAAGCTATATGGAAGATGATGTTCGTATGGACACAAATGAAATGGGCTTTTGTGACAAACATATTCCTATGCTTTATAAGAACCAGAACAGATTGGGGCTCGGACTTATGATGCTGACCCATATGGACAAGGTTCTTGCCGAGATGGAGAAAAAATCAACCGCCAAGCTTACAAAACCGTCTTTGTTCAAAAAAAATGTCCCTTCGGCCGCATCATCCGTTAAAGAATATGCTGACAGACTTGACTGTTCATGCTATGTATGCAAACGTATGGAAAATATGTATCACAGATATTTGGTAACAACACTTTATCTGTATGATAAGGATGCAGGTTTCAGAACAAAATTTGAAAAAAGCAAGGGCTTTTGCACAAGACATTACGGAATGTTATATGATATGGCTCCTCAGGAGGTGTCAAAGGCTAATCTTGACGGCTTTTACGAGACATTAAATAAAGTTTACCTTGAAAACTTTAAACGTGTACGTGACGACCTGGAGTGGTTTACTGATAAATTTGACTACAGAAATGCTGATGCTCCATGGAAAAACTCTAAGGACGCATTGATTCGTGCGATTCAGAAAACCAACAGTCTTGTAGTTGAGGAAAAGAAAAAATAATCCGGAGGAAAAAACATGTTCCAACAAAGTTGCTATGCAGAGTGCTTCGTTCCCAGAAAAAACAGAATTCAGGATACGATAATTAAGTTTATGTTTATTGCTGCCGACATTATCAGTGTATTTAGTCTTATATATTATTTTATGTTAAAATCGCCGCTGTTAATGTTTGTTTCACTTGTGGCAGGGGGGATTTTTATTGCCTTATCCTGTTACCTGTTTCCGAGATTTAAGGTTGACTGGGAATACATTTTTGTAGACGGTCAGCTTGATTTTGACCAGATACTTGGCGGAAATGCCCGAAAACAGAAGGACAGGATTGATTTTGAAAAAGTTGAAGCGGTAGCTCCGACAGGTTCATATCATCTTGACAATTTTAAAAATGTTAATATGACCTTGCTTGACTATTCTTCACTTACCGGAGCAGATACTTTTTCAATTATTTGCCATAAAGGTGAAAAAATTGTCGAGATTTTATTTGAGCCTAATGCTGAAATGATTAAAATGATGAAGCAGAAGAGCCCACGTAAGGTCTTTGAGGATTAATTTGTTAATCAGGGGGTTAACCCCGGACATAGAAAGGAGATAAATATGGGAACAATTATTAGTGAAGGCATTACGTTTGATGACGTGCTTTTAGTGCCTCAGTATTCTGAGGTGATCCCAAATAATGTTGAGCTTTCAACATTTCTTACAAAGAAGATTAAGCTTAACATTCCTCTTATGAGTGCCGGTATGGACACTGTAACAGAGCATCGTATGGCTATAGCCATTGCGAGACAGGGTGGTATCGGTGTTATCCACAAAAATATGTCTATTAAGGCTCAGGCTGAAGAGGTAGACATGGTTAAACGTTCTGAAAACGGCGTTATTACAGATCCGTTTTCATTATCACCGGAGCATACCTTAAAGGATGCGGATGAACTTATGGCAAAGTTCAGAATCAGCGGTGTACCAATTACCGAAGGCAAGAAGCTTGTTGGTATTCTTACAAACCGTGATCTTAAGTTTGAAACTGATTTTTCCAAAAAAATTAAAGAATGTATGACATCTGAAGGCTTAATTACGGCTAAGCAGGGTGTTACACTTGATGAAGCCAAGAAAATTCTTGCACAGGCGAGAAAGGAAAAGCTTCCTATTGTTGACGATGAGGGTAATCTAAAGGGTCTCATTACGATCAAAGATATTGAAAAGACAATTAAATATCCTCTTGCTGCCAAGGATTCCCAGGGAAGACTATTATGTGCGGCAGGTGTCGGCGTAACAGCTAATATTCTTGAACGTGTACAGGCACTTGTTGACGCTAAGGTTGATGCAATAGTAATTGATACTGCTCACGGTCATTCGGCAAATGTATTGAAGGTTGTTAAAATGGTTAGAGAAACATTCCCTGATTTACAGATTATCGCAGGTAATGTTGCAACAGCAGAAGCAACCGAAGACCTTATTAAGGCAGGCGTTGATGCTGTAAAGGTTGGTATAGGTCCGGGATCTATTTGTACCACTCGTGTTGTTGCAGGTATCGGTGTACCACAGATTACAGCCGTTATGGATGCATATAAGGCTGCAAAGAAATACGGTATTCCTATTATTGCCGATGGAGGAATTAAATATTCAGGTGATATAACCAAGGCTATTGCTGCAGGTGCAAGTGTATGTATGATGGGCTCACTTTTTGCAGGCTGCGATGAATCACCGGGAACATTTGAATTATTCCAGGGCAGAAAATATAAGGTATATCGCGGAATGGGTTCTATTGCTGCCATGGAGAACGGAAGTAAGGACAGATATTTCCAGGAAAATGCAAAGAAGCTTGTGCCTGAAGGTGTTGAAGGACGAGTGGCATACAAGGGACTTGTTGAGGATACTGTATTCCAGCTTATGGGCGGTTTACGTTCAGGTATGGGCTACTGCGGTTGTCATACAATTCCTGAGTTGCAGGAAAACGGGAAATTTGTAAAGATTTCAGCTGCTTCATTAAAGGAAAGTCATCCTCATGATATTCATATAACTAAGGAAGCACCAAATTATAGTACAGATAGCTAAAATGTTTATTATAAATCTGCCTGCCCGGTCGACAGGCAGATTTATAAATATTTTTTATATTTGTATTGGATTTACGTTTACTATCATACAATCGGAGGAAGATTATGGATCCACGAAATAATGATATAAGAGAGAGAAGAGCTTCAACTTCAGGTGTGAGACAGGGAAGAAGCATGACAGGAAATAATGAAAGACCTGTCAGGAGAAATATTGATAATAACGGTGCAAGACCTGCCGGTAGTGCATCTGCTAATAGACCTGCCGGAAGACCGGATAGAGATAAAATAAGACGTCCGGCAGGCGGTGATTCATCAGAACATTATTCTGAAGGCGTAAGAAGACCTTCGCAAAGAACCGGTATGTCACAGGACAGAGCCGTAAGAACGTCAGACGGAATGACCGGAAGGAATATGTCTGGGGACAGAAGAGTGAGAAGAGCTCCGGGAGAGAGCGGCAGAACTTCGAAAAATATGTCAGGTGTAAATGAAAGACCTGTCAGGAGAACATATGATTCGTCCCACGGTACTTCTGGAATTGCTAAAGCAGGGAACGGTTCCCGCTTATCTGATAAAAACACCGCTTCAGCAAAAACAAAAAGAAAAAACAATTCCGGTGTCGGTTATTTAGATAAATATAATAATAAATCCGTAAGAGCTCAGAGAAAAGAAAGTGATGAGCCTATAAGCAGGGAAGAATGGATTGCCAGGAAAAAGAGAAACAATATGATTAAGCAATACAGCATAATAGCCGGTCTGGCGCTTATTGTTATTCTTGTTCTTATTCTCTTTGTTAAACTGTTAAGCAATGTATTTGGCGGAAACGACGGAATTATCAAAAAGGCCGGCAAATTAGAGGTTACCAAAAAGCTTATATCTGTGGATAATAATACAAGACCCGGTCAGAAGCTTGAAAAGGTTAAAAAGATAATTGTTCACAATACAGGTGAATCAGGTGCTACAGCCACAAAAATGTGGGATTATTATGAATCACTCGGTAGAGCAGGAGATGTTTCTGAATCGATGCACTTTGTAATTGATACTGACGGCAGTATTATTCAATGTATTCCTACAAATGAAATCGCTTTCCATGCACTTAGTGAAAATCATGAAGCACTTGGAATTCAGTATTGCTATTCAAGTGATAATGGTGTAATGTCTGATAAAACAAAGGATTCGATGGTTGAACTTCTTGCTGCATTATGTAAAGAATATAAGCTTACGACAGCTGATATTGTTTTGCATGCCGATGTAACCGGTATTGCATGTCCGAAATATTATGTCGATAATAATGAAGAATGGCAGAATGTACTTAAGGAAGTCAGTGCAAAGCTTAAATAGTAATATATAAGATGACAGGATAACCCACCACCATTAAGTGGTGGGTACAATCTTGCGTGGTGCGTGTTTGTGCATGTTTAGTATGCTTTGATGAAGCCGTATGATTACCGGCAGATTGCTAAGCAATTCGCAAGTTTGACTGTGAGGATTTATCATGAATCTAAATAAATATAAAAATGAACTTGAAAAACTTTTTTTATCATTGTGTGCCATACCGTCACCTACAAATCATGAGGATGAAAGGCTTTCTTTTATAGCTAACTGGTATGCCGATAACGGGCTTTATGATTTTGAAATTGATAATCAGGGAAATGTTCTTTATAATTTCAATGTAAAGGCATATAATCCGATAAAGCTTGTTACTGCGCATGTAGATACAGTATTTTCTTCGGATACAAATATTGTTCCAAGGGTTAGTGACGGAGTAGTTTACTGTCCGGGTTCCGGAGATAATACGGCTAATCTTGCAATCATGATGATGGCTGTAAAGGTTCTGTCGGATATGGGATTTTCGCCCTCCTGTGGCGTTATATTTGCAGCTGATGTCGGTGAAGAGGGTCTTGGTAACTTATGCGGAGTAAAATCAATTATCGGCGATTACGGCGTGCGTATTGATGAAATGATAGCGCTGGATTTGTCCTATGGTACGATAATTAACAGGGCAGTAGGCTCCAGAAGATATAAAATAGAGGTCAGCACGAAGGGCGGACATTCATATCTTGATTTTGGAAATGATAATGCAATTGCAGCCGCCGCTGAAATAGTTCATGATTTATACAGACAGAACATTCCGAACGGTTCTGATACTACATACAATATTGGTAATATTTTCGGAGGTACGGGTGTAAATGTTATTGCATCCAATGCTTCGATGTTATATGAAATACGGTCTGAAAATTTCAGGAATATTGAAGTTATGCATGAACAGCTGATTCAGATTCTTAATAATCATACTGAAACAGGAGTAAGTATTTCCTGTGAGATAATCGGTGAAAGACCGGGTATGGGTAATGTGAATGAGAAGAGATTAGCGGCTCTTTTTGACAGATGTTTGCAGGCACTTAAAAATCCGGTATGGGAGAATTGCGGATACAGAAGCGAGTTTAATATAATACCCGGCTCCACAGATTGTAATATTCCTTTATCAAAAGGAGTTCCGTCACTTTGTTTTGGACTTGCGTATTCGGAAAATCACCATACATTAAATGAATATACAAGACTGGACAGCCTGTTGCCGGGGCTTACAACATTAGTAAATCTGTTTGAAAATTTATAAAAGTATAAAAAAAGGAAGATGTTAATCTTCCTTTTTTTGTTGCTGTATCGATTATAAATATATGTTTTATTCGCTTCTGAGTGCAAGCACAGGATCCTTCTTTGCAGCTATTCTTGATGGAATTAAGCCTGCAATGAATGTAAGGAACATACTGATGATTATAAGTATGATTCCGCCTGCAATCGGAAGGCTTGCAATTGAACCGACATCTGTCAGCTTCTTGATAATAAGACTGATAGGAATATTTACAAGAACCGTAAATAATATACCGATAGAACCGCTTACAAATCCGATGGTAATTGCTTCCGCATTAAATACTCGAGCAATATCCTTCTTAGATGCACCGATTGAACGGAGAATACCGATTTCCTTTGTCCTTTCAAGTACGGAAATATATGTAATAATTCCAATCATTATACTGGATACAATAAGTGATATTGATACAAAGGCGATAAGAACATATGAAATAATATCCACAATATTTGTTATTGAAGACATCATAAGTCCTACAAAATCAGTATATGTAATTTTGTCCTTTTCCTCGCGATCATTATTATATTTTACGATTAAATCCTTAAGAAGCTCCTTGTCGTCAAAGCTTTTGGCGTAAATACTAATTTTTGACGGACTCTCAAGGTAGCACAATCCAAGTACTGCTTTGTTGTTATCAAGCGTAGAAGAGGAATAAACGGCTGGCATATATGAATCATATAATAGAGCAATATCCTCATCTTTTTTAGATGAAATAAATATATCAAGCATTTGGCCAAGCTCTTCATCAGGTACGTCGCTAAAGCTGTCAGAGCCCTGGTTCTGATATTGCATTGTTACCATTGCAGAAATCATTTCCGTAAAGATTTTATCGAATTCTGCATCGGGTATCTGTGTATATGACTGATTTAACATTTCAGTAACCTGTTCTGCCGGCAGATTAATAAGCTGTTTGAGATTTTCATCTTCAAAGCCGCTTTCTTCAAGCTGTGAACTGTCAAGCTTTCCTTCTTTGATGAGATTCATCATTGAAATTGTTGACTCAATTATATATTTCTGCTTTGCAGCACGGTCAGGATACTGAACCATGGCGCTCTTAATTATTTTGTTTAATTCTTCTGCAGAAGGAGTCGCGTATATCTTTTTAAAGAGTTCTGCTTTTTTAGAATTATCAAGTGTCGTAATGTATTCCTTGAACATTTTTGCTTTTTCTGCAGGAGTATATGAAGGCTCTTTTGCAGGCTTAAAAGGAAGACCTGTAAATACGTCAACATTTTCATCAGAAAGCTGTTTTTTAACAAGCTCAGACTTTTGAATTTCTTCGATATAATATTTAGTAAGCTCGCTCGTGTATGCAATACTTCCCGGCTGAATTGTGGCGCTGACGGCATCAGGCTTGATTCTGATGATACCTACAAGGTTTACGTTATATGATTTATCAATCACATCCTTCATAAATGCAGCATTACCTGAGTTATCGATATATGTTCCGGAAGCCTCATCATATACATATTTATCTGAAGGGATGACAAGCTTATATGATAAACCGATAATATCTTCATATGTATATGATGTGTCTTCGTCATCAATGCTGTCGGCTATGTTATTATTTCCGAGATTACCCATTGCAGCAAAGAACATTTCATATAAGGTTTTTGAATCCTTAAGACCGAGTGCATAAAGTGTCATATCGTAAATCTGATTGTATTGGTCAACAACCAGTACACATTCGTTTGATCCCTGCGGCCATTTTCCGGCTACTATTTCGTATTGTGATTCTAAAAGCTTCTGATTATCAATCATTTCAACCCAGGTATCCTGCATCATCTGATTCTGCATCTGTACCATTCCGCTATTACCCAAGGACATACCTGAACCGGAGATATCAAAAGGGTTAACCTGAAGTATTTTGTCGTGGTTGTCCAGATAAATATTAGGTTTAACATTATATGAATATCTTATGGCATTCGTACAATTTTTGATTTCTTCTGAAGTATCAAGATACTGCTTAAAGCCTTCGAGATTGTTTTCCTTAGACTCTGCAATCATTGTTTTAAAGGCCTGCGCAACAACATTTCTTGAATAAATCTTATCAAGCTCGTGGTCGGGCTTTTTCTGTGCATCCATTATGGTTTCCATAATGCTTGACATATCGACCTGTTCCTTCTCGATAACTATCGGATATGATGACAGGGTATCTTCCTCTACCTGAGCAATATATTCATGAATACCGTTTGATAAAGAAAGAATGAGTGCAATACCGATAATACCTATTGAGCCTGCAAAGGCAGTAAGGAAGGTACGTGTTTTCTTGGTCATAAGGTTATTTAATGAAAGTGAGAGAGCAGTAAAGAAGCTCATTGATGTTCTTGCCTTATTTAATGAATCATCAGCATTCTCATTTATTACCTCATCAGATACAGGATTTGTATCATCTATAACTTTACCGTCGAGGAGTTTAATGATACGTGATGAATATTGATTGGCAAGCTCAGGGTTGTGTGTAACCATTATTACAAGCTTATCCTGTGCAACCTCCTTTAACAGCTCCATTATCTGGACGCTTGTTTCGGTATCAAGTGCACCCGTCGGCTCATCAGCAAGTAAAATGTCAGGGTTGTTTACAAGGGCACGGGCAATTGCTACTCTCTGCATCAGACCACCTGACATCTGATTTGGCTTTTTGTATATCTGATCACCGAGTCCGACTTTCTCGAGAACCTCTATAGCACGTTTTCTGCGCTCGTCCTTTGATACACCTGAAAGAGTAAGTGCAAGCTCGACATTCGATAATACTGTCTGATGCGGTATCAGATTGTAATTCTGAAATACAAAGCCGATTGTATGGTTTCTGTATATATCCCAATCCTTGTCTGAATAATCTTTAGTCGAAATTCCATTGATAACAAGATCACCGCTTGTATAATGATCCAGTCCGCCGATTATGTTAAGCAGGGTTGTTTTACCGCAACCGGACGGACCTAATACAGATACAAATTCCTGTTCCCTGAAAGAGATATTTATACCCTGTAATGCGTGAACTTCATTTTCACCGGCAAGATAATTCTTGACTATATCGGTTAATTTTAGCATTATTAAACCTCCGTATATGTAATCATAAAAAATATTTTATCATAATTACTCTTCCGTATAAAGTAGTTATTTATTAAAAATTGTTTAGTTTTGTGAATTTTTTATGTACAAAAAAAGGGTATGTCATATAAAGACATACCCTGAAAATGTTATATACGGATATTATACGATACCCTGAGCAAGCATTGCGTTTACAACCTTCTCGAAGCCGGCAATATTTGCACCTGCAACATAGTTGCCTTCCATACCATACTTCTTTGAAGCCTCATCGACAGACTTAAAGATTGAAATCATAATGCCCTTAAGCTTTTCATCAACCTCTTCAAATGACCATGAAAGTCTTTCTGAGTTCTGGCTCATCTCAAGACCTGATGTTGCAACACCGCCGGCATTTGAAGCCTTACCCGGAGCGAAGAGCACCTTGTTTTCCTGGAAGTACTTTGTTGCCTCAAGGTTTGTAGGCATGTTAGCACCTTCTGCTACGGCAATTACACCGTTTGCAACAAGATTCTTTGCATCCTCAAGATCGATAGTATTTTCACGTCCGCATGGAAGAGCGATATCAGCCTTAACAGTCCATACACCATGATCCATGTTGTCGCCTTCAGCCTTAGCTGTATACTTTGCGTTAGGTCTGTAATTTACGTATTCAGCGAGGCTTGTTCTCTTAACTTCCTTGATTTCCTTAAGAATCTTGTAGTCAACACCTTCCTCATCATAAATCCAACCCTTACGATCTGAACATGTTAATACCTTAGCACCCATCTGAGTAGCCTTCTGAATAGCATAGATTGCTACGTTACCGGAACCCGAAACCGAACATGTCTTGCCGGCAATGTCAATTCCGTTAGCTGTAAGCATTTCCTTTGTAAAGTAAAGGAGACCGTAGCCTGTAGCTTCTGTTCTTGCAAGAGAACCGCCGAATGTAAGTCCCTTACCTGTAAGAACACCTTCATATACGTTTCTTAATCTCTTGTACTGACCAAACATATAACCGATTTCGCGTGCGCCTGTACCAAGGTCACCTGCAGGAACGTCTGTATCAGCGCCGATGTGCTTTGAAAGTTCTGTCATAAAGCTCTGGCAGAAAGCCATGATTTCGCGATCGCTCTTTCCCTTAGGATCGAAATCGCAGCCACCTTTACCGCCACCCATAGGGAGAGTAGTAAGTGCGTTCTTAAATACCTGCTCAAAACCGAGGAATTTAAGCATACCGAGTGTTACGCTCTTGTCAAGACGAAGACCGCCCTTGTAAGGTCCGATTGCTGAGTTGAACTGTACACGGTAACCTGTATTAACTCTTACCTGACCATTATCGTCTACCCATGGTACACGGAACTTGATCTGACGCTCAGGTTCAACAATCCTTTCGAGAATTGCTTCTCTTCTGTAAAGAGCTTCATTAGCCTCTATTACCGGCTTTAATGATTCAAATACCTCAGTTACAGCCTGAATAAATAATGGCTCGCTTGCATTTTTTTCTTTGACAAGCTCTAACACTTCATCAACATATGACATTTCTTTTTACCTCCGTTGGATAAATATAATATTTATATTGCAGGCATAGTCCCATGGCTGTGCCTAAACAATCAAAATAGTGGAAGAGTATTATTTGTTCTTAAGATATTCATCAATACTCTTGGCAGCAGTTTTTCCGGCACCCATTGCAAGGATTACTGTTGCAGCACCGGTAACAGCGTCGCCGCCTGCAAATACACCTTCTTTGGAAGTTGCACCTGTTTCCTCTGCAGCAATGATACATTTATGCTTATTAATATCAAGTCCCTTTGTAGTAGATGAAATAAGTGGGTTAGGAGATGTACCGAGTGACATGATAACTGTATCAACGTCAATTATAAACTCAGAACCTTCAACTGCTACCGGACGGCGTCTTCCTGATGCATCGGGTTCGCCAAGCTCCATCTTTACACATTTAATACCGCATACAAAGCCTTTTTCATCCTCAAGGATTTCAACAGGATTTGTAAGAAGATCAAATATGATGCCTTCTTCTTTGGCATGATGAACTTCTTCAACTCTTGCAGGAAGCTCTGCTTCGGAACGTCTGTATACAATATGAACCTCAGCGCCGAGACGAAGAGCAGTTCTTGCTGCATCCATCGCAACGTTTCCGCCACCGACAACAGCAACCTTTTTACCTCTGAAAATAGGTGTTGAAGAGTCTTCGTTATAAGCTTTCATAAGGTTGGAACGAGTAAGATATTCGTTGGCAGAGAATACACCGAGAGCCTGTTCACCCGGGATTCCCATAAATTTAGGAAGACCTGCACCTGAGCCGATGAATACAGCCTCAAAGCCTTCTTCCTCCATAAGCTCATCAATTGTGGTAGACATACCGATAACAACGTCTGTTTCGATTTTAACACCTAATGCCCTGACATTTTCGATTTCCTTCTCAACTACATCATCCTTTGGAAGACGAAATTCGGGAATGCCGTATACCAGTACGCCTCCGGCTTTGTGTAAAGCCTCGAAAATAGTAACATCATAGCCTGCCTTAGCAAGATCGCCGGCACATGTAAGTCCTGCAGGACCTGAACCGATGACGGCAACCTTTCTGCCGTTATTTTTCTTTGGAGCAACAGGCTTAATGCCATTTTCTCTTGCCCAGTCGGCTACGAAACGCTCAAGCTTGCCGATTGCAACAGCTTCGCCCTTGATTCCTCTTATACACATGCCTTCGCATTGTGTTTCCTGAGGGCAGACACGTCCGCATACTGCAGGAAGGGCAGTAGATTCTGAAAGTATTTCATATGCCTTCGAAAAATCACCGTTTTTGACTTCGTTGATGAAGGCAGGAATATTAATCTGTACAGGGCAGCCGGAAATACATTTTGCATTTTTGCAATTCAGGCATCTTGCAGCCTCGGCCATTGCTTCTTCGTCATTGTAACCATAGCATACCTCTGAAAAGTTGGTTGCGCGAACCAACGGATCCTGTTCACGAACAGGTACTTTATTTAATACGTTCATTATTTGTCACCTCCGCAATTGCCGCAACCGCCATGATGTGTTGTGCCTTCTTTTTCTTCAAGATACTTACGTCCTTCAACAGTACGATACATGGCACTTCTTCTCATAGCCTGGTCAAAGTCAACAAGATGACCGTCAAATTCAGGACCGTCTACACAGGCAAATTTAACCTCGTCTCCTACAACAAGACGACAGCCGCCGCACATACCCGTACCGTCTACCATTACAGGATTCATGGAGACAATTGTAGGAATTCCGAGCTTTTTTGTTAATAAGCATACGAATTTCATCATAATCATCGGACCGATGGAAACACATACGTCGTATGACTTTCCTTCTTTGGTAACGAGATCTTCAAGAGTGGCAGTAACCATTCCCGAACGGCCGTATGAACCGTCGTCAGTAGTGATGTAGAGATTGCTGACAGCACTCATTTCATCCTCAAGGATTACAAGATCTTTTGTCTTTGCACCGATAATGACGTCACACTCAACACCATGCTCATGTAACCATTTTGCCTGTGGGTATACAGGAGCGGTACCGAGACCGCCGGCAACAAATACGATTTTCTTTTTCTTTAATTCTTCAACAGGCTCGCGGGTAAATTCGGAAGGCTTTCCGAGAGGACCTACAAAGTCCTGTAAATAATCACCTGTTTTTAACTGCGAAAGACGATATGAACCGGCGCCGATAATCTGAACAACAATGGTAACAGAACCCTTTTCCCTGTCATAATCGCAGATTGTGAGAGGAATTCTCTCGGCATCGTCGTGGGAACGAACGATAACAAACTGTCCCGGAAGACATGATTTTGCAACTCTCGGAGCTTCAATATCCATAAGGAAGATATTGGTTGCAAGAGTTTTTGCCTGTAAAATCTTAAACATATAAATTCTCCTTTGATTTTTATTTTCCTTAATTAGAAAATCATAAAATCATTCTATCATATAAATTGAAAATCTTCTATAATTAATTAAAAAAATTAATGACAAAATAAATTTGTTATACGTGAAAATCGGTATTACGGAATACATGTATACAATCTGTACCTTACTATATCAAAACAATTCGCAAAAATCAACAATTTTTTTACGTTTTTTTTTACAAATGAAAAAAATGTGATTTGACCAAAAAAATTGTAAATTTTACTTGATAATTGACTGTTGTTCCTATATAATTGTATCGAATATAGTCTATCTTACTATGCCATAAGTGCGCCCTTTTGGGTTTTATTAAGGCAAAACAGGTGGATGAAATATAAAAGAAAGAAGGATATTTACTATGAAAAAAGTAACTATTATCGGTGCCGGTAGTGTAGGTTCTACGATTGCTTACACAATTGCTTTGCAGGGTCAGGCTTCAGAAATCTGTATGATTGACATTAATACTGCAAAGGCTGAAGGTGAAGCCATGGATATCAGACAGGGTAGCCCATATTTTTCAGCTTCAAAGATTTATTCCGGAGATTACTCAGATGCCGTTGATTCAGATTGCGTAATCATTACATCCGGTATCCCGAGAAAAGCCGGTCAGTCAAGACTTGAGCTTGCACAGACAAATGTTAATGTAATGAAGGATATTGCTCCTAAGATTACAAAGTATGCTCCAAATGCTATTTATATTATTGTAAGCAACCCTGTTGACGTAATGACATATGCATTCTACAAGGCATCAGGTATTCCTGAGGAGAGAATTATTGGTTCAGGTACTACACTTGACACTGCAAGACTTCGTTCACGTCTTGGTGAAATCTTCAATGTTACACAGAAGAGCGTTCATGCGTACGTTTTCGGTGAGCATGGTGATTCATCATTCGTAACATGGTCATGTGCAAACATTTCAAATATTCCTGTAGATAAGTATAAGACAAGTATTGCCAACTATATCCATGAGTGTCCTGAGCTTGACAAGAATGAAGTTGAAGACTATATCCGTAAGTCAGGCGGACGCATTATCGAGCGTAAAGGTGCTACTTTCTATGCAATTGCAGTTTCAGTATGTGAAATCCTTAAGGCTCTTGACAGAAGCATCAATACAAACCTTTGCGTATCAACAATGATGCATGGTGAGTACGGTATTGAGGGCTGCTGCCTTTCAACACTTAATGCAGTAGGCAGAAACGGTGTTGCAGGCAAGGTATTGGTTCCGCTTTCACCTGAAGAGGAAGTACTTTTACAGAAGAGTGCTGCATGTCTTAAGGAAATCATCGATAAACTCGAAGTTTAATTTAAAAACAAAATCATAGTATTATTTATATATCAGGAGGACAATATGGAATATCGTATCGAACACGACTCCATGGGTGAGGTAAAGGTACCTGCAGACAAGTACTGGGCAGCTCAGACAGAGAGAAGTCATGAGAATTTTCCTATCGGTGTTGGTATTGAAACAATGCCCAGAGAAATAACTTATGCATTCGGTGTGTTAAAAAAAGCTGCTGCCATTGCAAACAATGCATTAAAGCCTGAAAAAATGACTGACAGAAAGCTTGCAGCCATTTCACAGGCATGTGATGAGGTTAGAAATGGTGAATTAAACGATCATTTCCCACTTGTTGTATGGCAGACGGGAAGCGGCACTCAGTCAAATATGAATGCTAATGAGGTTATTGCCAACAGAGGAAATGAAATTGCAGGTGAGAAGCTTCTTCATCCAAATGATGATATCAATATGTCTCAGTCTTCAAATGATACTTTCCCAACAGCTATGCACATTGCTGCCGTAACAGCTATTGAGGATAAGGTTATCCCTGCAGTGGATGTACTTATTGATACATTTAAGAGACTGGAAGCTGAGAATGAGGGTATTGTTAAGAGCGGCAGAACACATCTTCAGGATGCTACACCTATTAAGTTTTCACAGGAAATCAGCGGATGGAGATCAAGTCTTGAGAAAGACAAAAAGCTTCTTCAGCTTTCTCTCGGTGATTTAAAGGAGCTGGCACTTGGAGGTACTGCAGTCGGTACGGGTCTTAACACTCCTCCGGGATTTGCAGAGAAGGTGGCTGAGGCAGTAAGTGAAATTACTGGCAAGAACTTCATTACTGCTCCAAATAAGTTCCATGCATTAACAAGTAAGGATGAAATCGTATTTGCACACGGTGCATTAAAGGCACTTGCATGCGATATGATGAAGATTGCAAATGATGTCAGATGGCTTGCAAGCGGTCCGAGACTCGGACTTGGCGAAATCAGAATTCCTGAAAATGAGCCGGGTTCATCAATCATGCCGGGCAAGGTTAATCCTACACAGTGCGAACAGGTTACAATGGTTGCCGTTCAGGTTATCGGTAATGACGTGGCTGTTTCGATGGGCGCAAGTCAGGGCAATTTTGAGCTTAACGTATTTATGCCTGTTATGGCTTATAATTTCCTTCAGTCAGCAAGACTTCTCAGTGAGTCAATTCTTTCCTTTAATAATAATTGTGCGGTAGGTATTACTGCAAATAAGGAAAAGATGCATGATAACCTTCATAATTCACTTATGCTGGTTACTGCCCTCAATCCTTATATCGGTTATGAAAATGCTGCTAAAACAGCTAAAAAAGCTTACAAAGAAAACATTTCTCTTAAGGAGGCCTGCGTTGCACTCGGTTTCCTTACAGAAGAACGTTTCGATGAAGTATTCCATCCTGAACAGATGGTATAAACCCGCCCTAGAGGCAGAATGGAGTTAATTTATGGTTTACAGTTATTATCCGGGATGTACATTAAAAACAAAGGGCAAAGACCTGGATATGGGTGCAAGAGCTGCTGCAAAGGCACTTGGCATCACTATGGAAGAGCTTCCTGAGTGGCAGTGCTGCGGTGGTGTATACCCTATGGGCAAGAACGAGACAGCTCCTAAGCTTTCTGCAGTTCGCGCACTTGTAGCTGCTAAAGAAATGAACCGCGATTTATTAACCTTATGCTCAGCATGCCATCATGTGCTCAAAAGAGTCAACAATGATATGGCTACAGATGAAACCATGAGATATAAGGCTAATACTTATCTTGAGTTAGCTACACCATACGCCGGTGAGACAAAGGTAATTCATTACCTTGAAATGCTCCGTGACGTAATCGGTTTTGACAAGCTCAAGGAAGCAGTTACAAATCCACTTACAGGAAGAAAGATTGGCGCATATTATGGCTGCCTCTTACTTCGTCCAAGTAAGACCCTTATGTTTGACAATCCTGAAAATCCAACTATTATTGAAGATTTTATCAGAGCCCTTGGTGCAGAGCCTGTTTTGTATCCTTTCAGAAATGAATGCTGCGGCGGTTACATTACTCTTGAGGATAATCAGCTTGCAAAGAACAAGGTTACAAATATCGTAACAAGTGCCAAGGCAAACGGTGCAGATTGTCTGATTACTGCATGCCCTCTTTGTATGTATAACCTTACAAAGAACAATACAGTCAATGATTTGCCTGTATATTATTTTACAGAGCTTTTATGTGAAGCGTTAGGAATAAAGAAGGAGGACATCTGATGAATAATCTCGATATGGCAAGAGAGTTAGAGCTTCTCAGCGGAGTTAACCCTCGTAAATGTATGAGATGTGGTAAATGTTCAGGTACATGTCCTGCTTATGATTCAATGGAATATCATCCACATCAGTTCGTAAATATGGTTGAAACAGGTAATATTGAAAAATTACTTGCTTCCAAGTCTATTTTTACATGTCTTTCATGCTTTGCATGTGTTGAAAGATGTCCGAGAGGCGTTGAACCGGCAAATGTTATTGAAGCTGTAAGACTTATTAAGATTAGACAGCAGAATGAAAATCACTTACATGCTGAGCAGATTCCTGCGTTGCTTGACGAGGATTTGCCACAGCAGGCTATAGTAAGTGCATTCAGAAAATATAAGAAATAAAGAAAGGAGAATAAAATGCAGAGAATTGGCGTATTTGTATGTCATTGTGGTACAAACATTGCAGCTACGGTTGACGTAAAAAAGGTTAGCGAAGTTTTATTAAACGAGCCGGGCGTTGTTTTTGCTACAGACTATCAGTACATGTGTTCTGAGGCCGGTCAGAATATGATCAAGGAAGCTATTAAAGAACACAAATTAACGGGCGTTGTAATCTGTTCTTGTTCTCCAAGAATGCATGAAGCAACATTCCGTAAAGCAGTAGCATCAGTTGGTCTTAACCCATATATGCTCGAAGTTGCAAACATCCGTGAGCAGTGTTCATGGATTCATAAAAATGTTGAGGAGGCTACTGAGAAGGCTATTATTCTTGGTCGTGCGGCAATTGCAAAGGTTCACCTTAACGCACCGCTTACAGCCGGACAGACTCCTGTTACAAAGCGTGCACTCGTAATCGGTGGCGGTATTGCCGGTATTCAGTGTGCACTTGATATCGCTGATGCAGGTTATCAGGTTGATATCGTTGAAAAAGAGCCTACTGTCGGCGGTAAGATGACAAAGATTGACAAGACATTCCCTACACTTGACTGTTCATCCTGTATTCTTACTCCTAAGATGGTAGATGTTGCCCAAAACGAAAACATTACGATTTATTCTTATTCAGAGGTAGAATCAGTTAAGGGATTCGTAGGTAACTTTACAGTAGGAATTAAGCGTAAGGCAAGATATGTTAAGGAAGATATCTGTACAGGCTGCGGTCTTTGTACAGAGAAGTGCCCTCAGAAGAAGGTTCCTAATGATTATAACCTTGGTCTTGACAACAAGAGAGCAATCTACATTCCGTTTGCACAGGCCGTTCCAAAGGTAGCTACAATTGATGCTGATTATTGTACAATGCTTAAGACAGGCAAGTGTGGTGTATGTTCCAAGGTTTGTACTGCAGGAGCTATCGATTATACTCAGAAGGATGAGATTATCGAGGAAAATTACGGAGCAATCGTTGTTGCAACAGGTTATAACCCAATTAAGCTTGATGCTTATGAGGAATTTGGTTATTCACAGTCACCTGACGTTGTAACAAGCCTTGAGTTTGAGCGTTTAATGAGTGCTTCGGGTCCTAACGGCGGTCATCTTGTTCGTCCATCAGACCATACAGAGCCAAAGACAATTGTATTTGTACAGTGCGTAGGCTCACGTTCTACAACAGAATGCGGTAAGCCATACTGCTCAAAGATCTGTTGTATGTATACATGCAAGCATGCAATGCTTTGTCGTGAAAAGTATCCTGATACAGAGGTATATGTATTCTATATTGATGTTCGTACACCTGGTAAGAATTACGATGAATTCTACCGTAGGGCAGTTGAAGAGTACAATGTACATTATATTAAGGGTATGGTTGGTAAGGTTGCTCCTGAAAACGGTAAGCTTAAGGTTCAGGCATCTGATCTGCTTAATAATGAGCAGCTTCATATTGATGCAGACATGGTTGTTCTTGCAGCTGCCATTGAGCCTGATAAGAGTGCGAGACCTCTTGCAACATTACTTACAGCAAGCATGGATACAAATGACTTCTTTACTGAAGCTCATGCAAAGCTGCGTCCTGTAGAGTCACCAACAGCAGGTGTATTCCTTGCAGGTTGTGCACAGGGTCCAAAGGATATTCCTGAGACAGTTACACAGGCAGGAGCCTGCGCGTCAAAGGTTATCGGTTTACTTGCAAAGGATCATCTTGTAGGCAACCCTTGTGTTGCTCATCCTGATGAAATGATGTGTAATGGCTGTTCAACTTGTGCAAATGTATGTCCATACGGAGCCATCACATATGAAAATAAGGATTACTCGCGTCGTAAGGACGGTACAATGATCAGAAGAGTGGCTCAGGTAAATCCTGCCGTGTGTCAGGGCTGTGGCTGCTGTACTGTTGCCTGTCCTTCAGGTGCAATGGATCTTTATGGTTTCTCAACTAAACAGATTGTAGCGGAGGTAGATGCAATATGTCGATAGAAGAAAAAGAATTCAAACCTACCATCGTAGCATTTTGCTGCAACTGGTGTTCATATGCCGGTGCTGACCTTTCCGGTACAAACCGTTTACAGTATCCTGCAAATGTTAAGATTATTCGTATTCCATGCTCATGCAGATTAAACCCTATGTTTATCCTTCGTGCATTCCAGCGTGGTGCAGACGGTGTTATTCTCTGCGGATGTCATCCGGGAGACTGTCACTATACAACAGGTAATTATTATGCACGTCGTAGAATGACCATCCTTTTCAGTATGCTTGACTATCTCGGAATCGAGAAGGGACGTACCAGAGTTGAATGGGTATCTGCTGCAGAGGGTCAGAAATTTGCAGAGACTATGAACAGCTTTGTAGAAACAATTACTAAATTAGGCAAGAATCACAGATTGGAGGATTTAAGATGCAACAAGCAATAATAGCAAAAGCAAAAGAATTGTTGGCAAACGGATCAGTTAATCGTGTGATTGGTTGGAAGAAGGGTGAATTTTCTTATGATATTACACCTGATGTATTCACGACTGCAGAAGCAATTGATGCAGATTTTGTATATGATGATTTCTGTGGCGCCAACGTAAGTAAGTTTTTAATGAAAATAAGTAAGGGAGAAGGTAAGACACTTGCTTTTCTTAAGCCATGTGATTCATACAGCTTTGCCCAGTTACTTAAAGAGCACAGAATTGACCGTGAAAAGGTATATGTTGTCGGTATTCCTTGTGATGGAAAGGCTGATATCAACAAGATTCGTGAAAACGGAATCGATGGTGTATTAAGCATTAAAGAAGACGGTTCAAATTATGTTATTGATACCTTATATGGTGAAAAGACAATTGCCAAGGCTGATGTTTATGCAGAGCGTTGTGTAAACTGTAAGTCAAAGAAGCATGTTGATGTTGATGAAATGCTTGGGGAAGAAGGTGATGTAATTGCTTCAAACCGTTTTGAAATGGTTGAAAAAATTGAAGCAATGTCATCAGAGGAGAAATACGAGTTCTGGAAGAATGAGCTTTCACGTTGTATCCGTTGTAATGCATGCCGTAACGTATGTCCTGCATGTACATGTGAAAACTGTGTATTTGACAATCCGAACAGTGATATTAATAATAAGGCAGCAGCAAACTCATTTGAAGAGAACATGTATCACATTATCCGTGCTTTCCATGTAGCCGGACGTTGTACAGACTGTGGAGAGTGCTCAAGAGTTTGTCCTCAGAATATTCCTATTCATTTACTTAACCGTAAGATTATTAAGGATGTTAATGAGCTTTACGGTGAGTATCAGGCAGGAGCAGACCCAGATGAGAGATACCCACTTGTAAACTTCACATATGGCGATTGTGAGCCAAGCGTTGTATATGAGAGAGGAGGAGACAAATAATGGTGAAATTAAGTGTTTCTAAGTTAAATGACTTCTTCAATTTAATTGCTTCTAAAGAGAAGCTTTACATTCCTGTTGATACAGCTGAAGGCGCAGCTTTCAAACCATATGAAGAGGGTATGAAGTATTCTTCTGCATGCAATACTACACGTTCTGCTAAGGATTTCTTCTTCCCACAGGTTGAAAATTTAGTAAACTTTAAAATTAAAGATAAGAGCATTGAAGTAATTGATAACAGAACAGATACTGAAAAATTTGTTATTTTCGGTGTAAGGGCATGTGACGTTGCAAGCTTCGATATTCTTGATAAGGTATATTTACAGGATCCTGTAGATTCCTTTTATAAGAACAGAAGAGATAACGGCACTATTATTACTCTTGCCTGCGACAGACCACAGGAAACCTGCTTCTGTCAGTCCTTCGGAATAGATGCTGCAAATCCTGCCGGTGATGTAAGTGCATGGATTGTAGGTGACGACATCTGCTTTAATGCAAATAACGAAAAGGGTGAGGCTGTTCTTGAAATTGCCGCTTCACTTTTAAGCTGTTCAGATGAATCTGAGGTTGAAGTCAAGAAGGCTGAAATTAAGTCAATTCTTGAAAAGCTTCCTATTAAGGATATCAGTCTTGACAAGATTTCTTCAAAGGATCTTATGGAAAACTTTAACAGTCCGGTATGGGATGAAATCTTCAGCCCATGTCTCGGCTGCGGTACATGTACATTTGTATGTCCTACATGTCAGTGCTTTGACGTAAGGGAATTTAAGACAAATGACGGTATTATAAGATTCCGTTGTTGGGATTCATGTATGTATTCCGACTTTACAAGAATGGCTCACGGTAATAACCGTAATTCACAGAAAGAACGATTCCGTCAGAGATTTATGCATAAGCTTGTATATTTCCCTAATAACAATGACGGCGTATACGGCTGTGTAGGTTGCGGAAGATGCTTAAAGTCATGTCCGCAGTCACTTAACATTGTTAAGGTAGCAAAAGCGTTAGGAGGTAAGGAGTAATGAACAATAACGAAACTTTAATTCCTTTACTCGGTGTCGTAACTGATATTCGTACAGAAACACCTGACGTTAAAACATTCAGAGTAAATGCTGTTGGCGGCGGAAAGGTGTTTGAACATATTCCGGGCCAGTGTGCATTTCTTTCAATTCCCGGTGTTGGTGAGGCATTATTCTCTATTACATCTTCTCCGACAAACAAGGAATTCATGGAGTTTTCAATTAAGCGTTGCGGTTGTGTAACAACATGGCTTCATGAAATGGAAGTTGGCCAGATGGTAACCATTCGTGGACCTTACGGAAATGGCTTCCCGGTTGATACAGAATTAAAGGGCAAGGATCTTTTATTTATCGCCGGCGGTATCGGTCTTGCACCGGTACGTTCAGTAATTAACTACGTTAGAGCACATCGTGAAGATTACGGTCATATTGATATTGTTTACGGTTCAAGAAGCAAGGAAGATCTTGTATTCTATGATGAAATAGTAAATGAGTGGATTGGTGAAAAGGATTGTGACGTTCATCTTACAATTGACCGTGAACAGGATAATTGGGATGGTCATGTCGGCTTTGTTCCTAACTATGTAAAGGAACTCGGCCTAAGAAATACATCTACAGCTGTTCTTTGCGGACCACCTATCATGATTAAGTTTACACTTGCGGGCCTTAAGGAAATCGGATTTAAGGATGAGCAGGTTTATACAACACTTGAGCTCAGAATGAAGTGTGGTGTAGGTAAGTGCGGTCGTTGTAACGTAGGCGATAAGTTTGTATGTAAAGATGGTCCTGTTTTCAGATTTGATCAGCTTGACAAGATGCCTAGTGAATACTAAATAAAACTTGGAGGTTAAATATGAGCGAAATGGTTAATATTTTCTTGTATGGTAAGAAATACGAAGTTCCTGGCAACCTTACAATTATGAAGGCAATGGAATATGCAGGCTACGAGCTTGTTCGTGGTTGCGGCTGCCGTAACGGTTT
>JAQXKO010000020.1 GCA_029010495.1 Clostridiales bacterium | reverse complement strand
TACGGCAAATGATGTTACATTAACACCTGATGCTAACAATAAATATACCCTTGAAAAAGGAACAGGAACTGTAACTGTAGTTGCCATAGATAAGGCAAATAATCAAACCTCAGTAACTGTAACAGTCAATGACGGACATACAGGCGGAACGGCAACCTGCATAAGCAAGGCAGTCTGCGATACCTGTGGCGAAGAATACGGTGAGCTTGACAGTGCAAATCATGCTCTTGAAAGCATTCCTGCAAAGGCTGCCACCGTTACCGAAACAGGAAACAAGGAGTATTGGCATTGCTTGGACTGCGATAAATACTTTGCTGATGAAAACGCTACAAACGAAATTAAGCTTGACGACACTGTAATTGCAAAGCTCTCGCCTGAAATTATTGAGGGCAAAGGACAGAGCATAACCGCAGGAGATAAGAAAGAGCTTACTTTCAAATCAAATGCGGCGTTCAGTGATTTCGTTCGTGTTGAGCTTGACGGTAAAACTCTTGATGAAAAGAATTATACCGTCAAGGAAGGCAGTACGGTTGTAACCTTAAAGGCTGATTATGTAGCTACTCTTTCAGTCGGCGAGCACACAATCGGTATTGTATCCACAAACGGCACAGCAACCACAACATTTACCGTCAATGCGAAAGCAGTAGTAGATGACGATACAGAGTCTCCTCAGACCGGAGATAACAGCCATATGGCATTGTGGATTGCACTTCTTTTTGTGAGCGGAGCAGGCGTAATCGGAACAACTGTTTACGGTAAGAAGAAAAGAGCGAAATAAACTCTTATAAGTTTGATAAGTACATTTACAACAGTCCCTTCTGTCAGATACAAACTGACAGGAGGGATTTTTTATGTAATAAATCAGCTTTATAGTATATGCTTTTCTATTCCTACAACATTCCGCCCATTAAAAAAGATGGCTGCTCGTTTGAGCAGCCATCAAGTACATTATGAGAAATCAGTTATTTCTTTATCTTTCAAATTCTTCTGCCTTCTTACTGATTAAAGCAATGTTTCTTTAATTGGGAAAAAGTTTCTTCACAGATATCATGCTCAATTCGGCATGCGTCTTTTCTTGCGTTTTCTTCACTCACACCCAGACAAATCAGCCATTCAGTGATCAGAGTATGGCGTTCGAGGGTCCTTTCAGCAATGGTCAGTCCTTTATCCGTTAATGAAATATGACCGGTATCTGCAATCGTGATATATTCCTTTTCCTTCAGTCCTTTCATTGCGATACTGATACTTGCTTTTGTATAGCCTATTTCGTTCACTATATCGATTGAGCGAACACTCCCATTTTTCTTTTGCAAGAGAAGACTTGTATCAGGCGGTAATGAAGTAGCTGTGGTAATGGGACTTACTAAGGCGGCGGCCCTTGCATATCTTATGTTCAACCTCTACACACCACCTTGCTTTGCGGCAATCGGAGCACTTAACTCAGAACTTAAGAGTGGGAAATGGCTTCTTGGAGCAATTTGCCTTCAGCTGGCGACCGGATTTACAGTTGGTTTTCTTGTATATCAGATTGGAACACTTATTACTACCGGAAACCTTGGAGTCGGATTTTTGGGTGGTTTAATTGCAGTGATTATTTTTGTATTAATTATTGTCGGACTTGTTGTAAAGGCAAACAGACAAATTGATGCAGAGTATGCATTAAATAAATAATAAATTACTGATTTTATAAATGAAGGAGGAGAATATGGCAAACTTCATTAGTATTGTTGTATTACTTATGCTTTTCGGATCGGCATGCTTTTACATCCGGAAAGAGAAAAAGCGTGGCAATAAATGTATAGGATGTCCAATGTCGGTAAATGGTTCGTGCCCGAAACACTGCGGCAGGCGAAGAGACAAAGATAATTCTGTTTAGCAGAGTAACGTGAAGAAGTGTTACGATGTTGATAACAGAATACCATCCCTGTAAATCCTGTATACGGTAATTGTCCGATACAATTACATAAGCTGCTTTCCGGCTTGCCGATTCTGCATTATTCACGGTTTTTAAGCGCATCTGTCATAGGTATTTTCTTAACTGCATTAATATGTACCGTGTTGATAAGTAAATATGCGATCAGCCCAATTACAACTATTTCAATATATACTCTTATCGGAAGGTAAAAGGATACATAACCGTCAATCATGCTTGACAGGAATACCAGTACCTCCTTGAAAAGAAGTATTTCCAAAGGAATACATATAAACAGCGATATTGTTACCACAATAGTAGTTGCAGTAAGGTAAAGCTTACGGATTTCATCCGGCTCATAACCAAATACCTTCATGTATGCGATTGGAACGGCATTCTTTTCAATAACGACCTTTGTCATAATATACATGATAATGATGTAAACAACAACTGAAAAAATATTGATAAACGATATTATCGTGCTAAAGGAATCAAGCATCTGACGTGCAGCTCCAAGCTTATCCTCACGCGAAATAACCTTTGCAAGATATTTTTCATCAATGTTTTGCTTTTGGTCTGACAATATACAGTTTATGCTTTCGGATTCTTTGCCGGCAAGCTTTTGAAGAGTTGCCTTATCAATAAATACCGTCATGTCAGCGTCATATTCTATGACTTTATTAATCTTAAGACTGTGCTCCGCTTCAAGAGCTTTGTCCTTTAATTTTAATATATCGCCTTCGTTCAGATTGAGCTTATTTGCCAGTGCGGAGGATACTGCAATTCCATCGCTCGTATAGGCCTCCTTAAAATAGTGACTGTTTTTATCGATTCCGTAGCAGCCGACTGAAATATCCTTTTTGCCAAGCCCGAACCAGGTTTCCATTTCGTAGATAAAAAGCTTTTCACCGCCGTCGCTGTCTGCAGGGGCTTTAAGTATGTATTGATAATTATATGGCAGAGATTTGTTAATGTTATCGGTATAATGCTCCATAAGCGGCTCAAGACCGATACCGAACATTAACAGGAAGCTGGAAAACAGAATCCCGAAAAATAACATTATGTAGCTGCCTTTATTCTGCAGAATAACTCTGGCTCTGAAGCGGCTTAAAAAACTCCAGTCAGGCAGCTTTATGCTCCTTTTATTACCTTTCTTTTTCAAATCCTTTCTCAAAAACTTAAGAGGGGAGAGCGAAAGCTTTTTGGCCAGCATTGCAATGTTTATTATCACCATAATCACTACCGGAAGGATAGTCGTGAGTAAAAATGTCGGTATATCAAATTTGATATCAAGCGGGCCGATACTGTAGGTTGTATTGTAAATTCTGATAAACGGTTCAATCATCAATGTATATCCGATAAGGTTTCCGAGTGCCGAACCTGTAAGTGCTACAATCAATGTCGGCTTTAAATAGTGAATAATTATTTCGCGTTTTGAAAAGCCCAATGAACGCAGAGTTCCGATTATTACCGACTCGCTTTCAATTGTATTGTTGGTAAGTATGGCAAAAATAAATGCAATCATAGCTACCAGCATATAAACAAATACTGTCATAAATGGACCATCTGTACCAAGGTCTTTCTCTAAGAAGTTAATGCTTTGGTTCTGGTCTCTGTTAAGCATGTCTTGTATACTAACACCATTCATAAGAAGATATTTGTATGCATTTTCTTCAAGCTCTGTTTTATCTTTTTGATTAAGACTTCTGTCTGCAAATCTATAACTGTAACGATAGGTAATAGAATTTTCATCTAAATGCTCAAAGCCTTCTTTGCTAAGGATAGATACACAAAAATGATTAGTGTTCATCATTAAGTCTGTATTATTCATAAAAAGAGCTGTGTAATCAGGTAATGACACTGTACCACATACAAGATAATCTTTACCAAGAAGGGAAATAGTATCACCTATCTTAATATTTCTATTTCGGGCAAATACATGGTCAAGAGCGATTTCGGAATCACTTTTAGGCAGTTTGCCCTCAAAAATAGTAGGTAAATCTATATTTTCTCTTTCGTTAAAAAGAAGTATCTTTGTAGAATCAGGAAAGTTATTTTCAGTAGCATAATAATTTTCAGTAACCATTATGCCTTCTGATTGTAGGTAATCTAAAATTTCCTTAGAAAGGGGATTAGCAACTTCAATGTATCCATCCTCTTGGAGATTATTGTCCTTTATGTTA
>JAQXKO010000019.1 GCA_029010495.1 Clostridiales bacterium | reverse complement strand
CTCTATACATCAATACGCACATGAGCACTTAAGCGTTTGCCCACTCATGTGCTTAATTGAGTATATCGCGGGGCTTTTGATATTGGATTAAATAAACGGTCCCGCTCTACACATCAATACGCACATGAGCACTTAAGCGTTAGCCCACTCATGTGCTTAATTGAGTATATCGCGGGGCTTATAATAATGGGATAAATAGATAGCCCCGCTTCACACATCAATACGCACATGAGCACTTAAGCGTTTGCACACTCATGTGCTTAATTGAGTGTATCGCGGGGCTTTATAATTGAGATAAATAGATAGCCCCGCTCTATACATCAATACGCACATGAGCACTTAAGCGTTTGCCCACTCATGTGCTTAATTGAGTATATCGCGGGGCTTTATAATTGAGATAAATAGATTTCCCCGCTCTACACATCAATACGCACATGAGCACTTAAGCGTTAGCCCACTCATGTGCTTATTTGTGTGTATCGCGGGGCTTTGATATTGGGTTAAATAAACGGCCCCGCTTCCTATGTCAGAACGGCAAGTTTCTATATTGATTGATGTTTTAGAAGTAATTTGATATAATTTTTTTGAAAATCGGCAGTTGTGCGGATGACGACTAAATTGTTTTTTATTTGTGCGAATGATAATGACAGATTGTATATGTCCCAGAGAAGATACTCATATAATGTATTTTTTTGTTGATAATTAGATTTTAAAATTATACTGTTGAATTTTATTTCTTATTAGGATATAATACTAATTCAAGGAGTTCAATTCCTGAGTTATGATAATTTTTAAGGGTATATGCTGCAGATGCAGTTTATAATAAGAATATTACACAATACATTTTTGGAGGAAAAAACAATGGCAACAAATAAGTATGCAGGAACACAGACAGAAAAAAATTTACAGGAGGCATTTGCAGGCGAGTCACAGGCAAGAAACAAATATACATATTTTGCTTCTGTTGCTAAGAAGGAAGGCTATGAGCAGATGTCTGCTTTATTCCTCAAGACTGCTGACAATGAGAAAGAGCATGCAAAGATGTGGTTTAAGGAGCTTGCAGGAATCGGTAATACCATGGAAAATCTTGCAGCTGCCGCAGACGGAGAAAACTTTGAATGGACAGATATGTATGCCGGATTTGCCAAGACAGCTGAGGAAGAGGGATTTCCTGAACTTGCCGCTAAATTCAGGGCAGTAGGTGAGATTGAGAAGCATCATGAGGAAAGATATCGTGCACTTCTTAAAAATATCGAAACAGCACAGGTATTTGAAAAGAGCGAGGTTAAGGTTTGGGAATGTCGTAACTGCGGACACATTGTAGTCGGCACAAAGGCTCCTGAGGTTTGTCCTGTATGCAATCATCCACAGAGTTATTTTGAGGTTCATGCAGAGAATTATTAAAATTCATTCATAAAGTGGTAAAGGCAGCCCCGCTTCATACATCAATACGCACATGAGCACTTAAGTGTTAGTCCACTCATGTGCTTAACTGAGTATATCGTGGGGCTTTTAATATTGGGATAAATAGATTGCCCCGCTCTACACATCAATACGCACATGAGCACTTAAGCGTTAGCCCACTCATGTGCTTAACTGAGTGTATCGCGGGACTTTATAATTGAGATAAATAGATTGCCCCGCTCTACACATCAGTACGCACATGAGCACTTAAGCGTTAGCTCACTCATGTGCTTAACTGAGTATATCGCGGGGCTTTTAATATTGGGATAAATAAAACGGCCTCGCTTCACACATCAGTATGCACCACCATATACAAATCCGGAAAACAGTCATGGGGGTTGACAATTTGAGTAAAAAATAATATTATGTAGGCGTAAAATAAACCATTTAGGAGGCACTATGAAAAAACGTTATGTTTTTTGTATGCTTCTGATGTGCGTGATGATCTTATCGTGCTCATGCAGCAGGAAGGGTACATCTGGTAATCAGGGCATTAATGGTGCTGATACATCCGACGGTGGTTCTGTTATAGTTGGAATAACCAACGATATGGATAGTCTTGACCCACACAAAGCGGTAGCGGCAGGAACTATGGAGGTTCTCTACAATGTATTTGATGGTCTGGTAAAGGTGGCGCCTGACGGTTCCATGCAGCCGGCACTTGCAAAATCCTACAGGATTTCAGAGGATGCAAAGACCATTACATTTACTCTTCGTGATGATGTGAAATTCCACAATGGAGAAGCACTCACTGCAGAAGACGTAATTTATTCGCTTAAACGTGTGGCAGGTATGACAGATGAGAAAGACATCAAGGTTGTATCTGCTTTTTCTATTATATCCGATATTACAGAATCAAAAGGTGCGGATAACAGCACAGAGGTAATTGTTTCACTTAGTGAAGCAGACACGGAGATGATTTATTATCTCAATACACCAATTGTAAAAAAAGGTTATGAGCAAAATGCTACAAATCCGGTAGGTACCGGTCCGTTCAGGTTTGAATCATACAAGCCGATGGAGAGTATAGTTATCGCAAGAAATGATAATTATTACGGCGAAGCTGCAAAGCTGGCGAAGGTTACCTTCAAGATTTTCGGCTCAACAGATGATGCATTTATGGAGCTTCTCTCCGGCAAGGTAGACATTTATCCTTACCTTTCATCTGACGAGGCAGACCAGCTTAAGGGAGGATACCGTATTATTTCGGGTGACCAGTCACTTATTCAGGGGCTGTATTTTAACAATGCAAATGATAAGCTTAAGGATGTCAGGGTTCGTCAGGCAATAAATTATGCAATTGACAGAGTTGATATCAGCAACCTTCTTACGGCAGGATACTCAACAATCATTAACACATGCATGTTTCCTTCTTTTAAGAAGTATTACAATACCGAATTAAACGGAATGTATGATTACAATATTGATAAAGCAAAGGAGCTTTTAAAGGAAGCCGGCTACGAAAACGGTATGGACCTTGAGATTACAATTCCAAGTAATTACCAGTTCCATATCAGCACCGGAGAAATCCTGGTAAGTCAGCTTAAAAAGGTTGGTATTAACGCAAAGATTAAGCAGGTTGACTGGTCAACATGGCTCAGTGAGGTTTATACCGACAGAAATTATGAAACAACAATAATTGGATTTGATGCTTCTATGGCACCGGGTGACGTGCTTGAACGTTATCAGTCGACTCATAAACGCAATCTCACGAATTACGTAAATGCTGATTATGATAAAACATATGCAGCTGCCAAGGCGGCTCTTGATGAGAATGAAAAGTCAAAGCTTTACAAGGATTGTCAGAAGATGCTTACTGAGGATGCGGTATCAGCCTATATTATGGCACCGGCACTTATCGTGGCGGTAAATGTTAAGCTGGATGGATATACCTTCTATCCGATTTACTTTATGGATATGTCAAAGGTATACTACCGCGAAAATTAAAAAAGTATTTCAGGCATAAGTATTCCGTATGCAGAGCTACGGAATATATGACTTTCTATACAAATCAGTCTGAATAATCAGATTAATTAATGGAGGAATGCAGCATGTATTATGTGAAAAAATCAGTGTCATTACTGGCAACCATATTACTTATAACCATGCTGACATTCCTCGCTTTTTCAATTGTCCCGGGAGACGCGGCAATAGTAAATCTCGGTACGGAGGCAACGCCTGAGGCTGTTGAAGCTCTTCGCGGGGAAATGGGTCTGAATGACAATGTATTCGTGCGTTTCGGACGATGGTTTACAGGGGCAGTTCGGGGAGACTTCGGATTGTCGACTTATTATAAGGTGCCCGTAAGCGACCTTATCAGTGAGCGAATCGGTATATCTGTCCGTCTGGCTGTCCTTTCATTGGTAATCATACTTTTTTTATCCGTGCCTTTAGCTGTTCTTTGTACAATAAAGCCTGATGGAATTGTCGGAAAAATAATTATGATTATTAATCAGATATGTATGTCAATTCCGGCATTTTTTCTCGGAATGATAGTCATACTCGTGTTCGGTCTGTGGTTTGCAGTCTTCGATATAGGAGGATATGTGGATGTATCCGAGAATGCATACGGATTCTATTCGTATATGTTTTATCCGGCTCTTGCTATTGCAATTCCAAAATCGGCTATGGTTGTAAAATTCCTCAGAAGCAACATCATATCCGAGCTCAAAAAGGATTATGTCAATACTTTGTATATGACCGGTGCCGGAAGAGTTAGGGTGCTGCTTGTGCACGTACTAAAAAATTCGCTTGTTCCCGCAATAACATTTCTGGGTATTATTGCGGCTGAGGTAATGGCTGGCTCGGTAATCATAGAGCAGGTATTTCAGATACCGGGTATCGGAAGGCTGTTAGTCCAGTCGGTCGGCACAAGAGATTATAATGTGCTTCAGGCAATCATGCTCTATATAGGAACAGCTGTTGTGACAATTAATTTCCTAGTGGATTTGCTTTACCATGTGGTTGACCCGACCATAGACAGGAGGGACTGATGAACAGAAAAAGCTTTTATTATGTCGGTCTGTCCTTTGTGTTGTGCATAGTGGCAATGGGACTGCTGTCAGTTATATATACACCGTATGATCCTGAGGCGGCAGACTCGGCTTCCAGACTGCTCAAACCGTCTTTGAAGCATTTGTTCGGTACGGACAGAATGGGCAGGGATGTGTTTTCGAGATGCCTTGTGGGAGCAGGGACTACTGTACTTGTCAGTGCTTCGATTGTGGCAATCGGCGCTGTGGGAGGTACGATTACAGGGGCGGTCACGGGATATTTCGGAGGCATTGCAGATGAAATTCTAATGAGAATAAATGACGGTCTTGCAAGTTTTCCGAGTGTGCTTCTGGCATTGATTTTCGTGTCGCTTTTCGGCAGTAATACAAGAAGCGTGGTGATTGTGCTGGGCATTTTATTTGTGCCGAGTTTTGCCAGAGTGGTGCGCAGCGAATATATGCGTGAAAAGGAAAAGGATTATGTAAAAAGCATGAGTCTGTACGGCGCCGGAAGTTTCCGAATCATGTTTGTCCATATTCTTCCGAACATTACACCTTCTCTGGTGGCTGCCATAGCTATAGGAATCAATAATGCCATTCTGGCAGAGGCGTCACTCAGCTATCTGGGTCTGGGTGTGCAGCCGCCTGCTCCGAGTCTTGGGAGAATGCTGAGCGAGGGGCAGATATTTATATTTAGCGCACCATGGATATGTCTGTTCCCGGGACTTGTGATAGTAATCAGTGTTCTTGGAGTTTCGATGATATCCGGTTATCTGGAAGAGGGTGCGGGAAGCTCCGTAAGAGATATAAGCAGGAGAAGAATCAGGGAATTTATTGCCTCGGCACGTTCTAATTGCATGACAGACTGTGATAAAGCAGCTTTGATAAATGAGTCCGTGGAGGTTTTGCCGGAAAACGGTGCGGGTTCTGATAAATCCGGTCTGCCTGATACGGATAATGATAAACCTGTTCTTTCGGTCAACAGTCTGAGCGTGGCGGTGAATAACGGCGGACAGCTGACAAAGGTAGTGGACAACTTAAGCTTTCAGCTTAAAAAGGGTGAAATACTCGGCATAGTAGGTGAGTCCGGCAGCGGTAAGAGTATCAGTATGGCTTCTGTAATGGGACTGCTCGGCAACAGGGCGGCTGCTTCAATATCCGGCAGCATCGGAGAAATTGACCTGTCGTGTATTTCAAGGAGGGATTATAAGGCTTTACGCGGTAAATATATTACACAGGTTTTTCAGGATCCGCTTACGAGTCTTAATCCGTCCAAGAAGATTAAGCATACATTAAATGAAATTCTGATAAACCATCCGGAGGTGAAATTGCTTCCGGAGTACAGAGGTAAGTCGTCAAAGACCATTATCATGGAAAATCTTGCTGAGGCGGGGCTTTCCGACACAGACAGAATATATGAATCATATCCGCATGAACTGTCCGGCGGACAGCGTCAGCGTGTTCTGATTGCGCTATGTCTGATATCGAGACCTAAAATACTGATACTTGACGAGCCTACAACTGCCATAGACAAATCGGCGGCAGATAAGATTATTGAAAACCTCAAGGAGCTTCATAAGCGTTACGGAATGGCGGTAATACTGATTTCACATGACCTTGGTGTGGTAAGGGCGCTCTGCAGTCGTGTTATTGTCATGAAAAACGGTGCTGTTGTAGAGCGCGGAAGCATCGAGAAGGTATTTGATAATCCCGATAATGACTACACAAGGGAATTAAAGGATGCTGCTCAACCCGTTAATTATGTTAAGCCCGGTAAAACATCCGAAAAGGTGGTATTGTCAGTTGAAAATCTGTGCGTTTCCTACAAAAAGAGGAAGGGACTGCAGAAAAAAAGCATACTTAAGGTTATTGAGAATTTAAGCTTTGAGCTGCACGAGGGTGAAACACTCGGAATATGCGGTGACAGCGGCAGCGGAAAGACAACTGTCTTAAAGGCTGTTACGGGGAATGTTGCTTACAGCGGTATAATAAACAGAAAAGGAAGGCTTGCAATGGTCTTTCAGGACCCGTATTCAAGTCTTAATCCTAAGAAAAAAGTTGAAAACCTTATTCTTGAGGTATATAATCTGATGTGCAAAAAAACAGGCAGACCGGGGATTTCAAGGAAGGACGGAAGGAAAATAACAGTAGATGCACTTACAAGCGCAGGTCTTTCCGAAAAATACCTTACGCGATATCCGTCAGAGCTCTCGGGTGGGGAGCGTCAGAGAGTATGTATTGCCATGGCTCTGGCGGTAGAACCTGATATCATACTGCTTGATGAACCGGTGACGTCGCTTGATGTCACCATACAGGCTAAGATTTTGAAGCTTCTTGCAGAACTTAAAGAGGAGAAGAAGCTCAGCTATATACTTATTTCTCACAATCAGGAGATAATTAAGAACATGTGCGACCGTTCCGTGTATCTCGAAAAATAATTTTCTGACCGTTTTCGGATATGCCGTAATGTCTCCTCATCACTGCATTCTGATTACTCGATAAAGCATATCATATAAGACGCAATACAGCAAAATTATTTTAAAAACATACTTGACAATACTTATCGTGTGTAGTATATTAAATAAGCATGTTAATGTTTAAAGCAGAGTTTCCGCTCTCACCTTCAGCAATCGGGCAAAAAGGTCACTTATAATGATATATTATTTCTGATATATTTATGTGAGCGGAGATTGTGTCCGCTCATTTTTTTTGGGCATCTTGCATACTTTGAAATAGTTACGGAATATGGTTTGGAGGTGTTAAGTATTAGCGAGTTAATGATGAACGAACAGATCAGGGATAAGGAAGTTCGTGTACTTGGAGAAAATGGAGAACAGCTTGGTATTATGTCAAGTCAGGAGGCACTTGCGATGGCGAAGGAAGCAGGTCTTGATCTTATTAAGATTGCGCCTAAGGCTGCACCGCCTGTTGTAAGAATTGTTGATTACGGTAAGTACCGCTATGAACAGCTCCGAAAAGAAAAGGACGCCAAGAAGAAGCAGAAAATTACTGAGGTAAAGGAAATCCGTTTATCTCCAAACATTGACAGTAATGATTTGAACACTAAGGCAAATCAGGCAAGAAAATTCGTTACAAAGGGTGACAAGGTTAAGGTTACCCTCAGATTCAGAGGTCGTGAGATGGCACACGTTCAGACAGGCAAGGAAATCATCGACAGCTTCGTTGAGAAGCTTGCTGACTGTGCAAGCGTTGACAAGGCAGCAAAGATGGAAGGCAGAAGCCTTGTTGTAATTCTTTGCAAGAAAAGGGATAACTAAAGTGTAAGTGACAATGTCGCTTATGCAGGTTTATATGCTATATTAAGGAGGATATTTATTATGCCTAAAATGAAGACAAGCAGTGCTGCTGCTAAAAGATTTTCTAAAACAGGAACAGGTAAGCTTAAGAGAATGAAGGCTGGTAAACAGCATATCTTAACAAAGAAGTCAACAAAGACTAAGAGAAATCTTAGAAAAGCAACAATGACAGATAAGACAAACGAAAAGAATATGAAGAAGATTTTACCATATCTCTAAGTCGAAACGGTTATGGAAATTTGAGTTTGTGTTTGCGCTGCACACACAGACCTGAAATAGTATAAGCAGCGCAGAAAGAGGTTAAAATCATGGCAAGAATTAAAGGTGGATTAAATGCTAAGAAGAAGCACAACAGAGTTTTAAAATTAGCTAAAGGATATAGAGGAGCTAGAAGCAAGCAGTACAGAATTGCCAAGCAGTCTGTGATGCGTGCATTAACATCTGCATTTGCAGGTCGTAAGGAAAGAAAGAGACAGATGAGAAGTCTCTGGATTGCACGTGTTAATGCTGCTGCAAGACTTAACGGCCTTTCATATTCAAAGTTTATGTATGGCTTAAAGCTTGCAGAGGTTGATATTAACAGAAAGATGCTTGCTGAGCTTGCTGTTAATGATGCTGAAGGTTTTGCAAAGCTTTGTGAAGTTGCCAAGGCAAAACTTGCATAATATATAAAATTATAAAATAAAAACATATGGCTGTCGCGAAAGCGGCAGCTTTTTTATAAATAAAAATAAATAATGCTATGTAAAAAAAGTGTTGTATTTTTTAAAAAGATGCGTTATAATAATAAAAAATAAATATATATATTTAAAATTTTAGTTCACGACAATTTATTTGATAATATAATATAGAGGAGGGCTCTGTCGGGAGATATAATAACAATCGGCACTTCTCATTCTGCTGTGGTTACATCAGGAGGAGTAAGCTTGGCCAACATAAAGGTGAAATCAAAATTGGGTACAAATGGTGTGTATGAAACTAAGTTAAGTGATATGATTACAATGTATGGAGGTGTAGGAACAGGTTATGTTGTATACAGGAAAAAATAAAAATATAGTTTTATTATTATTATTATGTGCACTTCTTTTAGTAGGATGCGGCGCAAAAGATGCTTCTGCAGGAACAGACGGTTCGGCAGATAAGGAAAAGAATAATGAGCCTGAAAAGCAGGAATATGTTGTTAAAGATTTTGGAACAGAAAAAGACATTTTCGGTTATTATGCTGACGACGGCAAGTCCGGTTTGGGTCTGGCACTTACATATGATTCATATTCTGACAGATATATGTTTACATTGCACGGCGCACTACATTATTTTACTGTATGTACAGGTACATATTCATATGCTGAAGGTACAATAACATTAATTGAAATTGATGAAGGAGATGCACAGAAGAATGCAAAGATTGTATTAATGACGGATGAGAATAAAAAATTAATACTTGATGCTTCAAAGTCAACCGATTGGGACAGAATTGCAAAAGATATATTACATATTGAAAACGATAAGAAGGATAGTTTAATATTTGATTTTAGCAAGGAATTAATTCCTGAAATGCTTGATAAGAATGATAATAAGGTTAATAAGCCTGATTTATCCGACTGTACCGTTAAGTCTCTGGGAAGCGAAGAGGACATTCAGGGTATTTATGAACTGTCTGAAAAGACTGTTGCTGCAGCTGAAAAAATGATTCCCGGTTTTGGAAAGATGGCAAACATTGAGCTTGGCAACGAAGGCGGAAAGAATGTATTCTCAATTACAGGTAAAGTTACAATCAAAGGTGAATATACCTATGTTGAAGGTCTTCTTACCTTAAGTTTTGAAGATAATGATACAAATTTCGGCGCATCAAAGACCCGATATCTTTACTTCTACTCTAACGAAGAAGGAAATTTTGTATTGCTTGATAAAGCATCGGATGTGGATAATGTTCCTACCGGAATTCCGTTTTTCGTTGACGTGGAATATGTGAAAAAATAAATCTTATATTCATAATGGTACGGCACACACCACTGTACCTAATTGGTAAATGCTAATTTTGAATATTCCGGCTGCAACCGGATAATAACTGCAAATATATGGGAATGACGATTAAGGCTGTCGCGAAAGCGGCAGCCTTTTACTTTTGCCGGGGGAATTAACGGGAACGGAAAACTTTTTGTCGACAATTTATAAATGACAAAGTATTAAATATGTGATAGAATATATGGAGTATAATTTAGAATTGTCGAAAGGCCGGTATTGATTAATGAATAAGTGTATTTATGATATTGTAAATGATAAGTACGAGATATGTTATAAGGAGGAGCTGGATGGCGTTTTCGGAAGAGGCGTTATCCTTAAACATAAAAAGAGCGGGGCTCGTGTGTGCCTCGTCCAGAATGATGACATTAATAAGGTGTTTTTAATAGGCTTCAGAACCCCTCCGTCTGATTCCACAGGCGTGGCGCATATTATTGAGCATACTGTTCTGTGCGGTTCCGAAAAATATCCGGTAAAAGATCCGTTTATTGAGCTTGCGAAGGGCTCGCTCAATACATTTTTAAATGCAATGACATTTCCCGACAGAACACTCTATCCTGTTGCAAGCTGTAATGATAAGGATATTAAGAATCTTTCGGATGTATATATGGACGCTGTTTTTAATCCTAATATTTATAAATATCAGGAAATATTTAAGCAGGAGGGATGGAGATATGAACTCAATTCCCCGGATGACGATATTACGATTAACGGCGTGGTTTACAATGAAATGAAGGGGGCGTATTCGACTCCTGAGGATGTGCTTGAGTATAAGACGATGCAGGCAATGTTTCCTGATGTTACGTACGGCTTTTCATCGGGAGGTGATCCTGATGTAATTCCGTCCCTTACATACGAGCAGTTCCTTGATTTTCACAGAAAATATTATCATCCTTCCAACAGTTATATTTATCTTTACGGTAATTATGATTTTGAAGAACGTCTTGATTGGATGGCCGCGGAATATCTTGATAAATATGACTGCCAATACATTGATTCCGAAATCGGTCTTCAGCCTGCACAGAGTGGTATAAAATATGTAACAGATTCATATTCTGTAACAGATGATGAGGATACTGAGAACAGGACGTACCTGAGCTTTAATGCGGTTATGGGCGACGTCCTTGATGTAAAGAGGGGACTGGCGTGGGATATTCTTACATATGTGCTTCTTACCGCTCCGGGTGCTCCGGTCAAGCAGGCGCTTCTTGATGCAGGCATCGGCAAGGATATCTGGGGTGATTATGAAAACTATTTAAGACAGTCCTATTTCGGAATATATGCCAAGGATACTGAGGCTTCAAAGCTTGACGGGTTTGAAACAGTTATCAGAAAAACCCTTGAGGAGCAGATAGATAACGGCATTAATTCCGATGCTCTTCTCGGAGCCATTAACATAATGGAATTTTCTTATATTGAAGGGGATACGGGAAGCTATCCGAAAGGACTTATTCAGGCATTTAATATATTTACGACATGGCTTTATGATGATGAAGCGGCATTTGCACAATGCCATAAGAAAAAGCTTTTTAGTGAGCTTAGGGAAGAAATTAAGAACGGATACTTTGAAAAACTTATCCGTGAGGATATTCTTGACAATAAAAATGTTGTTATACATACCCTTAAGCCTGAGCGCGGATTAAATGTCAGAAAGGAAAAGGAGCTTGCAAAGAAATTAGCGGACTATAGGGCGTCGCTTTGCAGCGAAGAAATTCTCAGACTGGCAGCCGATACGTTAAGCCTGAAGGAATATCAGGAGACTGATGATACTCCTTTGCAGAAGGCGACACTTCCCGTGCTTCATGTAAGTGATGTGAACAGGGAGGCCGTCAAGCTTAATACTGCCGAGAAAAAATGCGGCAGCCATACTGTTCTTTTTCATGAGGAGAACACGGGAGGCATATCGTATATTAAGCTGTTATTTGATATAGAGGATATAAAGGAGGAGTATCTCCCTTATGTGTCGCTTCTTGCAAATGTGCTTTCAAAGCGTCTTAATACAGGTAACAGGACGGTATCCGAGCTTAATACCCTGATTAATATTTATACAGGCGGTCTTGGCGTCAGCTATCGAAGCAATGCGGTTTATAATAATCCGGAAAGAATAAGACTTCACTTTATGATAGAGTCAAAGGTGTTTCCGGAAAATACAGAAAAGCTATTTGAGATAATAAGCGAGATAATAAATGATTCTGTTTTTGATGATGCAAAGAGAATAAAGGAAATTCTCGGCGAGCGCGTCAGCAATATGGAGGCAGAGCTTACAAATGCAGGTCACAAGACGGCTATTTCGAGGGCAAAGTCATATTTCTCGCCTCTTGAGCATATGAATCAGCTATTACACGGTATTGACAATTTCAGGTTTTCAAAAGAGTTATTTGAGAACTTTGATGAAAGGTCAGCGGAAACCGTTAAAATATTAAAGGAGCTTGCCGGTTCGATTATGACGGCTGACAGACTTTTGCTCGATATTACATCTGATATTAAAGGCTTAGAACAGCTTTCGGAAAATGTCGCGGAATTTATGCCGGCTATTGACAAAAAATGCGTTAATGAGACCTTCTTTTCAAAGGAAAAGAAGCCTTTTGAGGCCGATGCAAAGAACGAGGCGTTAAAGATAAGCGGACAGATTCAGTATGTGGCAGTGGCAGGAAGCTTTACCGATGCAGGCGTAAAGTATAACGGTGCGTTTGAAGTGGCAAAGACCATTCTTGCATATGATTATCTCTGGACAAATGTTCGCGTACTGGGCGGAGCTTACGGATGTGTCTTTGAGCTTAGCGAGCTTGGTGATACGTGCGGCTTTGTATCATACCGCGACCCTAATCTGTCGGAAACATATGAGGTGTTTAAAAGGTCGGCCGATTATTTCAGAAATCTCTCACTTACGGATGAAGAGGTTGAAAAGTATATTATCGGTACGATAAGCCGCAAGGATGTTCCGCTGAGTCCTTCTGCACTCGGTAACCTCGCGCTTGGAGCTTATCTGGCGGAAGTACCTTATTCTCCTTTACAGAAGGAAAGGGATGAAATACTGGCAACCGATATTGAGGCAGTCAGGTCAGTTGCACCGCTTCTGGAAGCAGTTGCCGGCAGCGGCTTTGTCTGTACCGTAGGTTGTGAAACTGCCTTGGAAAAAAACAGGGATTTATTTAAGACCATTACAAAATTTTAAATATTATACGGGTCATGCTTATGTGAACTGTAACAGCGGGAATATAATCTGATTATTATTCCGACCTGTTCAGGGGCAGACCGTACCGGAGGAAAAAATGAAGGATACTTTCAAATCAGGTTTTGTAACATTAATCGGCAGACCGAATGTGGGTAAGAGTACTCTTATGAACCGGCTTATCGGACAGAAAATAGCCATTACCTCAAGCAAGCCGCAGACAACAAGAAACAGGATTCAGACAGTATATACCGATGAAAGCCGTCAGATAATATTTCTTGATACACCCGGCATACATAAGGCTAAAAATAAGCTTGGACAGTTTATGGTGGATACCGCCAAAAAGACTCTTTCGGAGGTTGATGTAATACTCTGGCTTGTCGAGCCCGGCAATTATATCGGAGCGGGAGAGCAGCACATAATTGAAATGTTAAAGAACACGGATACTCCCGTAATTCTTGTAATTAATAAGATTGATACTGTTAAAAAGGAGGATATCCTTACTAACATCAGGACATATACCGATGCCATGGATTATGCAGAGGTGGTTCCGGTATCGGCTCTTAAGGGCGATAATACAAATGAGCTTATCGACGTGATTACAAAATATCTTCCGGAGGGACCTATGTACTATGAGGAAGATACCCTTACGGACCAGCCTGAACGTCAGATTTGCGCCGAGCTTATCAGGGAGAAGGCGTTGAGGTTTATTTCAGATGAAATACCGCACGGAATTGCAGTAACCATTGAATCCATGAAGGAAAGACCTGACGGGCGTCTTATTGACATTGAGGCGACAATTATATGCGAAAGAGAGTCACACAAGGGTATTATTATCGGCAGGAAAGGCGCCATGCTTAAGAAGATTGGAACAAAGGCCAGGGAAGAGATGGAGGGTCTGCTTGGAACAAGGGTCAACCTCAATGTGTGGGTAAAGGTCAGAAAAGACTGGCGCGACAGTGATATTCTTATGAAAAATTTCGGGTATACCGGCAATGATGAATATTAAAATATTTTTTAGGAAGAATGATTGAATATAACCTACGTTTTCAGGAAAAAATAATCGTATACGCAGAAGATTTTTAATAAAAAAGAAGTGAGGGTTACGATTATGAATAATGAAAAGTGGGAGAAATTTACGAAAACAGGCAGCATTTTTGATTATCTTGAATATACTGCATGTGAAGGTGAAGATAAAAAGGATGAAAAATCAAATAGTAGTTTCCGGAATAGTGCTTCAGGTGATGCAGATAGGGGATTACGACAGGAGAGTAACGATTCTTACAAAGGAGTTAGGTAAAATCGGTGCATTTGCCAGGGGAGCAAGGAGACCGGGCAGCGCACTTCTGTCATATACCCAGCCCTGTGTATTCGGAGAGTTCACTCTTTACGCCGGAAAGAACAGTTATCAGATTATTGATGTTTCGGTTAAAAATGCATTTCCGGAGCTGCGAATGTCGGTCGAAAAGGCATATTACGGTATGTTTTTTGCGGAGGTCGCAGATTTCTTTACACGTGAGGGTAATGATGAAAGGCAGATGCTTGGTCTTCTGTATGCGTCCCTGAGGGCACTGGTGGCCGGCAACATTGAGGACGAGCTTGTAAGAGCGGTTTTTGAATTAAAAACAATGTGTATAAGCGGGGAAGCTCCTCTTATATCGGAATGTACCGTATGTCATAAAAAAGATATGGCCGGCAGATTCTTTTCTTTTCACGGCCATGGGGTCGTATGTGAAGCCTGTGCGGGTCGTGTCCCGGCAGGAGACAGACGGCTTCTTGATGAATCCACCTGGTACGCAATATGGTTTATAGAGACAAACGGACCTGAAAAGCTCTATACCTTCAGACTCAGCGAGGAGGTGCTTGATGAGCTTTCGGACGTGGCGGAGAAATATCTGCTTGCAAGGACAAATCATGAATTTAACGGACTTGCTTTATTGAAATTCATGTCAAATAAAGGTTGACAATAAAGACACACATTGATATGATTACATCTAATGAATACTTTTTTGGAGGAACAATATGGCAGTTGAAAAGACAATGGATAAAATTGTAGCTCTCGCTAAGGCAAGAGGCTTTGTATATCCCGGCTCGGAGATTTACGGCGGTCTTGCAAATACATGGGATTACGGTAACCTTGGCGTTGAGCTTAAAAATAATGTTAAGAAGGCATGGTGGAGTAAGTTTATTCAGGAAAACCCATATAATGTAGGTGTCGACTGCGCCATCCTTATGAATCCGCAGACATGGGTTGCTTCGGGTCACCTTGGCAGCTTCTCGGATCCGCTGATGGACTGCAAAGAGTGTCATGAGCGCTTCAGGGCCGATAAGATTATTGAGGACTATGCGGCTGAAAACGGAATCACGCTTGACGGTTCTGTAGACGGTTGGAGTCAGGAGAAGATGGCTGCATTTATTGAAGACAATAAGATTCCTTGTCCTACATGCGGCAAGCATAATTTTACTGATATCAGACAGTTTAACCTTATGTTTAAGACTTTCCAGGGCGTAACTGAGGACGCGAAGAACACTGTATATTTAAGACCTGAGACAGCACAGGGAATTTTCGTTAATTTTAAGAATGTTCAGAGAACAAGCCGTAAGAAGATACCTTTTGGTATCGGTCAGATAGGTAAGTCCTTCCGTAATGAGATTACGCCGGGTAACTTTACATTCCGTACAAGGGAATTTGAGCAGATGGAGCTTGAATTCTTCTGCGAGCCTGATACGGACCTTGAGTGGTTTGCATATTGGAAGGCATTCTGTATCAACTGGCTTAAGAGTCTTGGTATGAAGGATGAGGAAATGAGAGTTCGTGACCATGATAAGGAGGAGCTTTCATTCTACTCAAAGGCTACTACTGATATTGAGTTCCTCTTTCCGTTTGGCTGGGGAGAGCTCTGGGGAATTGCTGACAGAACGGATTATGATCTTACCCAGCATATGAATGTATCTAAAGAGGACCTTACATATTTTGATGACCAGAAGGATGCTCCGGACGGAACAAAAGGCTGGAGATATACTCCGTTTGTTATCGAGCCTTCACTGGGAGCTGACAGAGTTACTCTTGCTTTCCTTTGCGCAGCTTATGACGAGGAAGAGCTTGAGGGCGGTGATGTGAGAACGGTTCTTCATTTCCATCCTGCTCTTGCACCTGTAAAGGTTGGTATCCTTCCGCTTTCAAAGAAGCTTGCGGACGGTGCAGAGAAGATTTATACAGAGCTTTCAAAATATTTCAACTGTGAGTATGATGACAGGGGAGCAATCGGCAAGAGATATCGTCGTCAGGATGAAATAGGTACTCCTTTCTGTATTACATATGATTTTGAATCTGAAGAGGATGGTGCCGTAACGGTTCGTGACCGTGACACCATGGCTCAGGAGCGAGTAAAGATTTCAGACCTCAGAGCATATCTTGAGGAAAAGCTGAGCTTCTGATTAGTATAATAAAAATGATAACCTCCGGTTATGTCGGGCCTGAATGGCAGCATAGCCGGAGGTTTTTGCATTATTCCGGACGGTAAAGAAGATATATACACCTGTATAAATTACGACATGCGTTCAAATATAAATGCTTCTGACGTATATCGTTACATTTAAATGTTTTTATATTGTATTTTACGTAAATTATTCAAATGTTTATAAAAAATCGTGTTGCAAATGATATAGATATGTTATAAACTTATGATATGAAAATGCGTGTACTCTGTACATGTAAATTATTTTTATGGAGGAAGCTTTAAATGGCTAAAAAATGGGTATATTTGTTTGATGAAGGCTCGGCTGATATGAGAGAGCTTCTCGGCGGCAAAGGTGCAAATCTTGCCGAGATGACAAAGATTGGTCTACCTGTTCCGCAGGGTTTCACAATCACAACTGAGGCCTGTACTCAATATTATGAGGATGGACGTAAAATTAATGATGAAATTATGAATCAGGCAATGGAAGGCGTAAAGAAGATGGAGGAAATCAACGGCAAGAAGTTCGGTGATCCTATCAATCCTCTTCTTGTATCTGTCCGTTCAGGTGCACGCGCATCAATGCCGGGTATGATGGATACAATTCTTAATCTCGGATTAAATGACAAGGTAGTTGCAACCATGATTGCAGGTAATCCTGATCCTAAGTTTAAGCGTTTCGTATATGATTCCTACAGACGTTTCATCCAGATGTTCTCTGATGTCGTTATGGGCGTAGGTAAGAAATATTTTGAAGAATTAATAGACAAGATGAAGGCTCAGAAGGGTGTACAGTATGACGTTGAGCTTACTGCCTCTGACCTTAAGGCACTCGCTCAGCAGTTTAAGGCAGAGTACAAGAATCAGCTCGGAAAGGATTTCCCATCTGATCCTGTTGAACAGTTAAAGCTTGCCATTGAGGCTGTATTCCGTTCATGGGATAATCCGCGTGCCAACGTTTATCGTCGTGACAATGATATTCCTTATTCATGGGGTACTGCAGTTAACGTAATGCCTATGGTATTCGGTAACTTAAATGATGAGTCCGGTACAGGTGTTGCATTTACACGTGATCCTGCTACGGGCGAGAAGAAGCTTATGGGCGAGTTCCTTATTAATGCCCAGGGTGAGGACGTAGTTGCCGGTGTACGTACACCAATGCCTATTTCACAGATGGAAAAGGAATTCCCTGAGGCATATGCAGAGTTTATTAAGGTATGCGGTATTCTTGAGGACCACTATCACGATATGCAGGATATGGAATTTACCGTAGAGAATAAAAAGCTTTACATGCTTCAGTGCCGTAATGGTAAGAGAACTGCTCCTGCAGCATTACAGATTGCCTGCGACCTTGTAGATGAGGGTCACAAGACAGAGGAAGAAGCAGTTGCAATGATTGACCCTAGAAATCTTGATACACTTCTTCATCCGCAGTTTGATACGAAGGCTCTTAAGAAGGCTACACCGCTTGGCAAGGGTCTCGGAGCATCTCCGGGTGCAGCATGCGGTAAGGTTGTATTTACAGCCGAGGATGCAGAAAAGTGGGCAGCAAACGGTGAGAAGGTTGTACTTGTACGTCTTGAAACATCACCTGAAGATATCACAGGTATGAAGGTTGCACAGGGTATTCTTACTGTTCGTGGAGGTATGACATCACACGCAGCCGTAGTTGCACGTGGTATGGGTACATGCTGTGTATCAGGTTGCGGCGACATCCAGATGGATGAAGAAAACAAGAAGTTCACACTCGGCGGCAAGACATTTAAAGAGGGTTCACAGATTTCTATAGACGGTACTACAGGTAATATTTATGCCGGCATCATTCCGACGGTTGATGCGTCCATCACAGGTACATTTGGCCGCGTAATGGCTTGGGCTGACAAGTATCGTAAGTTAAAGGTACGTACTAATGCAGATACTCCTGCCGATGCTAAAAAGGCTCATGAGCTTGGAGCAGAGGGTATCGGTCTTTGCCGTACGGAGCATATGTTCTTTGACCCTAAGAGAATTGAAGCATTCCGTGAGATGATCTGTTCCGATACAGAGGAAGAGAGAGAGATTGCTCTTGATAAGATTCTTCCATATCAGCAGAGCGATTTCAAGGCTCTTTATGAGGCACTTGAAGGCGATCCTGTAACAATCCGTTTCCTTGATCCGCCTCTTCATGAATTCGTTCCTACTGATGAGGCTGACATCAAGAAGCTTGCAGACGTCAAGGGTAAGACAGTTGAAGAAATCAAGGCGCTTTGCGCTTCACTTCATGAATTTAACCCTATGATGGGTCACAGAGGCTGCCGTCTTGCTGTTACATATCCTTCTATTGCCAAGATGCAGACAAAGGCTGTTATCCGTGCGGCATTAGAGGTTAAGGCTGCTCATCCTGACTGGAATGTTAAGCCTGAGATTATGATTCCGCTTGTATGTGATACAAAGGAGCTTAAGTTTGTTAAGAAGATAGTTGTTGATACTGCAGATGCCGAAATCGCTGCAGCAGGCGTTGATGTAGAGTATGAAGTAGGTACAATGATTGAAATTCCTCGTGCTGCACTGACAGCCGATGAAATTGCAGCAGATGCTGACTTCTTCTGCTTTGGTACAAACGACCTCACACAGATGACATACGGCTTCTCACGTGATGATTCGGGCAAGTTCTTAAATGCATACTATGATACAAAGATTTTTGAAAACGATCCTTTTGCAAAGCTTGACCAGACAGGTGTAGGAAAGCTTATGGAAACAGCAATCAAGCTTGGTAAACCTGTTAACCCTAAGCTTCATGTAGGTATCTGCGGCGAGCACGGAGGAGATCCTTCATCAGTTGAATTCTGTCACAGAATCGGACTTGATTATGTATCATGTTCTCCGTTCAGAGTTCCTATTGCAAGACTTGCAGCAGCACAGGCTGCCATTGCTCAGAAGAAGGAAATCTTTAAGGAGCTTGCAAAGTCAAATCCTGAATATGCATGGGCATTAAAGACAAAATAATTTCATAATTGATTTTCAAATGATTCATCCCCACTGCACTTATTTGCAGTGGGGATGTTTATTACCATGAATGTATTGAGAGAGGGCAGATGAGTTAATTTATCCGGATTATTCGGTCCAAAAAGATATGCTTACGCTTAAAGGCTATAGCGGAAGCAGAGGTTTTTTCAAAAACTTTATGTATCCGCTCAAACTTAACAAACGCGAATAAATGTTCGAAAAGTGTTGATAAAAAATGCGGCTTATGATATAATCACACTATATTCACTGATTTATTTATCGAGACGGATGATTATATTATGCCGAAATACAACAGGAGGGAATTTATGGAAATCATTATATTAATATTATGTCTGATATCAGCAATTGCCGGAGTTACGGGAGCGGTTGTTTTATTTGGAATTAAAAAAAGAATTGACATAAAAGATAATGAGACTGCGACAAAGCAGGACCTTTCCGATATCTGTGAGGAGCTTATCAGACAGTTTGACCAGCTGCGCAGTACCATTGCACTTGCAGACGACAGCCTGAAAGCGGATGTGAGCAGAGAGCTTTACAATGTAAAGGCAGACGTCAGGGACAATAATGTCAGCTTTAGGGCTGAGATGAAGGAGGAGCTTGGTACATTCAGAGCAGAAATCAAGGGAGAACTTGGAATTTTTAAGGGAGAAGTTAAGTCAGAAGTGTCCGGACTGAAGGATGATACAAGGAAGGCAATAACAGGGCTTAAGAGTGAAATACGCGAAGAAATAGTGAACCTGAAAACTGAAAATAAGACGGAAATCGGCAGTCTGAAGGCGGAAAACAAGGCAGATACGGGCAGCCTGAAGACAGAGGTCAAGGACAGTATGACAAATGTTGCAACACTTCTTCAGACAAGCCAGCAGGCCGGTCAGGAGGCTGTAAACAGGCTTATTGATGCCAAGCTTACCATAATCGAAGATAATCTTAAAAAGGTCGAGGAGACGCTTGAGATGCGTCTTACGGGTATTCAGATGTCAATCACCGATAATCTTAAGACTATCCGTGATGAAAACAGCAAAAAACTTGACGAAATCAGGGGAACCGTTGACGATAAGCTTTCGGAAACCCTTAACAAACGTATTAATGAATCATTTAAAACCGTCAGTGACCAGCTTGAACAGGTATATAAATCAATCGGAGAAATGCAGACGCTTGCCAATGATGTCGGTTCTCTTAAACAGGTTCTTTCAGGAGTTAAGACAAGAGGTATTTTAGGTGAAATTCAGCTTTCATCCATTCTTTCGGAAATTCTCACGCAGGAGCAGTATGAGGAAAACATCAATACCATACCCGGTTCATCTGAAAGAGTTGAATTTGCAATAAAACTGCCCGGCTCCGATGGAGGACATGTATATCTGCCTATTGATTCCAAGTTCCCGGGAGACCGTTATCAGGCTGTTCTTGACGCAAGGGAGCTTGGTGATAAGGCTGCTTGTGAAACAGCCAGAAAACAGCTGGAGGCAGTTTTAAAGAGCGAGGCAAAGGATATAAAGAATAAATATGTCGAGCCTCCGTATACTACTGCATTTGGCATTATGTTTCTGCCTTTTGAGGGACTTTACGCAGAGGTTGTCAATATGGGAATGGTTGAGGTGCTCCAGCGTGATTACAATGTGAATATTGCAGGTCCGAGCACGATGGCTGCAATGCTTAACTCACTCCAGATGGGCTTTAAGACACTTGCCATACAGAAGCGCTCCGATGAGGTTTGGAAGGTACTCGGCGAAGTTAAGGGTGAGTTTGGTAAGTTTGAAACGGTTCTTGACAAGATGCACAGTCATCTCGACCAGACAAGCCGTGATCTTGAGATGCTCCGTTCGACGAGAAGCAATGCGATTATCCGAAAGCTGCGTAATGTGGAAAGCATCGATGTAAATGATGCAGGAGAGCCTCAGGCAATTGAAGAGACTGAAGATTAAAGCTTATTTTAACAACATATTGTGATGCTTCGGCAATTTTAATGAAATTATAAGATTTATCATCTTATAAGCTGTTGCGTATGTTTTTATACTATAATATAATTATATCAGATTAATCATGTGACGCCTCTGTATCAGTGGCGTCACATATTCTATTGGAGGATGATATTATGAAGCCTACACCTGAAATGCTTAAGCAGATAATGCCATTTTTAATACCACTGATTGTTGTGGAGCTTTTACTGCTTGCATATACAATCTATCATATTTTAACACATGAAAAATACAAAAGAGGCAACAGAATACTATGGATTGTCATAGCAGTCGTGGGTATGCAGTTCTGGGGTCCCGTATTGTATTTCATACTTGGAAAAGAGGAAGAGTAATTGGATATACTGACATTGAAAAATGTTTCAAAGAGCTTCGGTGCCAGGCAGGTTGTCAAAAATATCAGTTTTTCCGTGCCGGAACACAGCGTTCTTGGCTTTATCGGTAAAAACGGGGCCGGCAAGACTACAACCATGAAGATGATTTTAGGTCTGATAAAAATGGACGAAGGCGAAATCAGGGTATGTGACGAGAAGGTCACGTTTGGGCAGACGGTCACAAACAGATACATAGGATATTTGCCGGACGTACCTGAATTTTACGGATATATGACGACACGCGAATATCTGAAGCTTTGCGGTGAGATAACAGGCATGTCTCCTTCGGATATCAGGGTGAAATCAGAGGAGCTTTTGGAAATTGTAGGACTTGCTTCCGAGAAGAAGCGCATCAGGGGATTTTCAAGAGGCATGAAACAGCGTCTGGGTATTGCGCAGGCTCTTCTTAATTCACCGAAGCTTCTTATATGTGATGAGCCTACGTCCGCCCTTGACCCGATAGGACGAAAAGAGGTTCTTGATGTTATCTCAAAAATTAAGGAACGCACGACAGTAGTGTTTTCAACTCATATTCTTTCTGACGTCGAGCGAATATGTGATGATGTTGTTTTTATCAACAACGGTTCGGTAGTAATGCAGGGCACTCTGGCAGAGATAAAAAATGCAGGAAAGTCATCTGCCGTTGAGGTGGATTGTGTCAGTACAGAGGATGCAGACAGGCTGTTAGCCGTCAGACCTGACGGAAAAAGGGCTGATGAGAACAGGATTATCTTTGAAAACAGCGGGGCAAAGGGTATGGGAGATATCATGAGAAGCCTTATAGATAATAATATTGCAGCATCACGTGTAGAGATGCTCGAGCCTTCACTCGAAGATTTATTTGTGGAGGTGGCAGCCCGATGAAACAGTTAATTGCATTTACAAAAAAGGAATCTCTTGAAATTGTCCGTAACAGTAAGCTTCTTATCATTGGGATTGTCTTTATAATAGTGGGTATTATGAATCCTGCGATTGCAATGCTTACGCCAAAGCTTATGGAGCTGATGTCAGAGCAGCTGGAGGGTGCCGGGATTGTGCTTGATGAGGTGACAGTCAATGCACTTACCTCGTGGCAGCAGTATTTTAAAAATCTCCCTATGGCGGTTTTGGTATTTCTTCTGATGTTTTCGGGAATTCTGGTGGGTGAACTGCAGAAGGGTACATTAATAAATATGCTTACGAAAGGCCTTAATCGCAGTAAGGTAGTTATATCAAAGTTTATCATATTGACGATTGTATGGAGTCTGTGCCTTTCCGTGTGCTTTGGAATAACATATGGTTATAATTCATATTTCTGGGATAACAGTATTGCAAAGCATCTGGGATTTACTTTTATTTGTACATATATCGGAGGGATATGGCTTATTTCACTTATATTTGTCGTATCAATGTTTATTAAGAGCAGTACAGGAGTGGCGTCAGTAATGGCGGTTATTTTTCTCGGCAAAGATTTGATTCAGATGATACCCGGAATCAGTAAATATCTTCCGACATTTATTTTTGAATGCGGAAAACTTGTTGACGGCGCCGGGAAGACTTCGGATTATAATAGAGTGATTATTGAAATCCTTATACTGACTGTTGTAAATATAATTGCAGCGATATATATATTTAACAGAAAAAACATTTAATTCAAATTATCAGCCGAAGCAGGTTATTATAAACCGGCTTCGGTTTTTTATATCGGCATATATGTAAATATTCCCTTTTCAAAAGTTTTTCTATATGCTAAAATATTATATAAGTTGACAAGATACACACCACCTAAAGGGCGTGTGTGCAAGCCCGCACGTTGCAAGGGCTTTGACACATACCATGTGGTGTGAAGCTGCCATTATATAACGGGTAGTTTGCGAAGCGATTTGCAGGTTTAATATTACTTATACATTACATTTACCTGTTTATAAATTTTACAGAATTATATTAAAAAATAAGTAAAGGAGGAGCTATGGCTGATAAGAAAAATATAATTAAAAATGTATTTATTGTCGTATTAGGTATTTTTTTGAATTTGACAGGACGTCTGTTTGCTGACTCCTTCGAACTGCCGGTTTGGCTTGATACTGTAGGCACATGCATTGTGGCTTATTTTACAAATGTTTATTTTGCCCTTGGTGTGGCGATGATATTGCATGTCATATTGGCAATCAGTAATATTAAAGTGATTTTATATATGCTTATCAGTGCTATGGCTGCCATATTCGTTCGTGTTGCGGTAAAAAAAGACGCATTTAAGTCGATAAGAGATGCCCTTATTCTGGGTACGTTTATCGGTATTGCCGCGACTGTTTTGTCTATTCCGATTGATATGTATGTCTATGGCGGACAAACCTGCAATATATGGGGTGATGCCTTATATGATATGTTGGCATACAGGGGTTATCCGAAGGTTTTATGTCTTCTGGCTGATGAATTTGTCGTAAATCTTGTTGATAAACAGCTGAGTGTTGCTTTGGCATTTATGCTTGCCGGAATCATAGATAAGGCTGAAAGGCGGATTAATCCGGGCGTGGTTCTCACAGTTTGCATGCTCCCGTTTATTATGTGTAATACCGTTTATGCTGATGATGAAATTGATTTTGGAGAATATGTTTACAAGATTTACAATAACGAAAACGGTCTGCCTTCCTCCGAGGCAAATGCGATAGAGGAAACCGAAGACGGTTATATATGGATAGGCGGCTATGCCGGTCTGACACGTTATGACGGAACAAATTTCAAATACATTACTGAAGGCGGCATATCAAACGTCACAGCCATGACAAAGGATTTGCGTGGCAGACTTATCATAGGAACCAATGATGCGGGTGTGGCAATATATGATAACGGTAAATTTACGATTATAGGTAAAAAGGATGGTCTGGTTTCCAACGCGATAAGGAGCCTTTATTGCGATGATATGTATATTTATGTCGGAACTGTTTCGGGCCTGTCATTAATTGATGAGAAAGGTAACGTGAAAAATGTAAGCTCCGGCTGCATTATGTCAATCAGTAAGGACAGCAGTAATCATTTATTATATGTTGATAATAACGGAGCTCTGGTTTCGTGTAAGAATTATTTAAGTACGCAGGTTAATTTTGATGAAAATTATGTATTCAGAGTAGTATACTGCGTAAACCGGAAAGTCTATCTGGCTACTAACGACGGGCAGATTTTAATATGTACATTCGAAGGAGAAAAACTGACTGTATCAGAAACATACAGGACAGAAAAGGCAGGAAATGTAACGGGATTTTTCTGTGACAGGTCAGGTATTGTTCTTTTTTGCGGAGAAAATGGCATAGGCTACATAAAAAATAATACTGTTTATGAAAATGTATATGACGGCTTTGCAGGCAACATTGAAAATATTACACAGGATTTTCAGGGTAATTACTGGTTCTGTTCATCAAGAAGCGGTGTAATGAAGCTTTGTAAAAACTCCTTTACCGATGTGTTTAAAAATGCCGGAGCCGGTGAAGCGGTTGTCAATGCAGTTGCAGAGCATAACGGACTTCTTTATTGCGGAACTGATAACGGAATTATGGTGTTTGATAAGGCAACAGAAAAGATTGCGAAAAGTGATCTGCAGGCACTTACGAACGGCTGCAGGGTAAGATGCATTTATAATGATTCACAAAACCGGCTCTGGATTTGCTGTTATGGCGGTCCCGGACTTATATGTCTTGATAATGACGAAAATATAACATATTATAACAGAGAAAATAAGCACATAGAGGGAGACAGGTTCAGAACCATACTTGAGCTTTATGACGGAACAATTGTTGCAGGCACGACAAGTGCTTTGTATTTTATTCAAAACGGTGAAATTACCGGTGTTATTGATAAATACATGGGATATCCGATTGTTCAGGTACTTTCACTTGCACAGGGTAATGACGGTACGATTTATGCAGGCAGTGACGGCGCCGGTATCTATGTTATTAATGATCGGAAAATCACAAATGTCATAACAGAGGAGGAAGGACTTGCCTCACTGATTGTGTTGAGACTGGTAAACAGTGATAACGGCTTCTGGGTCGTTACGAGTAATTCCCTGCAGTATATGGAAGACGATAAATTACACAGATTAGATAAGTTCCCTTATTTCAACAATTATGACGTAAAGCAGTTTGGCGATGAGGTGTGGGTATTATCCAGCCGCGGCATATATATATGCAACAGGGATAATCTGATAAAGAATGAAAATGTTAATTATCGGCTTTATGATATCAGCAACGGTTTATTGAGCTCAATTACCGTTAACTCATGGGCATATGTGGACACGCGGGGAACTCTTTACTTCTGCACCAATAAAGGTGTGAAAAAAATAAGTATGTTAAACACGCAGGAACAATCTGATAGATATAAAATGAGAATCAGCTCTGCTAAGGCAGATGATATTGAGCTCGAAATAAATAACAGGTTAATCACCCTGCCGTCTGACGTGGAACGTCTTGAGATTTTACCGTCGATATGTAATTACAGGCTTCAGGATCTTAAGGTTGGATATTATCTGTCCGGCGTCGATTCGGATATTGTAAAGCTTAATCAAAGTGAAATAAATTCAATAATTTATAATAAACTTGAAAACGGTACATATTCCTTCTATCTTTTTATCTACGATGAAAGCGGAGAAAAGGTTATACAGAGTGAGGTATATACGATAGTAAAGGAAAGCAGATTTTGGGAAACTACAGCCTTTAAAATATATCTTATTACCGTAATTATATGGTTTATCGCCTATGTTTTATGGCAGATATTTATTTTGATACAGACATACAAACGAAAGGCCGAACTGGAGGAATGCCGAAAAGAGCTTGAAACAAAGGTTGACGAGCAGACTTATGAAATACGTGAACAGGCCGGCAGAATTGTGCGAATGCAGTGGGATACTATTGAAGGAATGGCTGCATTGATTGAAAGCAGGGATGGTAATACCGGCGAGCATGTGCGTAAAACACGTAAATATGTACAGCTTATTGCAGAGGAGATGTATTACAGACAGCTTTATCCTCAGGAGGTTGATGAAAAGTTTGTATCAACAATTGTCGAGGCGGCACCGCTTCATGATGTAGGCAAAATAAAAATCTCGGATGTGATTTTGAATAAGCCCGGTAAATTTACTGAAAAGGAATTTTCCATTATGAAATCACATGCTGCAATCGGCGGTGAAATTGTTGGGGATATTCTGGGTAAAGATGCTGATGAGTATCTTGTAAACATGGCAAGGGATATTGCTTCTTACCACCATGAGAAATGGAACGGTCAGGGTTATCCGAAGGGCTTAAAGGGCAAGGAAATACCTCTCTGCGCCCGCATCATGGCTGTGGCAGATGTGTTTGATGCGCTTATTTCAAAGAGAGTATATAAAGAGGCAATGAGTATTGAAGAAGGCTTTGCGGAGATAGAAAGATGCTCAGGTTCTCATTTCGATCCTGAAATTGCTGAAATCTTTTTAGAAATAAAAGACAAAATAATTAACGAGGTTGAGCTGCTTCAGTAAAATAATGTGGCAGGGTAATAAAAGAAAGAAGGTAGTAAAATGCACTTCTCAATAAAGAAAAGTCTTGTAAACGGTGCTTTCATATTATTGATATGTTCTTTATTTACAGGCTGCAAAGACAGTCAGGATAAAGTAGGAAGTAATCATGACAATAATACGGCTCAGATAACATATGCCGTTACCGAAAAGCCGGAAAACACCCACACGCCGTCTCCGACCGTGATACCGACTCCGACATTAAGACCTGCTTACGGAGTAACCACACTGTCTCTTTACAAAAATTATAATGATTTAAAGCAGCGTAAAAGAGTTGATGAGTGTTTTGAAGCTGAATGGATTACAGGTAAGGATATAGCCAGCTTTGAGGCGATTGCTTCTGATGAGGAAACAATCAACACAAACGGAAGATATTTTCAGGATATCTGGAGACAGTATTGGAATTCTTTTGATAATAATGAAGAATGTCATATTGGATATCATGTTGAATTTGCTTTAAAAAACGGTACGAAATTTTCAAAATATATATACGGACCGTCCGCCACCGAAGAATATTTTGATTATATAGAGAACTACCTCTATGACGATATTAACAAGGTAAAGGGACAATGGTATTCCCATATAACGGATTCGGATGTTAAGCCTGATATGATTATTTCGTCAATTAAGTTTACTGCAGGCAAAAAGGTCGGGGAAATTGAGGGCGACATCACACTTACAGCCTTTGTTTATTATTCAAAGGACGACTTTGATGAAAACGGCAACTATCGGGGAGCCACAAGCTGCACCATAAAAATCAGGAATATTTCAAAATAAGTATTAAAAAGCAGATGCCTTTACCAATATAAATGCATCTGCTTTTTATTTGTCAAAAACGATTAAATAATTATCGACTTATCATGTCATTTGTTACGGTAATCTTTTTTTATGCCGTCAGATGCTTTCCGCCGGGAATGCGATACGGGAGGCTTTGCTCTGTTTGTTTTTAAGCCTGAGGCAGGCGCAGTTCCGTAAGAAGCCCGGGACCTGTCGGAAGGTCTGCCTGAATTACCGGTACTTCTTTTTGGAACGGACTGTCTTTTACCTGCGTTTGCAGCGGGAACAGGTCTGCGATTGCTCTGCCGTCTTCCGGCCTGTCTTCGCTTTTGTTCAAGAAGCCGCTTCTTTTTATTTAATTTACTGATTGTCAGATAGAAGTATATTGCGGCTGCAAGTATCAGGATTACAAGTATTATAATAAGTATTGTTGTCGGATTATTATCGTTGTCCTTTGGCTTATCGGCAGTTGACGAATCTTTAGAGCTTTCGTTGCTGCCTTTGTCAAGGGCAGCCTGTGTGAGAGCAGCATTTTTTCTGGCCTGTTCCTCTTCGGCAGCCTTTGTAAGCAAAGCTTCTGCCTCGGCTTTTTCCTGGGCAATTCTGTCCTGCTCGGCATAGCTTGTAAGATTTTCCATCATATCGCCCTTGCCGGTATCGCTCCCTACAATAGTGCGGTACAGACCGAAATCGTTGCAGCTGTATTCATATTCGTCTGAAACATAGAACCAGCACCATTGCTGCGAAACGTGCTTTTTATATGCTGCCTTTGCAACATCAAGAGCCGTCTGGTTGTTAAGTCCTTCAAGAGGCTGTCTCAGATCAAGCTTGAGCTTGTTGTCGGCATACAGGTGAAGATATGTCTTTGGAACATCCCAGGTGTCATATGCTTTGGATGATTCCTGACAAAATTCGGCTTTGCTGCTGTTGTCGACTGCGGTGCATACACATTTCGCAAGAAGCATGTGACCTCCATGACCGTATTCGCCGTTTAAGTCCTGTGTTACTACAATTTGAGGCTTGAACATACGTATGGCTTCGGTAACGGATGATGTTATCATTTCTTCGTCATAAACCTTTTGGGCACCTGCAAGGTCCTTCGCATACAAGTCATCATACGGCATATTAACCGGATAGTTTTTGACGCCGCATGTCCAGATGCCGTCAAGTTTTTCGTGCTCCCTTATACGGGCACCGTTCCAGTAATTAGTCATATATACAACCTGCACGCCCAGTCCCCGGCCTCCGCCGTAAGTAGTAAGGACGCCGCCGAGGAAAAGTATTTCGTCATCTGCATGAGTCGAAAATACAAGAATATCAGCTTTTTTGCATGACGGCTCCCAAACCTGTACGTCATCAGGCAGTATTCCTTTTGAATATGCATAAATATCTGATATCCGGACATCGTCATTCAATTCGATGGTACATTCCCGGACTTCTGTATCAAGTGCTATATATTCATGGAGAAAACCATTTTTGCCATATTCGGTACGTTTGCTGCCACAGGATAAATTCCACGGAGAAACCTTGCTTCCCCATATGATATATATACCTGCCATAGGCGTTTCGGAGGAGATTGTAACATAATCTCCGGATTTATATTGCACCGTTGTGTCATACTTTTTGTCACGCAGGGCGGCAGTGCTGCTGCCGTTACTGTTTTTTAACGTGATATTCAGACTTACGGCCTCTTCTTCCGCATTAATTATTTCTGCATCAGGAAGAGAAAATAACAGTATCATAAGCATAACAAAACAGGCAGTGAATATTGACAGTATTTTTTTCAAAATAAACCTCCTGAACAGTATATTATAAATTTTATAATATCATATTTTATTATTCTATGCAAATAAATATAATAAGTCACTCGAAGTGGATTTATAAACAAATATAAAATGTTTTTTTAAGACAAACACAAAATGGATTGTTTTTATTGAAATATTAGAGTATAATTTAATAAGATGTGCCTAATCATTATTTTGAGGGAAAGGTGTATGCTCATTACAAACTGAGCAGAACGTCGGAGGATTATGAAGAAAATAGCTTTATCGGTGCTTTGCGTGTGCATGTCGGCATTAGTTGCCGGCTGCGGAGGCAAAAGTGCGGGAGATTATAATAAAGAGGGGATGCAGTTTTATGAATCAGGTGATTATGATCAGGCTGAGGATTATCTTAATAAGGCTGTATCAATGGACGGTGATAATGTAGAGTACCTTCAGAATCATGCCATGATTCTTATTCAGAAGGGCAGGCAGGATGAGGCGATTGAGGAATTTGAAAAGACAATCAGCAACAAAAAATCTTCATCGGCAAAAAAGAACTGTAAGTATGCATACAGAGGTATTGGTATGGCATACCTTCAGAAGCAGGAATACGCAAAGGCAATTGAGAACTTTGAGAAAGCGTTAAATTACAACATTCGCCCTGAGTGGGACACTGATATCATGTATTATAAGGCAAATGCAATACTTCTCGGCGGAGATGTCGACGGTGCATTAAAGGCTTATACGGAAATAATTGAAAAGGATCCCGAAAATGCTCTGGCATATAAGGCAAGGGCAAATGTTTATCGTGATAAAAATGAATATCAGGCAGCTCTCGGAGATTATAATAAAGCGCTTCTGTACATGGAGGGCGGCTTTGAAATATATATCGGTCTTGCAGCCTGTTATCTTGAGGTGGGCAGGACGGAGCAGGCAAAGGAAGCTCTGTTCCTTGCATCGTTACTTGACATTAAGACAGATAAGGACAAATATTATCTTGGTGTAATCCATTATTATGAGCAGAAGTTTGATTCTGCAAAATCAGAGATGGAATATGCTCTTGCAAACGGTATTGAAGAGGCGTATTTTTACCTTGCGGAGATTAATCTGATTCAGGAAAACTATGAAGAGGCACTTAAAAATTTTAAGCTTTATCAGGAGACTACAGTTGTAGTAAGCCCTACTCTCTGCAATGACCTGGCTGTATGCTACATAAATGCGGGAGATTTTGAAGAGGCAGAAAAATGGATTGATAAGGGTCTTGGATACAATACATCCGGTGTACTAAAGGAGCTTAAGCGAAACCGTATTGCCTGTGCTGAGGGAAAGGGTGAGCTTGACAGGGCATATGCGCTGGCCTTAGATTATCATAAAATATATCCTGATGATGAGGCTGCCTTTACCGAGCTTAAATGGCTTGCCGACAGATTGGGCGAGACATTGCCTGAGAATTTTGACAATCTTCCTGACAGTGAGGAAACCGGAGATTCTGAGGATACCGGTAAGGATGAAGATAAAGGCGACGCCGAATAGTAAGATGACAGAACAGGAACTGATGTATGGAAAAAATGATTGATAATATGGAACAACCCGAGAAGGTTATACTTGTTGCAGTATCGCTCGATACAAGACCGGGGGAGACTGATCTTATCACACAGCGTTCTCTTGATGAGCTTGAGGAGCTTGTCGAAACCGCAGGTGCGGTAACAGTCGGCAGGATTATCCAGAACAGGGAGGCAGTTCACAACGGAACATATATCGGCAAGGGTAAGATTGAGGAGCTTAAGGCATTAATTTGTGAGCTGGAAGCAGACGCAATTGTTACTGATGACGAGCTGAGTCCGGCACAGATGAGAAATCTTGAGGATGTTCTTGAGGTCAAAATTTGTGACAGAACAATGATAATTCTGGATATATTTGCAAAGCATGCAAGGACAAGAGAGGGCAAGATTCAGGTCGAGCTCGCGCAGCTCAAATACTCACTCCAGAGGCTTACCGGCAAAGGTATTGCAATGTCCAGGCTTGGCGGCGGTATCGGCACCAGAGGTCCGGGCGAGAAGAAGCTTGAACAGGACAGGCGCCTTATAAGGGACAGAATATCACATTTAAAGGGCGAGCTTGAGGATATAGTAAAAAACAGGGAAATTCTGCGGCGTCAGCGTGAGAAAAATGAAATGCCCGTAATAGCTATTGTGGGCTACACAAATGCAGGCAAATCAACGCTTCTGAATAAACTGACTGATTCTGACATTTTGGCGAAGGATATGCTTTTTGCCACTCTTGATGCCACGACAAGAAATTTAAAGATTTCGGGTGGCCAGGAGGTTCTTCTGACTGATACAGTCGGATTTATAAACAAGCTTCCGCATCATCTGGTCGAGGCGTTTAAATCAACTCTTGAGGAAGCATCGTATGCAGACATTATTCTGCATGTGGTTGATTCCTCCAGCGAGGATGCCTTCACGCAGATGGCTGTAGTATATGAAACACTTTCCAGACTTAAGGCGGACGGAAAGCCTGTAATTACTGCCTTTAACAAGCAGGATAAGGGTGCAGTGGAGAATCTTAAGGATTTAAAGGCTGATTATGTTGTTAAGATATCGGCGAAGACAGGTGATGGTCTTGACGGACTTGGCCGGACAATTGAGCAGGCACTGAAGGATAGTAAGGTGTATATCGAAAAGACGATTCCTTATTCTGAAGGTGCATACCTGAATCAGATACGCAGATATGGTCAGGTGGAAGAAATGAGCTACAATGAAAACGGTACTTTTGTAAGGGCATATGTACCGAAACGTTTGATGTGAGGGGGATAATATGAGCGCAGCAGATGAAATATTTATCAGAATGTGTAAGGACATACTTGAAAACGGTACAAGCACCGAAGGCGAGAAGGTTCGTCCCAGGTGGGAGGACGGCACAAGTGCATATACTATTAAGCAGTTTGGTGTTGTAAACCGTTATGATTTGTCAAAGGAATTTCCGGCAATAACGCTGAGAAGAACGCCGATTAAGTCAGCCGTTGACGAGCTGCTTTGGATATGGCAGAAAAAGTCTGATAATGTTAATGATTTTGACGGCCACATCTGGGATGCATGGGCAGATGAGAACGGCTCCATCGGAAAGGCATATGGCTACCAGATGGGTGTAAAGCACAAATATAAGGAAGGTATGATGGATCAGGTTGACAGGGTAATTTATGACCTTAAGAACAATCCGTATTCAAGAAGAATTCTTACTAATATTTACGTTCACCAGGACCTTTCGGAGATGAATCTCTATCCGTGTGCTTACAGCATGACCTTTAATGTTACGAAGCCTAAGGACGGGGACAAGCTTGTATTAAATACAATTCTTAACCAGCGCTCGCAGGATATTCTGGCGGCCAATGCGTGGAATGTGGCCCAGTATGCGGCTCTTACACATATGATGGCGCAGTGCTGCGATATGCAGGTGGGTCAGTTTGTCCATGTAATTGCAGATGCGCATATTTATGACAGACACGTGCCTGTAATAAAGGAGCTTATTCAGAGAGAAGCATATCCTGCGCCAAAGTTTGTCATGAATCCGGACATTAAGGATTTCTATAAATTTACAAAGGATGATTTTGCTTTTGAGGATTATAAGTACGGTCCTCCCGTAGATAAGATTCCTGTGGCAATTTAGAAAGACGTGTGCAATTCCGTTTTCTGTCTGCCGGCACGGGTTAACGGTACGGTAATAAATTCCGGCAGCTTATGATAATGATTTAGGAGAAAAATATGAACGCAATAGTTGCAGTCAGCTCAAATTGGGGCATCGGCAGGGATAATCAGCTGCTTTTTAGTATTCCTGAGGATATGAAATTTTTTAGAAATATTACAAGCGGCAAGGTAATAATCATGGGTCGCAAAACTCTCGATTCATTTCCGAACGGAGCGCCTCTGAAAAACAGGGTTAATATTGTAATTACCAGAGATATTGATTTTAAAAGAGACGATGTTCTTGTCGCCTACAATATTAAAGAGGCTGTTGATATGGCAAGAAGTCTTGAGGGATATTCAGAGGAAGATTTATTTGTTATCGGCGGCGACAGTATTTACGGTCAGATGATGGATGTTGTTAATACCATATATGTCACAAGAGTGGAGGCCTACAGGGAGGCAGACGCCTTCTTTCCGGAGCTTGATGATGATGACAGGTGGGAGATGACAGACCGCAGCGAGATTAAGGAGCATGAGGGCATAACATATTATTTTGCAACCTACAGGAGAAAGTAGAAGTGCCGGATAAACTACAAGGCAGATGTTTAGAATTAACTGATAATAGTCATACCGTTATTATCATGAAAACAAAAGGAATAAGGGTAAAAAGTAATTTTGGGTTAATGTTATCAGCCCGGGATTGTATATTTAATGTATTTCTTAAAAAAGATTATTTTTTGTTGATTTATAAAAAACTAAGGTATATAATAATTTCTAATGATATTTAATTGTAACGGAGGATTTCCTATGAACAAGAATATTGATTGGTCAAGCCTCGGGTTTGGCTATGTACCGACAGAATACAGATTTGTTTCAAACTATAAGAACGGTGAATGGGACGAGGGCGGCCTTACTACAGACTCCAATATCGTTCTTAATGAGTGTGCAGGTGTTTTCCAGTATGCACAGACAATATTTGAGGGCTTAAAGGCATACAGAACGGTTGACGGACATATTGTAACCTTCAGACCTGATCTTAATGCTTCGCGTTTAAAGGATTCGGCAGTACGTCTTCGTATACCTCCTTATGATGAGGCTAAGTTTGTTGAAGCTGTTAAGCAGGTTGTACTTGCCAATGAAGATATGGTACCACCTTACGGCAGCGGCGCTTCTTTATATATCAGACCATATATGATGGGTACAAATCCCGTAATCGGTGTAAAACCGGCCGATGAATATCAGTTTAGAATTTTTACAACACCGGTTGGTCCTTACTTTAAGGGTGGCTGCAAGCCTATCTCAATCAGAGTATGTGATTATGACAGGGCAGCACCTCACGGAACAGGCAATATCAAGGCAGGTCTTAACTATGCGATGAGTTTATATGCTATTGTAGAAGCTCATGAGCTTGGCTTTGACGAAAATATGTATCTTGATGCAGCTACACGAACAAAGGTTGAGGAAACAGGCGGCGCTAACTTTATCTTTGTTACAAAGGACAATAAGCTTGTAACGCCAAAGTCAAATTCAATCCTTCCTTCAATCACACGCCGTTCACTTATGGTAGTTGCTAAGGAATATCTCGGCATGGAGGTTGAGGAACGAGAAGTTTACTTCGACGAGGTTAAGGATTTCGCAGAGTGCGGCTTATGCGGTACGGCTGCCGTTATATCTCCTGTCGGAAGAATCAATGACCATGGCAAAGATATATTCCTGCCAAGCGGTATGGAGGAAATGGGTCCGGTTTGCACAAAGCTTCGTGAGACACTTACAGGTATTCAGATGGGTACAATTAAGGCTCCTGAGGGCTGGATTTGTACAATCAAGTAATATTGGCGAAAATAATACTGTATATTAATAATGCCCCGTCGGGTATATCCGGCGGGGCATTATCATTTGTTGGGGAATATAACGGATAAACCGCAGATAACTCCGATAACTGTATGTATGCTGGTTGTGTAAATCACGGAGGTTATAAATTGAATGTATTCTCAATATATTATAAAAAAATCCTTGGGGAAATATGGATTATGAAAGATTAAAAAGAGCACTTGGGCTGTTGCTCTTTTGTATGATGATCAGTCTGTCAGTAAGAACTGAAAGGTCTGTATTGAGGTCCGGAGATGAATCGGAGGATGAATATGTTGATGGCAGCAATATTGATGTTGCGGAAAAAGTTGCATTTCTCACTTTTGATGACGGACCGAGCAAAAATACGGAGAAGGTGCTTGACATTCTTGATGAATATAATATTAAGGCAAGTTTTTTTGTTATCGGAAGTGAGGCTACCGATGAATACAGGGAGGAACTGAACCGGATGGTGAGCTCGGGTCACTGTGTAGGGCTTCATTGCCGGATACATGACTACAAAAAGCTTTATTCGAGTGACGGTAATTGTGTAAGTGAAATTCTTGCCGAAAAGCAGTACCTGAAAAACAGCTTTGGAATTGATACGGATATCTGCAGGCTTCCGGGCGGCAGCTACAATAAATACATTAATAACCGCAAAGCTCTTCTTTCCGGGCTTAGGCAGGAGGGACTGCAGGTATTTGACTGGAATGTAAGCGGAGAGGACAGCATCGGACGCCCGGGACAGTATACGATTACAAGAAATGTGCTTGGGCAGTTAAAGGATAAAAAATATGTTCTGATACTGCTCCATGATGGGATAATAAATGATGAAACAGTCAGGGCTTTGCCTGAGATAATCGATGGACTTCTTGAAAAAGGATATGGTTTTAAAACGTTAAATGATGAAATGAGCATGGTTTTTACACTGTAATGACGTAAATTACGTCATAAAAATCAAATTTGCAGGAAAAATGTCACAAGATAGATTTTGATGAAAAAAAATTAAATAAAAGTGCTTGACCTGTTTGTTACCATAAGTTGTAAATTTACAACTGACAGATGAACGAAAGCACTTCACCGGGAAGTGCACCACATAATTAAGACATTTTCTATAACTTTTCTATTATTCTCTCTCGATTAAGAAAAGCGATGCTTATGCATCGCTTTTCTTATTTTATGTATATATTTTATTTGTCCTGTCCCGGATTGTCAAAAAGCTTAGGGACTTTTTTCAGTGCATTGTAAAGAATCAGACCAAGTACATAACAGGAAAGAATCTCACCTGCACCGACCGTCAATACCAGATACCAGTATGCATCCGATAATTCGTAGAAGGTTTTCAGTACAAACGGTACGATAAATGCATTTGCAAGCACCGGAGGGATTGGTGCGAGATACGTAAGCTTTCTTAACAGATAAGTTCCGACGGCACCGATAAGTGTCGCAAGTGAACCGAAGATAATATCTTCAATGATGCAGCCGGTAATAATGTTGCTGATTAAGCAGCCCAGAAATAAACCGGGAATTGCTGCCGGCGTGAAAACCGGCAATATGGTTAAGGCTTCGGAAACTCTTAATTGGATTGCTCCGTTTGCAAGACCAAATGCCGCAATAAAGTATGTCAGCACGACATACAAGGCTCCTATAAGCGCAGCCTGTGTGATAAATAATACTTTCTTATTCATTTTTTGCTCCTTAGTTTTTTTTAATGTGAGGATGGTTTCGAACTCACATGTGACATATCACTTTTAACTATTATACATATAATAAAGCAAATGTAAAGAAAATATTATTATTCTTTGGCTGAATATGGTGACGGGGCGGTTTACTCCGGCTCGATGACACCCTGAAGCTTTGTAAGATCTACCAGCTCATCTACTACATCGTCAACACCGGGTATAAAGCCGTGGACATTTTCGTATAGTGTTTTCATCGAGATAAGCTCATTAAGAGACATACCTTCACCGTAATCCACTGTATCCTGACCTTTAAAATTAAGCTTGCCGGAAAACGGATTGAAGTCCATCTGTTCCATCTGATTTTTCATATGTTTCATTAACGAAAGAGTTAAGTCAGGTATTTTATTGGAATAAACAATATCGACAGCGCCGCTTGATATTCCCCACCAGTAACTGATTGACCGGGTTCCGATTTCATCCTGCTCGACTTTAAATGTTCCGTTCTTGACACTTGTAATTATCTCTTCGTAAAGTTTGCCCCAGTCCCATAAAGGAGCTGCAATGTTAATAGGGCCGTCCGGTGAGTTTCTGTAAAGACCGAACCTTCTTGTAAGATGTCTTGGCGAAGACCAGTCAAGGTCAGATACTATATCGCAGCCGTTTGCACGAATCTCTCTGTTCGGGTCAGAGTTTTTGGCACTGGTCCAGCATAAAAATACCTCAGCCTTAGGATTGACTGTCTTGGCCCCAATCGCAAATGCATTGATTGAGGCGACGCTTCCGTATACAGGATAATCAGCTACATAGGTAAGCTTATCTGTTTCCGTAAGCGCTCCCGCAAGCATTCCGAGAAGATATTTTGATTCATATGTTCTGAGATAATATGTCCTCATATGCTTTGTGGAAGCATTAAGTGAGCAGTTGAGTATTCGAACCTCGGGATGCAGCACGGCAACCTTTGCGCATGCCGCATTATGCTGCGGCGAGGTGTCGAATATTATATCGTATCCTGAATGGCAAAGCTCTTCAAGCGTCTGCTCAATATTATCGCCGGTTACATTATAAAAGGCATTTGTATCTATTTCATTCGGAAAAACAACATCTTCAACATACTGACGTCCCAGCTCATGAGCGTAGCACCATGCCGAATGATCTACATCCTTCATGTAAATAAATGCAATCTTTAACCGCTTTGGAGCAAACATCTTTCCGAACAGGTTTGCCTTTGAATCTGAAGGGTGTGTTGATATTGCCACGGGCTTTTGTTTGGCGGCAAGCTCCAGCTCATCCCTTATTTTTTTGATATCGTCAGCAATCTGGGCTGAGTTTTTTTCCTTTATATCATTAAAGCCCAGTAATTTTACATAATCAAAAAAGGCGTCGCTCGTACTGAGTCCTGTCACGCTTTCGCCGTAAACCTTTGAAAACCTGCTGAAAATGGCATGTACATCCATTTTTGTATCATCATCCCAGACTTCCATATCCGGAGCCACAAGCTCGCAGAATTTTTTGAAATAACCGGGCTTGGAAAAATAAATGTAGTTTATACTGCTCTTTTCATAAAAATCAAGATATTCATAATAAAGCATTACTTCCGGATCATCGCTTTTGGCGGGAATGATTCGTGTTATCGTTGCCTCTATTTCAACCATGTTCATATATTTTGAAACGGAAACCCTTTTATTGCCCTCGCGGACATAATATTTATTCATATACTCAAATGCGATAATCGGATCGCGCATGCCTTCCTCGACCATTGAGTCATAAAGCGTGCACCATTTGCTTGCAAATTCCGTGCCGGGCTCCAATAAAGGCATAAAGCCTGATGAAAATGCGTTAGAACGGTTGGCATTTACTGTTCCCACAACCTGATTAAGAGGTATTGTCACGAGGCCGAGATTTACTCTTTTTGATATATTGACTCCGGCAATTAAATCGTCAAGAATCGGTAGATATGGAAAAGCATTGTTTTGATTTGAAACCGAAAGCTCTTTTTCGCCGCGCTTTAATGCGGTTTTATATTCATCGATATTTAACAATGATAACCTCCTGTTATTACGTGATTTGTTCAAATTCTTTGTTCTTGGCTATACTTTACACATAAATTTATGCTTTAGTCAAGTGTTTTAAGCCACTCTTAATAATCATGGGAATTACTGTCGAAAATATAAATTTTTGTGTCAAATGGCTTATAATCCTTAATACTGAAAACGGATGGTTTACCTATTTTAATGATGTATTATCGTTGTTTTTGCCGTTTGAAGAAAAAATGTACAAACAAATACTTATTTTGATGAAAAATTTGGTAATTATTTAATTAATAACCTCATTGCAAAAACAAAAAAAATGAATTAAAATAGGGGCGTTGTAAAAAAGATTAAAATATGTATTCAGGAGGAGGAAATGATATGGCAACAGTATGCGCAATCATTATTTTCCTTGCTATGTTTGGAGTAATTATCCGGGGACGTGTTGAAAGACATATTCCGGCTCTTGTGGGCGGAGCACTTGTGCTTATCGTGGTATTCGGTATTTGCATGCATAGCATGGACGCAATAATTGAAACACTTAACTTCAAGAGTATATTTACATCACAATTCTGGGTGCCGGGACATCATGCTGAGGAGTCGGCCACAGGTATTAACTGGGCTACGATTATCTTTATAGCAGGAATGATGCTTATGGTTGAAGGTATGGGTGACGCAGGTTTCTTCCGCTGGCTCTGCCTTAAGCTGGCCCAGATTGTTAATTATAAAATTATACCTTTGTTCATATCATTTATGATTATGTCTGCGGTATTATCAATGTTTATTGACAGTATTACGGTTATTCTGTTTCTTGCTGCAGTATCCGTTGAGCTTGCGAAAATATTAAAATTTGATCCTGTTCCGATTATTCTGGCAGAAATTTTCATGTCAAATGTGGGCGGAAGTGCTACAATGAGCGGTGATCCGCCTAACATTATTATAGGTACGGGTCTTGGATATACATTCTTTGATTTCCTTACCAATACGGGATTAATTGCATTTGTTTCCGGAATTGTACTTTTGCTTTATTTTTACCTTGTGTGCAGAAAGGAGCTTAAGGCCAGCGAGGCGAACAGACCTACTGACATAGTATATCCAAATCCTTCTGAGGCAATTACAAATAAGCTTTATTTTATTGTCAGCTGTATAATATTTTTTATTTGTGTGGTATTGCTTGTTACTCATGCACAGACAGGGCTTTCTGTTGCATCAATCGGTGTAATTGCAGCGATTCTTTCCGTAATTGCATCAGTTATAATCGAATCGCCAAAAAAGGCCTTGTCAATTATTAAAAGACTTGACTATACAACCATACTTTTCTTTATCGGACTATTTGTTGTAGTTGGCGGCCTCGAGCAGACAGGCGTGCTTGAATATATAGCAAAATTCATTGAGAAGATTAGCGGCGGTAGCCTTATCCCTATGATTATTATTATCCTCTGGGTATCTGCAATCGCATCGGCATTTGTTGATAATATTCCTTTTGCGGCAACAATGGTTCCTGTAATAAAGGGTCTTGCGACCTCTGATCCGATGCTCAGAACTCTGGCATGGACGCTTGCAATCGGTACGGATATCGGCGGTAACGGTACACCTATCGGTGCATCTGCCAATGTAGTCGGCACGTCAATTGCAGCCAGAGAGGGTCATCCTATAAGCTGGAAAAAATATTGCTCCGTTGCGGCTCCGGCTACAATATTGACACTTCTTATAGCAACAATAATGCTTATTGTCAGATATGCAATTTAATAATCCGGTATAATATATTCGGCTCTTTTGCAGCTTTGGTATGTTCATGATTGTACATATCAGCACGCAAAGGAGCCTTTTTGATATTGTTCACAGAGTGCAATATGCGTGTAAAATATTGCCTTTCTCTTTACATTTGCCGAATATGGCTATATACTAGTGAATGTATATGCATCTTCAAAGGAGAAGGATTATTTATGAGAATAGTAATTAAGGTAGGCACATCAACTCTTGCACACAAGACCGGCAGACTCAATATACGTCTTGTGGAGGAGCTTTGTAAGATAATAAGTGATATAAAAAATGCCGGCAACGAGGTTATTCTGGTTTCGTCGGGAGCCATTGGTATGGGTGCGGGTAAGCTTCTGCTTCCGGGAAGACCGGATGATATGCAGACCAAGCAGGCGGCTGCCGCAGTCGGACAGTGTGAGCTGATGTATACCTATGATAAGCTTTTCTCGGAATACCGCCACACTGTAGGTCAGATTCTCCTCACATCAGAGGATACAAATGATGAAATACGAAACAGAAATTTCGTCAATACGGTTTCAAGACTTCTTGAGCTCGGAGCTTTACCTATTATTAATGAAAACGATACGGTCTCAACTGCAGAAATCAGTATTGGTGATAATGACACACTTGCATCGCTTGTCGCACGCACCTGCGGAGCAGACCTTCTTATCCTCCTGTCCGACATTGACGGACTCTTTACCGAGGACCCTCATAAAAATGCCGAGGCAGAGATAATTTATGATGTTTATGAGATAAATGAAGAAATTGAGAAAATTGCCGGCGGGGCAGGTACAAGCCTTGGTACGGGCGGCATGGCAACAAAGATAAGTGCTGCAAAGCTTGCCATGAGCGCCGGAATAGATATGGTTATTACTAACGGTGATAAGCCTGAATATCTCTATGATATTGTTGAAGGAAAGAAGAGAGGCACAAGATTCCATGCTGCTAAATAGTATGAAGTGACTTTTCGAAAAATATGCTTTGCCCGCCGGGGTGGAAAGAGGTAAATATGAAAACAAAGTACGGATTTATCGGAACGGGGAATATGGGTTCGGCGCTTGTAAAGGCTGTATGCAGGCAGATATCTCCATCAGAGGTTATCGTCAATAACAGAACTGCAGAAAAGGCGCAGGCTCTCGCAGCACTTACAGGCTGCAAAGTGGGAAGCCTTTTGACAGCGGCCGAATCAAAATATATTGTTCTGGGCGTAAAGCCGCAGATGCTTATGGGATTATTGGAGGACTTAAAAGACATCCTTTGTACGCGTACAGACAGGTATATTATCGTATCCATGGCGGCCGGCGTGGATACGGACAGGATAGCCGGGGCGCTCGGTGGCGGTGCTCCCGTAATCAGAATCATGCCGAATACTCCCGTTGAAATAGGAAAAGGTGTTGTCCTTGCATGCAGAAATGATCTTGTATCAGATGAGGAGTTTGAAGAATTTAAGAGTGATTTTGCACAGGCCGGTCTTGTTGATGATATTGATGAAAAGCTTATGGATGCCGGCTCTGCCTTATCAGGCTGTGGTCCTGCATTTGTCTATATGGCAATCGAGGCTCTGGCTGACGGAGCGGTACAGTGCGGACTTAAGCGTGATAAAGCAATTGCATATGCGGCCAATACGGTTATGGGTGCTTCCGCGCTTCTTCTGGAAAGAGGTGAGCATCCGGGAGCTTTAAAGGATGCTGTATGCAGCCCGGGTGGCTCTACAATAGCAGGTGTTCACGCACTTGAAAGGGACGGCTTCAGAAATGCACTTATGGATGCGGTATGTGCAAGCTATGACAGAACGAAGGGACTCGGTTGATGAACAGTAAGAAACTGGGAATATTATATATTATTTCCGCGGCATTTTTCTTTGCACTTATGAATTTGTTTGTAAGGCTTGCGGGAGAGCTTCCTTTTTATGAAAAATCATTTTTCAGAAATCTGGTTGCAATTCTTATATCCTTTATAACCATAATAAGGTCAAAAGAAGGCTTTCACGTCGGAGAAGGAAATATGAAATATATTTTCTGCAGAGCAGTCTGCGGAACGATAGGTATTTTTTGTAATTTTTATGCGATTGACATGCTTGATATTTCCGATGCGTCCATGTTAAACAAGCTTTCACCGTTTTTTTCAACACTGTTTTCAATTTGGATTTTAAGTGAAAAGCCAAAGCTTCAGGATATAGCTATACTGGCAGTCGCATTTTCGGGAGCTTTGTTTATAGTAAAGCCTTCCTTTAATATTGCCTGTCTGCCTGCAGTAATCGGATTTGTAGGCGGAATGTTTGCCGGACTGGCATATACATTTATCAGAAAGCTCGGTCTTAGGGGCGAAAAGGGAAGCAATATTGTATTTTTCTTTTCCTGCTTTTCGACAATTGTGACATTGCCATTTATGATTTTGGCATATAAACCGATAAGTACATATCAGCTTGTGATGCTGTTACTTGCGGGCGCGGCTGCGACAGGCGGCCAGTTCAGTATAACTGCCGCATACCAGCATGCTCCGGCAAAGGAAATATCAGTATTTGATTATTCGCAGGTGGTATTTGCTGCTATTCTCGGATTCTTGTTTCTCGGACAGCTGGCGGATGTTTACAGCTATATCGGGTATACTATAATTATCGCCATTGCGGCAGTAAAATGGTATCTTAATAATCATAAGGCAGAAGAATAAATATCGGTAATAAGAAACCGTTTCATATTGCGGCGGTCTGATATTATTAAAAGAAATATGAATACTGTTTTTCGGAGGTATAAATATGGATATGTTTTCAGAAGTGAGCTGCGAGCAGCCCGTATCAGACAAAAGACTTGAAGAATTGAAGGACTTTTTTAAAAAGGATAAGTATGCAACCATGTCGGGCTGTGAGATTCTTGAGGTTGGCAAAGGGTATTGCAGGGCAGTCATGCACTGCAATGATATGCACCGTAACGGCTACGGAGGAATAATGGGCGGAGCAATGTTTACTCTCATGGATTTCGCATTTTCTGTTGCTTCAAATGAAGGCGGCGTAAAAACAGTGGCTTCAAGCTGCAATATTACTTACGTCGGCAACACTGACGACAATGAGCTTTTTGCAAAGGCTGTGTGCATAAAGGATGGCAGAAGCACATGTTTATATCATGTGGAAATTCTCGATTCAAAGGGCAAGAAGCTTGCATATGCACAGTGTAACGGTTTTCATCTGGGTTGATTTTTAAATAATATTAATAATGGCGTAATGTATCCTTACATTACGCCATTATTTTTGTTATAAATATATTTAAAATCAGTTGTGTATGTCAAATTTTGTGTGACATTTTATTTAACATCTGTTATAATGTAGAATAGTATTCATAATTATGGGTTATTATGTCGAGGTGACTTTTTTTGAATAATTTTTTATTCAGCTTATATTCAACACTTCCTGTTTTTCTGATAATTCTGGCAGGTTATATATTTAGGAAAATTGGCTTTTTCAGCGATGAATTTATTAAGGACTGTGACAGATTCTGCTTTAAGGTAACATTACCGGCCATGCTTATGCTTGACGTTGCAAAAACAGATATTTCGTCCGGCTTTTCATGGAAATTTGTCCTGTTCTGTTTTTTCGGAACCATAATAATGTTTGTTCTGATATATGCGGGAACGCTTTTATTTATGAAGGACAAGGACCGGATTGGTGCATTTGCAATGTCTTCCGCAAGAGGCTCTGCAGCAGTTCTCGGAGTAGCCTTTGCCAATAATATATTCGGTGATTCCGGCATGACAGCCATGATGATAATGGCAAGCGTGCCGCTTTATAATGTGTTTTCGGTAATATTTCTGACACTCGGAGCAAAGCATCGCGACAGAACAAAAAGTCTTGGGCAGAGTGCGATTGATGTATTAAAGGGAATTGCAGTTAATCCGCTTATCATTTCTGTATTTGCCGGAATGCTTCTTGCAATTTTCCGAATTGAGATACCTGTTGTTCCGTATAAGGTTCTTAATTCTCTGGGACAGACCGCTTCACCGATGGCTCTTCTTGTTGTAGGTGCGAGCTTTGATCTTAAGAAGGCCTTTGCCGGAATCAAGCCTGCGCTTGCGGCAAGTTTTATAAAGCTTGTACTTCTGCCCTCGGTATTTATGCCGGCAGCAATTTATATGGGCTTTAACGGACCGCAGCTTATAGCGGTGCTTACCATGTCAGGCTCGCCTACGACGGTGGCCTGTTATATCATGGCAAAAAATATGGACAATGATGAGGTGCTGACTTCATCCATTGTTATGCTTACAACTCTTTTGTCGGCGGTGACGCTTACCGTCTGGGTATACATATTAAAGATAAACGGCCTTATATAGGCAAAATGGAGGATGGATATGGAGTATATTCCTTACCTGATTTGCTTCCCTTTTGTGGCAGCATGTATTATTTTTCTTATGACAAATGACAATGTCCGCAAGGCCCTTGCTACAGTTTTTGTCGTGGCAATCTGGATCTTGACCGGATTTGTGGCATTTGACTTTATTTCAAACGGCTCGCGTACGGGACTTCTGTTTGTCAACACTCACACTGTTGACATGGTGATGATGGGAGCAGAGGTTTTTCTGATGCTTCTTGTATGTACACTTTGTATTAAATACAAAAAATACCCTGTCATGCTTCTTTCGATTATTCCTACGGCAATGTGTATTTATACGGAAATCTGCTGCGAGGGAATAAAGCATACGGCTCATATAAGAGCAGACCGTTTTTCGGTGCTTATGTGTCTGATAATAGGCGTGATAGGCGGACTTATCGTTATATATTCAATTAATTACATGAAGGGATATCATGAGCATCATACGGAGGTGAGGAAGAGAGTTAATTATTTCACTGCTCTTTTATTCGTATTTCTGGGGGCTATGTTCGGTCTTGTACTGTCCGCAAATCTTATATGGATATTCCTTTTCTGGGAAATTACCTCAGTATGTTCCTTCCTTCTTATCGGATATACCAAAACGGAGGAAGCGGTTAATAATTCATTCAGGGCTTTATGGATGAATCTTCTCGGCGGCTTTGGCTTTGCCGTTGCCATAGTGATGGTTGCATTCATATATAAAAACCTTGATCTTATCGAAATGGTTGCCGTTAGTGACAAAAAGGTGCTTGTACCCGTGATGCTGCTTAGCTTTGCGGCGCTTACAAAGTCGGCTCAGCTTCCGTTTTCGTCCTGGCTTCTCGGCGCCATGGTGGCACCTACTCCTTCATCCGCGCTTCTTCACAGCGCAACAATGGTTAAGGCGGGATGTTATCTGCTTTTAAGACTTTCACCTGCTCTTTGCGGAAATGCGGCAGGCTTCGGCGTGTCTGCGGTCGGTGCATTTACCTTCCTTATTGCTTCAATGCTTGCAATAACCGTAAGCGACGGCAAAAAGGTGCTGGCGTATTCAACAATTTCAAATCTCGGTCTTATTGTTACATGTGCCGGAGTAGGTACAAAGGCAACAGTATGGGCCGCAATGTTCCTTATCATTTTTCATGCGGTTACAAAGTCAATGCTCTTTCAGTGTGTGGGTGCAATCGAAAACTCAACACATTCAAGGGATGTTGAGGATATGTCGGGTCTTGTTGTCAGATATCGTAAGCTGGCATTCATTATGATTGTCGGTATAGTTGCAATGTATCTGGCACCATTCGGTATGCTTATATTTAAGTGGGCTGCACTTAAGGCATTTGTCGATTCCTCCGCCTACAATGTAATTCTTGTCATAATACTTGCATTCGGCAGCTCCACAACGCTTCTTTACTGGACAAAATGGTTGTGCAGAATTGTTTCATCAGGCTCCTCGGCAAAGAAAGAGGAGGACAAAACATCAAAGGGACAGTATTTTTCAATGTTTGTCCATGTAATTCTTGCCATAGGATTATGCGCACTGTTTAATGTTATTTCGGAAACCTTCATAGTTAAATATATTATCGAAGTATTTGGTGGAGATGTTTCTTTCTTATCAGATGGTAATATAATTATCATGGCAGTTCTTGTGGGAGCCATAATTATCGTTCCGGCAATTATCTACTTTATGACAAAGGATGTTGTGATGAATATCGTTCCTTCATATGTTGCAGGCGTTAACAGACAGGACGGTGAATATTTTGTCAACTCATACGGCACTGAAACAAAGGTTGAGATTTCAAACTGGTACATGGAGGATATTTTTGGTGAAAAGGTATTATCAAAGACCTGCACCGTCATTAGCTCTGTATTGGTTATCGTTTCAATTGTTGCATCAATAGGAGGTGCATTTATATGGTAGTCAGGATTATATGTGCATTATTGTTTATTTTTGCGGCACCTGTTTTGGGCGGTCTGATATCCGGTATTGAAAGAAAGCTTTCCGCAAGAATGCAGCGCAGGGTGGGACCTCCCGTAACGCAGGCCTATAAAGACGTTAAAAAGCTTTTTGGCAAAACACCTCAGATTGTTAACCGCGCACAGCAGTTTATGGTTATCTCATATATGTTTTTTATGATGATTACAGGTGCACTTTTCTTTGGAGGAGCAGACCTTCTGCTTGTTTTTTTCACTCTTACGACTGCGGCAATTTTTCTTGTCGTAGCGGCAAGCGTTACGCATTCACCGTATTCATCAATGGGTGTGAACCGTGAGATGATTCAGATGATGTCTTATGAACCGATGGTGCTTTTGACAGCCGTGGGCCTATATCTTGCATGCGGCAGCTTTAATGTCAGTAATATGATTTCAACGGATTTGATGCCGATAGTAAAGCTTCCGGGTGTTTTTGTCGGATTTATATTTATACTTACAATCAAGCTTCGTAAATCACCATTTGACATATCTACATCGCACCACGCCCACCAGGAAATAGTTAAAGGTATCACTACCGAAATGTCAGGCCCGATGCTTGGTATAATCGAGATTGCGGAGTGGTATGAAAAAGTATTTCTTTTGGGTGTCACAGGTCTTTTCTTTGTGACATCAAATCCGTTAAGCTACATTGCTGCGGCAGCGGTTGTACTGCTCACAATAGTGCTTGAAGTGCTTATTGACAATACGAGTGCAAGACTTACCTGGAAACAGATGCTTACTTCTTCCTGGATAATGACACTTGTATGCGGCGGTATTAATATTGTTGTCCTTGAAATTTTAAAGTAACAGATTGACATATAAATTGCACTGATAGTGCGGAAAGAGGATTGTTGTGAAAGATATCTCAAAATCACCATGGGTAATTCATTATGACGGTTCGAGCTGTAACGGCTGTGATATGGAGGTGCTTGCTTCACTGACACCTGTATATGACATTGAGCGTTTTGGAGTCATTAATACGGGAGACCCGATGCATGCGGACATTTTTCTTGTAACCGGAGGTGTTAATAAACTTAACAGAAAGGTTATTAAGCAGATATATGACCAGATGCCTTCGCCAAAGGTTGTCGTGGCAATCGGAGCCTGTGCATGTACGGGCGGTGTTTTCAAGGAGTGCTATAATATTCTCGGGGGAACAGATACGGTTATTCCGGTAGATGTATATGTACCGGGCTGTGCCGCGAGACCTCAGTCAATTATTGACGGTATTGTAAAGGCTAAGGAAGTATTAAAGGAAAAATGCCTGACTGAGCAGCGCAAGGGAGGAAGCAATGAGTAAAAAATATGAAGATATTCAGACATATACATCTGTAAGCCCTGAAAATTTACTTGATTTTGTCAGTAGAAAAAGACGGGAGGGCAAGAGACTTTTACAGCTTTTTGCCACTCATCTGGAAGATCATTATCAGGTAATTTACTGTTTTGATGAAGGGGATTATAAGGTTGATAATTTAAGACTTCTGGCAGAATATGATGATGTGATTCCAAGCATAGCAGAGTATTATCCGTATGCAGTTCCGTATGAATATGAGGCAATTGAGCTTTATGGTGTAAAGATTGATGCACCTGAGAATGCTTTTAATCGAAAGCTTTATAAAATTGAGGCTGATACACCTTATGTTTCGGATTTTGAAAGATAATTATAAGTGAGGTCATACAATGAGTAAACAGAGTGTAATTCCGTTCGGTCCGCAGCATCCGGTTCTGCCGGAGCCGATTCATCTTGATTTGGTGCTTGAGGATGAAACAGTAGTGGAGGCAGTTCCCTCCATAGGTTTTGTTCACAGAGGTCTGGAGGAGCTTGTAAGAAAAAAGGACTTTAATGAACTTGTATATGTAGTTGAAAGAACCTGCGGTATCTGCAGCTTTATGCACGGAATGGGCTATTGCGAGTCGATGGAAAGAATTATGAATGTTACGGTTCCGAGAAGGGCAGCCTACCTGAGAACAATGTGGGCCGAGATGTCAAGAGTCCATTCACACCTTCTCTGGCTCGGTCTTTATGCTGATGCATTCGGATATGAGAATCTTTTTTATCAGTGCTGGAGAATTCGTGAAAAGGTGCTCGATATGTTTGAAGCATCTACAGGCGGAAGATGTATTTTTTCAGTTAATAAAATCGGCGGTCTGCTAAAGGATGTTCCTGATGATATGCTTAAGGGCTTCAAGATTTCCTTTGAAGATATCAGGAAAGAGGTTAAGGTGATTGCAGATACATTTCTTCAGGACCTGACTGTCAATAAGCGCTTAAGAGGCGTCGCAATCCTTACTAAAGAGCAGGCTCTTGAAATGGGTGCCGTGGGACCTTTTGCACGTGGAAGCGGAGTTGAAATCGACCTTCGCGAGACAGGTTATTCGGCATATGATGAGCTTGAATTTAAAATGTGTACTGAAAAAGACGGTGATGCGTATGCACGTACAAAGGTAAGAATTGATGAAATATTTGTTGCGCTTGACCTTATTAATCAGTGTATCGATAAGATTCCTGCCGGTGAGGTGGCAGTAGTAGTAAAGGGCAATCCGTCGGGCGAGTATCTGATGAGACTTGAACAGCCCAGAGGCGAGGGAACATATTATCTTAAGGCTAACGGAACAAGGTATCTTGACAGGTTGAGACTCCGTACTCCTACATTCGCCAATATCCAGCCGATGGTAAGCATTCTTAAGGGTGCCCAGGTATCGGATGTGGCACTTTATGTTCTGTCAATAGATCCATGTATCAGCTGCACCGAGCGATAATTGTATAAATATTTACAGGTAATGAGGAAAAAACATGGCTAAGATAATGAAGTTTGCAAAAACTGCAATAAAAAATCTTTTCCTTCCGCCGGTTACAACCTCCTATCCGGAGAAACCGGCAGAGTATGGGGAAAGAACAAGAGGACATATTGAAATTGATTTTGAATTATGTACGCTGTGCGGTCTGTGTTCAAAAATGTGTCCGCCCAGGGCAATTGAGGTTGATAAACGAAGCGGTAACTGGAGCATCAATAATTTTGACTGTATCCAGTGCGGCTATTGCGCTGAAAAGTGTGTAAAGAAATGCCTTAAGATTGTTCCGGGATATACTGCGCCGGATTATGAGAAAAAGGTTACATCTTTTCATAAAGAGGTTGAAAAGAAATATCCTGTATATGATCCCGGGGTTTGTGTATATTGTACGTTATGTGACAAAAAGTGTCCTGTTCAGGCAATCAGGGTTGACAGGGCTGCAAAGACATGGGAGCTTGATATCAACAAGTGTATCAGCTGCGGCCTTTGCGAAAGAAACTGTCCAAAGAAATGTATTAAGTTCGAGACTAAGACTATTTAATTATGAGTTGTGTAGAGATAACAGTAAAGGGACTCGTGCAGGGTGTGGGCTACAGACCGTATGTTGCTAATATGCTTCGACGTGAGCAAGTCAATGCTACTGTAAGAAACACCGGAGGCATAGTAAAAATTGAAGCAAAATTAAGCCTGCAGGCGGCGGAAGGTTTGGTCCGCCGCCTTTATGACTTTTATCCGGAGGGTGCAAAAATAAGTGATATTTCCGTTAAAAAAATAGCTGATAAGGATATTTCGGGAGTATCAATTATCGAAAGTGATTATGACACTGAAGAAAATGTGTCTTTTCTGCCTGCCGATTTACCGCCGTGTAAAAATTGTGAGAGAGAATTAAGGGACAGAGCCGGCAGACGCTACAGATATCCGTTTATAAGCTGCCGGGTCTGCGGACCCAGATATTCAATTATTAACAGAACTCCTTATGACAGGGTCAATACAACCATGTCAGTGTATGAGCCGTGTGATAAATGTAAAAAGGAATATTCTGACATATCGGATATTCGGTATTTTGCTCAGACCATTAGCTGCCCTGACTGCGGCATGAAGCTGATATTAAATCATAAAAACAGATTTTTGTACAGGGAAGAGGCATATTGCGAAGCGGTAGCATTAATTAAGTCAGGCTTTGTTATTGCCATAAAGGATACGGGAGGATATCATTTTGTATGCGATGCTTCCTCGGAGAAAGCGGTTACAGAATTAAGAAGGCTTAAAAAACGTGAAAAAAAGCCTTTCGCGCTTGTTGTTAAGGATGCTGCGGCGCTTAGAAAGCTTGCATATGTTAATGAGTCTGAGGAAGAGCTTTTATTAAGCAGCGTAAGACCGATTGTGCTTCTTCGCGCAAAAGAAAACGATATAAAAATAAGTAAAAAAGTGTTTGCCGACAGCCCTTATGTAGGAGCCATGCTTCCTTCCTCGGGACTGTTTATGATGCTTAATGATGAATTTGATTATCTGGTTTCAACAAGTGCAAATTATCAGGGAAGTCCCATTATTACAAGTGATGAGGACATAATATGCTTTGATGTGCCGGTTTTGTATCATGAGCGGGAGATTGTAACTCCCGTAGACGATTCAATCATGAGAGTTGTTGACGGAACCGTTCAGGTCTTAAGAAGAGGACGCGGACTGGTACCGCAGCCAATTGAAATCGACAAATCAATTCCTTCCATGCTCGCTCTGGGTGCAGACCTTAAAGGAAGCTTCGGCTACAGTTCGGGTAATAAAATATATATCAGCCAGTATTTCGGTGATCTCATAAATCCCTTAAACAAGGCAAAATATAAAATGGCTGTTAATAGATTCGGCAATATGCTTAATCTCAAATACGACAGGGTTGTCTGCGACAGACATATATTGTATGAATCTTCAAAATATGGCGAAGAGTTAAGTAAACAGACGATTAAGGTTTATCATCACCGGGCGCATGTGTACAGCGTTCTTGCTGAAAATAAACATCCGGACAGCCTGGCAGCCTTTTCCTTTGACGGAACGGGATATGGTGAAAACGGAGGAGTATACGGCGGAGAAGCTTATTTTTACTCATACGGTAAATTGACGCATGCGGGCGGATTAATGCCGGTAAAAATGACCGGAGGGGATAAGGCGTCTGTTGACCCATTCCTGCCACTGTGTGCCTATCTTGCAGGGCAGGGTAATGATGACGAAATTAATAAGGCAATTGACGAAGTGATTCGCATTGCTTCGTCTCACCGCCAAAGGCCTGTTGATAAAGCTGCCTGCAATATTGTGTGGGCTGCAATAAAAAATAATATTAATACTGTGGAAAACAGCTCCATGGGAAGACTTTTTGATGCGGTTTCGCTTCTCCTGGGAGCAGACTTTTATAATGAATACGAAGGACAATGCCCGATAAGTCTTGAGTACATGGCCGTAAATTATCTTAATTCACATTACGGATATGAGGAGATAACGGATTTGTTACCTGATGACGTATCAGAAGGACTTTGTCTGGAAATCATAAGTCAGGACAGCAGACCTGTGGGAGATACGCCGGGGCTCATAAGAAATATTATAGGTCTGATGAATAAGGGAGTCGAAAAAGGGAAGCTGGCAGTACTTTTTCATGTTGCCATAGCCGAATATGTTGTAAATATGTCAGGGCTTTGCTTTAAGCAGGCAGGTGAAGAGCCGGGGACGGTAGTGCTTTCCGGCGGCTGCTTTGCCAACAGGCTGCTTCTTGAGCTTTGTATAAATAAACTAAAGAAGGCAGGCATGAGGGTATTGTATAATAAAGCAGTTCCTTCAGGTGATGACGGCATAGCCGCGGGACAGCTTTATCTTGCGGCCGAGCTTTATGAAAAAAATAAAGAATGATTTGTAATGATGGAGGCTTTATATGTGTGTTGCAGTACCGGGAAAGGTATTAAGTGTGGAAAACGGGAGAGCAAGTATTGATTTTAGCGGCAACGTTGTTACCGCAAGAAGCGGTATTATAGATATTGTCCCGGGAGATTATGTGCTGGTGCATGCGGGGCTTGTTATCCAGAAGCTTAAGGAAAGTGATGCGGAGGATATGAAAAAGCTGTTTGAAATGCTGGGAGAAGACGATGAATGAATATGTTAAAAAGGCATCAGCCTTTCTGCGAGACTATGACGGTCCTAAGCTTTCATTTATGGAAATATGCGGCAGTCACACAAATGCATTGTCAAAAAGCGGTATAAGGGGAATGCTTTCTGAAAAAATAAGACTTATACCGGGACCGGGATGTCCTGTTTGCGTAACGCCGACATCATTTATTGACAGGCTTATCAGATTACTGGAGGGCGGAGAGGCTGTTGTAACATTCGGAGATTTGCTCAGAGTTCCGGGAAGTAAAGGCTCTCTTAATGACTTGAAGGCACTGGGATATGACGTGCGAATGGTATATTCTCCTGCCGATATAGTTGACATGGCCATGAATGAGCCGGATAAAAGCTTTGTATTTGCGGCAGTCGGGTTTGAAACAACTACCCCCGTATATACTCTTTTGCTGGAGGAGCTGATTGCATGCAACGTGAAAAATGTCAGACTGTTAACAGCGCTAAAGACAATGCCCGAGGTTACGGAAATGATTTGTGAAGGGCCGACAAGACCTGACGGTTTTCTGGCACCGGGTCACGTCTGTACGGTGACGGGAAGCGACTTATTCAGACCGGTTGCAGAAAAATACGGTATTCCCTTTGCGGTTGGAGGATTTAAACCTGAGGAGCTGGTGATGGCTCTGTATGCTCTTGTGAAAAAGGCCGGCAGCGGTGAGGTAATAAACTGTTACAGGCAGGCCGTAACGGAAAGCGGGAATAAAGCGGCTGAAGCGATTGTGAATAAGTATTTTATCAAGTCGGATGCTTATTGGCGGGGAATAGGTATGGTTAAATCCTCGGGTCTTTTGCTGAGGAAGGAATACATGTCTTACGATGCCGGAAGCGACAACCTTACAGAGGACAATTTGAACACCGGCTGCTGCTGCGGCAGGGTAATAACAGGTGAAATAACACCTGATAAATGTCCTCTTTTCGGAAAAGCATGTACTCCTGCCAATCCCGTGGGGGCATGTATGGTTTCCGAGGAGGGAAGCTGCAGGGCTTATTTATAAGATGACAGGTTCTCTGCCGCTTAGGACGGCCGGGGCAGACTGCACGGTGCGGGGACAGGGTAAGTATCTTTGGACTGTGAAGAAGCTCTTTTTAACAGCAAGATTGCTAAGAAGTTCGTATGACTTACGGGCTTCAGATTATAAAAAAAGGACAGACCTTCTTTAAGGAGGGTAAATGAATGATTATGGAAAAGGTAATTACATCAGCACACGGAAGCGGAGGACTTGGTACTTCAAGTCTGATTGAAAATATATTTGCAAAATATTTTAACAACGAATATCTTGCGCAAATGGAGGATGCAACAATAGTACCCGGCGGCAGAAGGCTTGCCGTTACTACCGACAGCTTTGTGGTGGAGCCGTATATATTTCCGGGCGGCGATATAGGAAAGCTCAGCGTGTGCGGCACGGTGAACGATTTGCTTGTAAGAGGAGCCGTTCCGAAGTATCTTACCTGTGGCTTTATTCTATGCAACGGACTTAAAACTGATGACCTCGAGATGATTGTGAAGAGCATGGCTTCGGCTGCAGAAGAGGCCGGAGTAAAAATAGTTGCAGGTGATACCAAGGTAGTGCCGGGCGACGGAGGCCTGTATATCAACACAACGGGCGTGGGAGTATTTGAGGATGAAGAGTTCGGTGCGGACCGTGTGGCAGAGGGTGATGTCATTATAGTGTCAGGCAATCTGGGAGACCATCATGTCGCAATATTAAAGACCAGAATGGGTATAGAAAATAATGTGATGTCAGACGTGGCGGTGCTTAAGGATATGATAGAAAACATGCGTTCTGAGGGCGTATGCATTAAGGCGATGCGTGATATAACAAGAGGCGGTCTCGCAACCATTCTTGCGGAGCTTTCAAAAGCCTCGGAATGTGTGATTGAAATTGATGAGGAGGCTGTTCCGGTAAGCAGTGAGGTGGCCGGATTTTCGGATCTTTTGGGACTTGACCCTCTTTATATGGGCAATGAAGGCAAGCTGGTTGCTGTTGTGGCAAAAGAGGATGCCGAAAAGGCGCTTGAGTGCATCAAACGTTCAAAATACGGTGAGAATGCAGCGATAATAGGGAAAATATGCGAAAGAGATGATGAAAAACACGGACTCTACATTAATACCCATATCGGAGGCAGGGTAAAAAAGGATGTTCTCGTGGGTGAAGGCTTGCCGAGAATATGCTGAAATATTGGTCCGATACTCAGTAATTTGCTTTATTAAAGCATTCCGGAATGTGAAAAAAGAGTAAAAACGTTGACATTGCAGTCATAAAGTTATACAATCATAATGTATGCTTGCAAATAATATACTATCGTAAGAAAGGGGAGAACAATGATTAAGCATTATCGCACTGAAAACGGTAAACTTTTTGAAAACAAATCATTTGAAACTGGCGGATGGATTAAAGCCGTGGCCCCGACTTACGAGGAAAGTGTCAGCCTGGCTAATCAGTTTGATATTGATATAGCTGATATCAGAGCCGCAATGGATGATGAGGAAAGCTCGCGAGTTGATGTATCAAATGAATATACGCTTATCGTCGTGGACATTCCTACCGTTGAGGTCAGACAGGATCAGGACAGCTATACCACAATTCCTTTAGGTATTATTATAACCGAGGAAGCCATAATTACAGTCTGTTCGGAAGAAACACCGGTGCTGGAATATTTTGTAAAGAATAACGTTAAAGAATTCTCTACCAAAAAACAGATGAGATTCGTTTATCAGATATTAAATAAGACGTGTATGGTATACCAGAATTACCTCAGGGTAATTGATAAGAAGCGCACCGAAATAGAGGAGCGTATCCGTAACAATACAGAGGACTCCGATTTGATTGCTCTTCACGAGCTGGAATCCACACTTGTATACTTCGCAACATCACTTCGTGCTGACGGAGCCATTATCGAACGTCTTTCACGATACGGAAAAATCAGGCAGTATCCGGAGGATAAGGAGCTGCTGGAGGATGTAATAGTCGAAAACAAGCAGGCAATCGAAATGACGGTTATCTATAAGGATATTCTTAACGGAACAAGAGAATATCTTTCAACCATTCTTGATAACAGGTTAAATACAGTCATGAAATATCTGGCTGCCATCACGATTGTAATGTCCATACCTAATATCATTTCGGGACTTTACGGAATGAATGTGGCTGCCAAATGGGTCCCTTTGGCGGCAACGGCATTCGGATTTGAAATTATTATAGGTATTATTATCGTTCTTTGTATAGTTGCAATATTGGTACTGCGTAAAATAAAGATGCTTTAGTTATATATAGTATGGGGGACATATGGAAAATAAAATAATTGCAGTTTGTACGACAAATATAAATGATGATAAGGTTATTGACAGTCTTGGGATGATTCAAAAAGAAGCAGCCATGAGGGATTGGAAAATAGTCGTAATATGCACTACTGCAGTGACAAGCTATCAAAATACAGAGGTTGATGCCGATATTCAAATATTTAAGGATATAAATTATTCCAAGTTTGACGGTATTATTATGTTTTCCGAGTATGTCAAGGATGATGAAACATTAAATTATATTGCCGCTCAGGGGAAAAAAATCGGAATACCTGTTTTGTCCTTTGAAAGAAAGATTAAAGACAGTATCGCCGTTATGGTCGATTACGTGACTTCATTTGAGAAGCTTGTACGCCACATAATTGAGGAACACAGAGTAACCAGAGTTGATTTTATGTCAGGTATGCCTGATAATGAATTTTCACTCGAGAGAGAAAATGTGTACAAAAAAGTACTTCGGGAAAACGGCATAGAAGTTGATGATAATCGTATAGCATATGGATATTTCTGGGAGGATCCGTGCAGGGAAGCATCGGAAAAGCTCCTTGAATATGACATACCCGAGGCAATAATATGTGCTAATGACGTGATGGCAATTACAGTATGCAACATGGTCAGAGAAAAAGGTTATCGTGTGCCCGAGGACGTAATCGTAACAGGCTTTGACGGTATTCCGCAGGCAAAATGGAACGAACCGCGTCTTACAACCTGTGGTGCAGATTTCAGAATAATGGCTCAGAAGATGATGAGCATAATTTCTGATTATATCAGGGGTGAAAAGGTTAAGGAAGAATACAGCATCCCTTATGAATATGAATTGGGAGGCTCATGCGGTTGTCTTAATGCACATCATAATGTAACGCCGGAAATGATATTTGAGTATTACAATTTTAACAGACGACATTCGCTTTACCAGATGAATATGTATCAGATGCAGGCAGAGATGTCCCGCAAGGACAGTGCCATGCAGATAGCTCATGTGCTTCACAGCTATATGCCTGCAAACGGTTATGTCTTCGTTGATGACAATATTCCTGAGTTTTCACTCGGTTCAAAGAAAAACTCTGACGAGAAGAACAATCTTGTAAGAGTGCTTGTTAAGAAATATGAAAACGAAATAGAAATCGGAACAGTTATAAGCATGGATGATATTGTTCCTAATTTTGAGGCTGAGCTTTCGATAAGTCATCCGCTTGTTATTATGCCTATTCATTCTATCACAAGGAATATGGGCTATTTCGCTTTTTCCATGCCTATGGATAAAATATCATTTGCATTTGCAATTATGTATAATCATGCTACGGGAAATGCACTCGATACATTTAAAACGCAGAAATACTTATTGCAGATTAACCGAAAGCTTGAAGAAGTTAACGACCGCATGGCTGAGCTTTATATAAGAGATCCGCTCACAAAGCTCTTCAACAGGCGAGGCTTTTATAACAGCGTGCCTGAGATGCTTAAGAGCTGCTATGCAAAGGGTCTTGAAGTATTTACGGCAAGCATTGATCTGGATGAGCTGAAGTCAATAAATGACACCTACGGTCATGCTGAGGGAGATAACGCAATTAAAACCTTTGGTAATGCACTTCTTGTAAATGCGGACAAGGATGATGTATGTGCAAGATTTGGCGGCGATGAGTTTGTTGTGGTAGGCTTTGCGCAGAATGCCGAGGAAGCCGGAAAGCGTTATATAAAGAGTGTTGAGGCATATCTTAACAACTATAATCGCGATTCGGGCAAGCCATATAAAATATGTGCCAGCACGGGTATTGTTTTTGAGAAGCCTGACGGCATTGCAACCATTGATGAGTACATTATGAAGGCAGACCGGATAATGTATCAGAATAAAAAAGAAAGAAAAGCGTTCAGAAGTAAGGTCAGATCAATCTCTTCAATGTCGGCGGAAAATAAAAATATATAAAAACTAAACAGGTAAAGGAGTATTATGTCAGATAATTACGAATTGGAAAATGTGGAAGCGTCTGTCGAAAAGGCAAAGCCTGCTTCCTTAAAGAATGGAAAAAACAATAAAAAAACGGCAATGATAGTGCTTGCCGTTATTGCTGTTATTGCAATTCTGGGAACAGTGGTTTATTTAGTCCTTGACGGTATGGGAGTTATCGGCGGCAAAAAAACCGATAAGGTTAAAGAGCTTGCCGATTATAAAAACTTTTCATACAAGACGTTTGATAAGACTGTTTCGGATAAAGATGTAGAAAACTACTATAAAGAGATGACCGATTATTATATCAAGATTGGATATAAAGTTTACGAGGAAGATAAGAGCCGCGAAAATGATGTTGTTAAGAAAGGCGATACGGTAAATATTGCCTATAAGGGCTTTGTTGACGGCGAAGCCTTTAAGGGAGGAGAGTCGGAAGCTTATGATCTCACAATCGGCAGCGGTGCATTTATAGAGGGCTTTGAGGATGGCCTTATCGGAGCAAAGAAGGGTGAGAAGAGAGACGTAAAGACAAAATTTCCTGATTCTTATCCGCAGAATCCTGATCTTGCCGGCAAGGAAGCAATCTTTTCGGTTACTGTTAATTATTTTTCCAAAGAGGCTGAATACAGCGTGGAAAATGCCTACGAAAAGGTATTCGGATACAAGACGCTCGATGATATTTATAAGGAGCTCAGAACATATCTTGAAGAAGAGGCCATTGCAAACGAAAAGTCTTATTATGAAAATTCAAAGAATGAATATCTTGTTTATATCATCGAAAACACAAAGTATGATGAGCTGACTAAGGAAGCAGATGAGTTTTACAAGAATTACTATTCAGCCATGGAGAAAATGGCAAGCGATTATAAGCTTACCATGGCAAATCTTGCAAATCAGTACGGATATTCCGATGTTGAATCATTTCAAAAAGCATTAAAGGAACAGGCGGCTGATGAGGTTAAGAAGAATATTACTCTTGAGCTTATAGCAGAAAAAGAGGGAATTAAGCTCAGTGATGAAAAATACAATGAATATGCAGAAAAGTATGCAAAAGAAGCAGAATATGATTCTGTATCGGAATATGCCGAAACATACGATAAGTATTACGGTAAGGGTATGTTCAGACAGTATATCTTAAATGCATATATTCTTGATACTCTTTTTGATAAGTATGCAGTTAAGAGTGATGAGGTGGCAACACCGGGAGATGCAGTAAAATAATACCCTTGGAGGAAAATGATGAAAAGAACAAAATTGGTTGTGGCAGCACTTGTGATGTCATTAGCGGTTTTGACAGGCTGCGAAGGTAAAAAGGATAATAACCAGACCGGACAGACTAACGGAACCATTACACAGGCACCGGAATCAGACAATAAGGCCTTTTCCATTAAGGATGATGATTTGGCACTTGTTATAAAGCTTGGTGATTATAAATCATTTACGTATGAGCCGTTTGATGCAACCGTAACTGAGGAAGAAATACAGGATTATATTAAAAAGCTTTATGATGAGTCCGTTAAGGATGGCTTTAAGGCCTATATAGAGGATGAAGCAGCTGCCGGCAATACCGTTAAAAACGGTGATACAGTAAATATTGCTTTTGAAGGCAAAATTGACGGCAAAGCATTTGATGGCGGCACATCAAAAAGCTATTATCTTACAATCGGCAGCAAAACTTTTATCGACACCTTTGAGGAACAGCTGATAGGGGCAAAAAAGGGTGAAAAAAGAGTAGTAAAAGTAACCTTTCCAAATGATTATGATGAAAAGGAACTGGCAGGAAAGGCTGCAGAATTTGATGTAACAATAAATCATTTCGGCAAAGAAACAGAGGTTACTCTGGAAAACTGTTATAATATGATGTTTGGCTTTGACTCCGTGGACAAGCTTAAAGAATATGTTAAGACGAAGCTTGAGGCTCAGGTTGCAAGCCAGGTTGATGATTATTTCAATACATGCCAGACAAATTATATTAAGTATATAATCGACAATACAACGTTTGGTGACATCAGCAGTCTTGCGGAAGAATACTATAATTACTATTATTCAACAATGAAGTATATTGCGGCGTCAAATGGGGGAAGTATTCAGGATTTGATATCGGCAATGGGACTCGAATCAGAGGACGCTTATAAGGAAATTCTTAAGAAACAGGCTGAAAATTCAATTAAGCATGACCTTGTGTTATACAGCATTGCAAAGATAGAAAATCTTACTCTCTCTGATGAAAAGTTCAAAGAGTACGGTGAGAAATATCTTTCATCAACAACATATAAAAACCTTGATGAATATGTAAAAGCATATGACAGGTATTACGGCGAGGGAGGCTACAGAATTAATCTGGAAAAGGTTCATTTCACAAATGAGCTGTTCTACAAATATGCAAAGGCGGAGGAAGCCTCCGACGATAAAACTGAAGACGATAAATAAATAATTTACCCCGGTTCAGAATGTCAGGTTAATACCACTCTGAACCGGGGTTTTGTCATATTAGTGTGTCATATTTTATAAACATTTTCTGACTTTTTATTAATGTGATAACAGTCGCGGAGAATTCCAACGACGGAATCGGTAAGCTTTTATTTGTTTTTGTGCTTTAGTCTGAATTGCTTCGGAGTAATTCCCTTCCATTTCTTAAAAATTTTAATCAGATGTGAGCAGTCTGAAAAGCCTGTTTCAAGGCTTATATAAGTGAGGTCGAGATTAGTATACAGAAGCAGATTTTCAGCCTTTGTAATGCGGACAAATTCAAGATAATCCTTACAGCTGCGCCCATACATCTGGTGAAAGCTTTTGGCAAAGTAGCTGTAGCTCATATTGCACATTGAAGACAGATCGGCTATATTTATTTTTTCTGAAGAATGTGCGTCAATATACTCGGTAATTGTTTCAATTGATGTGGTTGGTGCCGTCTTACAGGCAATACTGTCGGTATCAAAGCCCTTTTTCTTCATGACTCTTACAAGCATGATTAACAGCTCTGCAAGATAGGACTGAAGTATCAAATCATAGCCGTAGGAGCAGTTAACTATCTCATTAGCACAGTTTGTGAAAATGTCACCAAGCCTTAAATCCTTTATTTCTTCGTTTTGGAAAAAAAGAAGGAAATCAGGAGTGTCTGCCGCATTTTCAAATAAAAGGCGAAGACTGATGCCGTTGCAGATATTGGTGGAAAGTTTGGCAGAATCAAACTTTAATACACCGTATTTAAATTCTGCTCCGTTCGGAGCGCTTATGGAATGAATTGTTTTAGGACAAAAAATAAATAAATCACCTTTATGAAGCGTGTAGGACATTTTATCGCATGTTATGTCTATCGTTCCTTCATAAAGATAGATAAGCTCCATATAGTAATGCCAGTGCGAGTGAACAGGAAAACCCTCATAACCGCTCACAACAAAAAATGCTTCATAAGGAGCACTAAGCGTGTCAATATACTCAAATAATTTACTCATATAATCCTTCTCCCCACAAAAAATAGAATTATACAATTTTTGTATGTTGTTATTATATCAAAGAATAAAGCAGAATGCTATAGTTAAATTACAGTTCGTACAGATTTTTCTATATGAATATTATATTTTAAAGGAGAACGGTAACATGATTATTGGAGAAAATTTACCAAATATTCCTTGGGAAGACAGACCTGAGGGTTGCAACGATGTGGTTTGGCGTTACAGCGCAAATCCGATTATTGACAGACATGCCATTCCAAGTGCAAATAGTGTATTTAATTCAGCTGTAGTTGCTAAGGATGGCGAATTCGTAGGCGTATTCAGAAGCGATGATAAATGTATGAAGAGTCATCTTTTCCTTGGAAAAAGTAAAGACGCCATCAATTGGGATATTGAGCCTGACATCTTAAAGCTTTATGATGAAGCAACAGGTGAATGTGTCGGAACAGCTGACGGTTATGATCCACGTGTTTGCCTTATTGAAGATAAATATTTTGTAACATGGTGTGCTCAGTTTGAAAAGTGGAAGGGTCCTACAATCGGTGTGGCTTATTCATACGATTTTAAGACATTTTACAGACTTCCTAATGCCTTCCTTCCATACAACAGAAACGGTGTATTATTCCCTAAGAAGATTAACGGCAAGTATGTAATGTTCTCACGTCCTTCCGATAACGGTCATACACCATTCGGTGATGTATTTATCAGCCAGTCACCTGATATGATTCACTGGGGTGATCATCATCATGTACTCGAGCCTGCGGAATGGGCTTGGACAAAGGTTGGCGCAGGTCCTATCCCAATCGAAATCGATGAAGGATGGCTTATGATTTACCACGGAGTAGCTCAGACATGTAACTGTATGATTTACTCAATCGGTGCTGCAATTCTTGACAAAGAGGAGCCATGGAAGGTTAAGTATCGTTGTCGTCCTTATATTTTACATCCTGAAACAATGTACGAGTGCGTAGGTGATGTTCCTAACGTATGCTTCCCATGTGCAACTCTTTGCGATGCAGAAACAGGACGTATTGCAATTTATTACGGTGCTGCAGATACAGTTGTTGCAATGGCATTTACACAGGTTGATGAGCTTGTTAAGTTTATCAAGGACAATGCAATGTAAAATAAAATATACTCTGACTCAGATTATAAAATTGCCCCGGAATTCCGGGGCAATTTTTATTTATTTACATTGATAATAATCTGAAAAAGATGTAAAATGGAATTATAATAATCTGAGGGAAAAATATGGATAAGAAATGGTACAGAAAAACTCATTTGTATAAAAAGCTGTTTGCTTTTGACGGATACAGGATTGATGACGCAGGCAGATATCTGGCAGACAGGGGATATCAGAATGTAAGATTGGTTAAAAAAGTTGAGCTTAGTGTTTTAGGCTTCCGACAGTCAGTCCTGGAGGGAGGAGTTAACAATTGCAGTCTGTGCTCGATTACAAGAGTTGTACAGTATGCGGCCGAAAAAAAAGGCACATACAATACTACTCTTAAAAATATGTATTGGGACATAAAGTCATATGCCGCAAAGCACGGCTATTCAGATAACAGAGGGACGCCTTTTTACAGAATAAAGAGTGTTTTCAAATACGCACTCATGTCAAACGGCATAAAAGGCAGAAGAATTATTACCAGACCATCATTTTTTGATGTCAATAAATATGTATGCGATATCCTCGACAATGAGATGCCGCTGCTTATAAATCTTGCATTTGGATATTATGCAAATCATACGGTGACCTGTATCGGATATGAGCGGTATGAGGTAATTAAAAATAACAGGCGTACCACCAGACTGTTTTTAAGGGTAATTGACGGCTGGAATGAAGGTGAATCGCTGTTTGACTGGGATTCGTTCAGGAAAAGCCTGTCGCTGGGTATAGGTACGTTTACAATTATCGTTTAGATTTATAAAGCTGTTTATGTTATGATTACGGTTAACTGACCGAAAAAAATAATTAAGAAATAAAAATGTATTTCGAATAAGGAGGAAAGCAATGAAGAAGTTTAAGGTTGCAGCAGTTTTCAGCAGTAATATGGTTTTACAGAGAGGTAAAAATATTGCAATATTCGGAGAGGCACCGGATGGTTGTGCCGTAACAGCTGCAATTACCTGCAGGGAGGAAGGCTGTGAGTGTGACAACAGTGCCGGCGCAACAGCGGATAAAGGACGTTTTATTATATATTTACCTCCGCTTTCGGCAAGAAAAAACTGTACGGTAAAGGTAAGCTGCGGTGAGGAATCAAAGACCTTTACAAATGTTGCAATTGGTGATGTGTGGCTTCTGGGCGGCCAGTCCAATATGGAATTTGAGCTTCAGAACTGTACAACCGGCAGGGAGCATCTTGAAAACGACAAACCTGACGTACGTTTTTACTATACTCAGAAAATATCATATATGGATGATGAATTCTTTAAAAGAGAAGAGAATACATGCTGGTCTGAGTTTGATGAAAAGTCAGCTGCATGCTGGTCGGCAGTCGGATATATATTCGGCAAAAAGCTTTCCGAGGAAACGAACGTTACGATTGGTCTTATCGGTTGTAACTGGGGCGGCACAAGTGCAAGCTGCTGGATGAGCCGGGAGGCTGTTATGGAGGATGAGGAAACCGCATCCTACATTACGGAGTATGAGGAGCCGCTCAAAGATAAGCCGGTAAGCGAACAGATTAGGGAATATGACGAGTATATTGAATATACGGCAGAATGGGAGAAGAAGGCCGCGAAGGTTTATGAGGTCAATCCGTTAATAGGCTGGGATGAGCTGCAGGAGCTTATCGGAAAGAATTTGTGGCCGGGACCCGTTAACTGTAAGAGTCCGCAGCGTCCTACGGGTCTTTATGAATGTATGCTGAACAGGGTTACACCATATACTCTTAAGGGATTTGTATTCTATCAGGGAGAGTCGGACGACCATAAGCCAAATATGTATTACAAGCTGTTTTCGCGTCTCATTAAGCAGTGGAGAGATGATTTCGGTGATGAAACACTGCCTTTCCTTTATGTACAGCTTCCGGGACACCGTTATGCCGCAGATCCTGATTACAGGCACTGGTGCCTTATCAGAGAGGCTCAGGCAATGGTGGAAAAGACGGTAAATGATACTGCCATGGCCGTGACTATTGACTGCGGTGAGTTCAATGAAATTCATCCGAAGGATAAGGAGCCTGTGGGAGAGCGTCTCGCAAGACTCGCGCTTGCAAGAGTATATAACCTGGCTGACAATGCTTACGCATCTGCTCCGGAATGCACCGGAATATCATTTGAAGGCGGAAAAGCAATTGTAACAGTCGGAAATACCGAAGCAGTTGATTGTATCGACAATAAGGCTGCAGGCTTTGAGCTTAGCGAAGACGGTGATAATTACTTTGAGGCCGAGGCCTGCATTGACGGTAATATAATTACTCTTTCCTCAAATAATGTATCTAAGCCTGCCTATGTAAGATATCTCTGGACCAATTATCCTGAAAGGGTGAATGTTTACGGCAGGAATGGTCTTCCTCTTGCACCGTTCAGAAGCAATGAAGGAGAGAAAGTTAATATCTGCGGTCAGAATAAAATACAGCAGATAATGGAGCTTTAATCCGGCTCAAAAAAGTAAAATTCCCTGCTTAAGTGCAAACTTATATAAAAAGCATATATTATAACGAGCAAATTTTAAAGCAATTAGCGAATTTGATTGGGAGGAACAGCTTTATGAATCCAAAGGATTTAATGAAATTTATGCAGGCAAAAAATACGTTTAACACTAACCATCCAAGGGTAGAACCGTTTATTAAGGCCGTAGTAGCCGATGGCATCAGAGAGGGCTCTGTCATTGAGGTTAAGGTAATATCACCTGAGGGCGAAGCAAAGGTATGTAATATTAGGGTTAGGGAGTCTGACATAGAGCTTCTCAGGCTCCTTGGAGGAAATAAGGAATAAATGAGTAAATATGATTATCTGATAGTAGGAGCGGGGCTTTACGGGGCTGTATTTGCCCACAAAGCAAAAAAGGCAGGCAAAAAGGTTTTGGTAATTGAAAAAAGGGACCATATTGCAGGCAATATATATACAAAAAAGATTGAGGGAATCAATGTGCATCAGTACGGAGCGCACATATTCCATACAAACAACAGGCAGGTGTGGGACTTTGTCTGTCAGTTTGCCGTCTTTAACCGTTTCACAAATTCTCCCGTGGCAAACTATAAGGGCGAGCTGTATTCACTGCCGTTCAATATGTACACATTTAATAAAATGTGGGGGATAACAACCCCTGATGAGGCAAGGGAGATTATAGAAAGACAGAGAAGGGAAGCGGGTATAATAAATCCTGCGAATCTGGAGGAGCAGGCAATATCCCTGGTGGGAAGGGATATATATGAAAAGCTTATAAAAGGCTATACCATGAAACAGTGGGGCAGGGACTGCAGTGAGCTGCCTGCATTTATCATAAAAAGACTTCCTGTGCGTTTTACGTTTGACAATAATTATTTTAACGCACTTTATCAGGGTATACCGGTCGGAGGCTACACAAAGCTGGTGGAGAATATGCTGGAAGGCATAGAGATAAGGCTTGGGACCGATTATCTTGTAAATAAAAGGGAGCTTGATTCACTTGCCGGGCATGTAGTATATACCGGCGCCATAGATGCATATTTTAATTATTGTCTCGGAAATCTTGAATACAGAACGGTATCATTTGAAACTGAGGTTCTGGAAATGCCGAACTTCCAGGGAAATGCAGCCGTAAACTATACTGACAGTGAAACGCCTTATACAAGAATAATCGAGCATAAGTGGTTTGAGTTCGGAAGGGATGAAGAAGGCAGGGAATTGCCTAAAACAGTTATCAGCAGGGAATACAGCAGGGAGTGGAAGCCGGGTGATGAACCGTATTATCCGGTAAATGATGAAAAAAATGCCGCACTTTACGACAACTATAAAAAGCTTGCCGAAAAGGAAACAAATGTGATATTCGGCGGAAGGCTTGGAGAATACAAATATTATGACATGGATGCAGTTATTAAAGCTGCATTAGATAAATGGGAAGAATGCAGCAGCTGTTAATTAAACGGGAAGGATTAATCAATGAACGAAATTGAGGCGATTAAGACAACAAAACAAAGAAATCCGAGAAATAATCAGAAGTTAAAAATTTTATATCTTCTGAAAATACTCTATGAGGAGACGGATGACGACCATTGCTTAACCATGCCGGAGATTATCGGGAAGCTGTCTTCCTACGACGTTACTGCGGAACGAAAAAGCATTTATGCCGATATCGAACAGCTTCGTCAGTTCGGCTTCGATATTATCGGCGAGCAGAGAGACCGTAATTATTATTATAAGCTCGGAAGCCGTCAGTTTGAGCTTCCTGAGCTGAAGCTTCTTGTAGAATCCGTTCAGTCCGCAAAGTTTATAACAACACGTAAATCAAATGAGCTGATTAAGAAGCTTGAGCAGCTGGCAGGCAGATACGGCGGCAGAATGCTTCAGCGTCAGGTAACGGTAACAGGACGCGTGAAGACCATGAATGAGAGCATTTACTATAATGTTGACTATATTCATACGGCCATAGCAAAGAATGTCAAGGTCAGGTTTCAGTATTTTGACTGGAATGTTAATAAAGAGATGATTCCGCGTCATGACGGTATGTATTATGTAGTCAGCCCGTTTGCCCTTTGTGTGGAGGATGGTAACTATTATCTTGTTGCCTATGACAGCGAAGCAGAAATCATGAAGCACTTTCGTGTGGATAAGATGATAAAGCTTTCCGTTACCGATATACCGAGGGAAGGACTTATAAAGAATAAAAAATTCAACGTTGCAGAATACGCCAAGAAGCATTTCGGAATGTTTGACGGGGAGGAAACCACTGTAACGATAATCTGCGATAACAAGCTTGTGGGTGTAATGATAGACCGCTTCGGCAAAGATGTGAGGATGATAAAATACGATGATACTCATGTTAAGGTAATAGTGGATGTAAATGTAAGCAGTCATTTTCTGGGCTGGATTATGGCTCTTGGCGATGCAGCATTAATAACAGGGCCTGAGGAAGTTGTTGATATGATGAAGAATGAAATAAAAAGGCTTTGTAAACAATACGGTATGACATAAAATATCATGTGTTAAAAAGTTGAAAAATAATTTGAAAAAAATTAAAAAAGCTGTTGACAAATAAGAAATCATAGTGTATATTATGTCTTGTGTTCAGCAGAGCACAAACATATATCGTTAAATGCACGAGTGGCTCAGTGGTGGAGTATCGCCTTGCCAAGGCGAGGGTCGCGGGTTCGAATCCCGTCTCGTGCTCTTTTTTTATGCTTAAAGCCCGGTAAACAAGGGCTTTTTTTTGTGTGAAGATAAATATTACGTTAATTGAAGGTCACGCCGTCATACTATAGCGTAAACAATATTAATTACCTGCTCTGCATTTATTGTCTGAAGTTTCGAAAATATAAGACAGGTAAACTATTGTATTATGAAAAAAAATATGATAAAATGTGGTTTGCAAAAAAAACAAATGATTATTTTTATCAGAAACTGACATAATTCAGTTTCGGAATGGAGGTTTAACATGCAGATTAAAGGTGATTTGATGACATTCAGACCTGATATCAAGGTTCTTGACTGTACACTTAGAGATGGAGGGCTTGTTAACAGCTTCCGTTTCTCAGATGATTTTGTAAGAGATTTATATCTTGCCAATATTAAGGCGGGAGTTGATTATATGGAGTTCGGTTATAAGGCTTCCAAGGAGCTTTTTAATGTTGAGGATTACGGTCCGTGGAAATTCTGTGATGATGAGGATATCCGCAGAATTGTAGGAGATAATAATACTGACCTTAAGATAAGCGTTATGGCTGATGTTGGCAGATGTGATTATAAAAATGATATTCATCCTCGTTCAGAGTCACCGGTTGATATGATTCGTGTGGCATGCTACATTCATCAGATTCCGGCAGCTATCGAAATGATTGAGGATGCTCATGCAAAGGGCTATGAAACAACCTGTAACATCATGGCAGTCTCAACTGTTTCCGAATCACAGATTACACAGGCTCTTGAGCTTCTGTGCAACTCAAATGTTGACGGTATCTATATCGTTGACAGCTATGGTTCATTCTATCCTCTTGTGACACGTTCATTGACGGAGATGTATCTCGGAATTGCCGAGAAGGCAGGCAAATGGATAGGTATTCACGCTCACAACAACCAGCAGCTTGCATTTGCCAATACAATGGAGGCTCTTACTCTCGGAGCCAGTGTTGCCGATGTTACAATGTGTGGCATGGGTCGTGGAGCAGGTAACTGTAATATGGAACTGATGCTCTCATTCCTCAGAAATCCAAAGTACAATATCTATCCTGTTATAGTATTTATCCAGAAGCATATGAATGCACTCAGGAAGGAGTGCAAATGGGGTTATGATTTATCATATCTTCTTACAGGTACACTTAATCAGCACCCACGTGACGCAATTGAATTTGTTACAAACGACAGGGAAGATTATGTAGAATTCTATAAGAGCTTACTTGAAAAGATGTAATTTATATTATCATCCGCATTGATTTTATATTATCGGAAGCTGTTTTGCCGAAAGCCGGTGAACAGCTTCTTTTTATGTCAGACGGTAAATTTATGTATGCGTCAATAAGCTGACGTGAAAGTTTGTAATTCACTAATTTGCGCGGCTAAAGAAAATTTTTATGCTGATTTGTTTGTTTTCTTAAAATATTATGTTATTATAATATTAATTTATATAATATTAATTTATATTATAAAGATGCGAAAAGCTGATTTGTATAATTTAATCGGGATTATACAGGGAGGACCAAATGATTTATATTTCCTGCTCGGCATATATCGAGGCAAAGAAGATAATAAAAGAGTATAATCTTATGAGGGATAAGCGTTTCTCGTCCGAAAATGTGTATACCGGCGAAGGAATAATGCTTATCATTACAGGTATGGGGCAGGTAAATTCTGTCATTTCGCTTACACGGTTTTTTGAAAAGAATGATGTCGGGAGAGCTGATTATTTTATAAATTTCGGCTGCGTGGCAGGTGAGCCTGAATCGGCGGATAAGCTTCTGCTGGCAGTGGAGCTGACCGATGAATATACGGGCAGGACATTTTATGTCGATATGACCGACGATTATTATGAAGCCTTCTTAAGGGTCAGTCTTGTAACTGTCGGCCGACCTGTAAAAAGTGAAAGGATTAAGAAGGGTGTTGTGTATGATATGGAGGCTGCCGGTATTTATCAGGCGGTCATACATTATTTTTCACCGGACAGAATGATTTTTGCAAAATATGTAAGTGATTCGGGAGTTGACGGCACTCAGGCGTGCTTTGAGCCTTTGGAAAACGTATTTGCCGGACTGAAGGAGCTTTTGGGAGCAATATCTGAAAGTACGCATCTGACCGAAGTTAATAATATGCAGAAGAAGGCGAACAGGGCAATAGAATGTGCGGAAAAACTGGCGGGACTTCTTGACGCAAGCACCACAACGGCAGCCATGATTAAAAATTTATTTCTGTTTAATTGCAGTCTCGGCTATGACAGCGATGAACTGTATGAAAGGTTTGTCAGCAAATATAATCTTTTGGATAAGCCTGTAACAAGAAAGGCGGGCAAGGCAATATATCTTGAGCTTGAAAAATCGGTTAAAGCAGGCTTTAAACTTTAGGAGTCGTTATGTTTTCGTGTATATATGTGACAGAGGCGGCATTTAATTATCCGCTTTCAAAAAGTATTATTGACAGATACTCTGATTTAAAAATTATGAAAATCAGTCATTATAAGGATGTTTTCAACAGAAAAAACCAGGATTTCTGCCGCCAGAAGAAGAAGCCTGCGCTTATTCTTGCAACAAACGACAATGAGCTTGTCTACCCGGGTGCGAGAACATGCCAGGACTTTGGAGCAGAGGATTTTTATTATACTTCGCTGATAAAAAACTGTATTTACGACTGTGAATACTGTTATCTGCAGGGCATGTATCCCGGAGCAAATGTTGTTGTTTTTGTAAATATTGAAGATTATTTTGAAGAGGTTTCAAAATTTGACAGACCGATAAGCCTGTGCCTTTCCTATGATACCGACATGCTGGCGCTTGAAGGTCTGACAGGCTTTGCAGGTCAGTGGTGCGAGTATCTTCGCGAACACAAAAATGTTCTTGCGGAGATAAGAACAAAGTGCGGCTCTCTTAGTATATTTGATAGAGATATTCCCGATAATCTCGTACTTGCCTATACCATATCGCCGCCTGAGGCAGCCGGGCGCTATGAGCATGGGGCAGCCTCTTATGAGCTTAGAAAAAAAGCTTTTTACAAATCGCTTTCACTCGGTGTTAAGACAAGACTGTGCATTGACCCGATAATACCCGTTGAAAATTTTGAAGAGGTTTATGGGGCAATGATTGATGATATTTTTGCAGATTCTGCGGCGGGAGATGTAAAGGATGTAAGTATTGGAAGCTTCAGGATAAGCAAAGAATATATCGGCAATATGAAAAAGGTAAGACTGACACCGTTCAGTACATATCCGTATTGCGTCAGGGACGGTATCTGCGGGTATGAGGAGGAGATTAACGGGAGGATTGTCGGCTTCGTAAGGGAAAAACTTCTAAAATATATAAGCGAGGACAGGATTTATGCAGATGAAAGATAAATATAAAATTCTCGTGACAGGCGCTTCGTCGGGCATAGGCTATGCCATTGCAGAAAAACTGTCAAAGGCAGGACACAGGGTTTATGGTATCGGACGTCATTTTGATGAGAGTAAGAGATGCAGCTTTGAAAAGGTGGAATATGATCTTTTTTATACTGAGGGACTGGACGGTCTGTTTACAGAGCTTGGCAGGGACGGTGCCTTTGATATCCTGATAAATAATGCAGGCGTGGCATATTTCGGCACTCATGAAACACTTAAGCCGGACATGATATCGAAAATTGTCAGAATAAATCTTGAGGTGCCGATGATTTTATCGGCGCTGGCACTTAAGGCCATGAAGACACAGGGCTTTGGCATGATAATAAATATATCATCAGTCACGGCAGGCGGGATAAATACGCACGGCTGCTGCTATGGTGCGTCAAAGGCAGGGCTGACAAGCTTTTCAAAAAGCCTTTTTGAGGAGGCCAGAAAGAGCGGTGTCAGGGTGGTTGACATCAGGCCTGACATGACTGACACGGATCTTTACAGAAATGCGGATTTTGGCGTCTGCAAAGAGGAAGAAGCTTATCTTCATCCGGAGGATGTTGCAGGGGCAGCAGCGTATGTTATTGATAATGTCGGCAGCTTTGTTGCCACTGAGCTTGTAATAAGGCCGCAGAAGCACAGAATTGCAAAAAAATAAGTATAATTATAGCAATATTATATAAAGTATGGTAAAATACACAGAGGCTGGCTTATATTATTATTCAGACATGCATTTAATGTAACGGTGAAAGTATACTGCCAAAGCAGAACATTGTAATGTCTGATATCAGCTGATTTGTGATTGGGAAAGGAATTATTATATGAAATGTCCAAGTTGCGGAAGAGAATGCGCTGATGAGTCAAATTACTGCTTTTACTGCGGATACAGCTTCAGAGAGGCTGCAATTAAAGCAGTCAGCTCCGAGACTGCAAAGGAGGCAGAGGTTGTAACGGGTGAAATCACTAAAAATGCAGATACGGAGGAAAAGGCTATGAGTCATTTCTGGTGGATTCTGTATTTCTGTACATTATTGACGCCGTTTACATATCCCGTATTTATTTTTTTGACGGCAAAATGGGCCTTTGGAAGCAGCGGTTCAAGGGAGCGTAAGAATTTTGCAAAAGGTTTAATGATTTTTGTTGCAACCTTATTCGTGGCATGCTTTGTACTTGCAATTGTATATGTCGCAGCATTTGGCGTTGACGGAGCGATAAACAAACTTACAAACGGTGCGGCTACAAACGCAGATGCATATTTTAAAATGATAACCGGAGAAAAATAATGATTTTAGGTGCTCTTGAGGCCGGCGGCACAAAAATGGTGTGTGCAACCGGCGATGAATTTGGTAACATTACCGACTGCGTAAAGATTCCTACAACAGGTCCTGAGGAAACGATGGAGAAAATAGTAGAATACTTTGGCGACAAGCATATTAAGGCTCTCGGAGTGGCAGCATTCGGACCTGTAGAGGTTCACAGGGAATCTCCGAATTACGGTAAGATTTTAGAGACCACAAAGGAGTCATGGAAATATTTTGACCTTGTGGGCAGCCTCAGCTCTCTTAATGTTCCGATTAATCTTGAAACGGACGTGGGCGGTTCACTTATCGGAGAGGCATGGCTGGGTGCAGGCAGGGATGTAAAAAGTCTTTTATACCTTACTGTCGGAACCGGTATCGGTGCAGGAATAATGGTTGACGGTCATGTGATACACGGCATGCTTCATCCTGAGGCGGGACATGTGCTTATCGAAAGATGTGAGGGAGATAATGCAAAATCCGTATGCGCCTATCATGATAACTGTGTGGAGGGTCTTGCAAGCGGCACAGCAATCAGAAGCCGTTACGGCATACCTGCCAATGAGCTTCTTGACAGAGAAGAGGTCTGGGAGCTTGAGGCCGATTATATCGCAAAGGCTCTTGTGAATTATATTATGGTGGTTTCGCCTGAGCGTATAATTCTCGGTGGCGGTGTAATGCATGTTAAGGAGCTTTTTCCGCTTATCAGACAGAAGGTTAAAAAATATGTCAATAACTACCTTGTTACAAGACCTTTGGAGGATATGGACACATATATCCGTCCGGCGGGACTTGGAGATAATCAGGGAATTATAGGATGTCTTAAGCTTGCGGGTGAGGTGGTTTTATAAATGGAAATATATGATTTTCATGCGCACATTTATCCTGACAAAATCAGAGAAAAGGCTCTTGATACAATAATGGATGAATATATTATCAGAATTGATTATGACGGCACGGTTGATACACTGCTTGATATCGGAAGAAGATGCGGAATAAATCATTTTGTGGCATTGCCGGTTGCGGTAACAGGCCGTCATGTCCGTTCGGTTAATGATTTTGCCCTCAACGAGCAGAAACAGCATAAGGAGATTATTTCATTCGGCTCAATGCATATTGATTATGAGGACATGACAGGAGAGCTTGAACGAATTTATAAGGAGGGGCTTCATGGGATTAAGCTTCATCCTGACACACAGGGATTCAGAGTTGATGATAAGCGTATGTTTCCTCTTTATGATGCAATGTCCATGTTTAATATGCCGCTTGTCGTTCATTGCGGTGACTACAGATATGATTTTGACAATCCTGAGCGCGTAGCGCATGTGATTGATGAATTTCCGAAGCTTAAAGTGGTCGCAGCCCACTTCGGAGGCTGGCTTTTGTATGACAGGGCAGTAGATGCTCTTCTTTCAAGACAATGTTATCTGGACTGCTCCTCCTCAGCCATGTACCTTGGAAACAGACGTTTTAAGGAGCTTATCAGATTGTATGGTGCGGAGCGTATTCTGTTTGCATCAGATTATCCTATGTGGAATCCCGAAGCTGAGCTTGCCAATCTCTGCAATATCGGGCTGACTGACAAAGAGCTTGAGCTTATCCTTAATAAAAACGCAGAACGTATTCTGTATAATAAATAATTTTAACTGCAATCGAAAGATTGCATTTTTTTATGCTTCGCGAAAGAATGTTGAAAAAACACGGTATATTATTCTGTACAAATTTATATACGTGAAATATAATTTTATACAAGATGATGAGATGACAAGATGACAAGATGACAAGATGACGAGATGACCTCGATATGAAAAGGAGAAATATATGGCTGATATAAGAGCGGACGGTTCAGAAATATTACATTATGATAATCCTGAATTTCCGGTGTTCTGCCGGCACAATTATATTCCTGCGGGAGCGATTCTTTCAAATACGTCGCTTCACTGGCATGATGAGGTGGAGCTTATATACATTGTTGATGGCAGGATAAATCATAGAATTAACGGTAAATATATTGCCATCGGTAAAGGAGAGGGGCTGTTTATTAATTCAAGGCAGCTTCATTTAATTATACCGGATGAAAGAGAGAATTGTGAATTATATTGTCTTATCTTTAAGCCGTCCCTGCTCGGAACATGTATTATTATGGAAAGACTGGCAGGCTCGGTAACTGACAATGAAAGTCTGGAGTACATAAAGCTGGGTGAGGATACGGAATGGCACAGAAGAATCCTTTTTGATGTAAAAGAGGCTGTGGAGCTGTCTGAAAGGAATGGAGGAGAAACCGGAGTATTTACGAAACTTTTTGATATTCTGGGAGCAATCACTTCAAATATCGAGCTTAAAAGCGTTACAAGAATATCCTCTGACAGTGATCAGAAAATTGTAAAAGAGATGATAAGCTTTATTCAGCACAATTACAGCTCAGACATTTCTCTTGATAAAATTTGCAGGGCGGGAAGTGTCGGAAAGACAAAATGTGCGGAGCTTTTTAAAAAATTTACAAGAATGACGCCGATGGATTATCTGAGGTGCTACAGGATAGAGATGAGCTTTGATTTGCTGACCGAAACAGATTTCAGCATTACGCATATTGCCACCGAGGTCGGATTTGCCGGTGCCGGCTATTATGGGGAGATATTTAAAAAGAAGGTGGGTGTTACACCTCTTGAATACAGAAAATGCGATGGAAAAATATAAAATTTAAGAGAGGGGGAGGATGTCTGTGAGATATTACATTTTACTTATTTATCCTGTTTTATTATTAGCAGTATTTTTTGCGGGTGCTAAAATTTACCGCAGGGGTGAGTATAATGAAGAATTTCTGTCACTTAAAATGTCAAAACATATTCAGGCTCTGGCTGCCTTTGGGATAATTCTTCATCACCTTGTTCAGCGTATATCCGATTATGGTGACATTGACGTGGGACCTGTTACGATTCTGAATTCCATGGGAATTTTGTTTACATCCATATTCTTTTTCTTCTCGGGCTTCGGGCTTATTACCAGTTACCTGACAAAGGAAAACTATCTGGAGGGATTTTTAAACAGGCGTCTTGTAAAGGTGCTTATACCGTTTTATCTGATTAACCTTGTTTACGTACCTTTTGCAGGTATAAGGAATGGCAGAATCACCGATTTATATGAATTTCTGATAAGCATGTTTGGTTTTACGCTTATGAATACAAACGGCTGGTTCATAGTGGAAATAGTAATACTGTATATTGTATTTTATCTGATATTTAAAAGAACGGACAACGTCAAAAAAGGAATCAGACTTATAACATTGTTTTGTGTGCTTTTGGTTACATTATCTTTGTTTGCGGGTCATGACAGAACAAGAATCAACGGTCACTGGTTTATGGGAGAATGGTGGTATAACACAACACTTATGTTTCCGCTTGGTATGGTTATTGCTTCAAAGAAGGATAAGCTGCTTGAATTACTGAAAAAATATTATCTTATTTTATCCCTTTTCTTTACGGCAGCTTTTGTTATTGCATTTGCTTATGAGGAATTTGTCCTGAAACACATAGGATATTATAAAGAAACATATACATATGGCGGGTATCCGGAGAAGGCGCTCACACTTTTGGCTCAGGTTATTCTTTGCGCTGTATTTATGATGTGGATTGTAACCTTATCATTAAAAATAAAAACAGGCAATAAGATACTTGCCATGGCGTCAGAAATCAGTATGGAGGTTTATCTTGCTCATGGACTCATTGCTTATGAATACAGCTCCGAAAGCAGAATGCCTCCCGTACTTATATTTGCAGTTGTAATAGCAGCGGGCATACTTATGGCTGTCATATTAAAGAGAGTATCCGTGATATTTACCGAATTTATGCGTGAATATAAAAGCGGTAAATTTGAAAATGCCGAAACCTACGAGAGAAAACAACGCTATAAGATGATTAACAAAAGGGTTAATGCGGTTAAAAAAAGCATTGTGGCAATGGCTGTATTGACTGTAATATTATTTGTATTTAATGTTTACGGGGTTACAATCGGACGAAGCAATATGATTGATGAGGAAATCAGTAAAATTTCCGCAGCAAAGGTCGGAAATACGGTCAGCTTCGGCAGGATGAACGAGGAGGACATTAAATGGATTATAATAGAGAAAAATGATGACAGTGCGCTTCTGATAACAAAATATGTTATTGGCGGTCTTGCCTACAATAATCAACATGCCTCAACAACATATGAAGGCTCATCAATCAGGAAACATCTGAATGAGGAAGGGTATTATGAGCTTTTTTATAAAAAGGAGCGCAGCTTTATTAAAACGTGTAATTCCTTTGGAGATAAATTGTATTTACTCAGCCCGGGGGAGGTTGCGGAATATCTTAAGGAGTCAGATCTTCGTATTACAAATACAAATAAAAAGTGGAACGGTGCAAATGTCAGCGCCCTTAACGGCAACAGCTGGTGGTGGCTTAGAAACGACGAAAACAAAATAAAGGTTGACGTAATAAGCTCGACAGGTAATCTGGAAACTGACAGGGAATATGTAAATGTTGCATCAGGCGGAGTAAGACCGGTCATAAGAGTAAGGCTAAAATAATAATCGAAAATCAGTTTGTTTCCGTTTATCCCGCGGCTGATAATGTATTTTTGTAAAATCAAATATCAATATGCATAAAAACGTCAGCAAATTATGTGATTCATAGTTTACTGACGTTTTATTGTATTGTAAATATCATAAATTGGAAACGGATAAATATTAATTTTCAAAATTACTAATCCGTACTCGTGTTAATTTCTCCGGTGTCTTAGCTTAATGTATCCTGCAGGGCTTATTTTTCAAAAACTGATTTTATATATGCCAGTAAGAATACAAGAGGAGAATTCCAGTAAATTGTAATTTCGTTTGTGGAATACGAACCTATTACATCTGCAAAGCACTTCATAGGAGCAGTACCCTCCGGTATGATTTTTTTGGCGTCAGGGTCACAAGGGAAACGATTCGGACCTCCCGATACAAAGCCCGGAATCGGGTCGTCAATATTGTCGGCTACAGTCGGACGGTTGTGAGGATTTCTGAAAGCTCTTTCACCGTGACCTGTTACATAGCTTACATCCATTGCATTTCTTCCGAGTATATAATCAAACTGTGCGATTGCGGCATTAATATATTTGTCAAGACCGGTAAGATGATGCGCGAAGCAGAGAACCATACCGTTGAGGAGTACACCCATATTGCTTCCCCAATTAAAGTTGTAAGGGTGGCAGGCGATGCCGTAACTATTACCTGTGGATACATTAACCAGACGGTCTGCCTCGTCAAGCCACTGCTGGCGCAAACGCGCAGTCAGATCATCAGGGAATACCTCCGGACCGGCTGTGAGAACTGCAAGAGAGGTAAATCCTCCGACATCGCTCCAGCCCAGGGCAGTCGTATTGATTTTATATTCCAGAATATTACGGATAAGACCTAAGCAGCGCTCATCTCCCGTAAGAAGATAAATCTGGGTATAGGCGTAGAGTCTTTCGTCTGAATCGCAAGGGTCTTCATATGTTCCCGTATAGCATTCTTTCGGATTCTCAAATATATATAATGGGTTTGCCAAAAGCCACTCAAAGGATTTGATGGCAGCTTCTTTTAAGGTTTTGGAAAATTCCTCGTCATATTTTTTATATATTGCCGCAGCCTGTGCAAATACGCCGCATGCGTCGCCTGTAGACACAGAGGTAACAGGTGTTATGAAAAACGGAAGCCCGTCATCCTCAGGCATAACAAAGCCCGTGTGGTACATTGAAGTACACTTGTGATACATGGCACCGTCGTTGCGCTGCATGCAGAGTAAGAATTTCAGCTCATAAGCAACTTCATTGAGAATGTCAGGCATGCCGTTTCCGCTTTCCGGAATATTTAAGCTGACATTAAATTTGTCTTTACATAAGTCATAGGCGTAGAGAAGATGTGCTACGGCAACGGCTCCTGCCGAAACGTAGCGGCCGTAATCACCGGCATCATGCCAGCCTCCGAGACAGTCACATGAAACGGATGGGTCCTTTAGAAGAGTTACCTTTGCGGTATGGCATGCCTTGTGGCTGTAAATGCCTGCATATTTTTCCTCAAGCTCCATGCCGCAGCGCTGAAAATAAAACATTTTCTGAATATCGGTAAAAAGCTTGTCATAAGGATTGTCGGAAATCGTAAAGCTACAGCTTTTATTGCCGAGATTATCGGTAAAATAATAAATACCCGGTTCCTTTATTTCGCTAAAATCAACAACAGAAATATTATCACCGCTGTTTTCATCATATTTTAATTCAAATCCATTAAATTCTTTTACAATTTTGTCATTGCGAAAAAGAGTACACGCAGAAACATCTTTTACGGTAGCAATTTTAACCGAATTAGTATAATATCCAACCTGGTTTGTGAAAACAGACATTTTATACCTCCAAAACATAATAATTAATTAAAATAGTCTTCTATAAAAATAATAGCTGTAAAAATAAGAATAATCAACAGAAAAGTTAAGAAAATTTTCGGCTATATATAGCTTTTTTTGTGGATTTATGGTATTAATTAATATACAGGGCAGTATATACTGTCAAACTATTATCGGAGGACAAAATGACATTTAGTAAAGAGGGATATGAGGACGCAGTAGTTCGTTCCGTTAATGGCCAATATAATTTATATGATAATGAGGATTTTGGAATAACTGAGGAAGATTTACCGGAGGGAAATAAAATGGGAAATGAGCAGGAAGTAATTGATGGAGTTCAGACAAAAAAGGTAATTGAGGAGAGACAGAAAATTGTTAATATAACAAAAATTAACAAGTTTGCCATCCTGGGACTGATAGTAGGTCTGTTGATTGTAGGGGTTGGCATATGCATGATACTAAACCTTCAGCAGAACCTTAAGCTGGATATCGACAGCAGGCTGGGATATGTGCTTGTGGTTATGGGAGCATATATGTTCTGCTCCTTTGGAATGCATGTAAAACAGAAGGAATTTACGGTTGAAACATTTACCGTAGAGAAAGAGGTCCCTATTGAGGCAATTCCTTATAAGGAGGAAATGTCAAAGCGTGAGGAGGAAATTAATACAAAGGTTAACGATATGGCGGATATGTTTAACCGGCTTGCAATGTTAACCTCCGACCTGGAAGAAAAGATTATGCAGCGTGAGGCTGAACAGCTTAAGCAGGCTAACAGTGATGAGACATCGGAGCTGGTTGCCAAGGCAGCTGCTTCTGCGGTTCTTGCGGCACTTAACGCCGAAAAGGAAGAAAAGGAGGCATTAAGGGCAGAGCAGGAGGCAGCCAGACAAAAGGAGATAGAGGTTGTAAAGGAAAATGCCCGTCTTGCCCGCGAGGAGATTCGCAAGGAAGAGGAGTTAAGATTTGCAAAGGCAGAAGCTAAAAGAGCCATAGAGGAGCAGGAACGTCTGGAAAAGGCAAGAATTGCCGAAGAAGAGCGTCTTGCCAATGAGGCTGAGGCAAAGAGACTTCAGCGTGAAGAAGATGAAAGACGTATTGAGAGAGAAATAAAAGAGCAGGTTGAGGCACAACTCAAGATTGCAGAGGAGGAAAGACTTGCTAAAGAAGCGCTGCTTGCCGAGGAAGCCAGAAGGGCAGAGGAAGCAAGACAGGCAGAGCTTGCAAGGATAGCTGAGGAGGCCAGAAAAGCCGAGGAAGCCAGAAAAGCAGAGCTTGCAAGGATAGCAGAAGAGGCCAGACAGGCAGAAATCAGAAGAATTGAGGAGGCTAAAAAGGCGGCTGAGGCAGCAAGAATTGCTGAGGAAGAAGCCATTATGGAAGAGGCCAGAAGAAGAGTCGAGGAGGCCAGAAAACGTGCCGAAGCAAGAATCGCTTCTCTTGGAGCAACTGTATCGGATTATGCGTCTGTACCGGCAGCTCCGACATATGCAGAGCCTGAGTATAAGGCACCTGTATATGAAGAATACGAAGCCGCTGAAGAAACAGTGAGTGAAGCTTACGGTGAAGCTGCCGGAGAGGTAACAGAAGCAGTAACGGAAGAGGCAGAGGAGATAACTGAGGAAGCCTTAGCAGAAGCAGTAACGGAAGAGGCAGGGGCAGCAGCTGAAGAACCTGTAGCAGAAGGCGTAATGGCAGAGGCAGAGCCTGAGTATAAGGCACCTGTATATGAAGAATATGAAGCTGCTTCAAAAGACACAGCTTATGAAGCCGCTGAAGAAACAGTAAGTGAAGAATACGGTGAGGCTGCCGGAGAGGCAGAAGAAGCCAGCGTGGAAGCAGCAGAAGTAATTGAAGAACCTGCAATGGAAGCTGAAGAGGAAATAACTGAAGAACCTGCAACGGAAGCTATAACGGAAGCGGCGGAGGAGATAACTGAGGAGGCTGCAGCAGAAGCGGTAACGGAAGAGGCAGAGGATATAAATGAGAAAGCTGATTTCGGCACTATAGATACCTCGAAGCCGCTTACTCTTGATGACATTATCAATTCACAAAGAAAACAGGCTGAGAATAATGTCACACCTTCTTCGTATGTTAATAACGCCGGAGAGGATACTTCATCAGATACTCATCATGAGTACGATTACAGGAATCCTATTAAATCACAAAAGAGCAGTAACCCTTGGGAAATACCGGGTATAAAACCGCTCAATCCTTACAGCAACGGATTTGGAGATGAAGAGGAGCAGATTACTGAAGAAGAAGCTGAAAGAAGAAAGCAGGAAAAGGCAGAGCGAAACAGACGTATCCAGGAACAGCTTGCCACAATGTATGCAAAGAGACAGCAGCAAAATAATGAAAAGACTGAAGATGATTTTTCTGATCTGGAACAGGATGTTATCATTATTAAATAATTATTAATATTAATTTAAGGCCCGGGTTTGAGGTTGTTATTTCATTGACAATTGCTGCCCGGGCTTTTATAATACATATATATGTGATTGAATCACAGCAAGAGAGTATTTTTATGGAGGTAAAGAACATGGGTAAGAAAGCAGGATTTTTCGGAGCTGTTATCGGCGCGGCAGCAGGTATCGCAGCATATAAGTTTATTAAGGAAAAGAAGGCTGAATGCGAATGCACATGCAAATGCGAAGATAATTGTGAATGTGACTGCAATTGCGCAGATGAAGAAGAAACTGAAGAAACATGCGTAGAAAAAGCAGTTGTAGATCTTGATAAAACAAATGATGAAGAATAATTATTAACAATTGTTAAAAAGATTCATTAAAAAACAGACTAAAAGTGAAAAATAGGTTGATTATGAACGGAATGTGAACGAAATGTTTAAAAAGTTGTTACCGATTGTACATAAAACGGTAATAATTATGTTGTAAAATATAATCAATTAAGGAACGAAACGTAATCGTTCCATTCATTCTCCTTTTTTCGAAATTAATCGCAGGTTGTCCTGCGATTTTTTTTTATTTATTTTTATATGAGTTTCACCGGTTTCTTTACATTTGAGTTCATATATGATAATATTTTATCAAAATTATAACCTGGGGGTCCATACTATGTTAGATTATCTGAGAGTGGCAAGTGCAGTACCGAAATTATCTGTAGCTGATACAAATTATAATACGCAGGAGATTTGTGCAAAGATTATGGAGGCATCGTCTGAAGGTGTTGACGTAATTGTTTTCCCTGAGCTTTGCATTACAGGATATACATGCGGTGATTTATTTTTACAAAGTACATTACTTACAAAATCGAGTCAGGCATTGTCTACAATTATTATGACAAGCCGCAGATACTCCCAGATTATTATTGTAGGTACACCCTTAAAGCTTGCGGGACAGCTTTATAATTGTGCCTGTGTAATTAACAGGGGCAGGCTTATAGGTATCGTGCCAAAGACTTTTATGCCAAACTATAATGAATTTTATGAAAAAAGATGGTTTACTTCGTCAGCCTCGCTTGAACTTGACAGCGTGAGCGCTTCCGAGCTTGATTTATACTGCTCAAAGGATTATGACATCCCTGTCGGCTCAGAGCTTCTCTTTTCGATTAACAATAAGGTGACCTTCGGTATAGAGTTATGTGAGGATTTGTGGACGCCGCTGCCTCCGAGTACATTTCTTGCCATTAACGGTGCAGAGATTATTTTTAATTTGTCTGCAAGCAATGAAACCATAGCCAAAAGAGAGTACAGGCGTAATCTTGTAATCCAGCAGTCGGCAAGGAATATATGCGGTTATGTATACTGCTCCGCAGGCGATGACGAATCAACCCAGGACCTTATTTTTTCGGGTCATTCAATCATTGCCGAGAATGGTACACTGATTAAAGAAAACAGTAAAAATATAGATTCCGATTATGTGTTATCGACTGACCTGGATTACGGTAAGATAGCCCATGACAGAATTAAAAATAAAAGCTTTGCGGACTGCAGGGATATGTATGGTGACGTGGCACCTGTGAGAGTCATAAAGATTATGAATGAAGAGCTTTTATGCGGAAACGGTGAGCTGGCATATGTTAATAAGCTTCCGTTTGTTCCTGCCTCTATGGAGCATCGTCTTAAAAGATGTCTTAATATTTTCGAAATGCAGGTCGGAGGTCTTAAGAAGCGCCTGGAGGTCACAAAATCAAAGCCGGTTATCGGTATTTCCGGAGGACTTGATTCCACACTTGCTCTTCTTGTTGCCGTAAAGGCAGTTATGGAGCTTGGCAGGCCGCTTACTGACTGTATCGGAATTACCATGCCATGCTTCGGCACCACAGACAGGACATACAATAATTCGCTTAAGCTTATGGAGGCGCTCGGCATCACTTCCGTGGAGATAAATATTAAGGAAGCCTGTCAGGTACATGCTTCGGATATCGGTTTTGATCTTGCAGAAAAAAGCGTGACCTATGAAAATATACAGGCCAGGGAGAGGACGCAGGTGCTTATGGATTATGCAAACCGTGTGGGCGGTCTTGTGGTCGGAACAGGAGATTTATCAGAGCTTGCTCTCGGCTGGTGCACATATAATGCCGACCACATGAGCATGTACGGCGTAAATGCAAGTATCCCTAAAACATTAATACGCTGGATGATTTCGTCAATCAGTGAGTTTGATGTGTTTACAGGCTGTGCGGACATATTAAATGACATTATTGATACACCGATAAGTCCTGAGCTTCTGCCGCCTGACGAGACGGGTAAAATTGCCCAGAAAACGGAAGATTTGGTAGGACCTTATCCGCTTCATGATTTCTTCCTGTATTATATGCTCAGATACGGATTTGCTCCCGAAAAGATATATACGCTTGCAAAGAAAGCGTTTGCAGATGAATTTGATTCTGAGACAATTCTTAAATGGTTAAAGACGTTTTACAGAAGATTTTTTACGCAGCAGTTTAAGAGAAGCTGTATTCCTGACGGCGTAAAGGTGGGTAGTATATGTCTTTCGCCAAGAGGCGACTGGCGTATGCCGAGCGATGCCGCTTCTGCAATATGGCTTGAGGAAGTAGAAAACCTTGAATGATAATCACTATAATATAACCCTTGTAAGTCCCATGACGACGCACAGGAAGGTGCTTATGGAATACATAAGTCATTATAATAAGATTTCCGGCACAAGCCTGAGCGATGAAGAAAGCCTGTTGTATCTTGATTCGGATTATGATTTGTATGGTGAATGGCTTGTTCAAAACACGTTGAAAAGCGGAGAGGAGTCAGTGACATTTTTTGCCATAGACAATATTTCCGGGGAAATGGTTGGCAATGTCAATGTAAGACTGTCAGGAAAGCAGGCGGAGGAATATGGTAATATAGGCTATATGGTAAGACCTGATTTAAGAGGGAGAGGGATTGGCAAAACACTTGTCTCACTTTTGATTTCGCTTCTTACCATGATGGGACTGGATACGATTTGCGCTGTTGTCCAAAGTGATAATGAAGCCAGCCGGAGAGCTTTGCTGGCAAATGATTTTAAGCCGGCAGACAATATACAAAACAAAGCAGACAGAGTTCGTTATATATACCGGTCAGATAACAATACGGTATAAGCATGCAATTTGTATTTTATATTAAGAGTATGTATCTGTCACTGCGATAAATAATAATAGAGGTATCTGATATGATTGACCGTAAGGATTTTCTTGCACTTAATTTCTATAAAAAAGCAGATTTCTTCGGAAGCTATAATAACATGAATTACCGAATCAGGAAAATAACCGAAGAAAGTGAAGAAAAAAAAGAGGAAAAGTTTGAAGTCACCTATTGGCCGGGACCGCTTAATTATATTTCAACATCTGATGAGCTGAAACAGACTGCAGTATTTCCTTATACGGAGGAGGGCTTATGTGCGGTGGCAGCTTTTTTGAATGATCAATACGAAAAACAGATAGAGCTCTGGAAAAGCGTAAGGGTAAAGTGACAGACGCTCTGAAGACAGACATGAGATAAGGAAAAGGTTTCCGTGGATTATCCACAGAAACCTTTTTTGCTATTTATACATTAATTAATTTATGGCAATAATATACAAAAGATAAAAATACCTGTTTGGTTTTATGACATAGATTTTTAAAATATATTAAAAACGCTTTCAAAAACACTTGACATAGTTTTCAAAACCACATATAATACAGTCATAAACCTTAAGGAGGAAAATATGAGCTTCAAAATTATTGCTGACTCGGCTGCAAACATACCCGCAACAGAGGCAAAAAAATATAAAATAGATATTATATCGTTTATAAATATAGTAAACGGCAGGGAAATTACATGCTATGATGAATCGCTTTCTTATGAAGAGGAGAGAATCAAGGGCAAAGAATATTATGATGCAGTCAGAAATGGTGCGGAGGTTAAAACTTCACTCATTAATTCAGCGCATTTTGCAAAAGTATTTGAGGAAGCCGTGAAAAACGGAGAGGATATCCTTTATGTGAGCCTCAGTAAAAATATAAGCGGAACATTCCAGGCAGCAACGATTGCAAAGGAGATGATTCTTGAGGATTATCCAAAAGCAAAAATTGAGATAATTGATTCCCTTAATGCATCACTTGGTCAGGGACTTCACTGTATTTATGCCTCCATATTAAGAGATAAGGGACAGGATATTGATACAGTTGCCGGAATCTTAAGAAATAATGTTAAAAAGATGAACGGAGTATTTACCGTTGCAGATCTTAAGTATCTTGCTAAAACAGGACGTATTACCGGAGCAAAGGCACTTATGGGCAATATGTTAAGCATCAAGCCTATTCTTCGCGGTAATGCCAACGGTTATATAGTTGAATTTAAAAAGACACGCGGACGCAGAAAATCTCTGGATGAACTGGCAAAGCTCCTGATTGATAATATTGAAAATCCTGAAGAACAGATAATCGGTATCGCACATGCGGATGCCTATGAGGAGGCTCTTGCTGTTGCGGATAAGATAAAGAATGCAGTTCACCCAAAGGAAATTATGATTACCACATATGATTATTGTACGGGAAGTCATGTGGGTCCCGATACTATTGCTTTATTTTTCATGGCAAAGGACAGGGAACTCGGAGGTGACGCTGAAGCATAGGACTGTGCACTCAGGGTGTATCGGTTATTTCCTGAATATACTGCAGGAAAGCTGAGGCAGAAGAAACATCTGTTTCTGAATTAATAATTGAAAAATGAAAGCTCCTTTGAAATTGCCTTTTACGGCGCATAAACAAAGGAGCTTTTTGAATGTTAAAATAATTTCATATGACAGATATGATGATGACGGAGATAAACCTTACAGTCTGAGGTCTTACTTGCTGAATTCCGTAAGCAAAAGACCTTTATTTCTGTCAAGACACATGCCGACTGACCACGGATTTATAAAGAGGAGAAGAGGATTACCCTTTAAGTCGTTTATTCTTCTCATGTCGGATGGCCCGTTTATCTTATCAAGAGGAAATTCCGTCGGATTGGCAACCCATCTTATGTGCTCATAAGGAAGAGGTTCAAGTCCTATTTCTACATTGTATTCATTCTGAAGTCTGAATTTTAATACGTCAAATTGGAGCACGCCGACTACACCTACGATTATTTCCTCCATACCGGTATTGGTGTCCGTAAAAATCTGAATCGCACCCTCCTGCGCAATCTGTGTTACACCTTTCATAAACTGTTTACGCTTCATGGTATCAAGCTGGCGGCATCTTGCAAAGTGCTCGGGAGCAAAGGTAGGGATACCCTCGTATGAATATTTTTCGGCGGAACATGTCAGTGTGTCGCCGATTGAGAAAATGCCCGGATCAAATACACCGATAATATCGCCGGCATAGGCTTCTTCAATGATGTGGCGTTCACTGGCCATCATCTGCTGAGGCTGTGAAAGCTTAACCTTCCTGCCTCCCTGCATATGGAAGACCTCCATGCCTGCTTCAAATTTGCCTGAGCAGATACGCATAAATGCTATTCTGTCGCGGTGAGCCTTGTTCATATTTGCCTGGATTTTAAATACAAAGGCTGAAAAATCCTCAGAGAACGGATTGATGGCTCCCTTATCCGACATACGCGGAAGTGGCGGACATGTCATATCAAGAAAGTGTTCAAGAAATGTTTTTACACCGAAGTTTGTAAGGGCAGAGCCGAAAAATACCGGTGAAAGATTTCCGTTTGTTACCTCGTCAATATCAAATTCGGCACTTGCGCCGTCAAGCAGCTCAATATCCTCCAAAAGTTTTTCGTAGGCATGCTGACCGATTTTGCTTTTGACGCCGGGATCATCAATTGCAAGCTTCTGTGTCTCGACCTCCTTCTGACCGTTAAAGGCAGCCGTAAAGAGAGATACTTCCCTGTCGTTTCTGTCGTATGTTCCTGCAAATTCCTTGCCGGAGCCGATAGGCCAGTTGATGGGACAGGTCTGGATTCCGAGCACGTTTTCAATATCTGATAAAAGGTCGAACGGATCGTTTGCTTCGCGGTCCATTTTATTTATGAAAGTAAAGATTGGTATATGACGCATCACACATACCTTAAATAGCTTAATTGTCTGCTTCTCAACACCCTTGCCGGCATCAATAACCATTACTGCCGAATCGGCAGCCATGAGTGTACGATATGTATCCTCGGAGAAGTCCTGGTGACCCGGCGTGTCAAGAATGTTTATACAGTATCCGTCATAATTAAACTGCATAACCGAAGAAGTGACGGAAATACCACGTTCCTTTTCGATTTCCATCCAGTCGCTTACTGCGTGTCTGGCTGTTTTTCTGCCCTTAACCGAGCCGGCAAGATTAATTGCTCCTCCGTAGAGAAGAAGCTTTTCGGTAAGTGTCGTTTTACCTGCATCCGGATGGCTTATTATGGCAAATGTTCGTCTTTTTTTTATTTCGTTATCGTAGCCTGACAAAATGATACCTCCGTCTTATCAATATATAATATAATACATAATTATCTACTTAGCAGATTCTACAACATAAAAGAGGTTATGGCAATAGACAAATTATAAAATAATGTATGAATATTCATATTTTGACATTATTGTGAACGGGATAAGCCGAAATATTATGTCTTTTGTTATTGTCGTACATGACGACAGGAAAAATATCTCTATGGAAAATTTCTATATCGGCTTTGAAAAAAGCATTATATTATTGCAAAAACAAAAAATTTTGAGGTTTTCGTTAATAGTGCTTGTTTTTTGGGTTGTTTATGGTATACTTAAATTACCTTATTTAAGGTGCTGCGCACCGTGATAACGGGACATAAAATGATTTGATGATTTCCTATGCATCCTATTACTTTATCCATTTTAGATGTGAGGGAATTCTGAATTGATAGAGGTTTAAAAATGGACGTTGATATAATAGATAAAGATATTATTACCGAATTGTCAAAGCTTGACCTGGTTCATCTTGCAATTGCGGAATGTTATGATATGCAGTCACTTATGGATGCCATGCGTGAGAATTTCAAGGATATTTGCCGTGTTCTGGATGTTAAGAGCATTCAATGTACGATTGATTTCAGCACGGAGACATTTCTTGCCCAACCGATGAATATGCATTTCGTGATTTATGAAACAGAGGGACCTGAGTTTGACAATTTCTGCAGAACCCACAGGACTCCTTCCGGCGAGTCTGTACAGGTTGAAATTTCCTATCTGACACGTACACCTACGGAAGAGCAGCTTTTAAAGGGCAAAAGTATATGTGAGCTTGTTTTTCTCAGTGTCAGCCGCGTGAGAATTGCTACAAACCTTGAGGATGCACTCAACAAGGATATGGTTACCGGTATGCCTAATACAAGGGCATTTTACAACTATGGGGAAAAGCTTTTCAGAGATTATTCAATTGCAGATTATTGCGTCCTTGCACTTAATATCAGCAATTTTAAATTCGTAAACCAGACAGTTCCGTTTGTTGTGGGTACATCGGTTCTTATAAAATACGCTCACAAGCTTTTATCATTTATGAAGGCTGATGAATTTGCCACAAGAGCCGGCGGTGATAATTTTAATATTGTTGTAAAAAAGGAAAATCTTGAAGAATTTCTCGAAAATGTGAAGTCTATTCCGATTGACATCAAGGACGGCAACATGAGAGTTCATTTTGACCTTACCTGTTATATCGGCGTATGTACGGTTGAAACGAGAATGTCAATACAGGTGGCGGTTGAAAATGCCACAAGCGCCATGACCCTTGCAAAGAATACTCCGCATTCACCTGTGGTTTTCTATACCGATGAGATTGGTGAAAAGCAGCATCATGCAAACAGGGTAAGAGCAGGCTTCCAGAAGGGTATTGAGAACCATGAGTTTATTGCGTATTATCAGCCAAAGGTAAACCTTATCACGCAGGAAATAATCGGTATGGAGGCTCTGGTACGCTGGGAGAAGGACGGAGCAATATTGAATCCGGGCCAGTTCGTAGGCATCCTTGAAAATTCAAGGTCAATTATGGAACTTGACATGTATATGCTCAAGCAGGTATGCCGTGATATCAAACGTTGGGAGAGCATGGGTATAAAAATACCGCGTATTTCCGTTAACCTTTCAAGAAGAAATCTTCAAAATGAGAATATTGTTGATGAAATTGCGGCTATTCTGGATGAATACCATGTCGATTACAAGTATGTTGAGATAGAGGTTACCGAAACGGTAGATAACGATGAATTTAAAAATCTCGCTGACTTTATCAAAAAAATGAAACAGCGCGGCATTAAAGTATCGATTGATGATTTCGGTACAGGCTACTCATCACTTAATCTTCTCAGAAGCCTTGATGCGGATGTGCTTAAGATTGACAGGAGTTTTATCAATCTTCCGTCATTTTCCGAAACAGATGAGCTTCTTGTACGAAGCATCGTAAATCTTGCAAAGGCCTATAATATGGAGGTCATTACAGAGGGCGTCGAGACAAATGGACAGATTAAATTCCTTCTCGAGGTAGGATGCAGGAATGTACAGGGATACTTCTTTGACAAGCCTCTGACAAAAGAAATTGTCACGGAAAGACTCAAGCTGGGTCGTTACAATAAACAGTATGATTTAGAATAATTTTATACGCCGGCTCTGTGCTGGCGTATTTTAATAAAAGGAGAATAAAACCATGGAAATGGGTACAAAATTAAGATTTGAACTTTCGGAGCAGGAAAGAGACAGGGAAACAATGCTGTCTTTTATGGTGGAGCGTCAGCATGATAATCCGAATCAGCAGAATTATAATGTATTAATAAATGCATTAAAGGATGCGCATGTTTATGTTCCGGTTAACTTTAATTTTACGGAGGCTGAAAACAGAAGAATCGCCTCCGATATTAAGGCAGGACGTCCGGTGAGACCGTCGAACAATATGTCTTTCTCACCTCAGCTGTTAATTCACAGAGAAACAGGCGAGAAGGTTATGCCGTGGTTTACGAGAGAATTTGAGTTTGCAAGCTCTGCAGCGGCAAGTGAGCAGTCTTTTGTAAGAATTCCGGTAGCACAGATTGTACAGATTTGCGATAATATGCCTGATGCATTTGATATCCTTATAGATGCATATACACATCCTTACAAAATATCACTTGACAGTCTTCTTGAAGGTCTGAACAGCGAAGCCGGCGAAGGCGTGAATGTTTTAAATGATGATTTTTAAGGGTTAGTCGGAGGCTATTGATGGTTAAAAAAGAGATTGCGGAGATAAGAAAACAGTTTACTCATGCCAACACAGCCATCTCTAAGATTACGGGCTGTTATGTAGGCGGCGAAAAGGAAATAATAGCCACCCTTTCCGATTCCTTTTTATGTCTGCCGGAAGAAGAAACATTTAAATATTTTGAAATATTTGCAAAGTGTCTTTCGGGCAGTGTGGGCAGGAACCTGATAAATATGCAGTTCCCACTTGAAAGTGAGTTTGAGGGCGGCACACAGCATTTTATTAACAGACTCAGGGATTCCGAGCTTAAGGATGAATCCCTGCTTGAAGAATTTTATAAAAAGGTTATAGATAATTATGAATATACGGGAAATTATCTTATTCTATTAATTCATTCTAATTATGATATCCCGGGAATTTCGGCAGACGGTATTGAATTGGAGGATGCTTCAGAAGAAGTGTATTCTCATATTTTATGTGCCATTTGTCCTGTCGAGCTTGAAAAGGCGGCTCTGTCCTACGATAATGAAAAGGGAGTATTTACTGCAAAGGACAGGGACTGGATCGCTCTTGCGCCTGTAAACGGCTTCCTGTTTCCGGCGTTTAATGACAGACATCCCGATATTCATGAAATTCTTTATTATACAAAGCAGGCAGAAAAGATTAATACGCCTTTTATCGATTCTGTTCTTGGCGTGGTTCCCGTACTTACGGCAGGCAGTCAGAAGGAAAGCTTTAAGTCAATTGTAACTGAGTCACTTGGAGAAACATGTGATTTTGACGTTGTAAGGACGATTAATGAAAAGGTCAGTGAGCTGGTGGAGGAGTCCAAGGATGAGCCGGAGCCTGTCATGCTTGATAAGGTGTCTGTTGTAAAGGTTCTTGAATCATGTGGCGTTCCTGAGGAAAAATGCAGGATTTTTGAGGAAAAATTTGACGAGGAGATAGGACCTAAGGCTTCACTTATGGCTACAAATATTATTGATACAAAGGCCGTTAAGGTCAAAACTCCTTCGATGACAATAAAGGTAAATGCCGAAAACACCGATTTACTTGAAACAAGAATGGTGGACGGCAGAAGATGCATTGTTATTCCGCTTGATAATGATGTGGAAATCAACGGTATTCCCGTAAAGTGTGCAGGCATATTGGAGAATGAAGAGGAATAATATTTAAGAAAAATGTTTTTTTGGTATGAAGAAAGCTTTTTCTTATAAAATCAAAGCCGTTTTAACAGGTATTGCAGGTCTGCTTATGATTTTCTCGCTGCTTATAATCAGATATCATGATGATGACAGGCTTGAAGGGGCAGGCGACAGCTGTAATTCTCCTGTCGTAACATTTTACTTTGAGGATGGGCGAAGCGAGTATTATTCCGTTAATCTCGGAACAATAGTAATTGATGCCGGTCATGGGGGCGTTGACCCCGGGAAAATATCGGAAAACGGTACAAAGGAAAAGGATATTAATCTTTTGCTGGCACTAAAGCTCAGAAGACTGTTTGAGGCAGACGGCTATAAGGTGGTACTTACAAGGGATAAGGATGAGGCTGTCTGTACCGGCAAATACGGCAAGGTCGAGGATCTTACAAACAGGGCTGACATAATAAATGACAGTGAAGCGATGTTTACGATATCCATTCATCAGAACAGCTTTCCGGATGCAGCCGTATACGGGGCGCAGGTTTTTTATGATACCGGCGCCGGCGAGAGTAAGAGCCTTGCGGAAATTATTCAGAAGGAGCTCAACGACAGTAAATTATGCGGTGAAAGAAGCATTAAGCCAAACAGGGATTATTTTCTGTTTACCCATACCAATCTGCCTATAGTTATAGTTGAATGCGGCTTTTTAAGTAACCCTTCTGATGAAAAGAAACTTCTTGATGAGGATTTTCAAAACAGCATTGCCAAAATTATATATAACGGAGCAAAAAAATATACAAAAAAACTTCAAAACGGTTAATTTATAATTGAAAAATTTCCGTAAATGTTGTACTCTATTATTATATATATGATATATTGTGGGGATATGGGTTTTAGTGATGCTTTTCACATTTAGATATTGGAACGGAGGTATTTTATGAATATTGGGCTGATAGCGGATGATGCTCGAAAGATACTTATGCAGAATCTTTGTATTGCTTATAAGGGCATATTAAGCAAACATGATTTGTATTCGACCGGTGTGACCGGACGTGTGATAGAAGAAGCAACAAATCTTCATATTCATAAGTTTTTATCAGGTACTCTCGGAGGAGAACAACAGATAGCAACAATGATCGAGCAGAATCAATTGGATATGGTGATTTTCCTCAGAGATGTCACAAAGGTTTCTAATTATGAAAACCTCTTTAATAAGGTTATTCCTTTGTGTGACACTTACAGCATACCTCTGGCAACAAATATTGCTACTGCAGAAATGCTTATAAAGGGTGTCAGTCATGGTGATTTGGAGTGGAGAAATCTTTTTCATTCAAATGATCAGTAATGCTATTAATTTGGTTAATGAGGACGTTGCCAGAAAGCAACGTCTTTTTTATAATAATCATGTATTTTTTAAAAGAGATGACGGGAGCTTGTTAATAAGTTTTTATTTGTCGGAGGAGTAATCTGACCTTACGACAATATCCTGATTATTAAAATAAACGGAGGTAGTGAAAATGGCAAAGACAATGATGGACTTAATGCCTGAGCAGGAGTCACTTTTTAATATTTTGTTGAAGGACTGTATGGTGTCAGGCGAGATAGATCAGAATCTTTATCTTGAGTATGACGTAAAAAGAGGTCTCAGAGACAGTAATGGTAAAGGCGTGTTAACAGGTCTGACTGAGATTTCCGATGTAGAGGCTTATGATACGGTTGGAGGCGTTAAGATTCCTGCTGAAGGCCGTCTTTACTATCACGGAATTAATGTAATGGATTTTATTAAGGGATTAAACGGCAGACGCTGTGCATTTGAGGAGGCTTCATATCTTCTCCTTTTCGGCCAGCTTCCTAATGAGCTTCAGCTTAAGGAATTTAACTCGATTATCCATTCGCAGATGGATATTTCAAGAAAATTCTCGCGCGACGTAATTATGAAAGCTCCGAGTGAGAATATTATGAACGCACTCCAGAGAAGTGTGCTCACGCTTTATTCGTATGATGCCAATCCGGAGGATATTTCGGTTTCGAATGTACTTTTACAGTCGATTAATCTGATTGCAAAGCTTCCCGTAATTTCCGCATATTCATATTGGGCAGACCAGCATATTAATAAGCAGAGCTCACTTATGCTGAGAAATCCTGATCCCGAAAAGTCTATCGCAGAAAATATTCTTGCAATGTTAAGACCAAGCGGTGAATACACAGAGCTTGAGGCAAAGGTTCTTGATGTGGCACTTGTGCTTCATGCTGAGCATGGCGGCGGTAATAACTCGACATTTACGACACATGTTGTTACTTCTTCGGGCACCGATACGTATTCTGCAATTGCAGCAGGTCTTTCTTCTCTTAAGGGACCTCGTCACGGCGGTGCAAATCTCAAGGCGAGGGCTATGTTCGAGGAGATGATGAAGGAGGTTAAGGACTGGACAAGCGAGGAGCAGATTGCTGATTATCTCAGGAAAATATTGAATAAGCAGGCATTTGACGGAAGAGGATTGATTTACGGTATGGGTCACGCGGTTTATACTCTTTCTGACCCTCGTGAGGTAATTCTTAAGGATTATGCCAGAAAGCTCGCCATGGAAAAGGGCAGAATGGATGAGTATAATTTCTATGACCTTGTTGAAAGAACGGCAAAGAAGGTTATCGTGGAGAACAGAAGAACGTTTAAGCCTATTTGTGCAAATGTAGATTTCTACAGCGGTCTTGTATATGATATGCTTCAGATTCCGAGCGGAATGTTTACACCGCTTTTTGCCATTTCACGTATTTCTGGCTGGTGTGCACACAGACTTGAGGAAATCATTAACAACGGTAAGATTATCAGACCTGCATATAAATATGTCGGAACTCATGATGAATATATACCTATGTGTGACAGATAATAAATATGGATTCATATAATACAAAGATAATTAAAATTAACAGGACGGATTTTGACGGCAGTGAGCTTGACGAGGCTGCAAGGCTTTTAAGGAACGGAGAGCTTGTGGCTTTCCCGACCGAAACGGTATACGGCCTCGGAGGCAATGCACTTGACCCTGAGGCATCAAAGAAAATTTACAGCGCAAAGGGGCGTCCGAGTGATAATCCTCTGATAGTCCATATTGCCGAAAAGGCAGATATATATAAAATCGGCAGGGAGGTTCCGGAATCGGTTCAGACACTTATGGATATGTTCTGGCCGGGACCGCTTACCATTATTGTAAAAAAGTCGGACATAATCCCGAAGGAAACAACGGGAGGTCTTGATACCGTGGCAGTCCGTCTGCCTTCCGATGAAATTGCAGGAGAGCTTATAAGACGCTCGGGTGTTTATGTGGCTGCTCCGAGCGCCAATGCTTCGGGAAGACCGAGCACAACAAGGGCAGAGCACTGCTTTGAGGATCTGGCAGGAAAAATTCCGCTGATAATTGACGGCGGACCCGTGAAGATAGGTCTTGAGTCTACGATAATCGATATGTCGTCAGATAAACCGCTTATTTTAAGACCGGGTTATATTACCATTGATGAGATAAGAAGGGCAGTACCTGACTGCGAGTTTGATCCTGTAGTAATAGCAACGGCTAAACCGGAAAGCATGGTTGCAAAGGCTCCCGGTATGAAGTACAGACATTATGCGCCCAAGGGTGAGCTTATAATATTCAGAGGTGAGCCCGACAGGGTCATTTCAAGAATTAATGAAGAGATTGCAGTTAAGAAGAAGGGCGGTAAAAGGGTTGCCGTGCTTGCCACAGAGGAGAGCAGGGATTTTTATCAGGCGGATTTCATCAAAAGTCTGGGAAGAAGAACTGATGAGGAAGAGATTGCAAGGCATCTGTTTGAGGTATTAAGAAGCTTCGATGAGCTTGGAGCGGAATATATTTTCGGTGAATGCTTCTTCTCGCCGGGCATCGGTCAGGCAATTATGAACAGGCTTGTTAAGGCCTGCGGCTACAATATTATTGATGTTTGATTTTATCATTTTAAGGAGGATGTTATGATATCTCTCGGTTGTGATCATGGCGGATATGGGCTTATGCAGCATGTAAAGGCATATCTTGATAAAAACAAAATTGAATATAAGGATTGCGGAACCTACAGTACTGATTCATGTGATTACCCTATATTTGCAAAGAAGGCGGCAGAGGCTGTTCTGTCGGGCGAATGCAGCGCCGGCATATTAATCTGTTCAACAGGTATAGGTATTTCGATTGCCGCCAACAGATATAAGGGAATCAGATGCGGATTATGTCATAATGAAATGACAGCAAGACTTACAAGAGAGCACAATAATGCAAATATGCTTGCCATGGGAGCAAAGTGTGTATCAGAGGAAGAGGCTGATAAAATAGTTGAGACATTTCTAAATACATCATTTAGTGAGGGTGAGCGTCATATAAGACGTATTAACCTTATTGATGAGCTGTAATAATTAATATTTTGGGGGCATTAATTGCAATGAAATATCAGAATACAATATTATGGGATGAAACTAAAGACCTTGAGGTAAGGCTTAATTATCTTGTGAAAGAGCTTACCCTTGATGAAAAGCTTCATATGCTGACTACAACCTGTCCGGATATTCCGAGACTGGGAATTAACAGGAATATGGGTGTGGGCGGCGAGGCTGCGCATGGTGTTGATGCCCGTCATGACCAGGCAGCCGCAGAAGGTAAGAAGCCTGTGCATACTACGGCGTTCACACAGCCGATAGGACTTTCTCAGACATTTGACGAGGAGCTTTTGAAGAAAACCGGACGTGTTGTAGGGTATGAAGCAAGAGCTGTTTACAATATGGGTATGGGCGGCATCAGCAGATGGGCGCCAACCGTAGATATGGAGCGCGATCCGCGCTGGGGACGCAATGAAGAGGGCTATGGTGAGGATCCTTATCTTACGGGACATATGGCTTCCGCATACATAAAAGGTATGCAGGGCGATGATCCGTTTTATATTCTGGCAGGCTGTACACTTAAGCATTTCTACGCCAACAATACAGAGGCGACAAGGAATACCGCTTCGTCCTCCGTTGATGCAAGAAATAAGCTTGAGTATTATCTTGAACCATTTAAGCAGTGTATCGAAAAGGCGCATGCCTGCGGTGTTATGACTGCATACAATGCAATTAACGGTCTTCCGTGCAATCTTAATTTTGAGCTCCAGACAGAACTTCGCGACAGATATGGCTTTGACGGTCATGTGGTCACTGACGCATCTGATTTTGAAGGCACTGTTAAATACCATAATTATATGGGTGACCTTACTGATGTGCTTGTGGCATCCATGAAGGCCGGAGTAGACTGCCAGACGGAAAATGAGGAACTTATTTATGAGGTCGCAAAGAAGGCATATGATGAGGGTAAGCTTACGGAAGAGCTTATTGACACAGCCATAAAAAGAAGCTTTGCCACCCGAATAAGACTCGGTATGTTTGATGCCTTCGGTACGACTCCTTATTCCGGAGTGAAGCCTGCTGTTATTGACTGTGACATTCACAGACGTCTCGCAAAGGAGGTTCAGACAAAGGCCTGCGTTCTTTTAAAGAATGACGGCTTTTATCCGATAGATAAAAAGACAAAGGTAGCACTTATCGGAACATGGGCCGACAACTGGTATAATGACTGGTACGGAACTCTTCCTCCTAGAAGAGAAACCATTTATCAGGGGCTTAAGAAAAAGTTCAAAAATATAGTAACTGATAATGGCTATGATTTTATAAAAATTAAAACTTCGTCCGGGTATGTAACATTAAAGGACGGCAATGCGGTTATTACCGACAATTCCGGCGAGGCAACTGTGTTCAGTATGAATGACTGGGGAAACGGTCATGTACACCTTATTACACAGGATGGATATTATCTTCGTGCAGACGGCGGAAGGGTGTTTACACTTAAGAAGGAAGCTTATGACTGGTTTGTCAGAGAGGATTTTGATTTTAGGGATATCGGTAACGGTCAGTATACAATTAATTCCTGGAACGGTAACAGAATATTTGTAAATAACGGTGAGCTTGCATGTGACGGTGTAGGTCCTTTCTCCTTTGAAAAGAGAAGACCTGTCGGAGCGCAGGATTATAATGCTCCTGACAGTCACAGATTTGAAATAGAAACAGTATCCCGCGGCACAGACAGGGCAAGAGAGCTTGCGGCTGATGCCGATAAGGTAATAATGTGTGTCGGCTGCAATCCTTTGGTTAATGCAAGGGAATGTATAGACAGAGAAGATTTGGAGTTTATCCCTGCTCAGAAAAAGCTTATCAGGGCGTGTGCAGAGGTCAATGAAAATACGGGCATGATTCTTGTTTCAAATTATCCGTATTATCTTGAGGATGAGCTTGAGCTTGTTAAGGGTATTCTGCTTACTGCATCAGGAAACCAGGCACTCGGAAGCGGTCTGGCTGATGTGGTCACCGGCGCCGTATCACCGGCCGGAAGACTCAATCAGACGTGGTATTCAAGAAAAACGGTTCTTCCTGATATTGAAAAATATGATATAAGAAAGACAAAGCGTACATATATGTATTGTGAAGATAAACCGTTATTTGCCTTTGGCTTCGGTCTTTCCTACACAACCTTCAGATATGATAAGATGCGCTTCGCACCTGAGAACGGAGTACCTGTATTTACCGTTGAGGTAACCAATACCGGCAATGTCGCATCTGATGAGGTTGTACAGCTCTACGTGGAGGCATCGGGCCTCAGGGTAGCGCAGCCAATAAGAAAGCTTGTAGGCTTTAAGAGACTGTTCTTTAAGCCGGGCGAGAAGAAGGTTGTGAAGTTTACCGTGCCTAAGGAGGATATGTCATATTATGATGTTATCCGAGAAGAAAAAATTGTGGAAACAGGTATTTATGAGTTTTATGCAGGCGGTTCCTCAGACAGCTTAAATGTATGTGCAATATGTGCAATTAACGGAGTTGAGCCGTCAGAGCGAATTGCATACAAAAAGATTACAGCACACAGATATGATGAATATGATAACTGTTATCTTAACAATACCGCAGATTCGGTCAAGTATATGCAATCACTTGAGGGCGGAGCTTATACTGCCGAATACAGGGATATTACATATGAGGTGGCTCCGAAAGCCATACGAATTTCATATGTATGTCTTGACGGCAATGCAGATGACGAGGCTCTTTCATTAAAACTTTACTTTGCAGACAAATTACTTGTTGACAAGGTCTTTGATAAATGCGATGATAAGAATAAGGTAATATCAAAGGAATT